>NZ_BAABKB010000001.1:0-633823 GCF_039543605.1 Streptomyces siamensis | reverse complement strand
CGGCTGAGGCTGCCCGCCGCCCGCGGGGGTCGCCGTCGGCCACCCGCCGGGGCGCCGGCCGCTGCCGGCGGCCGTGGCGGCGGGCCAGGCGCCGGGGGCACCACCCGAGGGGGCACTCGCGGCGGGCGCGGCGGTCGGGGGCTGCGACGGGGCGGCAGCGGGCGGGGCCGTCGGCGCGGCAGGGGGCGCGCTCGCCGCAGGAGCTGCGGGAGTCCCGGGAGCCGCGGGCGCGACGGCCTCGGGGGCCGGTGCGGCGCCCTGGGGGGCACCGGCGGGTCCCGCCCCGCGGACCGCGGCACGGGCCGCCGCCGGACCGCCGCCCGGGGGAACCGCGGCCATGGCGGCGGCCGGTGCCGCCCCGTGCGCCTCGGGTCCGGGCACGTAGCCCATCGCGGGCGCGCCCGCGCCGGCCGAGAGGCTCACACCGCGCTCGACGCGGTCCAGCCGGGCCATCACGGACCGCTCGTCCCCGTACGCGGCGGGCAGCAGCACACGTGCGCAGATCAGTTCCAGCTGGAGGCGGGGCGAGGTGGCGCCGCGCATCTCCGTCAGTCCTTCGTTGACGAGGTCGGCGGCGCGGCTCAGCTCGGCGGCGCCGAAGACACCGGCCTGGGCCTGCATGCGCTCCACGACGTCGACCGGGGCGTCGACGAGCCCCTTCTCGGCGGCGTCCGGCACGGCCGCGAGGATCACCAGGTCGCGCAGCCGCTCCAGCAGATCGGCGACGAACCGCCGCGGGTCGTTGCCCCCCTCGATGACGCGGTCCACGACCTCGAAGGCCGCCGCGCCGTCACCCGAGGCGAACGCCTCGACCACCGAGTCGAGCAGCGACCCCTCCGTGTAACCGAGCAGCGAGGTCGCCATGGCGTAGGTCACACCGGCGTCGCCCGCTCCCGCGAGCAGCTGGTCCATGACGGACATGGAGTCACGCACGGAGCCCGCGCCGGCACGCACGACGAGCGGAAGCACCCCGTCCTCGACGGGAATGCCCTCGCGTCCGCAGACCTCGCCGAGGTACTCGCGCAGGGTGCCCGGCGGGACCAGCCGGAACGGGTAGTGGTGGGTCCGCGACCGGATGGTCCCGATGACCTTCTCGGGCTCGGTGGTGGCGAAGATGAACTTGAGGTGCTCCGGCGGCTCCTCGACGACCTTCAGCAGCGCGTTGAAACCGGCCGACGTGACCATGTGGGCCTCGTCGATGATGTAGATCTTGTATCGGCTGCTCGCGGGTCCGAAGAAGGCCTTTTCCCGCAGGTCACGGGCGTCGTCCACACCACCGTGCGAGGCGGCGTCGATCTCGATGACGTCGATGGATCCCGGGCCGTTGCGTGCCAGGTCGCGGCAGGACTGGCACTCGCCGCACGGCGTCGGCGTGGGGCCCTGCTCGCAGTTGAGGCAGCGGGCCAGGATGCGCGCGCTGGTCGTCTTGCCGCACCCGCGCGGACCACTGAACAGGTACGCGTGGTTGACCCGGTTGTTCCGCAGCGCCTGCTGCAACGGGTCGGTGACATGCTCCTGCCCGATGACCTCGGCGAACGACTCCGGGCGATAGCGGCGGTACAGCGCGAGAGACGACACGCATACGAGGTTATAGGCGCCCACCGACAACGCGGACCGCTCGGAGCGCATCCCCGGACCACCGGCCGGGACACCCGCCCGGACCCGCACCGGGCCCGCGGTCTCCAGCGGCCCGCCGTATCCCCGCCGCACGCGGCCCGGCCCGGCAGCATCCCTGCCGGCCCCTCGGCCTCCGCGGCACACGCGCGGCCCGGCCCCGCAAACGCAAGCGCCCCCCACGCACCCGCCAGAGCCGACCTACCCTTGCTGCCTTCCGGCCCTGGGGGAGTTCAGTCAGATAGCGCCACGTGAGGGGCTCCGCACAGGGTACAGGATCCTGGCCGGGGGAACGAGTTCGCGAGCACTCCTCAACGTCTTGTATTGTTTGCCGCGGAGGATTCGCCTAGAGGCCTAGGGCGCACGCTTGGAAAGCGTGTTGGGGGCAACCCCTCACGAGTTCGAATCTCGTATCCTCCGCCAGTGCCTCACCGGGCACGTTGTCGAAGGGCCCCACCGTTCGCGGTGGGGCCCTTCGACGTTGTCCGGCCGGGAACCGGGTCTCAGTTCGTGCAGCCCGGGACGACGATGTCGCTGCCGTCGCAGTTGGTGGGCTGGTTGTTCCTGACCCGGGAGGAGGTCAGGTTGACGGTGCCGCCGGTGTTGAGGACGCCCCCGGGCGCCACGTCGGCCGTGTTGGTGTTGACGTTGGTGTCCGTGATGGTCGTCGTGCCGCCGCCGACGTTGGCGACGCCGCCGGCCCGGTCGGCGTGGTTCTCGTTGATGTTGGAGCGCACGATGTTCAGCGTGCCGTCGTTGGCCACTCCCCCGCCGACCCCGTTGTCGGACGCGACACCGGCCGTGTTGCCGATGAGGCGGCTGTTGTAGATGGACATGTTCCCGTCGTTGGCGACGCCGCCGCCGTTGATATTGGCGGTGTTGCGCTGGATGGTGGTCCTCTCGATCCAGGTGGTGGTCCCGGAACCGCCGCCGATGGCGCCGGAGAAGTTGGCGTGGTTGTCGCGGAACACGCTGTCGGTCACGTGCAGCACGCCGCGGTTGGCGATGCCGCCGCCGAAGTCGGGGGCGTCGCCATTGGTGATGGTGGCGTCATCGATCGAGAGGTTTCCGCCGGGGGCGACGGAGAGGATGCCGAAGGAGGCCGCGGACGACCGCGTGAGGGTGCTGCGCCGGGCGCTGATGGTGATCGTGCTGGTGATGTCCGGCAGCGGCGTGGTCAGCGCGTAGGTGCAGCCCCGCGCCAGCACCAGGTCTCCGCCTCCTGCGCCGTTGGCGGCGGTGATGGCGGCGGACAAGGCGGACGCACTGCACGGGACGAGCGTCTGTGCCGAGGCGGGCGTGGCGGTGACCAGGACCGTCGCGACGGCTCCGGCAGACATGGCCTGGGCGATGAGCGCTGACGACTTACGGGTGAACATGGGCAGGTCGCTCCTTCGAAGTCCCGGATCAGCAGAGTGCTCCCGGCATCGAAGTGGGCGGCGCCGCAGTCTCGGGGGAGCGCTGTCGATCTTGCCCCCGCCCGTGCCCGCCGGTTACGGGCGCGCGGCGCCCTCCCCCCGGACGGTGTAGCCGTTTCCGTCCGACGGCCGACAGGCGCAGGCCGTCGGGACTCCTCGACGTCGGCCGTCCCGGTGAGGCGTGTCACACCTTCGCGCGGCTCAGCCGATCTTCACGGACTTCTCGACCGTGACCTGGTCGATGTCGGTGGTGCGCACGGTGACCTTCATCGTCCAGGTGCCGGCGATCGGGAGGGTGACGCCGTCGGTTCCCCAGTAGCCGCCCTTGTCGGTGAGTTCCGCGTCGATGGGGCCGACCTTCTGCGCGGCGAGCGTGAAGGTGAGGCGCAGCTCGGGGACGGTCGAGATGCCTCCGTCGGGGCCGAGGACGACGGCCTGCACCGTGTTCTCGCCGACCGCGGCGGGACTCATCTCGATCTGCACCTTGCCGCGCCCGCCCGGCGTGCCGACGTCGAAGGGCACGAGGGTCGTGGACGACGTCGGGCGGTCCGCGGCGACGGTCGCGGCCGCCGTCTCGGTGGCCGCCCGGCCCGGCTGCGTGCCCGTCAGCACGGTCGTGACCACCAGGACGACGACGGCGACGGTGACCTCGGCGAGGACCGAGCGCCGCAGTCCGCGGCGGTACACGGCCGCCTCGTCGCCGACGTCGGTTCCGTCCGGGGCGTCCGGCGCGGTCGCGGTGTCCGTGAGGGGCGGGCCGCCGACCGGCTCCGGCACCCGGGCGGCCGGGACCGTGGCCTTCGCCCCGGTGGACACGCGCTGCCCGGCCGCCGTCTCCTGGCCCGCCGCGAGCGCCCACCGTCGTGTCCACCGCCGCGAGTACGCCGCTCCCGCCAGCAGGAGCAGGACCGCACACAGCTTCACGACGAGGAGCCGGCCGTACGACGTCGATGTCAGGGCGTCCCAGGAGCCGAGACCGCGCCACGACTGGTAGAGACCGGTCGCGGCGAGCACGACGACCGAGGCGAGGGCGAGCCGGGAGAAGCGGGCGACGACCGTCCGGGGGAGGTGCTCGGCGGGCCGGTGCAGCGCGAGGAGCAGGGCGGTCAGTCCGCCGAGCCACACGGCCATGGCGAGCAGGTGCAGCACGGAGGACACCATCGCCGCGGGCACCTGGATGCCGGCGGACGCGTGTTCGGCGACGGCCCAGGTGACGGCGAGGCCGAGGGTGACCAGCCCCCCGAGGACGACGACGGCCCGTTCCCGTCCGGGCGCGGATCCCGGCGCGGGACGCCGTGTGCCGCCCGTCCCGGCGTCCCCGGCATCGCCGGGGTCCGGTGCGTCCGCCGCGGACCCGCGCAGGACCGCTCGGACGGGGAGGAAGGCCGCCGCGCCGAGCAGCACCAGCCGGACCACCAGTGCCACACCGGGCCGGCCGGTGAGCGTCGCACGCAGCACGTCCGGGTCGAAGGCGGCGGCCGGGCCGGTGCCGCGTTCGTACGGGCCGCGCAGCAGGAGCAGCGCCAGCGTGGCCGTCAGCAGGGTCCACCAGCCGGTCAGCAGCAGGCGCCGTACGTCGCCCGGGTAGCCGCACGCCAGCGTGAAGGCCGTCGCGCCGATGAGCAGGGCCAGGCCGGTGTACGCGGCGTAGCGGGCGATGTCGTAGAGGGTCTTGGAGGCGGGGTTCTCGGTGGGCGGCAGCGCGGCGGCGGTCTCGGAGGGTTTGCCGACGGAGAAGGTGAAGGCGCCGGAGACGGGGTGGCTGTCGGCGGAGACCACCCGCCAGACCACGGTGAACGTGCCGGTGCCCAGGCCGCGCGGCAGCGTCACCCGGGCGGTGTCGGACCGTCCGTCCGCGTGCCCGGTCCTGCCCGTGTGCAGGCGCCGGTTGTCGGGGCTGAGCACGCGGAAGGAGTCGTCGAGCAGACCGACGGACTCACTGAACGTCAGGGTCAGCTGACGGGGCGCCGTCTTCAGGACGCTGCCGTCCCGCGGGTCGGTGCCGGTCAGCGCGGCGTGCGCGGACGCGCCGCCCACGCCGCCGAAGAGGACCAGCAACAGGACGCCGCCCAGCAGCGCCAGGCCCCGGACGAGGTGCCGCCGTCGGTCTCGCTGTCCGTTCACACGCCGTCTCCGTATCCGCGTTCACAGGCTCTCGGACAGATACGGACGCGTGCGGTGCGGTGCTCACCGCGGCGCCGGGGAACCCTCTCCGAAGGCCGCCGCCCGTGTCAGGAAGGCGAGTCGGGCGCGTTTCTCCGGCAAGTAGACCTCGGGGAGGTCGATTTCGGGAAGCACGATCTCTCCGGCGGGGACGAAGCCCTGCCGGGTCAGGCGGGCGATCGCCTTGGCGTTGCGGGCGTCGGGTTCGACCACGATCCGCTGCCGGTCGAGGCCGACGAGCGCGTACGTCGTGAACGCGCCCAGCAGGGCGGCCGACCAGCCCGGCCGGCCGCCTCCGGGTCCCGCCGGTCCGATCAGCAGGTGGACGCCGATGTCGCCGGGCCGCACCTCGTAGCACTCGCTGACACGGTCGGCCTCGGGTTCGTAGGTCTGGAAGAGGGCCGCCGGCACACCGTCCTTGACCATGAGGAAGGCGTGGTGGGTGTCGAGGGAGTCCAGGTGCAGATAGGTCTCCAGGACCTGTTCCTCGGTGAGCCCGTTCATCCCCCAGTGGACGGCCCGCTCGTGCGTGACCCAGCGGTGGACGACGTCGAGGTCGGCGCGCGGGTCGAGAGGCAGGACCCGCAGCGTGCCGAAGCCGTCGACCAGTTGCTCGTGCACGGCCTCGCGGTCGTCGCCGTACCGGTCAGTCATCGTGGTCCTCCGTGTTCTGCCGGGTCGTGCCGCCGTCCGCCGCGAGCCGGTCCCAGTCCGTGCACACGGGGGCGAGTTCTCCCGCGACCCACAGGGGGAGCTGGTCGCGGTGGTGGTCCGAGCCGGGCACACCGTCGGCGCCGAACGGCACCACCCAGAGGCTGTCGTCCCGGTCGGCGAGGTCCCACACGTACCGGGCGGCGGGGCCCCGGGCGCTCAGGTCGGTGACGCCGGGCACCGCCGACGTGCACAGCACGCAGTCGTGGTCCCCGGAGAGCCCCGGCTCGTCGTACGAGGTACCGGGGACGGCACGCCAGGGCGCGAGCCGGTGGGTGTCCCCCCAGGTGCGGGACGTCTCCCGGGCGGCCACCTCCTCCAGGGCCGCGCGGACCACGGCGTCGCGGTCGATGCCGTACAACTCCTGTGCCCGCAGCAGGTTTTCGAGGGCGAAGCCGACACGCGGGGTGAGGGCGAGCCAGGGGAGGAAGACCTCCGGGTACGCGGGCGGGTCGGCGAGGACGGCGAGCGCGGGGTGCGCCGCGAGCCGCCGTACGACCGCGTCGCGCAGCGCCGCGTAGGCCGCCGCGTCGGCGCTGCCGGCGTCCATGTGCCGGTCCCAGCCCAGGAGCCGGTCGCGCAGCGCGACCGCGTCGGGGCCGAGGTCCTCCCCGAGGCCGGACAGGCGGTCCAACAGGGCCGCGGCGGAGGCCAGACGGGTGTCCATGTGCACGGCGGGCATGTCCCGCGCGGACCATGTCCGCGCCCCGTCGAGGAGCTGCCGGATGCGGCGGGCGCGGTGCGGCGGGGCGAACTCCACGCCCAGCGGGGTGGCCGGGCCGCGCTGGTTCGCCATCACGGCGAGGCCGTCCTCGACCGGGCCGTACGGCATCTCGTGCCAGCCGTGCCACTCGTGTCCGGCCTCCCAGGCGGGCACGACCCGTGTGCGGTTGTCCTCGCCGCGGACCGGGACCCGTCCCGCGACCCGGTGCAGCAGGCCGCCCTCGGTGTCGGCGGCCTGCACGACGTTCACGGGCTCGGCCCACCGCTCGAACGCCCGGTCCACGTCCGCGACCCGGCGGGCGCGCAGCAGGGGGAGGAGCGCGCTGAAGCCGAGGTCCTCCGTGACCCGGGGCGGGCAGCGCAGGCTGATGGTCTCCTCCGCGTCGGTCCCGCCCACGACCACGGGCCCGCGCTCCGTCTCGATCACCTCGACCTCGACGGGCTCGCCGCCGGCCACCTCGACGGTCTCCGCGTGCCGTGCCACGGCCCGCCACGCGCCGTCCGGGCCCAGGGCCTCGACGGTCCCGCCGGGACCGGCGCCGGTCCCCGCACTCCCGTCGGCCGGGCCGCCGGGTGCCCGGCGCAGACGTTCGCGGTACAGGTCCTGGTAGTCGGCCATCGCGTTCGTGATGGCCCAGGCGACCGTTCCGGTGTGGCCGAAGTGGGCGATGCCGGGCACACCGGGGACGGCGAGACCGACGACGTCGAACTCGGGGCAGGCCAGATGGATCTGCTGGTAGACGCCCGGGTCCTCGATGAAGCGGTGGGGGTCACCGGCGATGACCGCGTGCCCGGTGACCGTGCGTGCGCCGCTCACCAGCCACCCGTTGCTCCCGGACGTGCCGGGCCCGTCCGTGGCGAACAGGGCGACCGCGTCGGCGCCCAGCCGCCGTACGACGTGCTCGCGCCACAGCTTCGCGGGGAATCCGGCGAACAGGATGTGCGTCCCCAGCCAGACGCCGAGCGGGCTCCACGGTTCCCAGCGGCCGGGGGCGAGCCCCGTCGTGGTGAACTCCGGCGCCCTGCGCGCCCCTTCGGCGAGCCCTTCGTTGACCCCGTCGACGTACGCGCGGATCCAGTCGGCGGTCTCCGGGTCGTTCTTCTCCAGGGCCGCGAAGCAGCGTCGCGCGGTGTCGTCGAGGCGGGCCCGCCGGGCGAGGCGGTCCCATGCGACGGCCTCGGCGCCGAGGAACGCGGCCGAGGTGCCCTGCGAGCGGTGGCGCTCGACCTCCAGCTGCCAGGCCCGGTCCACGGCGGTGACGCGGCCCTGCGCGTGGGCGAGTTCTCGCACGCCGGTGGCGCGCAGATGGGGGATGCCCCAGGCGTCACGACGGATCTCGACGGTCACGGACCATCCCCACTTTCCTCAGGTTAGGCTAACCTTACTCATTCGCTCCGGAATCGTACGTGCGGGGTGAGGAGTCCGTGCGCCGGGGCCACGACCGCGCGGCCCCACCGCGTACGCGGGATCATCGGTCCATGGACGTCACCCTTCACCTCGCCCAGCAGCCCGAGGCCGACGAACTCCTCGGTCGCAGCCCGCTCGCCGCCCTCGTCGGCATGCTGCTGGACCAGCAGGTGCCCATGGAATGGGCCTTCGCGGGGCCGTACACCATCGCCCAGCGGATGGGGGCGGACGACCTCGACGCCCACGAGATCGCCGCGTACGGCCCGGAGGAGTTCACCGCGCTGCTGTCCGCCAAGCCCGCCGTGCACCGGTACCCCGGCTCCATGGCCAAGCGCATCCAGCAGCTGTGCCAGTACCTCGTGGAGCACTACGACGGCGACCCGACGGCGGTGTGGAAGGACGTCGCCACCGGGGACGAACTGCTCCGGCGCCTCAAGGACCTTCCCGGCTACGGGCCCCAGAAGGCGCAGATCTTCCTCGCCCTCCTCGGGAAGCAGCTCGGGGTGCGCCCCAAGGGCTGGCGCGAGGCCGCCGGCGCCTACGGCGAAGCGAAGTCCTACCGCTCCGTGGCCGACATCACCGGACCCGAGTCGCTCGCCAAGGTGCGCGCACACAAGCAGGAGATGAAGGCCGCCGCCAAGGCCGCGAAGGCCTCCGGCAACTGAGCCCGGCCTTGTGACCCCCGGCGCTGGGCCCGAACACGCGGTCCCCGGCAGCTCAACCCGGATCTACCGCCCCCGGCGCTGGGCCCGGCCACGCGGTCCCTGCCGGCTGAGCCCGACCTTGCGGCCCCGGCAGCCGAGCTGGACCGTGTGGTCCCCGGCAGCCGAGCCCGGCCTGCGGCCCCGGCCGCCGGGCCGGGGCCGCCGGGCCGGGGCCGCCGGGCGACCCCAGGACACGCCCCGGCACCCTAGCCGGCTCGCTTCCGTCAGCGCCCGATCCGGGCGTCCCGGGCCTCCGGATCCCCAGCCCGGATGCGAGGAGAGTGCGGCCGCGGGGGCCCGCGGGTACGCCAACAGGGCGGATCTGCCGCTCGGACCGGTGCGGTGACGGGGTCCGAGGGGGACATGACCTCTCATGAGGCCCTTCCCGCGCCCCCCGCACCCGCTGCGCCGGTGCGCGCGGGCGCGGGAAGGGACTCGGGCCCGCCGCTGCGCACGACTCCTCGTCCTCCTGGTCGTCGCGATGCTCGCGGCCGGCCCCCACCCCGAGGCCCTCGCCGCCTCCGCGCCCAGCATCACCGCCGAACCCGGCGCCGCCGAGCACGACGTACTCGACACGGCCCTGCGTCCGCCGGTCCGCCAGGGCCACGGCACGCTCTCCCCGCTGCGCGTACCCGTCGCCGCGGGACTCCCGGAGCCGGAGCACCGGCTCGCCCTCGTCCCGGCCCCCGCGCCCCCCTCGCACTCCCCCGCCCTGCGGTCCCTCCGCTGCGTGGTGCTGCGCTGCTGACGGTCCCGGCCCTCGACCGGTCGCCCACCAGCGCGAACAAGCACACACACGAAGGACTCAGGACACAGCCATGCCCAGCGACCCCTACGCGGTGCTGCGCGCCCTGCTGCGCGCGGAGGCCGTACGCAACGCACCGAAGCCGGAACCCCGGACCGAGCCGGACGCACAACTGCCGGACGGGCCACCCCCGCACACACCCCCGAAGGAACAGGGCGGCGACTGACCGAGCCGGCGGTCGCCCCTGCCCGGGGCGGCCGCCCTACCTGCGGCGCCGGGCCGTCCCGAAGATCGACCGGGTGATCTCGCGCCCGATCTGCGTCCCCACCGACCGGGCCAGCGACTTGAACAGACCGCTGCCGACGACCTGTTCGACGACCGAGGCCTCCTCCTTCGGACGCCGCCCGCCGGCCGACCGGGCGGCCTGCGGCGTGTCCCGCTCCGCCGCCTGCGCCGCCTGCGCGGCCTGCGCGGCCTGCGCGGCCTGCGCCGCCGTGAGCTTCTCGTACGCCGACTCCCGGTCCACCGCCTGCGCGTATCGCCCGTACAGCGGCGACCCCTGCACCGCCCGGTCCAGCGTCCCCGCCTCGACCGGCCCCATCAAGGACCGCGGCGCCCGCAGCCGGGTCACCGCCACGGGCGTCGGCGCGCCCTTCTCGCTGAGCACGGTGACGACCGCCTCGCCGGTGCCGAGACCGGTGAGGACCTCCTCCAGGTCGTACGCGGAGTCGGGGAAGGTCTTCACGGTGGCCTTCAGTGCCTTCTGGTCGTCCGGCGTGAAGGCCCGCAGCGCGTGCTGGACCCGGTTGCCGAGCTGGGCGAGGACGTCGCCGGGGACGTCCTTCGGGGTCTGCGTCACGAAGAACACGCCGATCCCCTTGGAACGGATCAGGCGCACGGTCTGCGTGATGGAGTCCAGGAATGCCTTCGAGGCGTCGCTGAAGAGCAGATGGGCCTCGTCGAAGAAGAAGACGAGCTTCGGCCTGTCCGCGTCGCCGACCTCCGGCAGATCGTGGAAGAGATCGGCGAGCAGCCACATCAGGAAGGTCGAGAAGAGCTGCGGCTTGTCCTGGACCGCGGGGAGTTCGAGCACGGACACGACGCCGCGCCCCTCGGACGTGGTGCGCAGCAGCTCGCTCGTGTCGAACTCCGGCTCCCCGAAGAACGGGCTCATGCCCTGCGCCTCGAACGCCGTGAGGGACCGGAGGATCACTCCCGCGGTCGCGGTCGACAGCCCGCCGATGCCCTTCAGCTCCTGCTTGCCCTCGTCCGACGTCAGGAAGGCGACGACCGCGCGCAGGTCCTTGAGGTCGACGAGCTCCAGGCCCTTCTGGTCCGCGTAGTGGAAGATCAGGCCGAGCGACTGCTCCTGCGTCCGGTTGAGCTGGAGCACCTTGGACAGCAGCACCGGGCCGAAGCTGGTGATCGTGGCGCGCAGCGGGATGCCGTGGCCCATGCCGCCGAGCGCGTAGAACTCGGCGGGACAGCCGGCCGGCGTCCACTCCTGGTGGACCTCGCTCGCACGCTCCTGGACCTTCGCGCCGGGCAGGCCGGGGGCCGAGACACCGGAGACGTCGCCCTTGACGTCGGCGAGGAAGACGGGCACGCCCTGGGCCGACAGCTGTTCCGCGATCAGCTGGAGCGTCTTGGTCTTGCCGGTGCCGGTGGCGCCGGCGACGAGGCCGTGCCGGTTGAGCATCGGCAGCGGGACGCGGATCTGCGCGTCGGGCAGGCACCGGCCGTCCCAGATCAGGGCGCCCAGATCGAGAGCGGGACCGGAGAACGCGTACCCGGAGGCGATCTTCAGGGCCTCCTCGGGGAGCGCGGGCGCGCCACCCGTCGCCTCCGGGTGCCCCTCGGGGGTGGTGCCCGCGGTCCGGGGAGCGGCGTCCGGTGTGCCGCCCTTCGTCGGGGCGGCTGCGGCGGGATCCGTCCGGGGTCCGGTGGCCGCGGGCACGGTCTCGCTGTCACTCATATCGGACCCCTGTTCCCCATTTGCACTGATTTACGGCGCCTTTTCCAGCGTCGCACTCCGTCGCCATGGCTGCGCCCGGAAGCTCTTGGCCGGTAGGCTTTCCGTGTGATCTTCAAGCGCATCGGAAACGGCCGGCCGTACCCCGACCACGGCCGGGAAAGCACCCGGCAGTGGGCGGACGTCGCGCCGCGCCCGGTCCGCCTCGATCAGCTCGTGACGACCAAGGGCCAGCTGGACCTGGAGACCCTCCTCGCCGAGGACTCCACCTTCTACGGCGACCTCTTCGCGCACGTCGTGAAATGGCAGGGCGACCTGTATCTGGAGGACGGCCTGCACCGCGCCGTCCGCGCGGCACTCCAGCAGCGCCAGGTGCTCCACGCGCGCGTGCTCGAACTCGACTGACGCGACCGGCAGGTCCGGTGGGAGCGACTCGCCCAGCGGACCGCAGCAGCCGACGGCCGTCCGCACCCCCCGGCCGATCCGGCCGCCCGGAGCGACACGGCCGCGGATCCGGGTGCGCCCGTACGGCCCCGGGAAACCCCGCGTCGACCTGGCGCCGCTCCGAACATTGACCCTTTTGGGTTGGACTGAGCTCCGTATGATGATCGTTTAGTAGGCATCATGGTCCGGGCGCACTACGCTGCGCCCATGAGCATGCTGACTCCCCCTGGCATGGGCGGCCAGTACCGGATCACGGGGGACAAGTACCCGCGGATGCGCCGACCTCGAGGGCGCCGCAGGCTCGCCTTCCTCGTCGTCGCCTCCGTCACCGCACTCGGGCTGATCGGGTGGGGGACCCTGCAGCTCATCGACGTCTTCACGGGCGGCGACAAGGCCTCGGCGAGTTCCGCGGGCTGCACGAAGAAGACCGGCGCCGCGGCCGAGGCGTCCCCGGCCGCCCGGACGTCCACGACGTCCGCCGCCGCCGGTGCCGTGCCCGAGCCCGGCCGGATCACCGTGAACGTCCTCAACGCCACGCCCCGCAGCGGGCTCGCCAAGAAGACCGCGGACGAGCTGAAGAAGCGCGGCTTCAAGATCGGCGACGTGGGCAACGCGACGGCCGCGTACGACAAGAAGGTCAAGGGCCCCGGGCTGCTGCTCGGCTCGAAGGCCGCCTACGCGACCGTGCTCCCCGTCCTCGGCACCCAGCTCTCCGGCGCCGAGCTGAAGACCGACGGACGCGCGAAGGCCACCGAGGTCGACCTCATCATCGGTACCGCCTTCACGTCGCTGACGAAGAAGGCGGACGCCGACAAGGCCCTGGCCGTCCTGGCCCAGCCGACGCCGGCGCCCTCCGCCTCCAAGAAGAGCTGCTGACGCGAGGAGCCGCCGCCGGCCCGAGGGCCCGCGGCGGCTCCGGGAAACCCGCTGCCTACTCCGCGGCGCCGTACATCCGGTCACCTGCGTCGCCCAGCCCCGGCACGATGTAGCCGTGCTCGTTGAGCCGTTCGTCGACCGACGCGGTCACGACCGTCACCGGCGTGCCCGCGAGCTCGCGCTCCATGACCTCGACGCCCTCGGGAGCGGCGAGCAGGACCACGGCGGTGACGTCGTCCGCACCGCGCTTGATCAGCTCCTGGATCGCCGCGACGAGCGTGCCGCCGGTGGCCAGCATCGGGTCGAGGACGTACACCTGACGGCCGGACAGGTCGTCCGGCATACGGGTGGCGTACGTGGAGGCCTGGAGCGTCTCCTCGTTGCGCACCATGCCCAGGAAGCCCACCTCGGCCGTCGGCAGCAGCCGCACCATGCCGTCGAGCATGCCGAGGCCCGCCCGCAGGATCGGCACGACGAGCGGGCGCGGGTAGGAGAGCTTGACGCCCGTGGTCGAGGCGACCGGGGTCGTGATGTCGACCTGCTCCGTGCGCACGTCGCGGGTGGCCTCGTAGGCGAGCAGGGTGACCAGCTCGTCGGCGAGCCGCCGGAAGGTCGCGGAATCGGTGCGCCGGTCGCGCAGGGTGGTGAGCTTATGGGCGACCAGGGGGTGGTCGACGACGTGGAGACGCATGTCGACAACAGTAGCCGGGGTCCGGCACCCCGCCACTGCCCAGCCCGGCAAGGCCCCGCCCGTACGTTCGCCCGGATGCTGGCATCAAACCGCCCATCGGAGGGAAAGTGGGAGGGACTGACCTGGGGTGGTGTGTCTATGCGGAACCGGGACGGGGAGCCCGCCGAGCAGCCCGAGACCGACGCCGAGCGCAGGAGGCGGCGCGCCCAGTTCCTCCGCGACCTGGCCGAGGCACGCGAGTTGCGTGACCGGGTCCAGCCCCGCCGCGCCAAGGCCGCACGCCTGCGCCACGCCATGCGCATGCGCACCTTCCGCTGGTAGCCGACCGCTCCGAACCGGTGTCCCGCCCACGCCGTGTGACCTCGTGTCCGGGCGAAGAGGTGCCCGCACGACGCCGAGGGCCGCGTACGATCCGCTGTTAGCGATCAAAAGAGGCAGACACAGCAGGCCGAAGACGTCCCCTGAACGCTCTGTTTCTGCCACGATTCCGAGTGGGTGGGGCTCGGAGCTGCACGCCCCGCCCACAGCCTCCGCCGGGGGGACCCCCAACCGGCACGCCTATGACCAGTGGGAGAGTCACGGTGTACTTCGCCGCACTGCTCGCGCGCACCGAAGACGGGTGGGAAGCGAGCGACACAGAGCTCGACGATGTGGAAACCCTGTCGGATCTGACCGACCTGGCCCGTGAGGCCTCGGACGAGGACACGGTTCTCGTGCTCATCGAGCAGGAGGACGCCTGGTTCGGCGTCGTCCGCGTGGACGGCGAGGAGGACCCTCGTATCTACGTCTCGGACGCCGCCGCGGCGTCTCGCAGCTCGTACGGCGAGATCCTGCTCACGGACGAACTACTAGGACGGGAGCCCGGCGACGACGACACCGACCTGGACTCCCTCGACCTCGACGGCACGGAGGACGGCGAACCCGAGTCCTCCGACGACGGGGACGACGAGACCGAGGCCGGCGACGCCGTGTCGCACAGCCCCGTCGGGGACCGCGACATCCTCGCGGACCTCGGAGTGAGCGAGAAAGAACTGCTCGCCCTGGACGAAGGCGACGCGCTCAGCACGATCGCCGACGCCCTGGGAGCGGCCGAGGTCCTGGAGACCGTCCGCTAGGTTCCCCCGGGTGAGCACCACTCATCAGGCACCCCGACCCGATCCCGTGCGCGACCGCTGGCGGGCCGCGATGCGGCTCGCCCTGGACGAGGCCCACCGGGCCGTCCGGGGCGGGGACGTTCCCGTCGGCGCCGTCGTGCTGTCCGCGGACGGTACGACGGTGCTCGCGACCGGACACAACGAGCGCGAGGTCACCCACGACCCGACGGCGCACGCCGAGATCCTCGCGCTGCGCCGTGCCGCCGCCGAGGTCGGCGAGTGGCGGCTGTCCGGGTGCACGCTCGTCGTCACCCTGGAGCCCTGCACGATGTGCGCGGGCGCGCTCGTGCAGTCCCGGGTGGACCGGGTCGTGTACGGCGCCCGCGACGAGAAGGCGGGCGCCGCCGGCTCCCTCTGGGATCTCGTGCGTGATCGCCGGCTCAACCACCGCCCCGAGGTGATCGAGGGCGTCCTCGCGGACGAGTGCGCCCGGCTGCTCACCGACTTCTTCCGCGACCGCTGACCGCCGATCGCCCCGACCCCGGAAACGGATTTCGGACCACGGCCCACCTTGGGGTAGGGTCTCCCTCGGTAGCGTGTCCGAGCGGCCGAAGGAGCTCGCCTCGAAAGCGAGTGTGGCGCAAGTCACCGAGGGTTCAAATCCCTCCGCTACCGCTTGAGAAGGGCCCCGTCGTACGACGGGGCCCTTCGTGCGTCCCGCATCCCTTCGGCGTCCGGCCCCACATCCCGGCCGTCGCGCCCCGGGCCGCCGCCCCCTCGCCCTCGCACCGCCGTGTCCGCGCGCCCGGGCCGTCGTACGGGAAGAGCCCCGGCGCCGCTCAGTCGCCGGGGCTCTTCTTTCCCTCGCCCGAGGAGAACGGGGGAAGCGGCATCGGGGGGACAAGCCGCTTCCCCCGACGGAGAGGACCCACAAGTCCACGCCGCGCCATCGGGGAAGCGGCGGCGGGGACCCCGCAGTGGAGTCCGTCCCGCCCTGCGGACTCCTGGTCGAGACCGCCGGGCACCTTCCATCCTGAGCCGCGACGCGTCCGGACCGGCCCGGCAAAAGACCTGGACCAGCGGGCCGTTGGTCCTTAAAAGCGGCGTGAAGGTTACACTCACCGCCGGCAACAGGGGGCCCACCGGGCGCAGAAGTCACAGGGAGGCCGCGATGGCGGTGAACTCGAAGAAGATCGCCATCTATGTGCTCGTGGTCTTCATCCTGTACGTGATCATCACCGATCCGGCCAAGGCCGCGGACTACGTGCAGATAGGGTTCGAGGGCATATCGAGCGCCGCTCAGGCCATCGGCGACTTCATGACGTGGATCGCCGACGGGGCGAAGAACTGAGAAGACCCGGGCCGGCGGGCGGCGCACAGAACCGCGCCACCAAGGAGTGCCCGTGATCCGCCATCTGGTCCTCTTCAAGCTCAACGAGGGCGTCGAGCGCGACGACCCGCGCGTCGTCGAGGGTGTCGCCGCCTTCCGCGCGCTCGGCGACCAGATCCCCGAGCTCCGGTTCTGGGAATGCGACTGGAACATCACCGACCGGCCCATCGCGTACGACTTCGCGATCAACTCCGCCGTCGAGGACACCGACGCCCTGAAGCGCTACCTGGAGCACCCTGCCCACCAGGCGGGTGTCACCCTGTGGCGTGAGTTCGCGACCTGGGTGATCGCCGACTACCCCTTCTGAGCCCTCCCGGCGGCCACGGCTCCGCGGCCGCGCTCCGCCCACCCTGCACCCCCTTCCTCGGCCCCCTCGCCACCTCGTCGGCCCCTCGCCGCAACGGGCGGGGGGTCTTTCGCGTACCGCGCCTCAACTCACCCTCAACACGGCGTTATGCGGTGCTTGCACACAGTGCACATGTCTTGTGATGCTATGACCGCTTTTGACGGAGAGTTGACGGATGAGTTGACGGATGAAGAGGTGGCGTTGACCGTGTCGGCCAGTACTGCGCCGCCCCAGGAGGAAGCCTCGGCTCCGGCCCAGGCGCCGCCCCAGGACGTCACGCCGGAACGGCGCCGCGGCGCCGACACCCGGGCCCTCACCCAGATCCTCTTCGGCCAGCTCAAGACCCTGGAACCGGGTACGCCGGAGCACAACCGCGTACGTGGGGCGCTCATCGAGGCGAACCTCCCGCTCGTGCGGTACGCGGCCGCCCGCTTCCGCTCCCGCAACGAGCCGATGGAGGACGTCGTCCAGGTCGGCACCATCGGACTGATCAACGCGATCGACCGCTTCGACCCCGACCGGGGCGTGCAGTTCCCGACCTTCGCGATGCCGACGGTCGTCGGCGAGATCAAGCGGTACTTCCGCGACAACGTCCGCACCGTCCACGTACCGCGCCGCCTGCACGAGCTGTGGGTGCAGGTGAACAGCGCGACGGAGGACCTGACAACCGCCTTCGGGCGCTCGCCGACGACCGCCGAGATCGCCGAGCGGCTGCGCATCACCGAGGACGAGGTGCTCTCCTGCATCGAGGCGGGGCGCTCGTACCACGCCACCTCCCTCGAAGCGGCCCAGGAGGGCGACGGACTGCCGGGCCTGCTCGACCGGCTCGGCTACGAGGACCCGGCACTCGACGGAGTCGAACACCGCGACCTCGTACGGCATCTGCTCGTACAGCTGCCCGAACGCGAGCAGCGGATCCTGCTGCTGCGCTACTACAGCAACCTCACCCAGTCCCAGATCAGCGCCGAACTGGGTGTCTCGCAGATGCATGTGTCAAGGCTGCTCGCCCGCAGCTTCGCGCGTCTTCGATCCGCAAACAGGATCGAGGCGTAACCGACGAGAGCGAATCGCTCAACGGCGTCTTTTCCGACAGTTGCGCGCTGAAAAACCGTCAGACCCCCTTTTTCCAGGGCCTATTCACCCTCCCCATGTCGACATGTCACTACAGCGTGTTGCCGACATGTGACATTCTGCCGGAAGCGCGTTTGCCGCGGCCCCGCCTCCGGTATTCAGGTGGAGGCTGCGTTCCTCCGACGGGAGCGACTGCCGCGACCGTCCGCGACCCAAAGGGGGTGGCATGTCCGCAGACCAGGGCAGCTCGAAGGTGCTCACGCTCACGAAGAGCGAGGCAGCGCCCGAGGCGCACGACGCGCTTCACGACGTCCCTGCCGCCGAGGCCCCGGAAGCCGTCACGGCCCTCCCGGCCCCGGAAGCCATCGACACCCGCACCCTGTCCCGCTCCCTGTTCCTGCGGCTGACCGCGCTCGACGAGAACAGCCCCGAGCGCGCCTACGTCCGCGACACCCTCATCGAGCTCAACCTCCCGCTCGTGCGGTACGCGGCAGCCCGCTTCCGCTCCCGCAACGAGCCGATGGAGGACATCGTCCAGGTCGGCACCATCGGACTGATCAAGGCGATCGACCGCTTCGACTGCGAACGCGGCGTGGAGTTCCCGACGTTCGCGATGCCCACGGTGGTCGGCGAGATCAAGCGGTTCTTCCGCGACACGTCGTGGTCGGTCCGCGTCCCGCGCCGCCTCCAGGAGCTGCGCCTGGCCCTCACCAAGGCCAGCGACGAGCTCTCGCAGAAGCTCGACCGTTCCCCGACCGTCACCGAACTCGCCTCCGTGCTGGGCGTGTCCGAGGAGGACGTGGTCGACGGCCTCGCCGTGGGCAACGCGTACACCGCCTCCTCCCTCGACTCGCCGGCCCCCGAGGACGACGGCGGCGAGGGCTCCCTCGCGGACCGCCTCGGCTACGAGGACACGGCCCTGGAGGGCGTGGAGTACCGCGAGTCGCTCAAGCCGCTGCTGGCCAAGCTGCCGCCCCGCGAGCGCCGGATCATCATGCTGCGCTTCTTCGCCAACATGACCCAGTCGCAGATCGGCGAGGAGGTCGGCATCTCGCAGATGCACGTCTCGCGACTGCTGACCAGGACCCTGGCGCAGCTGCGCGAAGGCCTCATCTCGGACTGAGGGCCCGACCGAGGGTTCATAATTGACGGATCGTCAGCCACACTGGCGCGATGCGTCGAGAGTCGATACGCGGTCGCCGTGGTGCCCTTGTGGCCGCCTCGGCGACCGTGGTCTGCCTGGGTGCCGTGCTGGCCGCCTGCGCGAGCGGCGGGGACGGTGACGGATATGTCGCCGTAGGGGCGGCCGGGGGGACGCCCGGTGCGTCCGGGGCCGTCGTGGCCCCCACGGGAGACGTGTCGCTGATGCCGCTGGACGGCGCGGCCGAGGATTCCGGGACGCCCGGCGGCGAGCGGAGTGCGAAGTCCGGAACGGACGCCACGGCATCGGCCCCGGGCTCGGGCTCGTCCGACGCGTCTCCGGACCCCGCCGCCGACTCCGGTCACTCCGGGAGCACATCGACCCCGTCGTCCGGGACCGGCGGACCCGGCCGTACGGGCACGGGTTCGGGCGGGACTTCGAGCCACGGCCCGTCGTCGCCCGCCACGCCCCCGCCCGGATCGTCCACGGCGCCCGCCGGGCCCGCGGCACTGGCCGTGGGCGATCCCAGGCGCGAGGGCACCGCTCGGCGATGGTGCGAGAAGGTGACCGTCTCCTTCCACAACACCGGTGGGACGGCGGTGCGTTCGGGCACGGTGACCTTCGGTACGCACATCATCGGGGCACTCGGGATCGACTGGGCGACGATCGAGTCGTCCGAGGACCTCCCCGCGCCGATCGCCGCCGGCGCGAAGAAGGACAAGACGTGGACGGTGTGCGTCGACGCCTGGCGCGTGCCCCTGGGCATGCACATCGAGACGCAGGACGTGTCCGTCCACTGGAAGTAGGCCGCGGCGGGCCCGGCCGTACGCCAGGCCCTGCCGTCAGGGCCGCGACGGCGCGCCCGGGCCGTTGCGCGGCCCTCCCCGGGCCGTCCGTCCGGCCCGGGACGGTTGCCGGCCGGACTACTTGAGCGCGAGCCAGGCCACGGCGGCCACGACCACCACGGCGAGGACGACGCCGACGATCAGACCGACGCGGGGACCCGCCGGAGCGGCCGCCTGCTGCTGCCGGCCCTGGGGGGCCTCGTCGACGAAGGCGCGGAACATCTGGGTGCTGCCCGCGGGGTCGTAGTTGCCCTCGGGGCCCTGGGTGTTAGCCATGAGCCAGGACCCTAGCGAATACGCGGGGCCTGCCCAAGTGCCGGGTTCCCCTTCATCGCACGTGACGCGCTTCCCGGCCCTGCTGCCGCGCACCCCTGTCCGCCGGGGCCGCCCGACGGACTGCCGGTGGCGCTCACCGCGGGACCAAAGGAAGGCACTCGGCCCCACCTGCGGGTTTACGTTCGCCAATACTTGCCTTTGCCAAGTTTTTATCCCGGCGACCCCGATTTAGTTTGCCTGCGGCAACCAACCTTCTTATGGTTGCCCTAAGCAACGAATACGGGAGGTGCGATGGCCGAGCAGGAGCAGTACGAGGAATTGGCTCGTCAGCTCAGCGCCATCGGTGCCGTGAAGAGGGACATGGGCCGCATCCTGCCGCCCGACTGCCCAGGGGGGTCCGCCGCCGTGCTCACCCTGCTCGGGCGTTACGGCGAGATGCGGATGAGCCGGCTCGCGGAGCTGCTCTCCGTGGACATGTCGGTGACCAGCCGCCATGTCGCGCACGTCGCCGACCGGGGCTGGATCGAACGGTTCCCCGACCCGGCCGACAAGCGCTCACGCATCCTGCGCCTCACCGTCGCGGGCCAGGAGCAGCTCGACGAGCTGTCCCTGCGCACGTCGCGACTCCTCGCCGACCGGCTGAGCGACTGGTCCGACCACGAGGTCGGACTGCTCATCGAGCTCATGGGCCGGCTGCGCGAGAGCTTCGGCGACTGCCGGGCCACCCCGCGGCCTCCGCACCCGCATGCGACAGACGCAACAGAACTGACCACCCGTACACCCGCGTAAGTACGTAAGAAAAGGAAGCCCATGGCAACGACCACACCAACCGGTGTGCGGGGCTCTCACGCCAAGCACGGAGGCGCCGCGGACGGCGCTCCGATGACGCACCGGCAGATCATGGAGGCGCTCTCCGGGCTGCTGCTCGGCATGTTCGTCGCGATCCTGTCGTCGACGATCGTCTCCAACGCGCTCCCCGAGATCATCGGTGACCTGGGCGGCGGCCAGTCCGCCTACACCTGGGTCGTCACGGCCGCCCTGCTGTCCATGACCGCGGCGACACCCCTGTGGGGCAAGCTCGCCGACCTGTACAGCAAGAAGGCGCTCGTCCAGATAGCACTGATCATCTATGTGCTGGGCTCGGCCGCGGCCGGTCTCTCCCAGAACGCCGGCATGCTCATCGCCTGCCGTGTCGTCCAGGGCATCGGCGTCGGCGGTCTGTCCGCCCTCGCGCAGATCGTGATGGCCGCGATGATCTCCCCGCGTGAGCGCGGCCGCTACTCCGGCTACCTCGGCGCCACGTTCGCCGTCGCAACCGTCGGCGGCCCGCTGCTGGGCGGTGTCATCACCGACACCAGCTGGCTCGGCTGGCGCTGGTGCTTCTACGTCGGTGTGCCTTTCGCGGTCATCGCGCTGATCGTGCTCCAGAAGACCCTGCACCTGCCCGTCGTGAAGCGCGAGGTCAAGGTCGACTGGGGCGGCGCGTTCTTGGTCTCCGCCGCGGTCTCGCTGCTGCTGGTCTGGGTCACCTTCGCCGGTGACAAGTACGACTGGATCTCGTGGCAGACCTACGCGATGGTCGGCGGCGCGGTCGTCCTCGGCCTGCTGTTCATCCTGGTCGAGTCGAAGGCCAGCGAGCCGATCATCCCGCTGCGGCTGTTCCGCAACCGCACCATCACCCTGTCGTCCCTCGCGTCCCTCTTCGTGGGTGTCGCGATGTTCACCGGCACGGTCTTCTTCAGCCAGTACTTCCAGCTGGCCCGTGACAAGTCCCCGACGATGTCGGGCGTCATGACCATCCCGATGATCGGCGGCCTGTTCGTCTCCTCCACGGTCTCCGGCCAGATCATCACCAAGACCGGCAAGTGGAAGGTCTGGCTGGTCTCCGGCGGCCTCCTGGTCACGGCGGGCCTCGGCCTGCTCGGCACCATCCGCTACGACACGACCTACTGGCACATCGCGATCTTCATGGCGCTGCTGGGCCTCGGCATCGGCATGATGATGCAGAACCTGGTGCTGTCCACGCAGAACCAGGTGACGCCGGCCGACCTCGGCGCGGCCAGCTCCACGGTGACGTTCTTCCGTTCCCTCGGCGGTGCGATCGGTGTGTCCGCGCTCGGCGCGATCATGGCCCACCGGATCACCGACTACGTCAAGGACGGCCTGACCGACCTCGGCCCGAAGTACGCCTCCCTGGCCGGCTCCGGCTCCGACGCGAGCATCCCGGACATGGACAAGCTGCCCCGGCCGCTGCGCACCGTGATGGAGAGCGCGTACGGCCACGGCATCGCGGACGTCTTCATGATCGCCGCGGGCATGGCGCTGATCGCCTTCCTGATCGTGCTGTTCATCAAGGAGGTCCCGCTGCGGACCTCGGGCGCCCTCGCCCAGGCCGCGGCCGAGCAGACCGGCGCCCCGGCCGCCGAGGCCCCCGCCTCCGCTGCGGCACCCGCCGTGGAGGTCCCCGCCGAGAAGATTCCGAGCTGGGCGGCGGCCGTCGCCGGGTCGGATGCGGAGACCGCCCCCGAGGGCACCCAGCGGCTCGCCGCCGTCGCCACCGCGACACAGGGGTCCGCCCCGCTGTCCGCGTCCGGCGGCATCCCGGTCCGCGGCTACGTCCGCGGCGCGGAGAGCTCCCCCGTCCCGCAGGCCGCCGTCACGCTGATCTCGCTCGCGGGACGTCAGCTGGGCCGCTCGGTCGCACAGCTCGACGGCTCCTACGCGCTCGACGCCCCCGGTGTCGGCTCCTACGTCCTGATCGCGTCCGCCGACGGCTTCCAGCCGCAGGCCTCGACGATCGTCGTGAACGACGAGCCGGTCGCCTACGACATCCTGCTGAGCGGCACGAGCGGGCTGAGCGGTGTCGTGCGGGCCGCCGACAGCGGCACCCCGGTCAAGGACGCCATGGTCATCGTGACCGACGTGCGCGGTGACGTGCTGGCCACCGGCACCACCGGCCGGCAGGGCGAGTTCACCTTCGCCGAGCTGGTCCCGGGTCCGGTGACCATCGCGGTGAACGCGGCGGGCCACCGTCCGCAGGCCCTGCCCGTCGAGGTCGGCGGCACCGGGGTCACCCGGGTCGAGGTCGAGCTCAGCGCGGGCGCCCAGGTCCAGGGCGTCGTACGGGCGCCGTTCGGTCCCCTCGCGGACGCCCGCGTGACCCTGGTGGACGCGGCGGGCAACGTGGTCGGCACGGCCAGGACCGGTGCGGACGGCGCGTACGCCTTCACCGACCTGGACGGCGGCGAGTACACCGTCATCGCCACGGGCTACCCGCCGGTGGCCACGGCGCTGACCGTCAACGGCTCCGGCGTCGACGACCACACCATCGAACTCGCCCACCCCGGCGAGTAGTTCGAACCCCGGCCCGTGGGGACGCGCGCACTCTGAGCGGAGGTGCGCCCCCACGGGCCGGTCTCATTGCTGCATCGCAAGGAGTTTGACCATGGGACTGACCGCGAAGATCCGTACGCGGGACGGATGGGCCGTGTCGCACGCGGTCGTCACGGTGACCGACACGACGGGCTGCCAGGTGGTGCGGGCCGAGGCCGACGCGGACGGAGCCGTTCAGGACACCACCGCCCTGGCCCCCGGTGCCTACACGGTGATCGTCACCGCGGTCGGATACGCGCCCGCCGCGTCCAGCGCCATCGTCACGGCGAGCGGCCGCGCCGAGATCGGTCAGGTCACCCTCGCCCGGCAGGGCGGCACCGAACTCCCGCCGCCCGGCCCCTGGACCATCGACCCGGCCCACTCCTCCATCGGCGCGGTGGCCCAGCACCTCGGGATCTCCAGCGTCCACGGCCGCTTCACCGACTTCTCCGGCACGATCGAGATCGCGCCCGACCACGTGGCCAAGTCGCGGGTCGAGGCGACGATCTCCGCCGCCTCGATCGACACCGGCAACGGCATGCGCGACGGGCACCTCAGGTCGCCGGACTTCCTCGACGTCGAGCAGTACCCGGTGATCACCTACCGGTCGGTGGGGGTGAGCCCCGCCGGCTCCGACCGCTGGACGGTGCACGGCGAGCTCACCATGCACGGCGTCGTCCGCCCGGTCGATCTCGACCTCGCCTACCTCGGAACCGGCGCCGACCCCTGGGGCGGCACGCGCGCCGCCTTCCGGGCCACCACCGAACTCCACCGCGAGGACTTCGCCATGAACTACAACCAGGTGGTCCAGGCGGGCATCTCGGCGATCGGTACGACGCTCAAGGTGGAGCTGGACATCCAGGCGGTCCAGGGCGAGTCGCTGCCGGCCGCCTGAGCCGCCGGGCCCGGCTCACGCGTCGCCCCGGCCCGCGTCGACGATCCGCCGGGCCAGTTCGCGCAGCTTGACGTTCTCCCGCTGGGATATCCGCACCAGGCTGTCGAAGGCCTCCGCCGCGTCGGTGTCGAGGCGCTCCATGAGGATGCCCGTGGCCTGCCCGATCAGGTCTCGGGTGCGCATGGCCTCGGTGAGCTGTTCGCGCACCGTCGCCGACTCCAGGGCGATGCTGACGTGCGCGGTGAACAGCCGGCCGATCCGGGTGGCCGAGTCGTCGAAGGCCCGCGGCTTGCGCGCGTACGCCGTCAGTACGGTGATCCGGCGCCGGTCGGCGCGCAGCCGCAGCGACAGCACCGAGCGCAGCCCGAGACCGGAGAGCCCGAGCTCGCCGTCCCCTGAAGCGCTGTCCTCGATGCTGGCGACGGGCGCGGTCCACAGCCGGCTCCAGTACGGGTGGTCCTCCCGGCCCGTGTTCAGGGAGTCCGCCAGACGCACGACCTCGTCGGTCCACACCAGGGTCCGGCGCGAGTCGCGCTCGATGACCGAGATCCCGGCGTGCTCGGCGCCGGGCAGCAGGTGCACGGCGAGCCGGGCCGCGGTGCGCAGGGTGCCGTGGGGGCTCGGCGTCTCGTGCAGTCGCTGAGCGGCCGCCGTCAGGGCTTCGGCCAGCTCAACACCCGCCGTAAAACGGGACAATTCAGAAAACTCGGACGCAGTCACCACGAACCTCTTCGGCATGCACGGCCGAACGGCCGTGCGCAGGAGAGCTCCGCAGCACATTCCTGACTGCGAGCACAGGACGAGCAGCACTTTAGCCGTTCCCACGCGGCTGGGCGCGACCCGCCGGGAGGCTGCCACGGCCGCCGTCCGCGCCCGCGCCGTAGGCTGTCCGCATGGCTCCCAACATCGCGACGAACACCGCTGTCTCCCGGGACGAGTTGCTGGACTTCGTGCGTCCTCGGCACCGCGCCGTCCTGCTCACCCGCCGTGCCGACGGAGGCCCGCAGGGCTCGCCTCTGACCTGTGGTGTCGACGACTCGGGCCGTATCGTCGTGTCGACCTACCCGGAGCGGGCCAAGACCCGCAACGCCAAGCGCGACGAGCGTGTCAGCCTGATCATTCTGAGCGACGACTGGAACGGTCCCTGGGTCCAGGTCGACGGTACGGCCGAGGTGATCGACTCCCCCGACTCCGTCGAGCCGCTCGTCGAGTACTACCGCAACATCGCGGGGGAGCATCCGGACTGGGACGAGTACCGGGCGGCGATGCGGAAGCAGGGCAAGTCGATCATTCGCGTCACCCCCACGCGGTGGGGGCCGGTGGCGACGGGCGGTTTCCCCGCGCACCTGTCCCAGGACTGACCCCGGGTTCCCTCGCCCCCTCCGCCCCTACCCGACCCGAACCCCCGGGGGCTCCGCCCCCGGACCCCCGTTCGGCCTGAACGGCCTCGTCCTCAAACGCCGGACGGGCTGAACAGTGCCCCCCGGCCCCAGAGGTGTGCGGGAACCCCCGATGAACGCACCCGCAGCCGCCATCCCACCGAAGGGGCCGTGCCGGTGAATCAAATGCCCGTTGCGGACGGCGCCACGCACCCACCGGGGTCCTACCAGTACCGCCCCGCACAAGGGCTGCAACGGGCGGATCACCGGCACGGACCCGACCCACCCACCGGACACACAGCGAAACGACCCGGTCAGCCCCGGGCGACCATCGTCTCGATCCCGGCGACCAGCATCTCCAGCGCGAACGTGAAGTCCCGCTCGCGCATCTCCTCGACCGTGTCACCGCCTCGCGCCTCCATGAGATCTGCGGCGCTGGCGAGGTTGGCGGCGAACTGCGGCTGCTCGCTGATCGTGCTCATGGCCTGCCGGAAGTACTCGTCCTGCGACATCCCCGCCGAGGCGCAGCGCTGCACGAAGTGCCCCTCGATCGTGCCGAAGCCGTAGACGAACTGGAAGACGGCCGAAAGCGCCCCCATCTGCCCGTGCGGCGGCAGCCCGGTGTTGCGGACCACCTGCTGCACACAGAGCGAGAAGGACATCGAGCACGGCCCGATGTTCAGGAAGTTGCCGATGAGCGGCGACACCCACGGATGACGTACCAGCAGCGCCCGGTACCCGACCGCGAGCGCCCGCAGCTGCTCCCGCCAGTCCTCGCCCGACTCCGGGTCAGGCAGCCCCAGTTCGCCGAAGACGGCGTCGAGGGCGAGTTCGAGCAGGTCGTCCTTGGTGTCGACGTACCAGTACACGGACATCGCGGTGACGTTCAGCTCCGCCGCCAGCCGCCGCATGGAGAACTTCGCCAGCCCCTCCGCGTCCAGCAGCCGCACCGTGGCCCCGGTGATCCGCTCCCGGTCGAGCCCCGACGGCTGGCCGCCACCACGGGCCGACCCGCCCCGGGACGCCTTGCCCTCCAGCCAGACACTGGTCCGCGCCGGACGCTTGGCCCGGTCGGCTGCCCTCACCATGGCGCACCTTCCTCGGAGCTCGTACCGCGGGACGGTCCGGAATTCCCCGGTCCGCCCTCCCACATGATGCTAAGCGCGCGTTTCGGCGCAACCGCTATGGAGACCGCGCAGCGCGACGCGAAGAGCACCTCGCGAGGAGCGCCACGCGAAGACGCTACGCGGAGACCGCCACCGCGGAGTCTGCCCTCTCCGCCCGCCGCAGCAACGCGGCCGCGAGCAGTCCGCCGAGAAGCACCGCGACCGCACCGACCAACTGGCTGGTCTCCAGACCCGACGAGAACGCGTCCGTGATCCGCTCCCGCTCGTCCCCCGAGCCCGCCGAGGCGAGCGCGGCCGGCAGCGACGTGGCCGCGACCGGAATCAGCGCCGCGAACCGCGAGTTGAGGATCGCGCCGAGCACCGCCACCCCCAGCCCGTTGCCGAACTCGGCGAGCGTGCCGTTGATCCCGGCGCCGACGCCCGCCTTCTCCCGCGGGATCGCGCTCATGATCGCGTGCGCCATGGCGGGGTTGGCCACCGCACAGCCCGCGCCGATGAGCAGCAGCCCGAGCAGCGTGCCGCCGTAGCCGTGCCCGGCGAGCGTCGCGATGGACACGAGTCCGCCCGACATCAGCACCATGCCGAGCGCGATGGACAGGGGCGTGCCGAGCCGCGCCGTCCACTTCGCCGAGAGCCCGGTGAAGTTCAGCGCGACCACGGACAGCGCGAGCGGAGCCGTCCGCAGTCCGGCCTCCAACGGCCCGTACCCGAGGACGAACTGGAGATGCTGCGTGAGCAGGAACAGCGCACCGCCCATGCCGAAGGTGATGAGCACGGCGCCCGCGACGGCGCCGGTGAAGCGCCGGTCCCGGAAGAAGTGCAGGTCGAGCATGGGGTGCGGAATCCGGGACTCCCAGTAGCCGAAGCCGCCGAGCACCAGGAGCGCGACCGCCGCGGTCAGCAGCACCCGCCCCGAGGTCCAGCCGTGCTCGGGCCCGGAGATGATCGCGTAGACGAGTGCGGTCATGCCGATGGTGGACAGCAGCGCGCCGA
Organism: Streptomyces siamensis; assembly: GCF_039543605.1. Taxonomy (NCBI): domain Bacteria; kingdom Bacillati; phylum Actinomycetota; class Actinomycetes; order Kitasatosporales; family Streptomycetaceae; genus Streptomyces; species Streptomyces siamensis. The sequence goes on along the minus strand of NZ_BAABKB010000001.1, from coordinate 606,425 downwards.
GCAGGTCGGGGCGGTCACCGCGTGGGGCCTTGGACTCCGGCACGAGGGCGACCACGGCGGCGAGACCGAGCGCGGCCACCGGGAGGTTGATCAGGAAGATCGCCCCCCACCAGAAGTGATTGAGCATGAAGCCGCCGAGCAGCGGCCCCGCGGCGAATCCGAGGGCGTTCACCGCGCTCCAGATGCCGATCGCCTTGGGCTGCTCGTCGGGCGTGAAGATCTGCATCGCGACGGCGAGGGTGGTGGTGAGCAGCAGCGCGCCGCCCACCCCCATGCCCGCCCGCGCGGCGATCAACTGCGATGTGGAGTCGGCGAGTCCGGCGACGAGCGACCCCAGGCCGAACAGCGCGAGGCCCGCGATCAGCATCTTCTTGCGGCCGTATCGGTCGGCCGCGCTGCCGGCGGTGAGCAGCAGCCCGGACTGCACCAGCGAGTACGCGTTGATCATCCACTGGATGTCGGAGGTCGCCGCGTCGAGCTCCCGGGTGAGGGAGGGGATGGCCACGTTCAGGACGGTGTTGTCGAGCAGCACGGTGAGCTGCGCGAGGCAGATGACGCCGAGGATCAGCCATCGCTGGGGGTGGCCCTGGGGAGCCGGCACGGTTGACATGCTTTACACCGTAGAACAAGACTCATACAGCGTACAGCTGGTTTTCCGCCCCACCGCTCCGCCCCACCGCAAAGCCCCCCACACAGACCGGTGGCCCGGAGCAGAACCGCCCCGGGCCACCGCCCGACCCCCGCAATCGGCCGACGATCAGCCGTTCCGCTGGGTCAGGTCGTAGAACGTCGCGGACCCCACCGTCACCTTCTTGAAGGTGGCCGTGACCCAGGAGCTGATCTGGGACGAGGAGCCGGAGCCACCGCCCATTCCGCCGCCCATGCCACCGCCGGAGATGAAGTAGTGGATCTTCCCTGCCGCCACGTACTTCTTGAACTGGGCCAGGGTCGGAGACGGATCGGTGCCGTTGAAGCCGCCGATGGCCATCACGGGCTTACCGGTCGCGAGCTGGTAGCTCGCGGAGTTCTGGGAGCCGATCGCCGCGGCGGCCCAGGTGTAGTCGTCCGCATTCTTCTCCAGCAGCTTCTTGGCCGCGGAGCTGACGTTCGCCCCGTTCAGCAGCCCGCCGGCACCGCCGCCCGCGCCCATCGGGCCCTCGCCCTGGACCATGCCGCCCGCGCCGGGACCGCCCTGCTGGTTCTGCCCCTGACCGCCTGTGCCGTTGCCGTTCCGGGTGTTGCCGTTCCCGTTCTGGCCCGGCATGCCTCCGCCGGGGAAGCCGCCGGCCGGAGGCTGTCCCGTACCGCCGCCCTGCTGGGTGTTGCCGTTCCCGTTCTGCTGGTTCTGGCCCGGCATGCCGCCGCCGAAGCCGCCGCGCATGCTACCGCCGCCACGGCCGCCACCGGGACCACCCATCATGCTCGCGCCGGCGGGACCGGCCGTCACGATGGAACCGGTGTGCCCGGTGTCCACCGTGGAGAGCGTGTACGCGGTCGGACCCGCGACCGAGGCCACCACGCTCAGCCCCACCGCCGCGAGGGCGAGCGGGCGTCCGATCCGGGTGACGAAGATCAGGCCGAGCGCACCGGCCAGTCCGCCGACCAGGACCAGCCACTTGAGCCAGGGCAGGTAGTCGGGCGTGCGGTTCAGGAGGACGTACCCCCAGGCGGCGGTCGCGGTGACCGCGCCGGCCAGGCTGAGCGAGGCCCAGATCCTGGACCGTTCCTCCCACAGGACCGTCGCGCCCATGCCGACGACGGCGGCGATGTAGGGGGCGAGGGCCACCGTGTAGTACTGGTGGAAGATGCCGGCCATGTAGCTGAAGACGACCGCGGTCATCAGCAGCGCGCCGCCCCACGCGAGGAACGACCCGCGGGCCAGGTCGGTACGTCCGGCGCGGACGGCGGTCCCCTCGCCCGGGCGGAACCGGGAGCGGGTGAGCACGAGCCCGGCGACCAGCAGGATCAGCGCGGCGGGCAGCAGCCAGGAGATCTGGCCGCCGATCTCGGAGTTGAACATCCGGTCCCAGCCGGTCTCGCCCCACTGACCGGTCCCGCCGCCACCGCCGCCACCGCCGACGCTGCCGGTCTCGTCGCCGTTGATGCGGCCGAGGCCGTTGTAGCCGAAGGTCAGCTCCAGGAAGGAGTTGTTCTGCGAGCCGCCGATGTACGGGCGCGAGGACGCGGGCCACAGCTCCACGATCGCGACCCACCAGCCGGCGGAGACGACCATGGCGAGCGCGGACAGACCGAGCTGCCCGAACCGCTTCTTCAGGGAGACGGGTGCGCAGACCGCGTACACCAGCGCCAGCGGCGGCAGGATCAGGAAGGCCTGGAGCGTCTTGACGAGGAAGGCGAGGCCGACCGCGGCACCCGCCCACACCAGCCACCTGGTCCGGCCGTCCTCAAGACCGCGGATGACGCAGTGGACGGTGACGGTCATGAGCAGCGCGAGCATCGCGTCCGGGTTGTTGAACCGGAACATCAGCGCGGCGACGGGAGTGAGCGCGAGCACCGCGCCCGCGATCAGACCGGCGGCGGGGCTGAAACGACGGCGCACGGCCGCGTAGAGGACGCCGACCGTGGCCACGCCCATGAGGACCTCGGGCACGAGGATCGCCCAGGAGCTGAGGCCGAAGATCCGGACCGACAGGGCCATCGGCCACAGCGAGGCCGGGGGCTTGTCGACGGTGATGGCGTTGGCGGAGTCGAGCGAGCCGAAGAAGAAGGCCTTCCAGCTCTGGCTGCCGGCCTGCACGGCCGCGGAGTAGAACGAGTTGGCGTATCCGGAGGCGCTCAGGTTGTACAGGTAGAGGAGCGCGGTGGCGACCAGCAGGCCGAGGAGGGCAGGTCGCACCCAGCGCGGGTCCTCGGGCCGGCCGCGCCAGAGGCGACGGTGGAACGGCTGCCGAGGCTCACCCGAGCCGGAGCCGGAGTCGAAGCCCGGGCCGGGAGCGGGAGGCGGAGCGCCGGCGGGCAGGCCCGGCTGCTGCGGGGCCGTCGCCGTGGGCGGCTCCCACGAGGGACTCACACCCTGTGGACGGGTCGTGTCGGGCTGAGTGGTCATCGTGCGTTCCTCGGGTCGTGATCGTGCGGGCGCACCGCCTGCAACTGCATGGTCGAGTCCCCCCAGGTGCGGTCCGCGGCCTCACCGGCGCGGAACTGGGTCGTTTCGTACGGGGTTTGGTCGTACGAGGTTTGGTCGAACGGGGTTTGGTCGAACGGGGCGTGGCCGCGCGGGTCCGGTACCTGCGACACCGGGCCGTACGGGACGACCGGGCCGTGCGAGGCCGGACGGTGCGAGGCCACGACGTGCGACGTCCGCTCGTCGCGCCGGTCCGGGAAGACCCAGGCCCGGAAGAGCAGGAACCGCAGCACGGTCGCCGCGAGGTTGGCGGCGATCAGTACGGCCAGCTCGGTGGAGTGCGAGGGGTCGCTGCTCGCCGCCTTCAGCGCGGCGAGGGAGCCGCTGGTGAGGACGAGACCGATGCCGAAGACGACCATGCCCTGCGCCTGGTGACGGACGGCGCCGCCCCGGCCGCGCACCCCGAAGGTCAGCCGCCGGTTGGCGGCCGTGTTGGCGACCGCGGAGACGAGCAGGGCCAGCGCGTTGGCGATCTGTGCCCCGGAGAAGGAGCGGAAGGCGCTGTAGAGCAGCAGGTAGAACAGGGTGGACAGGCCACCGACGACGCAGAACCCGACGAGCTGGCGGGCCAGGCCGCCCGGCACATCGGTGAGGTCCCGGTCGCGCGGGTCGTCCCCGAAGGGCCGGGCGAGCCGGTCGAGCGGCAGCGAACCGGTGGCGAGGGCGCGTCCCACCCGCCACACCCCCTTGAGGTCGTCCGTCGCGGTCTTCACGATGTGCACGGTCGAGTCCGGGTCGTCGACCCAGTCGACGGGCACCTCGTGGATGCGCAGCCCGGCCCGCTCGGCGAGCACCAGCATCTCCGTGTCGAAGAACCAGCCGGTGTCCTCGACCAGCGGCAGCAGCGCCTGCGCGACATCACGGCGGATCGCCTTGAAGCCGCACTGCGCGTCCGAGAAGCGGGCCTGCAGCGAACCGCGCAGGATCAGGTTGTACGAGCGGCTGATGAACTCCCGCTTGGCGCCGCGCACCACCCGGGAGCTCCGCGACAGCCGGGAGCCGATCGCCAGGTCCGAGTGGCCGGAGATCAGCGGCGCGACCAGCGGCAGCAGGGCGTTGAGGTCGGTGGACAGGTCCACGTCCATGTAGGCGAGGACCGGCGCGTCCGACGCCGACCACACGGCCCGCAGCGCCCGGCCGCGGCCCTTCTGCTCCAGGCGGAAGGACCGGACCTCGGGGATCTCGGCCGCCAGCCGCTCGGCCACCCGGGGGGTGCTGTCCGTGGACGCGTTGTCCGCCACCGTGATGCGGAACGCGTACGGGAACGTGCGCTCCAGGTGCTCGTGCAGTCTGAGCACACATGGCTGGAGGTCCTTCTCCTCGTTGTAGACGGGGATCACTACGTCCAGGACAGGCGTACCGGCGTCTGTGGCCGGGAGGTGCTCCCGCGCCGGCAGATTGCCGGGAGAAGGGTCGGTTCGCATGCGAACGACTCTCGTCAAGCGCCCTGTCGCGCCCATGTGGTGGTGCTGTGCTGTGCCTGTGAGTGCGATGACCACGCCGCTTCGGGGGCGGGCCGCGGCACGGCGGGTCCGAGCGCGGGCAGATGCAGCGTGAACACGGTCCTGCCGGGCGCGCTGTCGACGGTCACGGCACCGCCGTGCGCGGTCGCGACCGCCTGCACGATGGCGAGCCCCAGACCGGTGGATCCGGTGGCCCGGGACCGCGCGGAGTCCCCGCGCGCGAACCGTTCGAAGACGTGCGGCAGCAGTTCGGACGAGATGCCCTGGCCGTTGTCCTCGACGTCGATGCACATCCACGGTCCGCGCCGCTGGACGCGGGCCGTGACCGTCGTGCCCGGCGGGGTGTGCTTGCGGGCGTTGCCCAGCAGGTTGACCAGCACCTGCTGGATGCGGGCCGCGTCCGCGGCCACCAGTGCCGGTTCGTCGGGCAGGTCGAGTCGCCAGTTGTGGTCCATGCCGGCCGCGCGCGAGTCGCTGATGGTGTCCACCACGAGCGGGACGAGGTCGGTGTGCTCGAACTGGAGCGGGCGGCCCGCGTCCAGGCGGGCGAGCAGCAGGAGGTCCTCGACGAGCAGCGTCATCCGGCCCGCCTCGGATTCGATCCGGCCGAGCGCGTGCCGTGTGTCGGGCCCGACCTGCTCCCGGCCGCGCCGGGTCAGTTCGGCGTAGCCCCGGATGGAGGCGAGGGGGGTGCGCAACTCATGGCTGGCGTCCGCGACGAACTGCCGTACCCGCGTCTCGCTCTGCTGGCGGGCGTGCAGGGCGCCGTGCACATGGTCGAGCATCCGGTTGAGCGCGGCACCGACCTGACCGACCTCGGTGTGCGGGTCGGTCTCGGACTCCGGGACACGTTCGCTGAGGTTCACCTCGCCGCTGTGCAGGGGGAGTTCGGAGACGCGGGTGGCGGTGGCGGCGACCTTGCGCAGGGGGCGGGTGGCGAAGCCGACCAGGACGTAGCCGGCGATGGCGGCGGCCACCAGGCCGGCGGCGGTCACGCTGATCTCGACGAGGATCAGGGTGTTGACGTTGTCGTCGGTGTCCTCGGTCGGCAGGCCGACGTAGTACGAGTCGCCGCCGTCCCGGCTCGTGGCGTACTCGACGAAGTAGCTCCCGAGACCCGGGAGATCCACGGAGTGCCCCTTACCGTCCTTGGGCACGGTGGCGAGCGCCGTCTTCTGCACCGTGGAGAGCTCGGCGGCGTTCATCTTCTTGAAGATGCCGTTGGTGTCGGTCTTCTGCTCGGCCACTGCCGCGCTGGTGATCTCGCCGTCCGCCACGTACGCGGCGATGGTCCTCGGCTGGGTCGGGACATTGGTGACGAAGTTCCGGACCTTGCCGCTCGGCGTGGTGCTGTCGTCGACGGCGCCGGTGTCCCCGATGGGGGTGCCGGGGCCGCTGCCCATCTTGTCCGGCAGGCGGCCGCCCGCCGCGCGCATGGCGGTATCGTGCAGCTTGTCACCCAGCTGGTCGTACAGATGCGAGCGCAGCGCGATCGTGGTGACGGTGCCGATCACCGCGCACACGACGGCGATCAGCGTCACGGACGCGACGACGAGCCGCGTCCGCAGGGTGCGCGGCTGTCCTCGCCTCTTCTGCGTACGCGGCCGTCGTCGTCCGCTCATGACGCGGCGGGCTTGATCAGATAACCGGCACCGCGCCGGGTGTGGATCATCGGCTCACGGCCCGCGTCTATCTTGCGCCGCAGATAGGAGATGTAGAGCTCGACCACGTTGGCCTGGCCGCCGAAGTCGTAGGACCACACGCGGTCGAGGATCTGCGCCTTGCTGAGCACCCGGCGCGGATTGCGCATCAGGAAGCGGAGCAGTTCGAACTCGGTCGCGGTGAGGTGGATGTTCGCGCCCGCACGCGACACCTCGTGGCTGTCCTCGTCCAGGGTGAGGTCGCCGACCACGAGCACGGAGTCGGAGCGGCGGTCGGCCGCGCCGGAACGGCGGATCAGTCCGCGCAGCCGCGCCACGACCTCTTCGAGGCTGAACGGCTTGGTGACGTAGTCGTCCCCGCCGGCGGTCAGGCCCGCGATGCGGTCCTCGACGGCGTCCTTCGCGGTGAGGAACAGCACCGGCACGTCCGGCAGTTCACGGCGCAGCCGGCCCAGGACGGCCAGTCCGTCCATGTCGGGCAGCATCATGTCGAGGACGACGGCGTCGGGCCGGAACTCGCGCGCGGTCTGCACCGCGCCCTGTCCGTCGCCCGCGCTGCGGATCTGCCAGCCTTCGTAGCGCAGGGCCATGGACAGCAGCTCGGTGATCGACAACTCGTCGTCCACCACAAGCACGCGGACGGGGCTCCCGTCCGGCCGCAGCAGTTCGGTGCGCCCCTGGGGCGAGGTCGTGGTCATGACGGACACCTTGCTGGGCGCCGCTGAGAGCATCCTTTCGGGAACCTGTGATTTGTCTGAGAAACCCACAGGAGCCTCTCAGGGAACTCCTGGGAAGATCATCGGCTGCTCCGGGCGGTGCCGTTCACGGGTCGATCGCGAAGAGGCGTGCGCCGTTCTCCCAGCAGACCGCGCGCAGCCACGCGTCGCCCAGTCCGAGCCGTTCCAGGGCGTGCAGCTGATGGGCGTACGGATAAGGGATGTTGGGGAAGTCGCTGCCCAGCAGCACCCTGTCGCCGAGGCCGGCGAGGCGGTCGCGTGCCCGGTCCGGGAAGGGTGCGAGCCGTTCGGCGAAGTCGGTGAACGCCATGGTCGTGTCGAGCCGCACCTCCTCGTACCGCTCGGCCAGGTCGAGGAAGTCCTCGTACTCCGGCATGCCCATGTGCGCGACGACGAGCCGCAGTCGCGGATGACGCGCCAGGACGTGAGCGATCGGACCGGGGCCGGTGTGCTTGCCGGGCGAGGGCCCGGACCCGCAGTGCATCACGACGGGCACGCCCGCCTCGGCCAGTGCGCCCCACGCCGGGTCGAGGAGCGGGTCGCCCGGGTCGTACGCCCCGACCTGCACGTGTGCCTTGAAGACCCGTGCGCCCGCGTCCAGCGCCTCCCCTACGTACCTCTCCACGCCCGGCTCGGGGAACAGGGTCGCCGTGTGCAGGCAGTCGGGGGTGCGGCGGGCGAAGCCGACGGCCCAGGAGTTCAGCCATTCGGCCATGCCGGGCTTGTGCGGGTAGAGCATGGCCGTGAAGGCCCGCACTCCGAACGCCCGGATCACCGCGAGCCGTTCGTCCTCGTCCGCGCGATAGGTGATCGGCCATTCGACGCCGCCGGTCAGCGGGCCGAGTCCGTCGAAGTAGTCCCACACCTTGCGCAGCACGCGGTCGGGCATGAAGTGGGTGTGCACGTCGACGAGGCCGGGCAGGCCGAGGCGCCGCCAGAACCGTGTGACGTCGGCGGCGTCGGCCGGGACGCCGTCGCCGGGGCCGCCTGCCAAAAGTCCGCCGACGCCGGCCGTGCCGTCGCCCGGTGTGCCGTCGCCGGTCTGCCGCCCGCTACCGCCCGGCACGCTCGAACCCGTGGCTGTGCTCGACCTTGGCGATGTGCAGGGTGTAGCGCGTGTACCAGTGGTCGCGGCCGCGCTTCTTCGCCGCCCGGTGCTCCATGTGGTTCCGCCACGCGTCGATGGCCGCCTCGTCGCGGAAGTAGGCGACGGTGACCCCGAGTCCGCCGGGTGTGCGGGCGACGTCCTCCCCGAGGAAGCCCGGGATCTCCTTCACCAGCTCGCTCAGCCGCTCACCGGTCTCGTCGTAACCGTCGTTGTCCTCCGTGCGCACGGAGGTGAACACGACGGCGTAGTAGGGAGGTTCATATGCGGCGACAGGCGCAACGAAGTGATCGCTCATGTCGCCACTCTCGGGTCGGGCGCCCGGCTCCGTCCAGCGCCTTTCCGTACGGGATCCGAAAGGGATCGAAGTCTTGACCATTCCCCCCGCCCGGTCCGCCCCCGTCCGTCCCGCCCCTGCCGGATCCGCCCGAGTCCCACCCCCTCTGGGATCCCGCTCCGCTCCTGGGCTCCCGCTCCGCCGCTCGTCGGCTCCGGCTGCGTCCCTCGTCGGCCCCGCCGCCCCTGGCCGGCTCCGCTCCGCCGCTCGTCAGAACAGGCCGTCCTGCACCCCGTCGTCCTTCAACTCCCGCACGGGGAAGCGCAGTCCCGTCTCCCCGTCAGCCGCGGCGGTCAGTTCCCAGCCGGTCATGAGCCGGGTGTCCAGCACGGCGACCCCGCGCTCCGTCGCGAGATGCAGATCGGGTCCGGCGGCGGCGAGCAGCTCACCGCCCACCACGCCCCCGGCGACCAGCCCGCTCACGACGGCTTGCGCCGACGGCAGCCCCGCGAGCCCGAACACGCCGGTGTGGTCGACGGGCTCGAACGGCAGGCGCCGGAGCGACTCGGGCCAGGCGTCGAGCCGCCCCGCCCGCTCGTGCAGCTCGCGGATCTCGGCCACCCGCTCCTCGGGCCCAGGCAGCGCCGACCGCACCGCCCGCTTCTCGGCATACGGAATCCGGTCGGGCACCTTGAGCGCTGCCCGCAGCAGCTCCTCCGAGCGGCGTGCGGCCATCAAGGGTCCCTGACCCAGCCATCCGAACGTGACGGCGCCCTGCTCCAGGAGGCGCGCGGTGCCCCGCTCGACCCTGGTGATCCCCACCTTGACGAGTCCGGGGCCGAACCACGCCAGATACACGTGGTACGGCCGCGGGTCGTCGGCCATCGTGTCCGCGGCCACGGAGTGCGACCGCTCCAGCCGGGCGCACTCCTCGCACCGGGCGCCCGTGCTCCGCCCCGGCACGACCGCCCGCACCGGGCACGCGTGGCCCCGGGCCCCCACGCAGGTGCGCGTGGCACCGTCCGGCACGGCGAACGCCACCCGCCGACCACGGACCAGCGGGCTCCCCTGCCCGCCGCCCCACATCAGCACGGGCCCGTCCGCCGACCACCGCAGACCAGAACATCTCCACACCCGCCGCACACGAACGACAGTAGAGGCCGCCACTGACACCGGCCCCGGCCCGCCCGTCAGAGAGCGGACTCGGTCACGGCCTCACCCGTGCCCGTGCCGTCGCGGTCCGCGTCGCCGCTCACCCGCGCGGGGACCCCGGCGGGCCGCCCCCGTCCGGCCAGCCGGCAGCCGAGACACCCGGGGTGCCCGTCCCGCGCGCCGAGGTCCCGGACCCGCCAGCCCCACTCGTCGACGGGCCGACGGCCGGGCGGCTTGCCCCAGCCGGTCAGATGCAGCGCCCACGTGGTCAGCACGCCGATCAGTACGACGCCCAGCCCGCCCCACAGCCCCAGGGCGCTGCCGGTGCAGAGGCCCAGCCCGCTGCCCGTCGCACCCACGGTGGCGATGGCGAACCCGGTCCATCCCGCGAGCGTGTGCCCCTCGTCCCACTGGCTCATCCGCAACCCCTCACGCCGTGACGACTAAACTCACACCTACCTCACTACCTAAGCAATTTAGCGCCTAAACCTCTCACGATGTAAGGGAATATCGATGGCTCAGGGCACGCCGCGCCCGCCCACGACACCGGCCCGGACCCTCTCCGCGATGGACCACCTGATCGCGACGAGCATGTTCGGCCAGCAGGAGATGGCCCAGCGGCTGAACCTGAACGTCACCGACCTCACGTGCTTCGCGTTCGTCCTGGAGGCGGGCGACGACCTGCTCACGGCGGGCGACCTCGCGGAGCGCGCCCATGTCACCACCGGCGCCGTCACCGGCATCCTCAACCGCCTCGAACGCGCCGGCTACGTCGCCCGCCGCCCCGACCCCGCCGACCGCCGCCGCGTCCGCATCGCCGCACAGCCCGACGCCGTCGCCCGCGTCACGGCGCTCTACGAGCCGTACTACACCCGCCTCAACGCGCTCCTCGCCGAGTACACCCCCGACGAACTGTCCCTGCTCGACGACCTGTTCACCCGCACCGGCGAGCTGATGAGCGACTACCTGGAAGAGCTGCGCGAGCCGAACGGCTGACGGCCTCTACGACGACAGCGGCCACAGCGGCGGTCCGTACCGCCCGGGCCGCTCCTCGGCCAGGAGCCGCCGGAGCTCGTCGTGCCGCCCTCCGCCGAGGCCCAGCACCTCGGCGAGACGGCCGAACGTCGCGTGCGTGACCCCCCGGTCACGCGCCTGCGCCTCGAACCGGTCCAGCCGGTCGAGCAGGACGCGCGCATCGAGCTCCGCCGCCAGCTCCTCGCCGAGCCGTGCGGCGTTCTCCCGCTCACGGTCGATCTCCGAGAAGCCGCAGATCTCCCGGCTGCTCGCCTCGACCTCGCACAGGGTCTCCGTCTCCATGATCGCGCTGCCCAGCCGGCTGCGGGCGAGCGCGGCGTCCAGGTCGGCCTCGTGGACCGTCGGGCCCTCGTCGGTGAGCGGCACGGCGCGCCCGGCGCCCGCCGCCTCACAGACGCCGCGCACTCCGCGGGCGGTCGCCGCGAGCATCGCGGCTCCTTCGGAGGGATGCCATTCCAGGACCGTGCCGACCGCCTCGACGTCCTCGGCCGTGAAGGTGTGGACGACAGGGCCGAGCAGGTCGCGCAGCTCGTCGGGCGGGAGTTCGCCGTCCAGCCCGGGGCCCGCCACCAGGAGCCGTACGGGCGCGTTCACCTGGCAGCACGCCGCGAGGGTCAGCGCGTCCGCGAGGGGACTCTGCAGCGTCGGCTCGTCGCCGCGGGCGAGGATGTCCCCGCCGACGTCCAGAAGATCGATCGAGTCCGGCTCCAAATGGCTGATCAGCTCTTCGACTTGGCGGGTGATGCCCTCGGCGCCGTGGTCCGGGTCGATCAGCGCGAACGTCTGCGGGAGCGCGGCCGCCAGGCGCGGCAGCGTGGAACCCGCCGGGGCGATCGGGCGGGCCCCGCCCGGCACGGTGCGGACCGCCGGGGTGAGCCGTTCGAGGCCGGTGAAGCGGTCCGGCCCGCGGGGGCCCGGCACCGCGTCGCTCAGCAGGCGGTCCCAGGCGTACGTGAGGATCACCGTCCGGTCCCCGTCGCTGTGCAGAGCGCCGTCGAGCATCGCGGCGGCGACGGCGTCACCCCCACCTCCCGCCGCGACGATCAGCCTCGTCATGACTTCAGCCTACGAGCAGTGCGGCCCGGCCTCCACGGCTCGGCGTCACCGGTCCGGGGACCCGGGCGCACCGGCACTTCCAGGGGTCCGCACCCGCGCTCCGTATTCCGGGTGCCGCGGTCTCGGCGGTTCCCGCCGTGCTCTCCCGCCGGTCCGCGCGCTTTCCAGCCGGTCCGCCGCGCAGCGGATCACCGAAACGCAAGAGGCCCCGGATCTCTCCGGGGCCTCTTGTCCATGTGCACTCGGCAGGATTCGAACCTGCAACCTTCTGATCCGTAGTCAGATGCTCTATCCGTTAAGCTACGAGTGCTTGTTCTGTTGTGCTTTCGCCTCCGCTCCCCGGCCTTTCGGCCCGCTCGCGGCGACAGGAAGAACATTACATGACTGCCGCCGCCATGTGAAATCCGTTTGCCGCACCCCTTGTGAGCTGGGCAAACGCCATTCCGGACCGTTTCGCCGGCACGCCGGGGCCATGGTCGGGGGCGCATGAACGCCGAAGCCCCGGTCCAACTGGACCGGGGCTTCGGATCTTGAGGCGGAGGCGGAGGGATTTGAACCCTCGATGGGCTTTAAGGCCCAAACCGCATTAGCAGTGCGGCGCCATAGACCGGACTAGGCGACGCCTCCCGCACAGCCTCCCGCGCGAGCGCGAGTGGTGCGTGCAGATGATGACACAGTCGAGCGCGGTGTCACCAATCGCCCCCCACGGTACTAGGCAGGCAGGCCGCAGAGCAAAGCCCGTATGAGGTGGACACGGGTGTCGCGGCGAAGAACCGGGCGGGGGCCGGGAACGGACACCCGGCGGGGCCGGCCGCGGACACCCGGCCGGGCGACGGGCGGCCGCATGACCGGATCGGCGCGCAACCGTGCGGGGCGCCCGGCGTTAGACAGGGCATGCTCCACCGAATCGTTCTCACCGCCGCGGCGTCCGCCGCCGCGCTCTCCACCGCTCCGGCCGCCTCCGCCGCCGTACCGGCCGTGCCCGCGGTGTCCGCCGTACCGGCCGTCGCGTCCGCGCCCGGCCCGGTCTCACACGGCACACCGGTCCACGCGCGGCCGGTCCTCATGCCCCCGCCCGCCCGGGACGAGGACTCCGGGGACCGGCTGACCGTGACCGTCCACGGCGCCGGCGGCGACGCGGACGGGACGTACGAACTGCGGTGCCACCCCAGCGGCGGCAGTCATCCGGACGCGGCCGAGGCCTGCGCCGAGCTGGACCGGAACACCACGTGGGGCAAGGACCCCTTCGCCCCCGTGCCGCCCGGGACGATGTGCACGATGCTGTACGGCGGTCCCGCCACCGCGCACGTCACCGGAACCTGGGCCGGGCGCCCCGTGGACGCGCGCTTCGACCGCACGGACGGCTGCGAGATCGCGCGCTGGGACGGTCTCGTACCGCTGCTGCCCAGCCTGGGGCCCTAGCCGGAACCCCGGTCCGGCGTCCGCCGGACCCACGGCCGGTCCGGGCGGGCGAGGGACGACCGGACCTGGCACCGGCCCGGGAGCGCCGGTGGAGTGGGACGAAATGCGTGGTCACAGGTTCTACGTCTCTTCTGCGTCTGTTCTGCGTGCGACCTCCCTCTCATCCGGCGTCGCGAGCGCAACCACTGCCCGTAGACTCCCTCGCGTGACACGCTGCGGGCCGGTTGGCAAGATGGCATCCGCGGTCGGCAAGGTGCGGTAACAGGGAGGAAGCGTCTCGTGAGCAGCAGGCCATCCCGAGGCGCTGCTCGCCTCGCAGCCATACTGGACGCGCTGCCCGATGCGTTGGTGCTGGTCAACGCGAACGGGACCGTCGTCAACGCCAACACCATCGCCCTGGAGGCCTTCGAGGCCCCGGGCACGGCTCTGGTGGGCCGCGGACTGCTCGACCTGCTGCCGCAGTTCGACTCCCGGCTGATCCCCGGCTCGATGCGGCGGCCCGACACCATCGACCAGAGCGGGCGGACCAAGCCGACCAGGATGATCGCGCGGCGGACCGACGGGAGCGAGTTCCCGGTCGAAGTCACCAGTGCGAATCTGGAGAACGGCCAGCAGGCCTACGACAGCTACGGCTACACCGCCGACGAGCTGCTCATGCTGGTGGTCCGCGATCTGTCCGGCACGGTCGACACCGAGGCCGAACTCGCGCGTTCGCAACGGCAGACCGAGATGATCCTGCGGGCCGCGGCCGAGGGCGTGGTCGGCACCGACACCGAGGGCCGCGTCGTCCTCGTCAACCCGGCCGCCGCCCAGATCCTCGGCTACCGGGCCAGCGACCTCGGCGGCCAGGACCTGCACGACCTCATCCTGCACTCGCGCGCCGACGGCGAGAGCTTCCCGTACGAGGAGTCCCCGCTCGCCGACACCCTGCGCTCCGGGCGCAAGCACCGGGTGCGCGGGCAGGTGCTGTGGTCGAAGTCCGGGGACAAGGTGCCCGTCGACCTGACGACCGCTCCGGTGCGCGACGGCGACCAGCTCGTCGGCGCCGTCATGACCTTCACCGACCGGCGGCCGTACGACACGCTCGCCGAGGAGAAGGACGCCGAGGCCACCCGGCACGCCGAGGAGCTCGGACAGCGTGCCGAGGAGCACGCCGAGGAGCTCGGGGCGCTGCGCGAGCAGCACGCCGCCGAGCTGGCCGAGCAGCAGGAGCGGCACGCGGAGGAACTGGCCGCGGGCGACGAGCGCTACGCCGCGCTCGGCGAGCGCGAGAAGGACCGGTACGAGGCGCTGGCCGCCCGCCACGAGCAGCTGCTCGCCGTGCTCGGCCAGTCCCTGCGCGGCCCCCTGGACCAGCTGCGCGGCGAACTGTCCAAGCTCGCCGCCGACGACGCCGGCCAACTGTGGCCGGAGGCCAACCAGGTCCTGCACCACCTCGCCGCGGGCTACTCGCGGATCACGACGCTCGTCGACAACGTGCTCGGCTACCAGCGGCTCGACTCCGGGGCCGAGGAGGTCACGCGTACGAAGGTGATGCTCGACGCGGTCGTCGCGGCCGGGGTCGAGGGCGCCGTGGACCTGATCGGGCCCGGCCGCGTCCAGTTCGCCGTGCACGCACCGCCCATCGAGGCGGAGGTCGACCCGACCCGGCTGGCGAACGCCCTCGCGCACCTCATCGCCGACGTGGCCGGGGTCGACGCGACGGGCAACGCCCCGGTGTCGGCGGGCGGTTACATGGACAACACCGTCGTGGTCGCGGCGGCGCAGCGCGGTGAGGTCGTCCGCATCGAGGTGCGCGGCCCGTACGCCGGGGGAGACCCGGTGCACGAGCCGATCGTCCGCGGCATCGTCCGCGCGCACGGTGGCGTGCTCCAGACGCACGAGGTGCCGGGGATGAGCGGCAGCGCGTTCGTCCTGGAGGTGCCGATCGGCGGTGGCGCGGGGGCGGTTCCGGCCGGGCGGGCCGCGGACGCGCCCGGCGCCGAGGTCGCCATTCCCGAGCAGGCCGCGCCCCAGGGCGGCGGCAGGCGGCGGGCCCGGCGGTCCTCCGTGGACGCCTTCCTGGAGAGCGAGGTGGCGGCGGGGTCCGCACCCGCGGCCGAGGCCGGCGATTCCGCGCCCACCGGTCGTCGCCGCCGGCGTGCGGCCGAGGAGCAGGAGGCCGGCGAGGTGTCCGTTCCCGCGCAGGGGACGGCGGTCGAGGGTCCCGGTGACGCCGGTGCGGCCGATTCCGGCGGTACCGGGCGGCGACGCGGCCGGCCGAGTCCCGCCGAGGGCACGGGCGCCACGGACGACGTCTCGGAGGGCGCGGTCGTCACCGCGGCCGAGCACGCGGCGGGGACCGCCGCCGCGGGCACGGGCCTGGGCGGGACGGTGCCTCCGCAGGGTGTGCCCGTGCCCTCGGGGCGGCGCGCGCGCCGGGACGGCGAACAGCACGCGCTTCCCGCGGCGTTGCCCGCGGCACCGAGCGCGCCCGACGCTGCGGCCCCGCAGGAGTCGGCCGCCACGGCCGCGGACGCGGACGCGGAGCAGCCGACCGGGCGGCGCCGTCGTGCGCTGGCGGCCGCGGCCGAGCGTGCCGCCACGCAGGACGCGGGCGCCCGTACGGTGTTCGCGCTGCCGCCCGCGGAGGCGGACCGCTCCCCCGAGTACGTCCAGGCCGAGGCCCAGGCGCAGGCGCAGTACGCCGCGAGCGTCGCCGCCGGTCACGCACAGTCCGACGACGGCCGTCATGACGTGATGGCGCACGACCCGGCCGACGATCACACACCGCCGCAGCCGCACCCCGTCTCCACGCCCACGGGCCGGCGGCGGGCCCGTCCGTCCGCGGACCGGCCGGAGCCGACGGGGACCCCGGCGCAGGGCGTTCCCGCGCAGGGAGGTCCGGCCCAGGTGGCTCCCGGGCAGACCGTGCCGGTGCCCGGTGTTCCCCCGCAGGGGGTTCCCGGGGCGGTGGCTGCCGACGCCGCCGGGCAGCCGGTTCCCGCACAGCTGCCGCAGACCGCTGCCGCCCAGGCCACCCCCGCCGCGGGCACCGCAGCCCGGCCGCAGCCCGCCACGACGGTGCCGGGCGCCGCCCCGCAGGCGTGGCCCGACGCGCACGCCGACGACGCCACGGGCACTCCGGCCGGCGGCACCCCGGTGCAGCCCGCGCATGAGGCGCTCCCCGCGCCGGACGCGGCCCGTGCGACCCCCGCCGCGGGCACCCCGCTGCCCCCTGAGCGCCCGGTCCAGCCGCGCGCCGCCCAGCCGCTGCCCGCCGAGGCCGCGGCACCGGTCGACCCCAACTCGACGCAGGGCCGCGCCATAAGCGTGCGCACGCTCGGTCAGGGCGTCCCGTTCACCCGGCAGCCCGCGCCGAGCCGGCCGGGCCCCCAGGCGCCGGCGCCGTCCCAGACGGCCACGCCGCCCCCGCACCAGACCAACGGCTCGGGCCGCCGCCGCAAGCTCGGCACACCGCCCGAGCCCGCCGCGGAGCGTCCCGAGACGGGCGCACGACCGCACCCACAGGGCGGCCAGGGCCCGGCGGCCCCGGGGTCCCGGCGGCCCGGAGCCACCGAAGGTGCCGGACGGTCGTACGCCATAGGAGCACCGGACGAGAACGCCGACGAGGGCCCCGAGCCGCTCGACGGCCCGGGCGGTGCGGTCGAGATCGCCGACCCGCCGCAGCCGCGGCCGATGGACGACGAACTGCCCCCGGAGCCGCTGGACAACCCGCGCCGGCTGCTCGTGTGGCCCGCACCCGACGTCACCACCCAGCAGGCGCTGAGCGACCGTGGCTACCGGCCCGTCGTCGTGCACTCCCGCGAGGAGGTCGACGCGCAGATCGCCGCCTTCCCGGCCGCGCTCTTCGTGGACCCGCTGACCGGACCGATCACGCGGACGGCGTTGCAGTCGCTGCGTCAGGCGGCCGTCGCCGCCGAGGTGCCCGTCCTCGTGACGGCCGGGCTCGGCCAGGCGACGCGCGAGGCGGCCTACGGCGCCGATCCCGCCGTGCTCCTCAAGGCGTTGGCGCCCCGGGACTCCGATCAGCACCCGCCGCGCGTGCTGCTGATCGAGGAGCACGCGGAGATAGCGCTGGCGCTGACCGCGACGCTGGAGCGGCGCGGCATGCAGGTCGCCCGGGCGTCGACGGACGCGGACGCCGTCACGCTGGCCTCGCAGATGCGGCCGAACCTCGTGGTGATGGACCTGATGCAGGTGCAGCGGCGACGCGCCGGGATCATCGACTGGCTGCGCGCCAACGGCCAGTTGAACCGCACTCCGCTCGTCGTCTACACCGCCGCCTTCGACCAGGCCGAACTGCCGCGCCTGGCCGCGGGCGAGACGGTGCTGTTCCTCGCCGAGCGCTCGACGAGCGCGGAGGTGCAGGACCGGATCGTCGACCTCCTCGCGAAGATCGGCACCAACTGACCGTCCGGCGGCCCGCACCGACGGGCCGCCGGGCCGACCAGGGCATACGCAGGCCGGGACACGACGCGGGCCGGGCCGGGAGTCGTGACTCCCGGCCCGGCCCGTGTCGTGTGTGTCAGAGCTTGGTCACGTCCAGCTCACCCTCCGCGTACTGCCTGCGGAGCACCTTCTTGTCGAACTTGCCGACGCTGGTCTTCGGGACCGACTCGATGATCGTCCAGCGCTCCGGGAGCTGCCACTTGGCGATCTTCCCCTCCTCGGCGAGGAAGCCGCGCAGGGTCTCGAAGTCGGCGGTCGAACCCGCCTTCATGACGACGGTGGCCAGCGGTCGCTCGCCCCACTTCTCGTCGGGAACGGCGACGACGGCGGCCTCGGCGACGTCCGGGTGGGACATGAGGGCGTTCTCCAGGTCCACCGAGGAGATCCACTCGCCGCCCGACTTGATGACGTCCTTTGCCCGGTCGGTGAGGGTCAGGAAGCCGTCCGCGCTGATCGTGCCGACGTCACCGGTCTTGAGCCACCCGTCCTCGCTGAACTTGTCGGCGGGACGCAGCGGTTCGGCGCCCTGTCCGCCGTAGTACGCGCCCGCGATCCAGGGGCCCCGCACCTCCAGCTCGCCGGCCGACTCGCCGTCCCAGGGGAGCCGCTCGCCGCCGGGACCGGTGAGGCGGGCCTCGACACTGGCGGGGAAGCGGCCCTGGGTGAGCCGGTAGCCGAACTCCTCGTCCGTGCCCACGGCGTGGGCCGGGGGCCGGGCGATCGTGCCGAGCGGTGAGGTCTCGGTCATGCCCCAGGCGTGGCAGACCCGCATGCCGAGGTCGTCGAAGGCCTCCATGAGGGAGGGCGGGCAGGCCGAGCCGCCGATCGTGACCTGGGTGAGCGAGGAGACGTCGCGGGGCTTGGCCCGCAGTTCCGTGAGCAGGCCCTGCCAGATGGTGGGGACGGCCGCCGCGTGCGTCGGCTTCTCGCTCTCGATCATCTCGGCGAGCGGCCCCGGCTGGAGGAAGCGGTCCGGCATCAGCATGTTGATGCCGGTCATGAACGTGGCGTGCGGCAGACCCCAGGCGTTGACGTGGAACTGCGGGACCACGACGAGCGAGGTGTCGCGGTCGGTCAGCCCCATCGACTGGGCCATGTTGACCTGCATGGAGTGCAGGTAGATCGAACGGTGGGAGTAGACGACGCCCTTCGGGTCCCCGGTGGTGCCGGAGGTGTAACACATCGCCGCGGCCTGCCGCTCGTCGATCTCCGGCCAGTCGTACGTGGTCGGCTTCCCGGCGATCAGTTCCTCGTACTCGTGAACCCGCACGTTCGCGCCGTCGAGCAGCGAGCGGTCACCGGGGCCCGAGACGACCACGTGCTCGACGGTCGGCAGGTGGGGGAGGAGCGGGGCGAGGAGCGGAAGCAGCGAGCCGTTGACGATGACCACGCGGTCGGCGGCGTGATTGACGATGAAGACGAGCTGATCGGCGGGAAGGCGGAGATTCAGCGTGTGCAGGACCGCGCCCATGGAGGGGATCGCGAAGTACGCCTCGACGTGCTCGGCGTTGTTCCACATCAGCGTCGCGACCCGCTCGTCGCCCGTCACACCGAGGTCGTCACGCAGGGCGTTGGCGAGCTGGACGGCACGCGTACCGGCCTCACGGAAACTGCGCCGCTGAGGTTCGCCCTCCCCCGTCCAGGTCGTGATCTGCGACGTCCCGTGCACGAGTACTCCGTGCACGAGAATGCGGGTCACGGTCAGCGGTACGTCCTGCATCGTGCTCAGCACGGCGTCCTCCCGGGGGCGACATTGCCTACGCGGCAGTAAGGGTTGCGCTGATTCTGCGCACATACCGCGCGGTATGTCACTAGGTCCGGGCGATCGATCGCGTCACGTATTGGTCGCACGCTCCCTCTCAGCGCACGTCACTCGTCGGTCGCGCGCGCCTCTCAGCGCACGTCACTCGTTGGTCGCGCGCCTCCTCTCAGCACACGTCACTCGTCGGTCGCGCGCGCCTCCTCTCAGCGCACCGGGCTGAGCTCGGGGTCCTCACGGAGCTTGCCCAGCGCACGCGACACCGCCGACTTGACCGTCCCGACGGAGACCCCGAGCACCTCCGCCGTCTGGGCCTCGCTCAGGTCCTCGTAGTACCGCAGGACGACCATCGCCCGCTGCCGCGCCGGCAGCTTGGTGATCGCCCGCCACATCGCGTCGTGCAGCGCCTGCTGTTCGGCCGGGTCCCCCGTGGGCAGCGCCTCAGGCTCCGGCAGTTCGTCGCAGGCGAACTCGTCGACCTTGCGCTTGCGCCACTGCGACGTCCGCGTGTTCAGCAACGCGCGCCGCACATAGCCGTCCAGCGCCCGGTGGTCCTCGATCCGGTCCCAGGCGACGTACGTCTTCGTCAGGGCGGTCTGCAGCAGGTCCTCCGCGTCGCTCGGGTTCGCGGTCAGCGAGCGGGCGGTACGCAGCAGCACCGGCTGGCGGGCCTTCACGTACGACGCGAACGACGGGTACGGCGCGTACGGACGGGTCTGCCTCGCCGGTGTGGCGGCGTCCGAAGCGCTGGTGCAGACGGGTGTGGTCATGGCTCCACGCTAGGTTCGCCCCCTACTCCCGCGGATCGGCCGCAGGTCCCGAAGCCGTGTCCGCCTCAGGTTGTAGGAGTGGTGCTGACCTCACCTCCTGAAGGTGGACGAGCAGGCACGCCCCCTGAGGGTTCATCCCTGAGGGACGACTCCGTCCGCAGTAGGGGAGCGCGGTGCGCGCCGGCGCCCGTGAGCCGTGCGCCGCGCCCCGGACCTGCCCCGATGTCACCTCGCACCGGGACCGGAGCCTGCCCCGGCTTCACCCCGCACCGAACCCCCGGCCTGCCCCCGCTTCACCCCGCGCCGAACCCCCGGCCTGCCCCCGGAGCACCCGCCCCCGGCGCCGCCCTGCTCCGGGCCCCGGCCTGCCTCGGAGCCGACCCGCCCCGAGTCCTGGAGCGGACCCGCCCCGACGCGGAGGTGTCCCCCGGCACCGCCCCGCGCCGCCGCACGCCCACCTCGGGGCGTGCCCCGGCACACCTCTCAGGTGTCCGTACTCAGGATCAGCCCCGAGGTCGGAACCCCGGTCCCGGCGGTGACCAGGACACGGCCCGCCCCCGGTATCTGATTCACCGACGTGCCCCGCACCTGCCGGACCGCCTCCGCCACTCCGTTCATCCCGTGCAGATACGCCTCCCCGAGCTGCCCCCCGTGCGTGTTCAGCGGGATCCGCTCCTCGGCGACGAGATCCGCCGCCTCACCCGGCTTGCAGAACCCGAACTCCTCCAGCTGCATCAGCACGAACGGCGTGAAGTGGTCGTACAGGATGCCCACGTCGATGTCCGCGGGATTCAGCCCGGCCGTCCGCCACAGCTGCCGGGCCACCACGCCCATCTCCGGCAGCCCCGTCAGGTCGTCCCGGTAGAAGCTGGTCATCTGCTCCTGGGCCCGGCCCGCGCCCTGGGCGGCGGCCGAGACCACCGCCGGGGGACGTGGCAGGTCACGGGCCCGCTCCACGGAGGTGATCACCAGCGCCTGGCCGCCGTCCGTCTCCTGACAGCAGTCCAGCAGTCGCAGCGGCTCGACGATCCACCGCGAGGCCGCGTGCTCGGCGAGGGTGATCGGTCTGCCGTGGAAGTACGCCGCGGGGTTCGTCGCCGCGTACTTGCGGTCCATCACGGCGACATGTCCGAACGCCTCGGGCGTCAGCCCGTACGCGTGCAGGTACCGCTGGGCCGCCATCGCCACCCAGGAGGCGGGCGTGAGCAGTCCGAACGGGAGGGACCATCCCAGCGCGGCCCCCTCCGCGGAGGGCTCCCGCTGCTGCACCCCGGACCCGAACCGCCTGCCTGACCGCTCGTTGAACGCCCGGTAGCAGACCACCACCTCGGCCACCCCGGACGCCACGGCGAGCGCCGCCTGCTGGACGGTCGCGCAGGCCGCCCCGCCCCCGTAGTGGATCCGCGAGAAGAAGGACAGCTCTCCCATCCCGGCCGCCTGGGCGACGGTGATCTCCGGGCTGGTGTCCATGGTGAACGTGACCAGGCCGTCCACGTCGCCGGGCGTCAGCCCGGCGTCGTCCAGCGCGGCCCGCACCGCCTCCACCGCGAGCCTCAGCTCACTGCGTCCTGAGTCCTTGGAGAACTCGGTGGCCCCGATCCCGACGATCGCCGCCCGGCCGCCGAGATCGTCCCGTCCGCGCACGCTCACGACACGCCTCCCTCGGCGAGCCGGGCACCGGCGGATCCGGGGCCGACGTCCGGGCCGGAGCCGGGGCCGACGTCCGGGCCGGATCCGGCGCCCGAGGCGGTGCCGGGACCCGGACCGATGCCGGCGCCCGGGGCGGTGCCGGTACCCAGGTCGGTGCCGGTGCCCGGCCGACCGGTCTCGGGGAGCGTCACGGTCACCGTGCCGGTGACGTGCTTCCCGATGCCGTTGGCTCCGACGACCTTGACCGTGGCGGTGTCGCCGTCCACCTCCTCGACCGTGCCGGTCAGCACCATGGTGTCCCCGGGGTAGTTGGGTGCGCCGAGCCGTATGACCACCTTGCGCAGAACGGCGGACGGGCCGAAGTGATCCGTGACGTACCGTCCGACCAGGCCGTTGGTCGTCAGGATGTTCATGAAGATGTCCGGCGAGCCCTTCGCCCGCGCGAGCTCCGCGTCGTGGTGCACGTCCTGGTAGTCGCGGGACGCGATGGCGCCCGCGACGATCAGCGTGCGCGTGATGTCGATCTCCAACGGTGGCAGTCGGTCGCCGCTCCTCATCCCTCTCCCTCCGCCGCTCCCACGACCCGCGCGGCCTGCTCTCCCTCGGCGGCGATCAACTCGCCCAGTTCCTGGAGCACTTCGCCGCCACATCCCATGTATGCGTCCAGCTGGCGCCCCCACAGGAAGTGCCGGTGCACGGGGTGCTCCACGTCGGCCCCCGCCCCGCCGTGCAGATGCTGGCCCGTGTGCACGACCCGGTGGCCCGCCTCGGACGCCCACCAGGCGGCGGTCAGGGCGTGCGTGGCGTACGCCAGCCCCGCGTCCCGTCGCCAGGCCGCCTCGTACGCCGTCACCCGTATCGCCTCGGTGTCCATGTGGGCGTCGGCCGCGCGGAGTTGCACTCCCTGCCTGGCGGCGAGCGGGCGGCCGAACTGCTCGCGCGCGTTGGTGTGCTCCACGGCACGCGCCAGCGACCCCGCGCAGACTCCGGCCTGCAGCCCGGCGAAGGCGGTGCGGGCGGTGGCGAGCACGTCGTCGTACGCGCCCTCGCCGCCCAGTCGCTCGCCCGGGGTGCCGTCCAGGGTCAGCCGCCCCGCCGACCAGGGCGCCGTCAGCTCCACGGGGCTGCACCGGGCGTCCGCGGTGCGCACCAGCCACAGCCGGCGCCGGTCGTCGGCGACCAGGACATGGGTGGCGTCCCGCAGCCAGGGCACGACCGGGACGACCCCGGTCAGCCGCCCCGTGGTCTCCCGCACGGCCGAGGGCCCGAAGAGCGCGCCGGTCACCACCACCGTCCCGTCGGCGACGGCCGGCAGCAGACGGTCGCGCTGCTCCGTCGAACCGTGCGCCGTGACCGCGAGGAGCCCGTGGACACAGCTCGCCGCGAACGGCACCTGGGCCGTGGTGCGTCCTTGCTCCTCCAGCAGGAGCACCAGGCCGAGCAGCCCCGTGTCCCCGACGGCCGCCACGAGTCCGGCCGCGCACAGCTCCTTCCACAGTTCGGGATCGCTTCCGGTCCCGGCCGCGGCGAGCCGGTCGGGGGTGGACAGGTCGGTGAAGATCCGGGAGGCCAGGTCACGTGCGGCCGTCTGCTCCTCGGTGGGGGCGAAGTCCATGTCAGTGCCCCCCGCCCGCGGTCGCGGCGCCACGGGCCGCTCCGTCGCCGGCCGCGGCGCCGTCGACCGCGCCGGCCCGGAAGACCGGCAGCTCCAGCTCCTCGTCACAGCGCTGGAACTCGAGCCGCACGGGCATTCCGATCCGCACCCGGTCGTGCGGCACGCCCACCACATTGCTGACGATCCGTACTCCCTCGGCGAGCTCGATCAGGCCGACCGCATAGGGAGGGTCGAAGGCCGGGAAGGGCGGATGGTGCATGACGACGTACGAATAGACGGTCCCCTCGCCGCTCGCCTCGACCGTGTCCCACTCCGGGCAGCCGCACGCGTTGCATCCCGGCAGCCAGGGGAAGCGCAGCGCGCGACAGACCGTGCACCGCTGGATCAGCAGGCGGTGGCGCCCGACGCCCTCCCAGAACCCGGCGTTGTCCCGGTTCACCACCGGTCGGGGGCGCCTGCCCTTCGGTGTGCGGCGGGCGGGCGCGTACTTCAGGATGCGGAACCGGTGTGTCCCGGCCGCGTCGGCTCCCGCCCTCACATCCATCCGGGTCGTGACGAAGTGGCCCGTCCCCAGCCTGGTCGTCTTGCGCTCGGAGACCGACTCGATCACCGCGTCGAAGGTGATCTCGTCCCCGGGGCGCAGCGGACGCAGGTACTCCTGCTCGCAGTCGGTGGCGACCACCGAGGTGTACCCGGCGTCGTCGAGCAGTCCGAGCAGCTCGTCGAACGCTTCCGAGCGGCCCGTGTGCCCGGACAGGCCGCCCATCGTCCACGCCTGGAGCATGGTGGGCGGCGCGACGGCGTCCGGCCCTTCGTACGCCGGGTTGGTGTCGCCCATCGCCTCGCACCAGTGCCGGATCATCGCCTCGTTGACCCGGTCCTTGCCGACGGCCGCGACGGCGGCCACCCGGCCCTCGTACGCCTTGAGCCGCCCGTACAGTTCGTCCGGGCCGTCCGCACGCTCCGGGACGGCCGGCACCGGATCGCCCGCCCGGTCCGACGCGACGGCCTCCGGACCATCCGACCGACCCCGTGCAACGGCCTCCGGACCATCCGACCGACCCCGTGCAACGGCCTCCGGACCGCCCGATCGAGCCCGTACGACGGCCTCCGGACCATCCGACCGACCCCGTACGACGGCCTCCGGACCGTCCGACCGGTCCGACGTCTGCGACTCGGCCCCCTTCCCCTGCTCCCCGCTCACCGCCGCCCCCTCTTCATCCCGAGCCGCATCGTCGCCACGATCTCCCGCTGCACCTCGCTCACCCCGCCCCCGAACGTGTTGATCTGCGCCGCCCTGTTCATCCGCTCCAGCCCGCCGCCCTCGAAGGCCCCTGGCGAGCCGGAGCGCACGAGCGCTCGCTCTCCGACGATCTCCTGACACATTCGGTACACCGCCACCGCGGATTCGGTTCCCATCACCTTCACGCCGCTGGCGTCGCCGGGGGCCGGTCCGCCCGCCCCGACATCCCCCACCAAACGCCAGTTGAGCAGGCGTGTCGCCGCCAGCCGGGCATGCACCTCGGCCAGCCTCGACCGCACCCACGGCTCGTCAATCCGGCGCCGACCGCTCACCGGATCGGGTGTACGCGCCGCCTCCAGCGCCGCCGTGTAGAAGTCCTCGGCCTGCATCCCGATCGCGGCGAGCGCGACGCGTTCGTGGTTGAGCTGGCTGGTGATCAGCGCCCAGCCGCCGTTCTCCTCGCCGACGAGGTTCGCGGCGGGCACGCGGATGCCGTCGTAGTACGTGGCGGTGGTCGTCTGTCCGCCCACCGTCTCGATCGGGGTCCAGGAGAAGCCGGGCGCGTCCGTCGGCACGAGGAGGATCGAGATGCCCTGGTGCTTGGGGGCGTCCGGGGCGGTCCGGCAGGCGAGCCAGATCCAGTCGGCGTTCTGGGCGTTGGAGGTGAAGATCTTCTGTCCGTCGACGATCCAGTCGCCGCCGGCCTCCCCGCGCCCGTGGGCGCCGCCTGACCCGGCCGCACGGACACCGCTGTCTCCCGGTCCGGGGCTCCCGGCCCCGTCCACCCGCACGGCCCGCGTGCGCAGGGAGGCGAGGTCCGTCCCTGCCGAGGGCTCCGAGTAACCGATGGCGAAGACGAGGTCGCCGCTCAGGATGCGCGGAAGGAAGTAGGCCTTCTGTTCCTCGCTCCCGTACTTCATGAGCGTCGGCCCGACCGTGTTCAGGGTGACCATCGACACGGGTGCGCCGGCGCGGTACGCCTCGTCGAAGAACACGAACTGCTCGTCGGCGCCCCGCCCCTGCCCCCCGTACGCGGCCGGCCAGCCGAGCCCGAGCAGTCCGTCCGCGCCGATGCGGCGCAGGAGCGCCCGCTGCCGTCCGGGGTCGTCGGCGGGCGGTGGCCCTTCGGGCATCAGGTCCCGGAAATACGTGCGGAGTTCGGCGCGCAGCCGCTGCTGGCGCTGGGTGGGGGCGAGGTGCACGGCGGCTGCCCTCCCGGGCCTCGCACGGACAAGGATTTCTGACTGTCCGTCAGATACTGCGGGGTGTCAAGGCCGGGGGCAGGACGTCCGGGAGACGCAGAAAACGTCTGCGCGGCGGCGCCGAAGCACCGCCGCGCAGACGCGCTACCACCCCACAGAGCACAACCACACGCTGGATGTTCCGGGCCGACGGGAGCGCATCGGCCCCCGGCTCACCAGAGGTTGGTGAAGTTGATGACGGCCGTGGACTGGTCGATGGCGGTGAAGGCCGAGCCGTTCACCTGGGCGGTATTGCTCTGGTTCGAGGCCCCGGAGCCGACCGCCTGCTGCTGGGTGGTGGAGGAGTTGCCGAAGTTGTCGTGACCGACTCCGCTGCGGCCGATGGTCGCCACCCCCGCGTTCGATCCGTCGTCCGCGAAGGCGCCGTTGTCCGCTGCCGCGACGCCCGTGAAGAGGGCGGCCGCGAGAGGCAGGGCGGCGACGGCGGCGAGAACGCGGGCGGTACGGATGCTTGCCATGTGAGTTCCTCCAGAACCGGGTGTACGCACCGGCGATGAACCGGGATGTACGTGAAATTCGGCTTGTTCCAAGGCAGTTGGCCGACCGCCTCGGCGCTGTGCACGACGTCGCGACTCCAGAGTTGCCCAGGGGATACCCGGCGAACCACCCCGGAAGCCCTGATTCCCCCTCAAGCGTGAGGACATGTCGATAAACCCCCTTCCCGCCCGAGAAATCCCAGCTCAGCCCGTGACCGACCGCTCAACCCCAGACGCCGCACGGGGTGAAGCGTTCCGGCACGTTTTCGGCCAATCACACCCGTCGGCCACCCCGCACCCGCGCGTGTCCGGGAAGCCCTTCCTTTTTTCGAACACTTGTACGAACATGGAGGCATGGCCACCATCGACCGGCAGGCCACGACCCTGGCCCTGGCCCACGCCCTGTCCGCAGCCGAGCGCGGGCTTGCGGTGATCCCGCTGTCCCGGACAAAGCTCCCGGCCCTGCGCTCCCCCCACCATGACGACCCCGACCCCGCCCCCTGCCACGGCGAATGCGGCCGCTTCGGGCATGGCGTGTACGACGCGTCGACCGATCCCCGGCGCATCCGCGAACTGTTCGCCGCCGCCCCCTGGGCCACCGGCTACGGCATAGCCTGCGGGCTGCATCCCCACCACCTCATCGGCATCGACCTGGACACCAAATCCGGCACGGACTCGTCGGCCGCCCTGCGTGAACTGGCCCTGCGCCACCTCTTCACGATCCCGGAGACCGTCGTCGTCCTGACCCCCAGCGGCGGTCGTCACCTCTGGCTGAGCGGACCGCCCGACCTCGTCGTCCCCAACTCCGCCGGCCGTCTGGCCCCGGGCATCGACATCCGCGGCGCCGGCGGCTACCTCGTCGGCCCCGGCTCACGCACCGACCACGGCGTCTACAGCACCGCGCCGGGCACCGCCCGGCTGGCGCCCGCGTCCTGCCCGAGCGAGCTCCTGCGCCTGCTCACACCCCCACCCCGGAGGCACCCTCCCGCGCCCCCGGCGACCGGCAGGCAGGGCCAGGGGCTCGTCCAGTTCGTGCTCGCCGCCCACGAGGGCCAGCGCAACACCCGCCTGTTCTGGGCCGCCTGCCGCGCGTACGAGAACGGCATCGGTGCCGAGCTGACCGACCCTCTCGTGGAGGCCGCCGTCCGCACGGGG
Organism: Streptomyces siamensis; assembly: GCF_039543605.1. Lineage (NCBI taxonomy): Bacteria > Bacillati > Actinomycetota > Actinomycetes > Kitasatosporales > Streptomycetaceae > Streptomyces > Streptomyces siamensis. The sequence goes on along the minus strand of NZ_BAABKB010000001.1, from coordinate 578,990 downwards.
CTCACCGAACGCGAGGCCCGCTCGACGATCTCCTCGGCGGCACGGATGACGGCTCCGGCACCGCCGCGGCGAGGCTGACGGCGGCGGCGCCGGAGCGTCTACTTGCCGCTGTCCTCGGCGAGGGTGTGGGCGACCAGGGCGTTGGCGTGGCCGTGCCCCAGCCCGTGCTCGGCCTTGAGCCAGGACACCAGCTCCATGTGCCTGGTCAGCGGCGAGGACCGGATGAGGTCCTTCCATTCGGCGACGGGCCGCCCGTACTTCTTCTCGATGGAGGGGAAGTAGCTGGCGGGGCCCTTCACGGCTTCGGTCATGTCGGCGGTGTCCCATCCGTGTGCGGGAAGCGGTCTCGGAGCACCGGCACGCCGCCGCACTCCGACTGGTTGCTGATACGACCGCGCGAGCGGGGAAAACTCATCGCTGCGCGCCGGAGAACCGCCCCGCACAGGCCGAAGGGGTGCCTCTCGATGAGAGGCACCCCTTCGGTTCGGCACATGTGCCGAACCACCGCGGTGGGTGTGGGATTTGAACCCACGGTGACATCGCTGCCACGACGGTTTTCAAGCCCGCTCCAAGGTCCGTGACACAAGGCGCGCGGACCACGCCGTTCACCGTCTATGTCTGGCCAGAGTGGGAAACCCTGGCCAGAGGATGGCCGCGGAGGGGCGACGCGGCGCACGACCATCACGAAGCCTCTAGTCCCGGCCGTCACTCGTCGAAGGTCCTCTACAGATGTACTGCGCGCGGAGCGGGGCGGCTGACCACCAGACCCGTTTGATCGGCGGCACGACGTTGCGAGGTTAACCTCCGTAATGCCGACCTGGAGGGCTCCTGCGTCTATAGCTTCCAAACTCGATCCAACGCTTCGGCCGCAAGGAGACGCGACCTTTCCTCGATCTGGGCATTAGACGGAGAATCGGTGGCGCCCGTTTCCCACGTGGCAAGCTCCGAGTCGAAATACGCCCCTCCCTTCTTGAGCGCCTCAACCTTGGACGACAATGGAGCATCCCCGAGGGAACTGTTGAGGTGAGCGGTGAGTAGCGTCAGATTTCCTATCGAGTAGATCGGATCGCGATAGTCCGCTGAGGCCTTTGACTGAGGCTTGATGTGCTCAATCGACCAAGTCGTGAGATTCTGGCCCGCAGGCAGCAAGCCCTCCAGCTTCGAGAACGACATTAGCACGTAAGCGATGAAAATCTTACGAGATCGGACTTTATGTGCCTGAGTCAACTGAAGCGAGGGCGCATAGAACAAAGAGCAGAACGCTTGGAGCGCTCTCGCACGATCGGGTAGGCTTTTGCAAAGTTTATCTTTCAAGTCCTCGATGGCCAACGCCACTTCACTGACAGACTTAGCACTCTCCAAACGAACAGCGAAGCGGTTATATCGACCCCGAGTTCCGCCAGTCGAACCGCTATTAGTCAATGCAGTATATTGAAAATGGAAAGACTCAACGAGCCTCAACACTTCGATAACCTGCGCCTGCTTGATCAACTTTGTTTCTTGGAACTTGCGGGCCACGGCGAGGACCGTCGAGTTTGCTACAGAGACATTGAAGATCGCAAGTGCGCGAACGCTGTCAACAAATTCCGGGATTGCAAAAGCATTGCGTACACCACGGGCTTTCGGCTGGACCTGTACATGCTCAGCCTCTAGCCACTCGTAAGTTTCCGAATCTCGTTCGAGTTCCTCCAAGTAGGAAAGGTGTGCGGCTGGGCTAACGCCTACGATGCGGCTAATCGCCTTAAACAGTTCGGGCTCCTTCACCGCCTCGCGTCGCGAGTTCCAGGACTGCCAAATGAATCTGTCGACAACGTCCGCGCTCGTGCGACCTATCTGAACGCGATCGACAAGTCGGTCCCAACGATCTGCAACCGCTTGGCGATCGTCGGCGTCAGTGGCTCCGCCGCGGATCAGAAGGTTCTTGACGAGGTCGGACAGCCGCAAGTCCGCCCCGCGGGTATTCAATGTCTCGAAGACCAGAAATCCGTCTTCCTCAGACGCCAACTCGACCTGGATTACGCGCGCCTTCAAGGCGTTTGACCGAATTGACTTAAGACGCTCGACCTGCTCACTCGGCGCCAATCCCTTGATGGCGGCGAGAATCTTCGACTCAAAGAAGGAGCGCGCCTCTCCGATCCGTTCAGCACTCCCATTCCACTTTACCCCGGATGGAATGGCATTCGGATTCTGGATCACTTCATAAAACATCTTCTCAGGTCGATCCAAAACCGGATGGCTCTTACCGTCGTCATCTTTGACCATCAGGTACTTCTGAGTAGTAAGCGCCTGACTAGTAGCAGCACCCGCATCGAAGTCATCGACGCCAGTATACTTAGCAGCCACATCGTTAAATGCGTCACGAACAACAGATAGGAGAATCGCGCTCGTCGTCAGCCGCTGCTGACCGTCGATGATTGAGTACGTGTCGTTAAAGAGATCCCTCTTCTCACTGACCCACGTTACCGTGGATCCGAAGAAGAAATCACCCTTCGCCAAGATGACGTCATCCCAAAAATCGCCGAGTTGATCCTGAGACCAGCTGTAAGGCCGCTGGAAATTGGGCACCTCATACAGGCACTGCTGGAAACAGGTTTGGATGGTCTTTGTCTGACTCTCGATTGGAATCAGGTCACTGCTCGAAATCGCCTCGGCCATCCTCGCCCCCACGCCTCGTCACGAATCACGTCGACTTGAACAGTAGCGCAACCCGAAGGGTCCGCGCATGTTTCTGTGTGAAGTCTAAACACCTCGCATGGCATGCCCAGCGGAGCTATCTAACACAGTAGGCACGGTGCACTGTGGTCTGACAGAACATTTCGTCCCGTGAATTCGTCGAGGGGCCGGACGCGACAGCATCCAGAGCAGTGGTGCTGACTAAAGTTCCGGAACCGATCGCCCCTACCTCCCACAAGCAGCGTCCCCCTCCGCCCGGACAGGCGGAGGGGTTGATGAGATAGGGAAGCTCTCGTGGAGGCAGAAGTCTTCCGTACTCGCTTGCCGGGTCTGTTCGTGCTGTTCAGAGCACAATTCAGCATCACGCACCGGGACGAGCGGCAACATCAGCCGGCAGGAGTCGGTTGGTGAAGCCCTCGACGCACAGTCGTTCATAGGCGGCTACGGCAGCGTCCGGTACATCCTGCTCGATGGCCAGACCCCATGCCGGGAAGACGAGCACTCGCTGCAGGGCGCCCACAATCATGTCGATCACCTTGCGAGCGTCCCCGATGGAGTCGGTGTACTCCTCCAGACCCATCGAGGTAGACGCGCATACTACTTCGACCTCAGGCCAGAGCTTCCTCATCATGGCGTACGAGCGCCGTTCTTCGTACAGCTTGCTCACGAGCAGGACGGACGGGGCCTTGACGCCGGCCTCTGCCAGCATCGCCTTGCTGAACTCGATGTTCTCCCCCGGTGTTGGTCGCACGCGGCTCCAGCAAGATGGCGGAGTCCGGCACCCCGAGTTCAAGGGCGCGCTCGCGATAGTGGACCGCCTCACCGCGATGCATGAGCGCTCGGGTCGTGGGGCTGATGGCCCCGGTGAACACAATGACTGGCGCCATACCCTGGTGGTACAGCTCCGCTGTCACGTCAGTCACTCCCAAGTCGTGACTGCCCAAGCCAACGGCCACCGAACAGGGCCGCGGGTCTTGGTGCATGCGGTGGTAGTCCCACAGAAGCTGAGCGTCCGCCCACGCCTGCGCCGAGATCATTTCTGGTCCTTCCCGTCCTGCGCCGAATCCGGAAAGGACCGGACGACAACTCGAAACGCCAGGCTTCCCCCGCAAGACCGGACGCCGCACGGCCGGCGCGTACGCGGCGCCGCGTCCATCGCCCTCCGCCGCGCCCGGTACAGCCCCCGCTCCGGCCGTGACCGTCTCCCCGGGTAGTCACCGAAAGCCTCCGCCCCGGCCCCGCGGCTCCGATTCACCGCATTCGGAGCCGCGGGGCTCTCGGCATATCGCCACCCCGACCCGCCTCCGTCGTCGGCTTCGCCGCACTGCGATGTGCGACACGTACCCCTTCCTGGGGCCACCAGTACGAGCGGTGGGACATCGGCGTCGACCCATCGGCGTCCAGAAGCACCTGATACGCCGTCCGCCCATCCGACCAATCCTGCCGCGCCACCACCGACGCGTGCCGCCACGCGCCCGAGATGCGCACCCACAGCGTGGGCTGTTCGGCGGGCGGCCAAGTCCACACCCGTGGCTTCGAGCCGTCACCCTGACGCCACGGCCGCGCTCAGGCGACGACGCGGGTGTCCCGCGGACCCTGGTAGTCGCGGCGTGTCATCCGCGACCCGTCGAACCAATACCAGCCCGATGGCGACACGTCCGGGCGGGGCCAAAGAAGCAGGTCATAGGCCAGCCGGCCATTCGGCGCCTCGTAACTGGCGCGTACAACGCCTCTGTAGAAGACACCGCCGACGTACAGGTTCACCCTCACCACCGCGTACGGCGAGTAGCGGCGAACCGCGACCGTCCCGTCCGGCGCGGGGGTCGCCTCGGCATCACACCGCTTATCGATAACACGTTCGAATATAGTGGAGGTGAACCACCTTGGCGACCCCGTGCCGGGCCCCCGCACTCGCGCGGCCTATGCACCCGCCGGTGCCGGGAGAGGGCCCCACTCAAACACGGTGCCGCTGAACGTCGCGTGGTCGAAGGTGACCGCGCCACTGCTGAACGTCGCGTGGTCGAAGGGGACTGTGCTGCCGTTGAACGTCGCGTGGTCGAAGGTGATCGTGCTGCCGCTGAACGTCGCGCCGCCGAATCTGACCGTGCCGCCGCTGAACGTCGCGCCGCCGAATCTGACCGTGCCGCCGCTGAACCTCGCGCCGCCGAATCTGACCGTGCCGCCGCTGAACCTCGCGCCGCCGAATCTGACCGTGCCGCCGCTGAACCTCGCGCCGACGAATCTGACCGTGCCGCCGCTGAACCTCGCGCCGACGAATCTGACCGTGCCGCCGCTGAACCTCGCGAAGTCGAAGATGACCCTGCCGCGGGTGAACGTCGCGCCGAAGAAGGCGACCATGCCTCGAAAGTGGCTGGTTGAGAAGTTGCCGCCGTCGAAGACAGCGCCAGTGAAATCGAAGTTGTACTGGCACCACGCAGTGGGTGCGTCCGGTTGCTGTAGGTGGTCACGAATGACGCGGATGATGGTCTGCCGGACTTCTCGCTCACCTTCCTTGTGGCCGGGGGCTATCGGGTCGGGTTTCGTAGGGCATGCGGAGGTAGGCGCACAGGACGTCGATGCAGACCTGGCGCTGTTCTTCCCAGTCGTCGGCGAGGCGAGCGAGGGCGTAGACGCCGGCAAGGCGTACGGCGGCTTGGTCGTGGCCGAGCTGTTCGGCGGCGGTGGTGTACCGGTCGGCGAGCTGGCTTGCGTCCGCGCGGTGTGCGTCGCCCTCGGCGAGGAGCTGTTTGCGGTACGCGTAGAGACCGGCGAGGACAGCACCGATCAGGGTCAGGGCCGTGACAGTGGCCTTGAGGACGTCATTGATGTTGACCGGCTTGGACGGCTCCTGGTCGGCGGCAGCCTGCGCGAAGTGGTCGTAGGCGTAGTGGTAGATGACCCAGCCCAGAGCACCGGCGGCTATCAACGCCACGGGGGCGACGATCCAGACGGGCCAAAGGTTCGGTGTGTACCGGCCCCGAGGGGCCTCGCGCTTGCGCCGGAGTGATGCCACGTCAGGAGCATGCAGCCCCACCGCTGTCCGGGACAGCGACTTGATGAAAGACTCCGCGGCCCGGCCGAGCCGGATCCCGGCCCCGGACCTCAGGTATCCGGGTCCCAGTCGCCGGAAGGGCAGGACGGAAGAGACGGAGACGCGCCTCCCGAAAGCCGACAACGCTTAACGGCACGCGCTGATCCTGGCCCACAGATGGCCCATACGCACTGGTCAATGCTGGGATACGGGCGAGAAGAGGTGAGACAATCTGAACGCGAAAGGGGTGCCCCGCGAACCGGAGCACCCCTTCTGACCAGCACCGACGCTGACCTGCCAGCGGTGGGTGTGGGATTTGAACCCACGGTGACATCGCTGCCACGACGGTTTTCAAGACCGTTCCCTTAGGCCGCTCGGGCAACCCACCCCGCGCCGTCCACGATCGTCGACGGCGCGGGGACAAGACTAACCGCTCAGCTGTCGCCCTCGCGCTGTCCCAGGGTGACGTCGACGGTGTGGGTCTTTCCGTCCCGGGTGTAGGTGAGCTTCACCGTGTCGCCGGGGCGATGGGTCCAGATCTCGCCGATCAGGGTCGGTCCGCTGTCGATCACGTGGTCGTCGAGCTTGGTGATGACGTCGCCGGGCTTGAGGCCGGCCTTGTCCGCGGGGCCGCCGGAGGTGACCGCGTCGGAGCCGCTCGCACCCTGCTCGGTGATCTTCGCGCCGCCGGTGCCCTCTTCCAGGGAGACCGAAGCACCGATCACCGGGTAGACCGGCTCGCCGGTCTTGATCAGCTGCTGCGCGACGTTCTTCGCCTGGTTGATCGGGATCGCGAAGCCCAGGCCGATCGAGCCGGACTGGCTGCTGCCGCCGAGGCCGCCTCCGCTGCTCGACTGGATCGCCGAGTTGATGCCGATGACCGCGCCCTGCGCGTCCAGGAGCGGGCCGCCGGAGTTGCCCGGGTTGATCGAGGCGTCCGTCTGCAGGGCGCTCATGTAGGACGCCTTGCTGCCGGAACTGCCGTCGCTGGACGCCACCGGACGGTCCTTGGCGCTGATGATTCCGGTGGTCACCGTGTTCGACAGGCCGAAGGGCGCGCCGATCGCGATCGTGGAGTCGCCGACGGCCACCTTGTCGGAGTTGCCGAGGGCGAGCGGCTTCAGGTCCGACGGCGCGTTCTTCAGCTTGATGACCGCGACGTCGTAGCCCTGAGCGTGGCCGACCACCTCGGCGTTGTACTTCTTGCCGTCGGGGAAGGTCGCGGTGAGCTTGCCGCCGTCGACCGCGTCCGCGACGACGTGGTTGTTGGTGAGGATGTGGCCCTGGGTGTCGAAGACGAAACCGGTGCCGGTGCCGCCCTCACCGCTCGAGCTCTGCGCCTCTATCGTCACGGTGCTCGGCAGCGCCTTGGCCGCCACGCCCGCGACGGTGCCCGAGGCGCGCTTGACGTCGCCGCTGCCGCTCGGGGCGGAGACCGTCGTCGAGTCGGTGGAGTCGTCGTTGTTCTTCGCGAGCGAGTAGCCGATGCCGCCGCCGACGCCGCCGGCGACCAGGGCGGCCACCAGGAGGGCGGCGACCAGGCCGCCGCGCCCGTTCTTCGGCTTCGGTGCGGGCTGTTGGTAGGAGGAGCCCCAGCCGCCGTGGCCCGAGCCGCCACCGTCCGCGTACGACGGGGTGGGCGGCGGCGGAGGCGGCCAGCCCGCCTCGGCGGCGGATCCGGGGACTCCGGCGCCCTGCCCGTGCGGGGCGGCGCCGTGTCCTACTCCGGCGTGCGCGTACGCCGGCTGCTGCGCGGGCGCCGGTGCCTGCTCCGGGGCGCTGGGGGCGCTCGGAGGCACCAGCGGGAGCGGAGTGGTCGGCGCGCCCCCCTCGGGCGCAGTGGCCTGCGCGGAGGCAGCGGGAGTTTCCACCGGCACGGGAGGTGCGGACGGGGCCGGGGGTACTGCAATGCCCTCGTTCTCGGTGCTCACAGCTCTACTCCTAGATCCACGGCTGTTGTTCTCGGTCGCACTCGGTCACGCTCACTCACGCTTGTCGACGGTCCGGCGCGATTCAGCTGTGCATGCGCTTTTGTACGACGTCAGCTTTTCCCACCGGCCGTCAGAGCACCATAAGCGGTGGCTGTGGGTCCGCGACCATCCTTTATATCGGACCAGTCTGGCGAAACGGGCGGATCCCCGCCTCCTCGACCTCACGCCTGCTGCACGACGGTGGCACCATGACGCGGTGACCCTCGCACGACAGCACCCCATCCAGGTCGTCGCCCACCGCGGAGCCTCCGAAGAGGCCCCCGAGCACACGCTGGCCGCGTACAGGAAGGCGATCGAGGACGGTGCGGACGCCCTTGAGTGCGATGTGCGCCTGACCGCCGACGGCCATCTCGTCTGCGTGCACGACCGCCGGATCAACCGTACGTCCAACGGGCGCGGAGCGGTCTCGGCCCTGGAGCTCGCCGACCTCGCCGCCCTGGACTTCGGTTCCTGGAAGAACCGCGACGAGGCCCCCGACTGGGAGCACGGTCCCGGGGACCCGGAGGACACCTCCGTCCTCACCCTGGAGCGGCTGCTCGAACTCGTCGCCGACGCGGGCCGCCGCGTCGAGCTGGCCATCGAGACGAAGCACCCGACCCGCTGGGCCGGCCAGGTCGAGGAGCGGCTGCTGGTCCTGCTGAAGCGTTTCGGCTTGGACGCGCCCGAGGCCCCCACCCAGTCACCGGTACGCGTCATGAGCTTCTCCGCGCGCTCGCTGCATCGCGTCCGGGCCGCCTCGCCGAACTTGCCCACGGTCTATCTGCTGCAGTTCATCTCCCCGCGCCTGCGCGACGGACGGCTGCCCGCCGGTGTCCGGATCGCGGGCCCCTCGATGCGGATCGTACGCAGCCACCCCGGTTACATCGAACGGCTGAAACGAGCCGGACACCAGGTGCACGTCTGGACGGTGAACGAGCCCGAGGACGTCGATCTCTGCGTTGAGCTGGGCGTCGACGCCATCATCACCAACCGTCCGCGCGCCGTCCTGCGCCAGTTGGGCCGCTGATCCCACCACGTTCCCCCAGGCAGGGCCCTCCACGGACCCCGGACATCACCACCGAAATCCAGTCACGCGATTACAGGGAGTGCACCGGCGCGTTCGCTCCGTATTCGATCGTTACGAGTGCGTCAGCAGACGTTGATTGGCCGGTTTCCGGTCCAGTCCAAAGGGGCATCCACAACGTGGCGTGGGGCAAAGGAGGTCTCGGGGGTGGCGTTGGTGGTGGCACAGGAGGTGCCCACGTCGTCGAGCATGGCCGTACCCCATGGTCCTGCGGGCGTGGGGGAAGCAAGACACCGTATGCGTGATCAGTTGCGTACCGGTGGCGTGGCGGACTCGGTCATCGACGATGCCGTACTGATCCTTTCCGAACTGCTCAGCAATGCCTGTCGGCACGGCAGGCCGCTGGGTGACGCCCTGACGGGTGACGGGGACGTCCGTGCCGCGTGGCGCGTCGACACGTCCGGGCGGCTCGTCGTCGAGGTGACGGACGGCGGTGGTCCGACCCGGCCCGTCCCGGCCACGCCCTCGGTCACCGCGCGCGGCGGCCGCGGGCTGAACATCATCTCGGCACTGGCCAAGGACTGGGGCGTGCGCGACGACGTCCGCGGCGAGGTCACGGTATGGGTCGTCGTCCAGGACGACGTGGAATCCGCGCGCAGGCATGATGATTTCGCTACGCGCGTCGCGTCACCGAACGTGTCGGCGGGGATACCGGAGCTGGACTTCGCGGACGCCTTCGACGAACTGGGCTGAGGACGCCGGCACGCCGGGGCGCCGGGGCGCCGGGCAAGCGGGCCCCTGGGACCGCGCCGACGGGAGCACGCCCATCGGGGTCACCGACGGGGAACACGTCCTCGGGGCCACCGACGGGGAGCACGTCCTCGGGGCCACCGACGGGGACACGCCGACCCGGCGACACCGCCCGGCGGGGAGCGAGCGGAGCGGGACGTGCCGGTCGTGGCGCACGCGGGCCGAATCACCGGCTCCGGGACGACCCGGTGCGTTGTCCACAGGGTCCCGTCAGCCCACGTAGGAACGGCTAGGCTCGCGCCCGTACGAGACGAGCCGTGATCGGGAGACACCCACGATGGCCAAGAAGCGACCCCACACCAAGGCCAAGCAGCCCACCTCGAAAGCCGGGGCCCGCGCCGCAGGCGCCGATGGGCACGTCCCGGTTGTGGGCGCTCGCGAGCCCTGCCCCTGCGGCAGCGGCCGCCGCTACAAGGCCTGCCACGGCCGGGCCGCCGCGCACGCCGTGACCGAGCTGGTGCAGCGCCCCTTCGAGGGACTGCCCGGCGAGTGCGACTGGGTCGCGCTGCGCGAGCTGGTGCCCGCCGCGACGGTCGAGCTGAACCTCAAGGAGAGCCTGCCCGAAGGCGTCCCGTCGGTCACGCTCGCCACGGTCCTGCCGATGGCCTGGCCCGCGCTGCGCCGCGAGGACGGCTCGGTGCTCCTCGGCCTGCAGAACGACACGGCGTCCGGCGACATCAGCCGCGACCTCGCCGACACCCTCCAGCGCGCGCTCACCGCGAAGCCGGGCACTCCGGTCGAGGGGCGGCGCGCCCCCGCCGAGGGCCCGCGACTCCAGGACCTGCTCGCCCCCGAAGGCGCGTTCGAGCCAGTTGTGCACAGCGGCTTCGAATTCTGGGTTCCGGACGCGGAGAACGCGACGGCGGACGTGACCGCCTCCCTGGAGCGGGCCAACGCCGCCGCCATCCCGACCGTGAAGCTCGCCGGGGTCGACGCCGCCTACTGGTGCGAGACCCCCGACAAGAACCACCTGCGCTGGGTCATGCCGCACCCGGAGGAGCAGCTTCTGGACGCGCTGGCCCGGCTGCACGCGGCCGGCCGCTCGAACCTCGGCGAGGGCACCCGTCTGGTCGGCTCCTTCCGTGCCCACGGGCTCACGGTGCCGGTCTGGGACCTGCCGACGAGCGTCACGGCGGACGACATCGAGAAGCCCGCGGCCGAGTTCGCCGAGCGCCTCGCCACCGCCCTGGCCACCGACGCACCGCTCACCGCGGAGGAGCGCAGGGCGCGCGGCGGCCTCACCAACCGACAGGTCACACTCAGCTGACCCACAGGAAGCCGAACTGACCGACCGGTCAGCTGGGCAGAGCCCCACAGAACGGGTGACTCCTGTCACAACTCCCCGTTGTGACAGGTAAATCCGTGTCCGAATAGCCGAGATCGAATTTGCGAACCGCCGATCTCTTGTTACCGTTCGAGTAGCCCGGTTGCTGGTGCATCCCCCGTCGCCAGCAACCGGGTCTTTCCATGTCCGCAACCGCGCGCGACATCAACCACCTTGCTACTGCCCCGAGTTGCTCCCCGAGCGCAGCAGCAGCGGCCCTGCGGCCGCGGTGCGTTCCGCGAACTCCGCGAACTCCGCGAACTCCGCGACCGCCGAATAGCCCCCCACGTCGCCGTCGGTGCGTTCCCTGGGGGTCTCACAGACCCCGGGGTCGTCCTCCGCGCCCACCACGCAGTTCATCTGCACGGTGCGCCCGCCGGGCCCCATCAACGTCAGCACGGAGCTCAGCTCGTCGCCGGTCGCGTTGCGGTAGTACGTACGGGCCCAGGTGTCCTCACCCTGCGTGAGGACACAGGTCTGCGCCTCGATGCCGTCGGGGGAGGAGAGTTCGGGACCGCACCGGGCGGCGGTGGCGAGGCCGAGTCCCAGCAGCCGGGGCGACCGGGTGGGGACGGGAGCCGCCGTCCCCTTGCCGTCGCGCCCCGGGGCCCCTGCGGCCGCGGCGCCGTCGCGGCCGGGATATCCGGCGTCCGCGACAGGCCCCGCGGATGCCACGGCGAGCGGAAGGGCCACCGTGAACGCCACTACGCCCGCGAGTGCGAGCAGGCGAAGGTTCATGAAGGGGAAGATAACGAGCGCGGGCGGGCGCGCGGTCAACCGCGCGCCGGGCGCTCCTACAACTCGGGCGCGCTCACACCCGTACGAGTGAGTGCCTCCACGACGGCGTCCACGACGGCCTCCACGTCGGGCACCCAGGGGGCGGCGGAGCCGGGCAGCGGGGCACGCTCCCAGCGGATCTGGCCCTGGCCCGTCTCGGACGGCGGCAGCGCGAGATAGCCGCCCTCTCCGTGGAAGCGCAGGGAACCGGGGACGAAGTCCTTCGCGTAGAGGAGCTCGCCGAGCTGCTCCATGGAGTAGGGCGCGACGAGGATCGACCAGCGCGTCGGGGACGCGACGACCGGGCCGAGGCGCATGCCCTTGCGGTCGAGGGCGTCGAGGGCACGGGCCGCCGCGAGAGCCGGCAGGCTCACCGCGCACGGGGCCTTGCCGCCGGTGGCCAGCACGACGGGCGCCGACGGCCGGTTGGTCCACCACCAGCGCACCATGCGCTCGTCGGTGGTGGCCGCGAGGAGGCCGGGGTCGAAGGGGTGGGCACCGGGCACCGTGCACTCCGGGTCGGGGCACGCGCAGCGGGCACGCCCCTGCGGGTCCGCCGCCACTCCCGGGAGTACGGGCCACTGCCATTCGGTCGCGAAGGTCAGGGCCGCGCTGAGCATCTCAGGCCTCCCGTTGTTCCGCCTGGACAGGAGCCTGCGTCGCCTTCCGAGGATCTCGCGCATGAGCGCTCGTTCCTTTCCGTTGCACGCCTGGCAACACCGTGGACCACATCACACCATGTGTCGATCACTTCACTGTGCGTACCTACTGGCGCATCACACCCCTGCTGGAGACAAGGGGAACCCCTATGGGCCGAGCGTTTGGCTGCGTCCGCGTCCATACTGCGTCTATCAAAAGCATGGGCATGGCGTGGGGTGGCGGCGCCTGGCGATTTGCCGTCCCGTGTATTTCTTGCCGCCTCCGCCACGGGAGGATGGGGCACGGTCGTCGGTGGCTAAGACGCCCGGGTCCGTCGCCAGGTTCCGGGCGGATCTCAACCACCCCTGGCCTTCACCGAGTACGTACCCATCACGACCGCTGTGACGCTCCGTCGAACGAGGCCAGTCGACCTCAATAAGCCGTTGCCCGAGTCAGTTTTAAGCCAACTTTGCTTTCCCGCAAGGGTTACCGACAGTCTCACGGACACCAGGAATCCCGGCAGGACAATGCTGGACATCCCCTCACGAGTGCGTGTACATGTGGAGACACCGCTAGCGGCGCAGAACGACATGGGGGTTTGCGATGCTATTGAGCAATACGCACCGGTCGGAAAGCCGGACGCCATGAACGCCCCTCACATTCCGAAAGTGGCCGGAATCGATTCAACGGTTCCTTCGCCCACACACACTGTCGCGCCGACGCCTGCCCCCACGGGTGCCCCTTCGGCCACCTCCCCCATCGGTCCCGGCGCCGTTCTTCAAGATCGCCTGGCGGGCTGGGTCTCGGATCTCACCACGCTCCACGAGCTCACCGAGCGTCTGGCGCGCACCTCGGCACTCGACGACGCCCTGCAGGAGACGCTGCGCGCCGGAGCCGCCCTCGTGGGCGCCCGACGCGGTCTCCTCGTCCTGGAGCCGGGCGACGGACTCGGCCCCGACACCACCATCGGCCTGGGGCTGGCCCGTGCGGATCTCGGCCACATCGAGACCGTCCCGCGCAGCGCCATGTCGTACGGGAAGATCCTGGACGGACTTCCGGGCGGTGAGGGCGAGATCGCCCAGCCGGACCTCTTCTCCGAGGACGGGCTCGACCCCCGCCACCGTGAGGTGGCCGCCCGGCTCGGCTACGCCGCGAGCTACGCCCTCCCCCTGTCCACCGGCGCGGCGGGCCGGCTGGGCGCCGCCGTCTGGCTCTACGACGAACCCGCCGAACCGGTCGAACGCCAGCGCCACCTCGTCGGCCTCTACGCCCGCTACGCCACCGAGCACCTGGCCCGCCTGGTGGAACTGGAGCGCACGCGCGCGTGCATGACGACGATCTCCGAGGAGCTGCTGCCCCCGCGGCTCCCCCGGGTCTCCGGCGTCCAGCTCGCCGCACGGCACCGCACGAGTGCGCGCGGCGGCGGCGACTGGTACGACGCGCTGCCGCTGCCCGACGCCGCGCTCGGTCTCGCGGTCGGCTCCGTCACCGGGTGCGGGCCCAGCGCGGTCGCCGCGATGGGCCGTCTGAGGGCGTCCCTGCGGGCCTACGCCGTCATGGAGGGCGAGGACCCCGTCGCGGTCCTGTCCGACCTCGAACTGCTGCTGCGGCTGACCGAGCCCGCCCGCTCCGCGACCGCGCTGTTCGCCTACTGCGAGCCCGCACTGCGCAAGCTCACGCTGGCGGGAGCCGGACACAGCCCGCCCCTGGTGATCGGGCCGCGGCGCACGGAGTTCGTGGAGACCTCCCTGTCGGCCCCCCTCGGCATGCTCGCGTGCTGGGAGGCGCCGAGCGTCGAGCTGACCACGGAGCCGGGCGAGACCGTGCTGCTGTACACCGACGGGCTGCTGCACCGCACCGGCGACCCCATGGACCGGGCCTTCACCCGGCTGCACGCGGCGGCGGCGAGCGTGCCCCGGACGGTCCGCGACGACCCCGGCGCGGTCGCCGACCACGTCCTGCGCACGGTGCTGCCGGACGGACTCGACGAGGCCGACAGCAAGGAGGACGTCGTCCTGCTGGCGGCGCGCTTCGAGTGAGCGCCCCGAGCGCCGCCGTCCCGGGCGGCCGACTCGGACGGCCGATCCGCGGTGCCCGCGGTCGCCGTTCACGGTGAGCCGTACGTAACAGGTCTTCCGGCCCTGGGCCCCCTTCAGTACGACCGTACGATGGGGGAGGTCCAAAGTCGTATCTAGGAGGCAGACCGTGTCGGAGGCGCTCACCCCGGAGACCCCGGAAGCCGTGCTTGACGATGCCGCTGACGAAGCGGGCGAAGAGGAGCCGATCAAGCAGCGCAAGAACGGCCTGTACCCGGGCGTGTCCGACGAGCTGGCCGAGAGCATGAAGTCGGGATGGGCCGACACCGAGCTGCGCGGCCTGAAGCCCATCGCCCAGGCCGAGCACACGGCCGCTCGCCGCGCCGCGCTCTCCGCGCGCTTCCCGGGCGAGCGCCTGGTGATCCCCGCGGGCAACCTGAAGACCCGCTCGAACGACACCGAGTACCCCTTCCGCGCCTCGGTCGAGTACGCGTACCTGACCGGCAACCTGACCGAGGACGGCGTCCTCGTCCTGGAGCCGGTGTCCGGCGGCCACAAGGCGACGATCTACCTGCTGCCGCGCTCCGACCGCGAGAACGGCGAGTTCTGGCTGTCCGGCCAGGGCGAGCTGTGGGTCGGCCGCCGCCACTCCCTCACCGAGTCCGAGGCGCTGTACGGCATCCCGGCCTCGGACGTGCGCGAGCTGACCGCCGCGCTGCGTGAAGCCACCGGACCGGTCCGTGTCGTGCGCGGCTACGACGCCGGCATCGAGTCCGCCCTGACCGACAAGGTCACCGCCGAGCGGGACGAGGAGCTGCGGGTCTTCCTCTCCGAGGCGCGGCTCCTCAAGGACGACTTCGAGGTCGGCGAGCTGCAGAAGGCCGTCGACTCGACCGTGCGCGGCTTCGAGGACGTCGTCCGGGTCCTGGACAAGGCCGAGGCGACCAGCGAGCGCTACATCGAGGGCACGTTCTTCCTGCGCGCACGCGTCGAGGGCAACGACATCGGCTACGGCTCGATCTGCGCCGCGGGCCCGCACGCCTGCACGCTGCACTGGGTGCGCAACGACGGCCCGGTCCGCTCCGGCGACCTGCTCCTGCTGGACGCGGGCGTCGAGACCCACACGCTGTACACCGCCGACGTGACGCGCACGCTGCCGATCAACGGCACGTACACGGAGCTCCAGAAGAAGATCTACGACGCCGTGTACGAGGCCCAGGAGGCCGGTATCGCGGCCGTGAAGCCGGGCGCCAAGTACCGCGACTTCCACGACGCCGCGCAGCGCGTGCTCGCCGAGAAGCTCGTCGAGTGGGGCTTGGTCGAGGGCCCCGTGGAGCGCGTCCTGGAGCTGGGCCTGCAGCGCCGCTGGACCCTGCACGGCACCGGCCACATGCTCGGCATGGACGTGCACGACTGCGCGGCCGCGCGGACCGAGACGTACGTCGAGGGCACGCTGGAGCCGGGCATGTGCCTGACCGTCGAGCCCGGCCTGTACTTCCAGGCGGACGACCTGACCGTCCCGGAGGAGTACCGCGGCATCGGCGTCCGCATCGAGGACGACATCCTCGTCACCGAGGACGGCAACCGGAACCTGTCCGCGGGCCTGCCGCGCCGCTCGGACGAGGTCGAGGCCTGGATGGCGTCCCTGAAGGGCTGACATAGTGCCCCGCGAGGGCTGATGACGAGACTGATGGCCGGGTGCCCTCCTGGGTGCCCGGCCATCGGCATGCCCGGGGGACTTCGGCGCTCCCGGGTTTTCCGGTGTGCCTAGGGGGGGGCGGCTTTTCGTGGACGACTTCTGGTCCGGTGTCGGGGTGGACCTGCATCTGGAGCCGGACGCCGGGGCGGGGCGCAGGGCGGGGCTCGAACGCGCCCTGCGGGACGCCGTGCGCGAGGGCCGGCTCGCACCCGGCACACGGCTGCCGGCGACCCGCCGGCTCGCGGCCGAACTGGGCATCTCCCGCGGCACGGCGAAAGCGGCGTACGACCAGTTGGTCGCGGAGGGCTATCTGACGGCCCGGCAGGGTTCCGGCACCGAGGTGGCACCGCTGCCCTCGGACGGCGCGGCGGCGGCCGTACGCGCGCCACACGCGCGTGCACCCCGTTTCGACCTGCGTCCGGGCAGCCCGGACGTCGGCACCTTCCCGGCGGCGGCATGGCTGCGGGCACTGCGCCGTGCGATCGCGACGGCACCGTCCCTGGCGTACGACTACGGGGACCCGCGCGGCCGTATCGAGCTGCGGACCGCGCTGTCGGGTTACCTGGGGCGGGCGCGGGGAGTGATCGCGCCGCCCGAACGGATCGTCATCACTTCGGGCTATGTGCAGGGTCTCGCGCTCCTCACCCGTGTGCTGGACGGGGGCACGGTGGCCATGGAGGACCCGGGTCTGGCGTTCCACCGCGAGGTGGTGCGCAAGAGCGGCGGAACCGTCGTGCCGCTGCCCGTCGACGAACGCGGTGCCCGCGCGGACGCCGCGGCGAAGGCGGACGCGGTCGTCGTCACGCCCGCCCACCAGTACCCGACCGGCGTCACCCTGCACCCGGAGCGGCGGCGCGCCCTCACCGACTGGGCACGCGCGCGTGACGGGCTGATCGTCGAGGACGACTACGACGGGGAGTTCCGTTACGACCGGCAGCCGGTCGGCGCGCTCCAGGGGATGGCGCCCGGCCAGGTCGTCTACCTGGGCACGGCCTCCAAGACGCTCGGGCCCGCCCTGCGGCTCGGCTGGATGGTGCTGCCGCCGCACCTCGTCGACGCGGTCGCCGACATCAAGCTGCACAGCGACCACCACACCGAGTCCATCGGCCAGTTGGCACTCGCCGAGATGATCGACAGCCACGCGTACGACCGTCATGTGCGCGCGTGCCGGCTGCGCTACCGGCGCCGCCGGGACCGACTGCTCGACCGGCTGGGGACGCGCAGGAGCGTCCGGGGGATCGCCGCGGGGCTGCATGCCCTGGTGGAGGTGGACGACGAGGCGGAGGTGCTGGCGCGCGCCGCGCACGAAGGGCTCGCGATCGGCCACCTGGGAGATCACTGGCACGCACCGGGCGCGGACCGCCCGCAGGGGCTCGTCGTCGGGTACGGGACACCCCGGGAACGCGCGTATCCGGAGGCCCTGGAGGCTCTCGGGCGGGTGCTGGACGCGGTGCGGAGGGCGGGCTGAGGGGCCACCGGCGCGGATCGGTCCGCCCCGGCTGCGGAGGGCGCTCGCCTGGGCCGTGCCGGTGGTGGGCCGCGGGCGGGTCCGCCCCGGCGGCGGAGGGCGGCCGGGACGGGCCCGTGGTGGGCCGCAGGCCGGTCCGCCCCGGCGGGAGAGGTCTCCGGCGTGGGCCGTGCCGGTTGCCGGTCGTCGAATTGGGCCAACAAGAGGCGTGCTGATTGGAGCTGCCCGGGGAGCCAATACGTCCGTAGCGTCAGTGGCATGACGAACCAGGCAGCCGCGGCGCACGCGACGTCACCCCGTCTCCTCCCACCCGTGGGCCCGCAGCGCGTGCTCGCCCTCGCCCAGCTGGCCAACTCCGTGGGCGACGGCGCCTATTACGTGACCTCCGCCCTCTACTTCACGCACGTCGTCGGTCTCGCCCCCGCGCACGTGGGACTGGGGCTGACCGTCGCCTGGGCCGTCGGTTCACTGGTGGGCGTGCCGCTCGGCCGGCTCGCCGACCGGCGCGGGCCGCGCGGCACGGCGGCGCTGCTGGCCCTGGCGACGGCGACGGCGGTGGCGTCCTTCCTGGTCGTCCGCGGCTTCGTCCCCTTCGTCCTCGCGGCGTGCGCGTACGCGTCCGCGCAGTCGGGGCTCGCGGCGGCCCGGCAGGCGCTGCTCGCGGGGCTGGTGCCGGCCGGGCGGCGCACCGGACTGCTCGCGCACCTCCAGTCGACGCTGAACGCCGGTCTGGCGGTGGGCGCGGGCCTCGGCGGACTCGCGCTGCACACCGGGACGCGGGCCGCCTACTCCGGGGTGTTCGCGCTGGACGCGACGAGCTTCCTGCTGTGCGCCGGACTGCTGCTGCGCCTGCCTCCGGTGCAGCCGGTGACCGTGCGACGTGGTCACCGGCTCGGTGTCCTGCGCGACCGCCCCTATGTGCTGGTGACGTTCCTCAACACCGTGCTGCTGCTGCGGATGCCGCTGCTCAGCCTCGGCGTCCCGCTGTGGATCACCGAGCGCACCGAGGCGCCCGCCTGGCTGGTCTCCGCGCTGTTCGTGCTCAACACGGGCGTGGTGATGGTCTTCCAGGTGCGGATGGCGCGGGGCGTCACGGGCCGCACGGCCGCCACGCGCGCGATCCGCCGGTCCGGACTCGTGATGCTGGCGTCCTGCGCGGTGTTCGCCCTGTCGTCCGGGGCCTCCCCGTGGGTCGCGGCCGGCATCCTCGTGGCGGGCGCCCTCCTTCAGGTCTTCGCCGAGATGCAGCAGTCGGCGGGCTCCTGGCAACTGGCCTTCGACCTCGCCCCGGCCGACCGCATGGGCGAGTACCAGGGCTTCTTCGGCACCGGTGTCACGGTGGCCCGCACGATGGGTCCGCTCGTCCTGACGGCCCTGCTGGTGGGCTGGGGAACGCCCGGATGGCTGCTGCTCGGCGGACTGATCGCCGGGGCGTCGTACGCGATGGGGCCCGCGGCACGCTCCCGAGTCGCGCAGGACCTGGCGCCGGACCCACGCTCCGATCCGGCCGCGGACCGGCGCGGCGTCCCGGTCACGCCCTGACGGTCACGGGCAGCGAGTCCACGAACAAGGCACCCGCGAGGAGCGCTCCACTGCCTCGCGGGCTCCACGCGCGCGCGTGCAGGTCGCCGTCGAAGGCTGCCAGGGCCGCACGGCCCGCCTCCGTGGACGTACCGCCCGCGTCCAGCACCGCGCGGGCCCCCGTCTGGACGTGCCGCAGGCCGTGGGGTCCGGCGGTGTGCAGCAGCTCCGTGTCCTGGAGCGTGCACATGACGGTGAGGAGGGCGTCCAGCCGGGCGCAGGATTCCGGCGCACCGGCCGAACGGGTGGCGGCGAGCGCGTCCAACGCCCGGCGGACGTGCGGGAATCCGGCGCGTGCCTCGCCCCGTGCGCCGGCCGCCCCGTACGTCGCGGAGACGGTCGATCCCCGGGAGGGCCGCCGCGGTGCCCGCCGGTCGGTGTGCGCCGCGATCCGCTTGGCCGCCGCCGTGACCTCCGTCCCGGTGGCGCCGGGTTCCAGGGCGGCTGCCGCGACGAGCAGCCCGAGCGCCCACAGGGCGCCCCGGTGTCCGCCGCCGGCCAGAGCCACCGAGTGCTCCGTGGACCGGCCGATCGCGCCCAGTTCCGCGCGAAGTCCGGGGGTGGCACGGCCGGTGCGGCGTGCGGCGGCCGCCATCGCCGCGAGGCCGGGTGCCAGGGCCTTGGCCGACCAGCGCAGCGAGCGGTGGTCCTGCCGGGTGGCTCGGGCGCGCAGATCGCGCGGGTCGGGCAGTCCGGGCTTGGGCGCCAGCTCCAGCTGTCGCGTCAGCGCCATCACCGCGGCCTCGGCGAGCGTCTCGTCCTGGCGGCTTCCCCTCATGCCGGGAATCTAGAAACGCCGGCCGTCAGGGACCTGGGGGAGGGCTGTGACCGCGCTGTGGACTTCGGGACCTCCCGGGCCGGACGGGCCCCTGAGAAGCCCGGGCCGGACGGGCCCCTGCGAAGCCCGGCAGGGGGATGCGTCACAAGTGCGGGGCGTTCGCTCGGACGCCCCGCTCCTCCGCGCCCAGCGCTACGCCGTCAGCAAAGAGGGGTCCTTCTTCCACTTGAGGATCTTGTCGAAGCTGACGACGGCGCCGCCCCTGCCGGGGCTGCTGTCGATCTGGACGTGGTCCGCGAGTTCATGGATCAGGCACAGCCCCCGCCCGTGCTCGCTGTCGCCGCGCGCCGGACGGATCGGAGGACGGGCACGGCCGCCGGGGAAACCCGGGCCCGAGTCGGCGACTTCGATGCGGCACCGCTCGCCGTCGAGGTAGGCGGTCACCCGGTAGGCCTCGGAGGAGGGGCCGTTCGCGGTGCCGCCACCGTGCTCGACGGCATTGGCACAGGCCTCGGTGAGGGCGACGGAGAGGTCGTACGAGATGTCCGGGTCGACTCCCGCGCTCTCCATCGTGCCGAGCAGCAGGCGTCTCGCGAGCGGAACGCTCGCAGCTTCGCGCCGCAGATGGAGTGACCACCAGATGCTCATGCTCCAGCCTCCCGGCCGCGGCTCGACATACCGTTACGTATTGCCGCAAGCACGCGCACGCAATCGCCTGCCCGAGGTGATGCCGCCCATACGGCGGATGCGCGGGTGCCGAGCATCGGTGTATGTGCACCCAAGGCCCCGCACAAGGTGACCTAACGGTCGAACACCACCTAGCGGACCTGCCGTACGGGACGAGCCGGGCCAGTGGGATGATGAGCCCGCCATGACTGCCCCCCACAAGCGCTCGGCACGCTCCGGACTCGACCTCCGGATGCTCAGGGCCGCGGTGTTCGCCGCGGTCTGCGTCGCGCTGGCCGCGGCCGGTCATGGTCTCGCCTCCTGTGCCTCGGTCCCCCTGTGGACACTCGGGGCCGGCTTCCTCGCGGTCTTCGCGGTCGCCGCCGCGCTGGCGGGACGCGAGCGGTCGCTCCCGGGCATCGCCGCGGTCCTCGCGGCCGGACAGACCGCGCTGCACACGCTGTTCGGACTCGGCCAGCACAGCGGCGCGACGTCCACGGACGCCATGTCGGGCATGCCCATGTCCGACGCCTCGCTCGTCGAGCGGGCCGCGCGCCTCGTGTGCGGCACGGCCGCGGCGGCGATCAGTCCGGCACAGGCGCAGCGGATCCTCGCCGAGGCGCGGATCGACACGGGCACGACGACCGGCATGAGCCCGTCCATGCACCATCCGGCGGACGCCATGGCGGCCGCGGCCGGCTCATCGATGTCGGTCCTGCCCTCCCTGCCGATGCTGCTCGGCCACGTCCTCGCGGCCGTCGCCGCGGGATGGGTGCTGCGCCGCGGGGACTTGGCGCTGCTGCGTCTCATGCGGCTGTCCGCCCACGGGGTCGCGGAGACGGCACTCGTACGGTCCCTGCGGTCCGCGTTCGCGCTGGTACGCGCCCTGCGCGCGGGTCTTCCGGGAGCGCCCGACGCGGTCCGCGCACCGCGCACCGCGCTGCTCGCGCCCCTGGAGCCGCAGGCGAGCGCACTCCAGCACACCGTCGTCCGGCGCGGACCGCCGTCCTCCACCGCGCTCGTCCTCGCCGCCTGACACGACGCGTCACTCCGCCAAGGGGCCACGCCGTCGTGCGGCACGCGCGCGTGCCCGTCGCGCACGCGCACCCCTTTGCCAACGGACTGAAAGTGGAGTGTCCCCTGCTATGAAGCCTTCCCGTATCGCCGCCGCCGCTGCCCTCGCCGCCTCGGCCGTCCTCACCCTGTCGGTCCCCGCCTTCGCGCACGTCAGCGTTCAGCCCGAGGGCACGGCCGCCAAGGGCGACTACGCGGTCGTGAACTTCAAGGTCCCCAACGAGCGCGACAACGCCTCGACCACCAAGCTCGAGGTCACCTTCCCGGCCGACCACCCGCTCGCCTCGGTCATGCCGCAGAAGCTGGACGGCTGGGACGTGAAGGTCACCAAGTCCAAGCTGGACAAGCCGCTGACCGTGCACGGCCAAAAGATCGACGAGGCCGTCACCAAGGTCACCTGGACCGCCACCGGCAAGGGCGTCGAGCCGGGCTTCTTCCAGAAGTTCCCGCTCTCGATCGGCGCGCTGCCCGAGGACACCGACGAACTGGTCTTCAAGGCCGTCCAGACGTACTCCAACAAGGAGGTCGTGCGCTGGATCGAGCCGCAGCAGGAAGGCCAGGAGGAGCCCGAGAACCCGGCCCCGGTGCTCGCGCTCTCCGCCGCGTCCGAGGGCGGTCACCACGGCTCCGCCGACGCCGAGGACGCCTCCGACGCGTCGCACTCGTCCGACGCGAAGGCGGAGTCCGAGAAGACCACCGAGGCGTCGTCCGACAGCAGCGACACCACCGCGCGCGTGCTCGGCATCGTCGGCATCGTCGTCGGCGTGGCGGGCGTGGGGTACGGCGTGCTCGCCGGCCGCCGCCGCGCCGCCTGAGGCAGCGCGCGGTACCGAGGCTCATCCCTTCGGTGCGCACCGGGACGTCGTACGACCTGGGCTTCGGGCCCCGTACGACCCCCGGTGCGCGCCGGAGCGCACACATCTGGGACATTTTTCTATGCGCAAGAAGACGTATGCCGTGGCCGCCCTGTTCGCCGCCGCCACCCTGACCCTCTCCGCCTGCGGCAGCGGCGACGACGGCAACAAGCCCGTCGCCGACGTGTCCGCCGAGACCGGCTCCGCCAAGGCGGCGACGATCCTCGACAAGCCGTTCGAGAAGCCGGACCTCGTGCTCACCGACACGCACGGCAAGAAGTACGACCTGCGCGCCCTGACCAAGGGCCGGCCGACGCTCGTGTACTTCGGCTACACGCACTGCCCCGACGTCTGCCCGCTGACGATGAACAATCTGGCCGTCGCCAAGAAGCAGCTGCCCAAGGCCGAACAGGACAAGCTCCGCGTCGTCTTCGTCACCACCGATCCGGGCCGCGACACCCCCGCCGCCCTCGGTACCTGGCTCAAGGGCATCGACTCCGACTTCGTCGGCCTCACCGGCGACTTCGCCACGATCCAGGCCGGCGCGCGCACTCTGGGCATCTCCATCGAGCCGACGTCGAAGGACAAGAACGGCAAGCTCGTCTCCGTGCACGGCACCCAGGTCGTCGCGTTCTCGCCGAAGACCGACGGCGGCTACGTGCTGTACGGCGAGGACGCCACCGTGGACGACTACACCAAGGACCTGCCCAAGCTCATCAAGGGGGAGAACCCGTGAGCCGTCCCGGCCGGGTCCCGCGTCCGCTCGCCGTGTGCGCGGTCCTCGTGGCCACCACGGCCGCACTCGCGGGCTGCGGCTCGGACGACGGCGGTTCCTCGGCGGGCAGGCCCGCGCTGAAGGTCACCGGCGCCTACATGCCCGCCCCGAGCATGGCGACCATGGCGGCCGGCTTCTTCACCGTCAGCAACACCGGTGGCGCCGACACCCTGACCTCGGTCACCAGCAGCCTGTCGGCCGACGTCACACTGCACTCCACGCAGGGCGGGGCGATGGAGGAGGAGAAGTCGTTCGCCGTGCCCGCGAAGGGCACGCTGAACTTCGCGAGCGGCGGCAACCACCTCATGTTCGAGAAGCTCACCCGCAAGCCGGAGCAGGGCGAGAGCGTGGCCGTGGAACTCCACTTCGCCAAATCCGGCACAGTGAAGATATCCATGCCGGTGAAGTCCGCGACGTACACACCGAAGACCGGGCACTGAGGGAGCGACCACCTTGACGCAGACCATCGCCCCCCGTTTCCGGACCCTCCTGCTGCTGTTCCTCGCCGTCACCGGCGCGCTCCTGGCCGGGGCCGCGCCTGCCTCCGCGCACGCCGCGCTGACCGGGAGCGACCCGAAGCAGGGGTCGGTGGTCGACCAGGCGCCCACCCAGGTGTCGCTCACCTTCTCCGAGAAGGTCGCGCTGTCCGACGGTTCGCTCCGCGTGCTCGACCCCAAGGGCAAGCGGGTCGACACCGGCCGGGCGGCCAACCTGAGCGGCACCACGTACGGCGTGAAGCTGCACTCGGGACTGCCCGACGGCACCTTCACCGTCACCTACCAGGTGGTGTCCGAGGACAGCCACCCCGTCTCCGGCGCCTTCACCTTCTCCGTCGGCGCGCCCTCGCAGACCTCCGTCGCCCTGTCCGACCAGGGCGCGGGCGGCGGAACCGTCGGCGTGCTCTACGGCATCGCGCGCTACGTCTCCTACGCGGGCTTCGTTCTCCTGGTCGGCGGAGCCGCCTTCGTGCTGACCTGCTGGCAGCGCGGTGCCGGCGTCCGGCCGGTCCAGCGGCTCGTCGTCACCGGCTGGCTCGCCCTCACCGGCGCCACGCTCGCGCTGCTGCTCCTGCGCGGCTCGTACGTCGGCTCCGGCAAGATCGGCGACATCTTCGATCTGAGCCTGCTGGGTCAGGTGCTCCAGACCAAGTCGGGCGCGGCCCTGGTGTCCCGGCTGCTGCTGCTCGCCGCCGCGGCGCTGTTCATCGCGGTGCTCTTCGGGGCGTACGTCAAGCGGGACGAGCCCGAGGCCCCGGCGTCCGACGGGACCGACGGGACCGACGGAGGCGACGACGAGGCCACCGTGGCGGCCGCCCGGGCCGCCGAGGCCGCGGACCGAGCCGCCGAGAAGAAGGACCTCACCTTCGGCCTCGCGATCGGCGGCACCGTCGTCGCGGCGGGCCTGGCCGCGACCTGGGCGATGGCCGAGCACGCGTCGACCGGCCTCCAGCCCGGTATCGCGATGCCCGTCGATGTACTGCACCTGCTGGCCGTCGCCGCATGGCTCGGCGGGCTGTCGGCCCTGCTGACGGCACTGTTCAGGGCTCCGGCCGAGGACGCGATCGAGACGGCGGCCGTGCGCCGCTTCTCCCGCCTCGCGTTCGGCGCCGTCGTGACCCTGGTCGCCACCGGGATCTACCAGTCGTGGCGCCAGCTCGGTTCCTGGTCCGCGTTCACCGGCACGAGGTACGGCCAACTGCTGCTCGTCAAGATCGCTCTGGTGGCGGTCCTCGTCGGCATCGCATGGATCTCACGCCGCTGGACCGGCCGTCTGTCCGAGGCGCCGGCCTCGGAGGAACGAGGCTCCGCGGCCGAGGACGTGGCCGAACAGCGCGAGGAGACCCGGGAGACGGTCCCGGCGGACTCCCGGCGTGCCGCGCAGCTCGCCCGGCAGCGGGCGGCCGTGGCCACCGCGCGCGACAAGCGCCTCCGTGACGCCGATCCGCACCGCTCGGGTCTGCGTCGCTCGGTGCTCGCGGAGGCGGGTGTCGCCGTCGTCCTGCTCGCGGTCACGACCGTGCTGACCTCCACCGAGCCCGGGCGTACGGAGGAGGCGGCCCAGCAGGCCACCGCTTCCGCGTCCCAGCGCTCGGGCCCGCTGTCCCTGAAGATCCCGTTCGACACCGGCGGCGAGGACGGCAAGGGCACCGTGGAGCTCACCCTCGACCCGGCCCGCGTCGGCGGCAACGAGATGCACGTCTTCGTGGTGCGGCCCAACGGCAAGGCCTTCGACGTCCCCGAGGTGAAGGTCGCCTTCACCCTCGCCGCGAAGGACATCGGCCCGCTGCCCGTGACCCCCGACCGCATCGCCACCGGACACTGGTCGGCGAGCGGAGTGCAGATCCCCATGGCGGGCGACTGGAAGATCGCGGTGACCGTGCGCACCTCCGACATCGACCAGGCGACCGTGAACAAGAACGCGCAGATCGGCTGAACCCCACCATGTCCGACCAGTCCACTCCCGACGCCGTCTCCTCCCCCGAGGCCGCCACCAAGGGCGGCTTCTCACGACGTCAGCTGCTCGGCACCGCCGGCGCCACCGGTCTCGCCCTGGGCGCGGCCGGGGGCGCCGCCGGATGCGCGGCCGCTCCGAACGACGAGAACGGCGCGCCGACCGCGCCGCTGACCTCGGTCGGCTCGGACGCGGTGATGTTTCACGGGAAACACCAGCCGGGCATCACGACCGCCCTCCAGGCACGCGGCCACCTCGTCGCCTTCGACCTGGCGGCGGGCGCGGGCCGCAAGGAGGCCGCCGCGCTGCTCCGCCGCTGGTCGGCGACCGCCCAGCGGCTGATGGCGGGCGAGCCTGCCGCCCAGGACGACACGGATGTCGCACGCGACGCCGGCCCCTCCTCCCTGACGGTCACCTTCGGCTTCGGCCACAGCTTCTTCGCACGTACGGGCCTGGAGAAGCAGCGTCCGGTGGCGCTCGACCCGCTGCCCGACTTCTCCTCCGACCACCTCGACAAGGCGCGCAGCAACGGCGATCTGTGGGTGCAGATCGGAGCGAACGACGCCCTGGTCGCCTTTCACGCCCTGCGCGCCGTCCAGAAGGACGCGGGCAGCGCGGCCCGGGTGCGCTGGCAGATGAACGGCTTCAACCGCTCGCCCGGCGCGACCGGCCGTCCCATGACGGCTCGCAACCTGATGGGGCAGATCGACGGCACCCGCAACCCGAAGCCGTCCGAGTCCGACTTCGACCGGCGCGTCTTCGTGCCCGGCGCGGGCGAGCCGGCCTGGATGGCGAACGGCTCCTATGCCGTCGTCCGCCGTATCCGCATGCTCCTCGACGACTGGGAGAAGCTCTCTCCCACGGCCCAGGAGGACGTCATAGGGCGGAAGAAGGCCACCGGCGCCCCGCTCAGCGGCGGCACCGAGACCACGCCGATGGACCTGGACAAGACCGACACCGACGGCAATCTCGTCGTGCCGATCAACGCGCACGCCAGGATCACCCGGCCCGACCAGAACGGCGGTGCCGCGATGCTGCGCCGCCCGTTCTCCTTCCACGACGGCATCGACACGGACGGGGTGCCCGACGCGGGCCTGCTCTTCGTCTGCTGGCAGGCCGATCCGCTGCGCGGCTTCGTGCCCGTCCAGCGCAAGCTCGACCGCGGTGACGCGCTCTCCACCTTCGTCCGCCACGAGTCGAGCGGCCTGTTCGCGGTGCCCGGCGGGGCGGCGACGGGCGAGTACGTGGGGCAGCGCCTGCTGGAGGGCTGACCTCCCCGGCGGGCCCCCGGATCGCCCCTGGGAGTCCCGGATCACCCCTGGGTGCGGCCGATCACCCCTGGGGCGGCTGGTCACCTCCAGAGGCGTCCGATCACCTCGTAGCCGGTCACGCCTGGGGGTCCCGTTTCCCCACGCGTCGTCCCCGTTGTTCGAGGCCCATTAGGGTGAGGTCATGCCAGCCAGCTACGCGTATCTCGGTCCCGAAGGCACCTTCACCGAAGTCGCCCTGCGCACGCTCCCGGAGGCTGCCACCCGGGAACTGGTCCCGGTGGTGTCGGTTCCCGCCGCGCTGGACGCCGTCCGCAACGGCGAGGCCGAGGCCGCCTTCGTCCCGATCGAGAACTCGGTGGAGGGCGGCATCACCACGACCCTCGACGAGCTGGTCGCGGGCGCCCCGCTGATGATCTACCGCGAGGTGCTGCTGTCGATCACCTTCGCCCTGCTGGTCAGGCCCGGCACGAAGCTGTCGGAGATCAAGACGGTCACCGCGCACCCCGCCGCACAGCCACAGGTACGCAACTGGCTCAGGACGCACCTGCCCGACGCCCTGTGGGAGTCCGCCGCGTCGAACGCCGACGGCGCGCGCCTGGTCCAGGAAGGCAGGTACGACGCGGCCTTCGCGGGCGAGTTCGCGGCGGCCAAGTACGGCCTGGAGCCGCTGGAGACCGGCATCCACGACGCGGAGAACGCGCAGACCCGCTTCGTGCTGGTGGGCAGGCCCGCCCGGCCCGCCGCACCGACCGGCGCGGACAAGACGTCCGTGGTCATCTGGCAGCGCGACGACCACCCCGGCGCCCTGCTGGAGCTCCTCCAGGAGTTCGCGGTGCGCGGCGTCAACCTGATGCTGCTGCAGTCCCGGCCGACCGGTGAGGGCATCGGCAACTACTGCTTCGCCATCGACGCCGAGGGCCACATCTCCGACCGGCGGGTGGGGGAGGCGCTGATGGGGCTCAAGCGGGTCTGCCCGCAGGTGCGCTTCCTCGGTTCGTACCCCCGGGCGGAAGTCGACCCCAAGGACGTACGCGCGCCACGGGCCGGGACCTCGGACAGCGAATTCTCCGCCGCTTCCGACTGGC
The DNA here is from genome assembly GCF_039543605.1 of Streptomyces siamensis. Classification (NCBI taxonomy): domain Bacteria; kingdom Bacillati; phylum Actinomycetota; class Actinomycetes; order Kitasatosporales; family Streptomycetaceae; genus Streptomyces; species Streptomyces siamensis. Next base: position 551,004 of record NZ_BAABKB010000001.1, on the reverse strand, counting down.
TGGCGCGCTGCCAGGACGGCCGCTTCTGAAAGGGGCCGTTCCGCGGGCGGCCGGGGCTGAGAGCGCAAGTTCGGGCCAGGGCGGGCAAAGGCGGTGGGCCGATGCCGGGAATCGAATGGACGGACCGTGCCCGAACACGCCGTGAACAGTCCGTGCGGCTCATTTCCACCGGTTCGGCACGCGGGAGCCGACCACCCCTGGCCGGCGGCTCGTCCCCGACGGCCTGCCCGCTCCCGGCGTCATCCCTGTCCACCGGCCCGTGCACCTTTGATCACTGGTCCTACCTGCAGATTTTCGTCATCCACAGATGTTATCCACAGGCGCGCTTCTCGACCTGGGGACAAGTCGACAACGAAATACTGCATCGTCGACAAATCGGCCTACAGGCCCCAACTTCTTCCACAGCCCCGCACGTCACCCTTCGTCCACCCTTTTCCATTGATCAACTCTATGGAGCGAATCATTTACACCCGAAAGTGCGTGTACGCAGGGTTTGAGCCGGGAATTCCTCAAGCCGTGTCCACCCCTCGGAATGATCATTTCCGAAGTCCACAGATCTTCCGCACAGCCTGTGGATAACTCTGGAGGGCTGTGGATTCCTGTGGACAACCAGGCACCAAGTCCCTGTCGCCACAAGGAAATCCGGTCAACCGACGAGCCGCCACCTGCCCCCTTTCAGGGAGTACGACCCTTTTCCTTGACGCCGGCTCATGATCAAAAGATTCAGTCCGGCATTCCCCTCATAACGTCACAGAACCGGCGGACCGGAATATCGAGTCGTTGGCCGGAACCGCGCACCGGTAGCCTTGAGGGGTGATTGACCTTCGCCTGCTCCGTGAGGACCCCGACCGTGTTCGCGCCTCCCAGCGCGCCCGTGGAGAGGACGTCGCCCTCGTCGACTCCCTCCTCTCCGCCGACGAGCGGCGCAGGTCGTCCGGCGTCCGCTTCGACGAGCTGCGTTCCGAGCAGAAGGCGCTCGGCAAGCTGATCCCCAAGGCCTCCCCCGACGAGCGCGCCGAGCTGCTGAAGAAGGCCGAGCAGCTCAAGGCCGACGTCAAGGCGGCGGACGTCGAGCAGCACGAGGCCGACGAGGAGGCCAAGCGGCTCCTCCTCCAGCTGGGCAACCTGGTGCACCCCGACGTCCCGGTCGGCGGCGAGGAGGACTTCGTCGTCCTGGAGACGCACGGCACCATCCGCGACTTCGGTGCCGAGGGCTTCGAGCCCAAGGACCACCTGGAGCTCGGTGAGGCGCTGGGCGCCATCGACGTCGAGCGCGGCGCCAAGGTGTCCGGCTCGCGCTTCTACTACCTGACCGGCGTCGGCGCGCTCCTGGAGCTCGCCCTCGTCAACGCGGCGATCGCGCAGGCCACCGAGGCCGGCTTCACCCCGATGCTGACGCCCGCGCTGGTCCGCCCGCGCGCCATGGAGGGCACCGGCTTCCTCGGCCAGGCCGCGGAGAACGTGTACCACTTGGAGAAGGACGACTACTACCTGGTCGGCACCTCCGAGGTCCCGCTCGCGGCGTATCACATGGACGAGATCCTCGACGCCGACAAGCTGCCGCTGCGCTACGCCGGCTTCTCGCCGTGCTTCCGCCGCGAGGCCGGCACCTACGGCAAGGACACCCGCGGCATCTTCCGCGTGCACCAGTTCGACAAGGTCGAGATGTTCTCGTACGTCGCCCCGGAGGACGCGGAGAACGAGCACAAGCGCCTCCTGGACTGGGAGAAGCAGTGGCTGACCGGTCTTGAGCTGCCGTTCCAGGTCATCGACGTGGCGTCGGGCGACCTGGGCGCGTCCGCGTCCCGCAAGTTCGACTGCGAGGCGTGGATCCCCACGCAGGGCAAGTACCGCGAGCTGACCTCGGCGTCGAACTGCGACGGCTTCCAGGCCCGCCGCCTGTCCGTCCGCATGCGCGACGGCAAGAAGGTCCAGCCGCTCGCCACGCTCAACGGCACGCTGTGCGCCGTCCCCCGCACGATCGTCGCGATCCTGGAGAACCACCAGCTCGCCGACGGCTCCGTCCGGGTGCCGGAAGTGCTGCGCCCGTACCTGGGCGGCCGCGAGGTCCTGGAGCCGATCTCCAAGTGACCGGCACATCTGGAGCGACCGGTTCGACCGCGCCGCACGGCTCGACCGCGCCGCGGGCGTCGCACGAGCAGGACGGACCGAGCGGGTCGTTCCCGTACAAGCTCGTGGCGACCGACCTCGACGGCACGCTGCTGCGTGCCGACGAGACGGTCTCCCGGCGCACGCGTGAGGCGCTCGCCGCGGTGACCGCGGCGGGCGCGGCCCACATCGTCGTCACCGGACGTGCGGTGCCCTGGACCCGGCACATCCTCGACGACCTCGGCTACGAGGGCCTCGCGGTGTGCGGCCAGGGCGCGCAGGTGTACGACGCGGGGGAGCGCCGGCTGCTCACGTCGGTGACGCTGGACCGGCAGCTGGCCGGTCTGGCGCTCGCCAAGATCGAGGCGGAGGTCGGGCCGCTCCTGCTGGCCGCGAGCCGCGACGGGCTCGACGGCGAGGTCGTCGTCGGCCCCGGCTACCGGGTGCAGGACGGCCCGCTGACGACCGTGCCGATCAGGGACGCGGCGGACCTCTGGTCGGCTCCCCTGAACAAGGTGTACATCCAGCATCCGACGCTCTCCGACGACGAGCTCGCCGCCGTCGGCACGCAGGTCGCGGGCGGCCTGGTGGGCGTCACGATGGCGGGTGCGGGGATAGTGGAACTGCTGCCCCTCGGCCTCTCCAAGGCGACCGGGCTGTCCCTGGCGGCCCGCCGGCTCGGCATGAAGGCGGCCGACACGATCGCCTTCGGCGACATGCCCAACGACATTCCGATGTTCGCCTGGGCGGCGCACGGGGTGGCCATGTCCAACGCCCACGACGATCTCAAGGCCGTCGCGGACGAGGTGACGTCCTCGAACGAGGAGGACGGCATCGCGGTGGTCCTGGAACGCCTGCTGGGCTAGACCCGGCCTCGGTCCGGTCCCGGCTCCCTCCTGGCGCGGTGGGGGCGGGGTCCGCGCCACGGAGCCATGGGCTGCGCGGCGGGGTGGGCGCTCGCGGCCGTCGGCCGGTGCGTTCTTGCGGAGGGTGCGCGGATCGAACGCGCGCGGGGACGACCCCGACCACGGCTTAGCAAGCCGGTGCCTTACCTCTCGGCCAATCCTCCGGGTGGGCGGCCCGCGCGTGACGCGCGCTCGAAGCGGCCGCCCCGGGCAGCCCCCCGTGCGGGGTGGGTTCGACGGAGGGGTAACTACTCCGGAACCCGCCGCGGGCTGCCCTGTCGGGAGCTCGACGAACTGCTCCTGATGAACATCGTCGCGCTCCTCTCCCAGAACATGGCGCCGGCTCGATGCGGCGGCGTGGACACAACTACTGTGCCCCGGAGCCGATTTGGACGCCACCGAATAAATACGGGGCTCGCACGCAGTGCCGGTTCAGGGCTCCTGTCCCGGTGGCGCCCCGGACGCGGCGGCCCTCGGAAGCCGCGGTCAGCGGCGGCGCCATCTGCGCCGGCGCGCCTTGCTGAAGAACCATCCCGCGGGCGGCTCGTCGGACCGCCAGGGCTGCGGGTCGGGCCCTCCCTGGCGCCAGCGGGCGGCCAGCATACGGGCGCGGGCCGAGGGCTCGGCCGTATCCGCGGACCGTATGAAGTCCTCGTCCAGGACGAGGTCGTCCCAGACGTCCCCGGGTTCCCCGTCGCCTTTCAGTTCCTCAGCGGACATCCCCGTCCTCCTAGCAACGCATCCCCTCGGCCCAGTGTGCCCGGGCACAGGTGAAGCCGATGTCAAGAAAAGGCCGCCCGGTGAACGGGCGGCCGCGGCGGGGTTCCACGCGCGCGTGCACCGTGACGGCCGGCACGCGCGCGTGGAACCCGCTCACTCCTCGCCGGCCAGCGTCAGCGACCGCAGCCGCTGTCCCGCGTACCAGGTGGCCAGCACGGTGACCGCGATCAGCAGCACCGTCGCGGTGGGCAGTCCCACGTCGGAGGTGACGAGGTCGCCGCCGGTGACCTTGTGGCCCACGGCGAGTGCCCACTGCTGGACGCTCAGCGTGCGCGCGCCGGACACCAGCGACCCGAAGAGGGCCTCCCAGACGAGGGCGTAGACGAGTCCGAAGACCACCGCGTGCCGGGTCACGGTCCCCAGGAGCAGGAACAGGGCGGCGTACGCGATCGAGGCGACCAGCGCGGCGACGGTGTAGGCGACGGCGATCTGCTGGCCGTTGCCGTTCAGGATCAGGCCCGCGATGAAGGTCGGCACCGCCGAGAACGCCATGGTGACGGCGATGGCGACGATCAGTTTGGTGAAGATGATCGTGGGCCGCTTGAGGGGCTTGGCCAGCAGATACACCACCGAACCGTCGTCGATCTCGGGGCCGATCGCGCCGGTGCCCGCGATGACGCCGATGATCGGCACCATCGTCGCGAGCGCGAAACCGCCGAGCACGTCCGAGGCCACCTGGTCGTCGGCGCCGGTGAAGCCGCGCACGGCGGCGGAGATCACGATGAGCAGGACGGGCAGGGCGCACAGGATCAGGGCCCTGCGCCGGCCGAGCAGGCCACGGTAGGTGAGCCGGGCGACTGTGGGGTCGTACATCTTCGGCCTCCTACGCCGCGACGAGATACGAGAAGACGGACTCGAGGGACTCGTCGGACGGCGAGACCGTGAGCAGCCGGATGCCGTGCTCACGCGCGACGCGCGGGAGCAGGGCGGTGAACCGGCCGAAGTCGACCGCCTGGATGCGCAACGCACCCTCGGCCAGGTCGACTTCGATGCCCGACGTCGACGGGTCGGCGATCAGTGCAGCGGCGAGCGCCCGGTCGTCGCTGGACCGGATCAGATAGCGGTGCGGGCGGTCGGTCATCAGGCGGCGGATGCGCCGGAAGTCGCCGCTCGCCGCGTGCCGTCCGGCGACGATCACCTCGATGTGCGCGGCGAGTTGCTCGACCTCTTCGAGGATGTGGGACGAGAAGAGCACCGTGCGGCCCTCGTCCCCCATGCGCCGCAGCAGGTCCATGAGCTGCATGCGCTGACGCGGGTCCATGCCGTTGAACGGCTCGTCGAGCAGCAGCAGCGACGGGTCGTGGACGAGGGCGGACGCCATCTTCACGCGCTGTCGCATGCCCTTGGAGTACGTCGAGATCTTGCGGTCCTGCGCGTACTCCATCTCGACCGTGGCGAGCGCGCGCTGGGCGGCCTTGTCGCCGAGGCCGTGCAACTCGGCGTTGGCGACGACGAATTCGCGGCCGGTGAGGAAGTCGTACATCGCCTCGCGCTCGGGGACGATGCCGATGTGCCGGTAGATCCGTTCGTTGCGCCAGACCTGCTCGCCGTCGAGGGTGACGGTGCCCGTGGAGGGGGCCAGGAAGCCGCCCATCATGTTGATGAGGGTGGACTTCCCCGCGCCGTTCGGGCCGAGCAGACCGGTGACTCCGGGGCCGATCGTCATCGTGATGTCGTTGACCGCCACCACGTTGCCGAACCAGCGTGAGACGTGGTCGATGTTGAGCGTGGTCACAGCCCGACCTTTCGGTAGCGGCGCATCAGGAGGCCGTAGCAGCCGGCGATGAGCCCCAGGACGACGATGAGGTAGACGAGGCCCTGCCCGGACGAGGGTCCTTCCCCTCCGGGGAAGGCGGAGGTGGCGCCCAGGAAGGCGGTCTGCACCCCGTCGATCAGCGTGATCGGCGAGAAGAGGCCGAGCCACGGGACGGCTCCGGTGCTGGACTGCTCGAAGGCGATGGCCTGGACGGTGGACACCGCCCCGTAGGAGATGGTCAGGGCGGCGATGACGGCCGCGATGCCGAAGCCGCGGCGCGGTGTGACCGCGGAGATCACCAGGCCGATCCCGGCGAAGAGCAGCGACAGCAGCGTCACGGAGACCAGCCCCTGTGCGAATCCCTCGGTCTGGTCGGCGAAGTCCAGCTTCGCCAGCAGCGCTCCCACGTAGAGCACGATCAGCGGCGCGGCGGTGAGGACGAACAGCGCCGAGGCCAGCGCCGCGTACTTGGCCCGCACGTAGTCCGCGGTCTCGATGGGGCGCGAGAAGTAGAGCGGAACGGTCTTGAAACGCAGGTCGCGCGAGACGGCCTGCGGTCCCTGCGAGGCCACGTACAGACCGATCACGGCCTGCATGATGATCGCGTATCGCGTGTAGTCGACGGGCAGGTCCTTCGCCTTGGTGGCGACCGCGACCGCCACCATGATCAGGGCGGGGACGCACATCACGACGAACAGGAGCATCGGCAGCACCTTGGACTTGACCGAGCGGCCGAGTCCGTAGGCACCGCGCAGGGACTGCGAGTACAGCGAGCGACGGGCGTACGCGCGGCCCAGGCGCGGTCCGTCGTAGTTGCGGTAGCCGATGTTGTGGATCCGGGTCTGCTCGGCCTCCCGGGCCGTGGGCTGCTCAACCGCCATGGCCGACCGCCTCCTTCCGCTGCTCGTCGCTGTCCTTGAAGACCTCCGCGATGTGGTGCCGGCGCTGCTCCATGCGGACCAGGCCGAGGCCGAGGTCGGCGACGACGTCGCGGACGAGGTCGTACGTCTCCTCGCCCTCGGCGGTCAGCAGCAGGATGTGCCCGGCGCCCGGCAGGCCGCTGCCGTCGTGGGTCTCGATCCCGCGCGCGTGCAGCGCGTCGCGCACCGCGCGGGTGCCGTCCGGGTGCTCGTCGGTGTCGGTGACCTCGATGGCGAGGGTCGTGGTGGTCTGGGTGAAGTCCGTGGTGGAGCTGGACCGCAGCAGCTTGCCGCCGTCGACGACGACGACGTGGTCGCAGGTGCGCTCCAGCTCGCCCAGAAGGTGCGAGGTGACCAGGACCGAGATGCCGAAGTCGGTGTGGATCCGGCGGATCAGACCGAGCATGTCGTCGCGGCCTACCGGGTCGAGGCCGTTGGTCGGCTCGTCGAGGAAGACCAGCTGGGGGTCGTGGACGAGGGCCTGCGCGAGCTTCACGCGCTGCTTCATGCCCGTCGAGTAGCCGCCGATGGGGCGGTAGCGCTCCTCGTACAGGCCGACGTGGCGCAGGGTGTCCGCGGTGCGCTCGCGGGCCGCGGCCGGCGGCAGGCCGGACATGCGCGCCATGTGGACGACGAACTCGGTGGCCGAGACGTCGGGCGGCAGGCAGTCGTGCTCGGGCATGTACCCGACCCGCTCGCGGATGGCGGCGCCCTTGGTGGCGACGTCGAGTCCGAGCACTTCGGCGCGGCCCTCGGTGGCGGGGGACAGACCCAGCAGGATCTTGATCAGTGTGGACTTGCCGGCTCCATTGGCTCCGACGAGTCCGGTCACACCGGGCCCGACGTCCACGGAGAGCCGGTCAAGCGCGGTCACCCGGGGGAACCGCTTGCTCAGGCTTTCGGTCGCGATCACAGTCACGTTTCGAAGGTAGTGGCGCACGCCACAGCGGTCGTCAGACCACGGAGCTGGATCCGCGTCAGACTCCAGTCGTACGGGCCCGTAGGGGTCCCCCTCAGGTCGAATGCCGTCCGTCGCCGCGCCCCGGCCGGGCCGCCCGTCCGGGGGTGCCGGTCGTCCACAACGGACCGGTTGTCCACAGGTGCCGCACCCGGCTATTGACGCAGCCTCTAACTACTGTCACATTCGCCAGTGTCAAGTTACGGACACGTACCGCGGTCAGCGTGGACAGGGTGTGGGGCGGTGGCATGACGACGGCAGTGGCAGGCGAACTCTCCGCGGGGCTGCGCGGGTTCGAAGAGGAACTGCGCGGGTTCAAAGAGGTGCAGCGCCTCGCGTACGAGTGCGCGGAGGCGGTCGCGGCGCAGCTGAAGCCCGGTGTGACGGAGCGCGAGGCGGCACGCATGCAGCGCGACTGGCTGCGCGGGCGCGGGGTGCGGGACTGGTTCCACCTGCCCTTCGCCTGGTTCGGCGACCGCACCGCGTTCGTCGGCTTCCGCGTCCCGCTCCAGTTCTTCCCGACCAACCGGCGGCTGGAGCCGGGGATGCCCTTCATCCTCGACATGGCACCGGTCCACAAGGGCTTCACCGCCGACATCGGCTACTCGGGCTCCCTGGGCCCGAACCCCCTCCAGGACAAGCTGCTCGCCGACCTGGAGGCGCACCGCGAGCTCATCCTGCGCGAGGTGCGCGAGCGCCGCACACTGCGCGAGATCTACGAGGACGTGGACCGGCTCATGGTCCGCCAGGGGTACGCCAACCGGCACCGCGCGTACCCCTTCGGTGTGATCGCGCACAAGGTGGACCGGGTGAGGGAGCGTCCCTGGTCTCCTCGTCTGTTCGGGTTCGGCACCCAGTCCCTGAAGGGCCTGGCGGGCGACGCCCTGCGCGGGCACCGGGACGGCTGGTCGCCGCTGTGGTCGCCGTACCGCTTCTCCGACCATCCGCCGCAGCCCGGGCTGTGGGCGGTCGAACCCCACCTCGGATTCCGGGGCACGGGCGCGAAGTTCGAGGAGATCCTGGTCGTCACCGAATCCAAGGACCCCGAGGCGAGCGCCTTCTGGCTGGACGACGATCTGCCGCACGTGCGGCGCTGGGCGGAGGACAAGTGAGTCTCGAAGGTGCACGCGAGCGCTGGGTGCGGACGGGCGGGATCGAGCTGTGCGTCGCCGAGCTGGGCGACGACCGGCAGCCCACGGTGGTGCTCGTGCACGGATATCCGGACTCCAAGGAGGTGTGGTCCGAGGTCGCCACAAGACTGGCCGACCGCTTCCACGTCGTGCTGTACGACGTGCGCGGGCACGGCAGGTCGTCGGCGCCGCAGCCGTTGCGCGGCGGGTTCACCCTGGAGAAGCTGACGGACGACTTCCTCGCGGTCGTGGACGCGGTGAGCCCGGACCGTCCGGTGCACCTGGTGGGGCACGACTGGGGCTCGGTGCAGTCCTGGGAGTTCGTCACGGTCGCACGCACCGAGGGCCGGATCGCGTCCTTCACCTCGATGTCCGGTCCTTCCCTGGACCACTTCGGGCACTGGATCAAGCAGCGCGTGAGCCGGCCCACCCCCCGCCGGGTCGGCCAGCTCCTCGGCCAGGGCGCCAAGTCCTGGTACGTGTACATGCTGCACACTCCCGCCCTGCCCGAGCTGGCCTGGCGCGGCCCCCTCGGCAAGCGCTGGCCGAAGATGCTCGAGCGGTTCGAGAAGGTGCCCGCGGGCGACTACCCGACCTCGTCGCTGCCCTCGGACGCGGCGCACGGCGCATGGCTGTACCGCGACAACGTACGGCCACGGCTGAGCAGGCCGCGCGCCGACGCGTACGCCCACGCGCCCGTGCAGCTGATCACGCCCCTGGGCGACGCGTTCCTCTCCGAGCGGCTCTACGACGACCTGGAGGAATGGGCACCCCGACTGCTGCGCCGCACACTCCCCGCCAAGCACTGGGTTCCGCGCACGCGGCCGGACCAGCTGACCGCCTGGATCACCGAGTTCGTGACGGCCAACGAAGGCCGGGAGGCCGGACTGCCCGCGCAGGACACGGCGGCCACCGGCAAGTACGCGGACCGGTTCGGGGGCCAGCTCGTCCTGGTCACCGGCGCGGGCAGTGGCATCGGACGGGCCACCGCCTTCGCGTTCGCCGAAGCCGGCGCGCGCGTGGTGGCCGTCGACCGGGACGCGGAGAGCGCCGCCCGCACAGCGGAGATGTCCCGGCTGATCGGCTCCCCCGAGGCCTGGGCGGAGACGGTCGACGTCTCCGACGAGCAGGCCATGGAGAAACTCGCCGAGAAGGTCGCCACGGAGTACGGCGTGGTGGACGTCCTGGTGAACAACGCCGGGATCGGGCTCTCCGGCTCCTTCTTCGACACGACGTCGGAGGACTGGAAGAAGGTCCTCGACGTCAATCTGTGGGGTGTGATCCACGGCTGCCGGCTCTTCGGGAAGCAGATGGCCGAGCGCGGCCAGGGCGGCCACATCGTCAACACCGCCTCGGCCGCGGCGTACCAGCCCTCGAAGGCCCTGCCCGCCTACAGCACCTCCAAGGCGGCCGTCCTGATGCTCAGCGAGTGCCTGCGCGCGGAGCTGGCCGGGCAGGGGATCGGCGTCTCGGCGGTCTGCCCCGGCTTCGTCAACACGAACATCACCTCGACCGCCCGTTTCGCCGGCGTCGACGCGGCGGAGGAGAAGCGGCGGCAGAAGAGGTCCGCCCGGCTGTACGGCCTGCGCAACTATCCGCCGGAGAAGGTCGCCGACGCGATCCTGCGCGCCGTCGTCCGCAACCAGGCCGTCGTCCCCGTCACCCCGGAGGCGCGCGGCGCCCACCTCATGTCCCGGTTCACCCCGAAGGCGCTGCGCGCGATCGCCCGGCTGGAGCCACCGCTGTGAGCTCACCGGAGCCCGCGGGAGTCCCCGGGCGCGATGCGATCGCGCCCGGCCGGGTCCTGACGGACGTCAAGGGGTTCACGGGTCGAGAGGCGACACGCGGCGTGCAGCACGCGTACGTCCTCGATCATCTCGCCGCGCACAACAGAGCCGTGTGCCAGGGGCTGTTGACCACGTGGAGGGAGCTCGGCGCGGCCGTACCGCGCTGTCCGCGGCGGTCGTACCATCCGTCCCGGGAGGGGTCACTGCGCCGGGCCGTCGAGTACCTGGCACTTTCGCCGGCGGCACGGACGGCAGCCGCGGCGATCGGGCGTGCGGCGACCGCGTAGCGACCGCCGGGCGGCTTCGCCGGGCGACGCGGAAGGGCAGGGAGCGTGAGCGACGAAGCGGCCGGTGCCGCGTACCGGATCGAGGATCTGGCACACCTCAGCGGTGCCACGGTCCGGACGATCCGCGCCTATCAGGACCGCGGCCTGCTCCCCCGCCCCGAGCGGCGGGGCCGCGCCAACGTGTACGCGGACACACATCTGGCCCGGCTGCGGCAGATCGCCGACCTCCTCGACCGCGGCTACACGCTGGCGTCCATCAAGGAGCTGCTGGAGGCCTGGGACACCGGCCGGGGCCTCGGCGGGGTCCTCGGTCTGGTCGCCGAGGTCGACGGGCCGTGGACCGACGAGGAGGCCGCGCGGATCTCGCGTGCCGAGCTGGACGAGCGGTTCGGCGGAAGCCCGGACGACGCGGCGGTGGCCGAGGCCGTGGAGCTGGGGGTGCTGGAGCGCATTCCCGGCGACGAGGACACGTTCCTCGTCCCGAGTCCCCAAGAGCTGGGCGTGGCGGTGGAGTTGCACGCGGCGGGCGTCCCGCTGTCCGCGATCTCAGGCCATCTGCGGGAGTTGAGGGTTCAGGTCGAACATATAGCGGACCGTTTCCTGGAGTTCACGACCGAGCACGTCTTCGCCCGCTATCTGGGAGAGCACCCGCCGACGGACGCGGAGGCGGCCGAGGCGGCCTCTCTCGTACGACGGCTGCGGCCTCTGGCGCAGCAGACGGTCGACGCCGAACTGGCCAGGGCCATGCGCCTGTTCGCGCACCGTCACCTGCGCGAGCAGTTGGGCGCCGGGCAGCCCCGGGATCGAGCCGACGAGGTGCGTTCTGTGGAGATCCCCGCGGCGACAATGCGGGCCGTGGCCAGCCTGGTTGGTCCGTCGCAGGTGGCCGCCTTCGTCACTGCCGCGGCTGAACGCGAGGTCCAGGCACGTGCCTTGGACCACCTGGCAGCAAATCATGCCAAGCACGGCATGATTGACCAATCCCCCTAAATCCTCGTCCCGTTGTCCACAGAATCTCCAAATCCCCTGTGGATAACCGGACTTGGTTGTGGATCAAACCTCCGGACCAAAATCAAATGCGTGATCAGCGTCTCGCCAGGCACGCTGGTGAACCCGACGGCACGAAGAACGGGTGGCGTACTGCTCGACCGACGCGAGCCGCGCACCCCCGCGAACGAGGACCGGACGGAACATAGAACAAAGAGATCGAACGACAAGATGGATGTACGTATGGATGAAAGACGCACCGTAAAGGTGTCGAAGTACCTCTCGAAACACCTGCGGCACCAGCCCGAGCGGATCGGGCTGACGCTCGGCGAGGGCGGCTGGGTCGAGATCGACACGCTGATCGCCGCGGCGGCCGCCCACGGCTTCCGCGTCACGCGCGAGGAACTGGACCACGTCGTCGCCACGAACGACAAGCGGCGCTTCGCCGTCGAGGGCACCCGGATCCGCGCCAGCCAGGGCCACTCCGTGGAGGTCGACCTCGGACTGCCTCCGGCGACCCCTCCGGCGTACCTCTACCACGGGACCGTGGCATCCAGCCTGGGCGCGATCCGTGCCGAGGGCCTCAAGCCCATGAACCGGCACGACGTGCACCTCTCGCCCGACCGGGAGACCGCGACCCGTGTCGGTGCCCGCCGCGGCCGGCCGGTCGTCCTCTCCGTGGACGCCGCCGCCATGCACCGCGACGGCCACGTCTTCCACGTCAGCGCGAACGGCGTCTGGCTGACCCAGGCCGTACCCCCGCGCTACCTGCGCTTTCCGGCCCCGCGCTGACACCGCCGGTCGCCGCGGGGCAGCCGTGCCCCCGGTGACCCGCCGACCCCGCAGACCGCCCGGGACAACCGCGCCCGCGGTCCGTGCACCCCGTGGCCGATCATGAGGTGGCCACGACCACCTCCCGGTTCCGCTTACGCTCGAAGCATGAGTCTGCGCCTCAGCACCGTGATCCTCCCGTACGTCCGCTGGCACGAGGGCGGGCGTTCCGCCTGGCAGCGCGCGGAGCAGCTCGGCTTCCACACCGCTTTCACCTACGACCACCTGTCGTGGCGGAGCTTCCGCGACGGCCCCTGGTTCGGCGCCGTGCCGACGCTCACCGCCGCGGCCGCCGTCACCGACCGCATCCGCCTCGGCACGCTCGTTACCTCGCCGAACTTCCGGCACCCGGTGACCCTCGCCAAGGAACTCGTCTCCCTCGACGACATCTCGAACGGCCGGATCACCCTGGGCATCGGCGCGGGCGGCACCGGCTTCGACGCGACGGCGCTCGGCCAGGACCCGTGGACCCCGCGTGAGCGCGCCGACCGCTTCGGCGAGTTCGTGCCGCTGCTGGACCGCCTGCTCACCGAGGAGTCCGTCTCGTACGGCGGCGACTTCTACTCCGCCCACGAGGCGGTCAACATCCCGGGCTGTGTGCAGCGCCCCCGGCTGCCCTTCGCCGTGGCCGCCACGGGCCCGCGCGGGCTGAAGCTCGCCGCCCGGCACGGGCAGGCCTGGGTGACGACCGGCGACCCGAAGCTCTACGAGACGGGCACCCCCGAACAGTCGGTTCAGGCCATTCGCCGGCAGGCCGACAAGCTGGCCGACGCCTGCGCCGAGATCGGCCGGGACGTGTCCGAGCTCGACAAGATCCTGCTCACCGGGTTCACCCCGGACAAGGGCCGTCCCCTGGAGTCCCTCGACGCGTTCGTCGACTTCGCCGGCCGGCACGCGGAGCTGGGCTTCACCGAGATCGTGATCCACTGGCCGATCCCCGACTCGGTCTTCGCCACCGACGTGAAGGTCTTCGAGCAGATCGCCATGGAGGCCCTCGCCCAGCTGCCGTGAGGGCGACGGGGTGTAACGGTGCTGGTGAGGACGGTAACCACTCAACTGTGCGGACCGCCGCACGGCCGTGCGGGCATATGCGGGAGAATGAGCGGGTGACCTCAGCGACTCGACGGCCCGAGACCCCGGCCTCCACCGTTCCGCCCCGGCTGATCGCCACGGATCTCGACGGCACCCTGTTGCGCGACGACAAGTCGGTGTCCGAGCGTACGATCGCCGCCCTCGCCGCCGCCGAACAGGCCGGAATCGAGGTCTTCTTCGTCACAGGCCGCCCGGCCCGCTGGATGGACGTCGTCAGCGACCACGTCCACGGGCACGGCCTCGCGATCTGCGGGAACGGCGCCGCCGTGGTCGACCTGCACGGCGGCCCCGGCGCCCACCGCTTCGTCAAGATCCGCGAACTTGCGCCCGGCATCGCGCTCGACGTCGTCCGCCTGCTGCGCTCCGCGGCGCCCGGCACCGTGTACGCCGTCGAGCGGACGTACGGCCTGCACCTCGAACCGGCCTACCCCTCGCTGCACATGGAACCCCCGGAGATCGTCGCGCCGGCCGAGAAGCTCCTCGCCGCGGACGCCCTGGACGCCGATCAGCCGGTCCTCAAGGTGCTCGCCTACCACCCCGACATGGACCCGGACGCCTTCCTCGCGGTCGCCCGCACGGCCATCGGCGAGCGGGCCAACGTGACCCGGTCGAGCCCCAGCGCCCTCCTGGAGATCAGCGGCCCCGGCGTCTCCAAGGCCAGCACCCTCGCGCTGTGCTGCGCCGAGCGGGGCATCTCCCCCGAGGAGGTCGTCGCCTTCGGTGACATGCCGAACGACGTCGAGATGCTCACCTGGGCGGGCCGTTCGTACGCGATGGGCAACGCCCACCCCGATGTCCTCGCGGCCGCCTCCGGCCGCACGGTGGCCAACAACGACGACGGAGTGGCCGTCGTGATCGAGCGGATCCTCGCCGAGCGGCTCGACACCCCCTAGAGCGGGACCCCGTGCCGGGCCAGCCACGGCACGGGGTCGATCGCCGATCCCAGCTCGTCGCTGACCCGCACCTCGAAGTGCAGATGCGGTCCCGTCGAGTTGCCGCTCGTGCCGGACCGCCCGATCAACTGCCCGGTCGACACCGGGTCCCCCTGGTCGACGGCCACGGCGGCCAGGTGCGCGTACTGGGTGCGGTACCCGCCGGGATGCCGGACCACGATCTCGATTCCGAAGGAACCCCCGCAGGAGACCTTCACCACCCGGCCCGCCCCGACCGACCTCACCGGCGTGCCGATGGGCACCGCGAAGTCCTGCCCGGTATGGCGGTTCGCCCAGCGCTCGCCACCGCTCCCGAAACGCGCGGAGAGACGGTACGAAGGCACCGGCGCGACCCACTTGTGCTCGCTGTGCGTCCGCGCCCCGTCGAGGTGGACGGCACCGCGGCAGGAGCCCGCCGCCACCGAGGCGTCCGCCCGGCTCTGCAGCGTCGACCGCACCTCGTCGAGCTTCGCCTCGATGGTCCGCTTCATCTCGGCCAGTTCGCCATTCCTCTGGTCCAGCGCCTTGCGGGCCGACCGTGCCTTCGCCTCGTCGGCGGCGAGCCGGGCCTCGGCGCGACGGCTCTTGCCGACCGCGTTGCCCAACGCGAGATCCGCGCGCCATGCCGCGCCCTGACCACGCATCAGCTCGTCGTCGCCGGTCGCGAGCAGCATCTGCGCGGAGTACGGGAGCCCGTCCCCCTCCCGGTACTGGGCGCGCGCGATCCGCCCCAGGTCCTCGCGCAGCACCGTGATCTCCTGCCGCTCACGCGCGAGAAGCCGCTCGGCCCGCTCCGCTCTGCCCCGCTGCGCGTCGGCCGCCCTGCGTCCCGCCTCGTACTCGCGCGACGCCGTGGCGGCCTCCTCGTACAGTCGCGCCACCCTGGCACCGGCCTCGGAGCCGTCGTCTTCGCTCTCGGCCGTCGTGGGCCGGGACGCGAGAACCGCGAGTGCGCACAGCAGCACCGGCAGGAGCAGGGGACGGCGGCGGAGAAAGGGCATGACAGCGATCGTGGACCGCCTCGGTGGGCCCGGTCTCGTCCACGTCGTACAGCCGGGGGACCGTACGGCACGAATGGCCGACAGGACTGGGCCGAACAGGGTGTGCGTGAGGGACGGTTCAGTACGGGGCCTGCCATGTCACCGTCGTACCGGCACCGCCCTCGCCGATGCCCGGTCCGTACGAGCTGTCGCCGCCCAGGGACTCGGCCCGCCGCGCGAGGTTCCGCAGCCCGCTGCGCCGACCTCTCTCGGGGATGCCGACGCCGTCGTCGGCGACGGTGAGCCGCACGCCCTGCCGCCCGTCCGGCAGCCGCGCGGTCGCGTCGACCGTGACGTCGATCCGGGAAGCCCCGGAGTGACGGAAGGCGTTGGACAGGGCCTCGCGCAGCGCGGCGATCAGGTTCTTGCAGGTGAGCTCGCCGACCGCGGTGTCGACGGGGCCGACGAAGCGGTGGCCGGGCTTGAAGCCCAGCGGCACGGCGGCCATGTTGATCTCACGCAGGATCCGGGTGCGCAGTCCGGACGGCGGCTCCTCGGAACCCGGCTGGAGTGCGAAGACGGCCGTGCGGATCTCCTGGATGGTGACGTCGAGTTCGTCGACCACCCGTCCGACGCCCTCCCGCACCTCGGGCAGGGCCGACCTCCGCTGTGCGCTCTCCAGCATCATCCCGGTGCTGAACAGCCGCTGGATGACGAGATCGTGCAGATCCCGGGCGATCCGGTCGCGGTCCTCGAACACCGCGAGCCGCTCCCGGTCGCGCCGGGTCTCGGCCACCATCAGCGCGAGCGCGGCCTGCGAGGCGAACTGCGCCGCCAGGACCCGTTCGGTCCCGGTGAAGGGCCGGCCGTCCTCGGCACGGGGCAGGACGAGGGCCCCCAGCAGCCGGCCGTCGCTCTGCAACGGCAGCATCATGATCGGTCCGTAGCCGCGGGCGAGGTCCGTGATCATGCGCGGCTCGGTGGCGGCGTCCTCGACGAACACCGGCTTTCCGTCGAGGAGTTCGGCGACGACCGGGCTCTCCGGCGGGACGACCACGCCGAGCGCCTTCGACGGCTGGGCCGAGGAGACCGCGACGATCTCCAGACCACCCTCCACGGCGGGCAGCATCACGATCCCTGCGGCCGCGCGGGCCAGCCGGCGGGCCTGTTCGGCGACCACCTGGAGCGCGTCCTCGGCGTCGTCGCCCGCCAGGAGCGCCGTGGTGACGGCCACCGAGCCGTCGATCCACCGCTCGCGCTGCTGGGCGGCCTCGTACAGCCTGGCGTTGCCGATGGCGATGCCTGCCTCCGCCGCCAGGACGCGGACCAGGTGGAGGTCGTAGTCGGTGAACGGATCACCGTCCCGTTTCTCGGCCAGATACAGATTGCCGAAGATCGAACCCTGCACCCTGATCGGGACGCCCAGGAAGCTCCGCATCGGCGGATGGTGTTCGGGGAGGCCGCAGGCGCGCGCGTCGTCCGCCAGGTTCGTGAGCCGTACCGGATTCGGGTCGTGGATGAGCGCCCCGAGGAGACCGCTCTGCCCGTCGGGGAGGCGCCCGATCCGCTGGGCGGTGTCCTCGTCCATGCCGTAGTAGACGAAGTCCGCGAGCCCCTCCTCGTCCTCCGCCGCGACTCCCAGACCCACGTAACGAGCGTTCGTCAGCTCGGCCGCCGTCGTGCAGATCCGGTTGAGGGTGGCGTGCAGCTCAAGGCCCGAGCCGACCGATCGCAGGGCCTCCAGCAGTTGCGGCACCCGCGCGGTCAGCTCCGTGGACAGCCCGCGCAGACCGCGGGCCGTCCCGGCCGTCGCGTCCGGGCTGCCGTCGGATGAGCGCGGGGCGGGAGCTGCCGACATGCCTTGAGCCTAATTAGTCCCCTTTATGTGGGAAAGTCGGCTTCACCGGTGCGCGGCGGCGGTCAGGGGCCCGGCTCCGAGCAGCAGATCTCCTGCCGTCTCCCGTTCCACCATGTCCCGCAGCGGTCCTTCGGCGGCGGCCAGCCGAGCGTACGGACCGCGCTGGACCACGCGTCCCTCCACGAGCACGATCACCTCGTCCACCGCGTCGAGGCCGGCCAGCCGGTGCGTGATCAGCAGCGTCGTACGTCCTTCGGTCGCGGCCAGCAGGTCCGCGGTGAGCGCGTCTGCCGTCGGCAGGTCGAGATGCTCCGCCGGCTCGTCGAGGACGAGCACGGGGAAGTCGGCGAGGAGCGCCCTCGCCAGCGCGAGCCGCTGCCGCTGACCGCCGGACAGTCGGGCCCCGTGCTCGCCGATCAGGGTGTCGAGGCCGTCGGGCAGGCCGTCCGCCCACTCCAGGAGCCGGGCCCGGGCGAGCGCGTCACGCAGGCCGGCCTCGTCGGTGTCCTTCCGGGCCAGCAGCAGGTTCTCGCGGACGGTGCTGTCGAAGAGGTGGGCGTCCTGCGCGCAGAGCCCGATCAGACGGCGTACGGCGTCGCCGTCCATCGCGGCGGCGTCCGTGCCGCCGAGCGTGCAGGTTCCCGCGCTCGCGTCCAGGAAGCGCAGCAGTACCTGCGCGAGCGTGGTCTTGCCGGACCCGGAGGGGCCCACGACGGCGATGCGGCGGCCCTGTTCGAGCGTCAGGTCGACGTCGACCAGCGCGTCCCGGTCCTGTCCCTCGTGGCGCGCCCGCAGCCCCCGCACACGCAGCGGGAACGGCGAGGCGGGCGCGGGCCGCGGCCGCTCCGGTTCGCGTACGGGCTCGGGGGCGTCCAGCACCTCGTACACGCGCTCCGCGCTCTTGCGCACCCGCTGCCGGTACTGGACGGCGAGGGGCAGCCCGAGGACGGCCTCGAACGCGGCCAGCGGGGTGAGGACGACGACGGCCATCGCGACACCGCTCAGGCGGCCGGCGGCGACCGCCTGCGCACCCGTGAGGGCCGCGGCCGCGACGGTCAGCCCGCATACGAGCGCCGTCAGCCCGTCGCCGAGCGCGGTCGCGGTGGCACCGCGGGAGGCAAGGCGGGTGAGCACGGCGTCGGCCCTGCGCGCCTCGGCCGTACGGGCCGGAAGCGCGCCCGCGACGGTCAACTCCGCGGTTCCCGTGAGCAGATCGGCCACCTTCGTCGCCAGGACGCCCCGTGCGGGCGCGAGCCGCAGCTCGGCCCTCCGGGCGACGGCTCCGGTCACCAGGGGGACACCGACCCCGGCCGCGAGCAGCCCGAGAGCGAGGGCGGCACCGGCCTCCGGCAGCAGCCATGCCGTGAAGCCGACGGACGCGGCGGAGACGACGAGCGCGGCTCCGGCGGGCAGCAGCCAGCGCAGCCAGTAGTCCTGCAACGCGTCCACATCGGCGACGAGCCGCGACAGCAGATCGCCGCGCCGGGTCGTCCGCAGCCCGGCGGGCGCCAGGCGCTCGAGGCGCCGGTAGACGGCGACCCGTGTGTCGGCCAGCATCCGCAGCACCGCGTCGTGGGACACGAGCCGCTCCGCGTAACGGAAGACGGCCCGTCCGATGCCGAACGCGCGCGTCGCCGTCACGGCCACCATCAGATACAGCACGGGGGGCTGCTGCGACGCCCGCGAGATGAGCCAGCCGGACGTCGCCATCAGGCCGACGGCGCTTCCGAGCGCGAGGCTGCCGAGGAGCAGGGCCAGCGCGAGCGGCCCGCGCCGGGGAGCGGCCATCGCGCGCACCCGCGCGAGCACACCGTCCCGCTTCGACGGGAACGTTCCGGAGGCGGCCCCCTCGGCCGCCGGTTCCACCTCGTGAAGCGGACGCCCACGGCCCGGCTCCTCGGAGCCGGGCACCTCGACGAGCGCTCCGGCCTCCGTCGAGCGGGACGCCGGGACGCGCGGTCCGCCGTCCGTGGAAGCGGCCGTCCCGGGCTCCAGACGCACCACCCGGTCGGCCACCCCGAGCAGCGCGGGCCGGTGCACCACGAGCAGCACCGTGCGCCCCACGGCGAGCCGCCGTACGGCCTCCACGACCTCTGCCTCCGTCGCCCCGTCCAGCGCGGCCGTCGGTTCGTCGAGGAGCAGCACGGGCCGGTCGGCGAGGAACGCGCGTGCGAGGGCGAGGCGTTGGCGTTGACCGGCCGACAACCCGGCACCGTCCTCGCCCAGGAGGGTGCCGGCGCCGTCGGGCAGGGCATCGACGAAGGCCGCCGCGCCCGCGTCGGCGAGCGCCTGCCGCAGCGCCGCGTCGTCCGCGTCGGGCCGGGCCAGCCGTACGTTCTCGGCGATGGAACCGGCGTACAGGTGGGGACGCTGCGGCACCCAGGCGACCTGTGAGCGCCACTCGGCCAGGTCGACCTCGGCGAGGTCGGTTCCGCCGATCCGCACGCGTCCCTCGTCGGGCTCCACGAACCCGAGCAGGACGTTCAGCAGCGTCGACTTGCCCACGCCGCTCGGTCCGACGAGAGCCACCGTCTCTCCGGGTTCGACCGTGAAGGAGGCGTCCGAGACCGCATCCGCCGAGCGCCCGGGGTACCGCACGGTCACGCCCTCGAAGTTGATCTCCCCCGTCGGAACACGCAGCGCCCCGGAGGCCGGTGCCGGAGTCTCCAGGACGGAGAAGATCTCCTCCGCCGCCGCGAGTCCCTCGGCGGCGGCGTGGTACTGCGCGCCCACTTGCCGCAGCGGCAGATACGCCTCGGGCGCCAGCACCAGGATGACCAGCCCCACGTACAGGTCCATCTCGCCGTGGACGAGTCGCATGCCGATGGTCACGGCGACCAGAGCGACCGAGATGGTGGCGAGCAGTTCCAGGGCGAACGACGACAGGAAGGCGATCCGCAGCGTCCGCATGGTCGCCTGGCGGTACTCGCCGGTGATCTTCCTGATCGACTCGGCCTGCGCCTTGGCGCGGCCGAACACCTTGAGCGTGGGCAGTCCCGCGACGACGTCCAGGAAGTGCCCGGACAGACGGGACAGCATCGTCCACTGCCGGTCCATCTGGGTGCGCGTGGCCCAGCCGATCAGCACCATGAAGAGGGGGATCAGCGGCAACGTGCCGACGATGATCGCCGCCGAGACCCAGTCCTCCGTGACGATGCGCGCCAGCACGGCCACCGGAACCACCACCGCGAGTCCCAGCTGCGGAAGATAGCGGGAGAAGTAGTCGTCGAGGGCGTCGACCCCTCGGGTGGCGAGGGCGATCAGCGACCCCGTCCGTTGGCCGCTCAGCCACCCCGGACCGAGCTCCGCGGCCCGGTCCAGCAGCCGGCCCCGCAACTCCGACTTGACCGCCGCGCTCGCCCGGTGGGCGGCGAGCTCGGTGAGCCACGCCACCGCCGCACGGCCGGCCGCGACCGCCACCAGCAGCACCAGGGGCGTG
The DNA here is from genome assembly GCF_039543605.1 of Streptomyces siamensis. Lineage (NCBI taxonomy): Bacteria > Bacillati > Actinomycetota > Actinomycetes > Kitasatosporales > Streptomycetaceae > Streptomyces > Streptomyces siamensis. The sequence goes on along the minus strand of NZ_BAABKB010000001.1, from coordinate 530,253 downwards.
CACAGTTCGGCGACCGACAGGCCGTGCTGGAAGGCTCCGACCACGACCTCGGCGATGAGCATCGCTTGGGCGATGACCAGCGCCGCTCCGACGGCACCCAGCCCCACGACCGCCATGAGAAAGAGGCGGGTGGCCCGGGCGTACCGGAGCAGACGCGGATCGATTGGTTTCACGTGAAACACACCCTTGGGCTCATCAGGCACGTTTCACGTGAAACATGCCCTGAGGTCGGATTCAGTGCGCGGCATCAGGGGCGATGTGATGCGTACCGATCCGCTTGCGGAACACCCAGTAGGTCCACGACTGGTACAGCAGGACGATCGGTGTGGCGATTCCCGCGCACCACGTCATGATCTTCAGGGTGTAGGGGCTCGACGAGGCATTGGTGACCGTCAAGCTCCAGTCGGGATTGAGCGAGGACGGCATGACGTTCGGGAAGAGCGCCAGGAAGAGCATCGCGACGGCCGCCACGATGGTGAGACCCGACAGGATGAACGCCCAACCCTCACGGCCCGCGTTGACCATCACCAGCGCGACGAGGAGTGCCGCCACGGCCACGATCAGCGCCGCCAGCGACGCGGTGTCACCGCTGTCGGCCTGGGTCCAGAGCAGGAAGCCCAGCGCCAGCAGGGCGGTCACCACTCCCAGCTTCAGCGCCAGCTTCCTCGCCCGCTCCCGGATGTCTCCGACGGTCTTGAGTCCCACGAACACCGTGCCGTGGAAGGTGAACAGCGTCAGGGTGACCAGACCTCCGAGCAGTGCGTACGGGTTCAGCAGATCCCCGACGTTGCCCACGTACTCGAAGTGTTGGTCGATCTTCACTCCGCGCACGATGTTGCCGAAGGCCACGCCCCACAGGAACGCCGGGATCAGCGAGGTCCAGAAGATCGCCGTCTCCCAGTTGCGCTGCCACTGCTCCTCGGGCCGCTTCGCCCGGTACTCGAAGGCGACCCCGCGCACGATGAGGCAGACAAGAATGATCAGCAACGGCAGATAGAAGCCGGAGAAGAGCGTGGCGTACCACTCGGGGAAGGCGGCGAAGGTCGCTCCGCCCGCCGTGAGCAGCCACACCTCGTTGCCGTCCCAGACGGGGCCGATCGTGTTGATCAGCACCCGCTTCTCGGGGCGGTCCCGGGCCAGCAGCTTGGTCAGGATGCCGACTCCGAAGTCGAAGCCCTCCAGGAAGAAGTAGCCGGTCCACAGGACCGCGATGAGTACGAACCAGACGTCGTGAAGTTCCATGACTCAGCAGCTCCCTGGGCCTAGTAGGAGAAGGCCATCGGCTTGTCGGCGTCCTGGGAGTCGCCGCCGATCCTGGTGGGCGGGTTGAGGTCGGCCTCGGTGAGTTCCGGCGGTCCGGCCTTGACGTACTTCAGGAGCAGCTTGACCTCGACGACGGCGAGGATCGCGTAGAGCGCCGTGAAGACGATCATCGAGGTGAGGACCTCGCCCTGCGAGACGCCGGGGGAGACCGCGTGCCGGGTCTGCAGCACGCCGTAGACGACCCACGGCTGGCGGCCCATCTCGGTGAAGATCCAGCCCCAGGAGTTGGCGATCAGCGGGAAGCCCAGCGTCAGGATCGCGATGCGCCAGTACCACTTGGTGAGGTTCGGGCCGAGCGCCTTGTTCTTGAACAGCACCAGATGCGGCACCTCGTCGTCACCCACCCTCAGGTGCTGAGGCAGCATGAACTTCTTGCGCGTGAGCCAGAGTCCGACCAGGCCGATCGCGAAGGACGCCATGCCGAAGCCGATCATCCAGCGGAACGCCCAGAAGGTGACCGGGATGATGGGGCGGTAGTCACCCGGACCGTACTTCTCCTGCTCGGCCTTGTTGGTGTCGTTGATGCCGGGAACGTACGAGGTGAAGTCGTCGTCGGCGAGGAACGACAGTATCCCCGGGACGGACAGCTCGACGGTGTTGTGGCCCTTGCTGACATCGCCGTAGGCGAAGATCGAGAACGGCGCGGCGTCCTGACCGTCCCACAGCGCCTCCGCGGCGGCCATCTTCATCGGCTGCTGCTTGAACATGACCTTGCCAAGGGTGTCACCACTGATCGCGGTGAGCAGTCCGGCGATGACGACGGTGACCAGCCCCAGCCGCAGCGAGGTCTTCATCACGGGGATGTGCTTCTTGCGGAGCAGATGGAAGGCGGCGATGCCGACCATGAAGGCGCCACCGGTCAGGAAGGACGCGGTGAGCGTGTGGAACGCCTGGGTCAGCGCCGTGTTCTGGGTCAGCACCAGCCAGAAGTCGGTGAGCTCGGCACGGCCCCTCGCCCCGTTGATCTTGTAGCCGACGGGGTGCTGCATCCACGAGTTGGCCGCGAGGATGAAGTACGCGGACAGGATCGTTCCGATGGAGACCATCCAGATGCAGGCCAGGTGGAGCTTCTTCGGAAGCTTGTCCCAGCCGAAGATCCACAGCCCGATGAACGTGGACTCGAAGAAGAAGGCGATCAGAGCCTCGAAAGCGAGCGGGGCCCCGAAGATGTCACCGACGAAGCGCGAGTAGTCGGACCAGTTCATGCCGAACTGGAACTCCTGCACGATGCCGGTGACGACACCCATCGCGATGTTGATCAGGAAAAGCTTCCCCCAGAACTTGGTGGCCCTGAGGTACTTCTCCTTCTCCGTGCGTACCCAGGCCGTCTGCAGGCCGGCCGTGAGGGCAGCGAGCGAGATGGTCAGAGGGACGAACAGGAAGTGGTAGACGGTGGTGATGCCGAACTGCCAGCGCGCCAGAGTCTCCGGCGCCAGAGCCAATTCCACGTCGTCAGTCTCCTTACGTCGCCGTGATACAGCGGCAGTTTGCCCGCTTTGTCACGTACATCACGGGAGCAACCGGGACACGTTTGTGAACGCGTTCACATTCACAAGCAATTATGACGCATGGCCGTTCGAAGGGTGGGGGTGGGGGGTCCCTAGTCGGCTCGAGGACCCTCGGGGACCGCGGGGCTTCCGCTGAACTTCAACATAATGTTGAATCCGCGGCATGCAGATACGGATCTCCTGGCCCGCGGGAAACCTCACCGCGACCCTCGACGACACCCCGACCACCCGGGCGCTCGCCCAGGCGCTGCCGCTCTCCTCCACCGCCCGCACCTGGGGCGAGGAGGTCTACTTCGACACCGGGGTCGCGGTCGCCCGCGAGGCCGGCGCCCGTGAGGTGGTCCCGCCGGGCACGGTGGCCTTCTGGACCGACGGCGACGCTCTCGCCCTCCCCTACGGACCCACGCCGATCTCGCGAGACGACGAGTGCCGCCTCGCGAGCCCGTGCAACGTCCTCGGCCGCCTCGACGGCGACCCTCACGCACTGGCCACGGTGCGCGACGGCGATCCCGTCCGAGTGGAACCCGTCGACGCAGGTGATTCCGCGAACCGGTAGCCCCGCGGCGGAGCAGGGGGGAAACCGACAGTCCGGGCCCCGGCCGTCCACCGGTGCCCTCGTCGGCCGACAGCCCGCGGCGAACCGGCGGCGACCGCGCCAGGCAACGGCCCCGAGCGAACCGGCAGCGATCGCGCCAGGCAACGGCCCCGAGCGAACCGGCAGCGATCGCGCCAGGCAACGGCCCCGAGCGAACTGACAGCGACCGCACCGGGCAACGGTCCCGGGCGGACCGCGCCACGCTCTGCCGACCTGCGCCCCGGCGGGCCCGTGACGGCTCCGCCGGCGCGCGGCTCCCGGCGGACTAGAGCGAGGCGCGGAAGCCTTCCGTCGCCTTCAGGAAGATGTCGTTCGCCTCGGTCTCGCCGATCGTGACGCGCACGCCCTCGCCGGCGAAGGGACGCACCACGACCCCGGCGCGCTCGCAATGCGCGGCGAAGTCGAGCGTGCGCTCCCCCAGTCGCAGCCACACGAAGTTGGCCTGGGTCTCGGGTACCGTCCAGCCCTGTCCACGCAGCGTCTCGACGACCCGGTTGCGCTCGCAGACCAGGGAGCCGACCCGGCCGAGCAGCTCGTCCTCGGCACGCAGACTCGCCACCGCGGCGTCCTGGGCCAGCTGACTCACGCCGAACGGCACCGCGGTCTTGCGCAGGGCCGCCGCCACCGGCTCGTGGGCGATCGCGAAGCCGACGCGGAGCCCGGCCAGGCCGTACGCCTTGGAGAAGGTGCGCAACACGCAGACGTTGGGCCGGTCCCGGTAGACGGCCACGCCGTCCGGCACCTCGACGTCGCGGACGAACTCGCGGTACGCCTCGTCCAGGACGACCAGCACGTCGCTGGGCACCCGGTCGAGGAAGCGCTCCAGCTCGGCCCGGCGCACCGAGGTGCCGGTGGGGTTGTTCGGGTTGCAGACGAAGATGAGCCGGGTGCGGTCGGTGATCGCGTCGGCCATCGCGTCCAGGTCGTGCACCTCGCCCGGCGTGAGCGGCACCTTCACCGAGGTCGCCCCGCTGATCTGCGTGATGATCGGGTACGCCTCGAAGGACCGCCAGGCGTAGATGACCTCGTCGCCGGGGCCGCTGGTGGCCTGGAGCAGCTGCTGCGCGACCCCGACCGAACCGGTGCCGGTCGCAAGATGCGAGACGGGGACCCCGAAGCGGTCCGCCAGCTCGTTCATCAGGCCGGTGCACGCCATGTCCGGGTAGCGGTTGAACGACCCGGAGGCGGCCAGGAGGCTCTCCATCACCCCGGGCAGCGGCGGATACGGGTTCTCGTTGGAGGACAGCTTGTATGCCACCGGACCGTCGGCCGCGGCGGGCTTGCCGGGCTTGTAGGTGGGGATACCCTCCAGCTCGGCACGCAGCTTGGGGCTCGTCTCGCTCACCGCAGTCCTCCTCGCGACCACCGGCGGCTCATGACCACCGCCGGCTACCAATGCTTCTCACCTTATGAGGATTCGGCGCCGCTGCGAATGGGCTGTGGACAACCGGGCGGCAACCCGCACCGGACCGCCCGTCGCCTCCGGGCGACCTGACGGTCATCCTTGTACGAAGGTGCACGAAAAGGGGGGCGCGCCACTCGGGCTCGCACGCGCCGGTGGCTCACGCCGTGGCGCGCATCCCTCGTGAAGGTGAGTTGAGACCTCTTCGAAACATGGCCCACTTGGCAGGCCCATGCGTGTCGACAAGACACGTACTGCCATTGGATCGTTCAACTACCTTTGTTTCTAAGGTTGTTGATCCTTTTCGACCATGCAGAAACGTGCCTGTCAACGCGTGCATATGCGTCCGCACTACCCCACCGCATGAGCCCTACTATCGGCTCGCCATGACAGCAGCAGGGAAGCACCAGGTGAGCCGGGCGGAGACCTCCCGCCGAGGCGGTCGACCGGGCCGGGCGGGCATCAGAGACGTGGCTGCGGCCGCAGGGGTCTCCATCACGACTGTGTCCGACGCCCTCAACGGCAAGGGCCGGCTCCCGGACGCCACCCGACGCCATGTCCGCGAGGTCGCCGACCGGCTGGGCTATCGCCCGTCGGCCGCGGCCCGAACCCTCCGTACCGGCAAGTCGGGGCTGATCGGCCTGACCGTGACGACGTACGGGGATGAACCTTTCACCTTCACCGAGTTCGCGTATTTCGCGGAGATGGCCAGGGCCGCGACGTCGGCCGCGCTGGCCCGGGGCTACGCCCTCGTGATCCTCCCCGCGACCTCGCGCCACGACGTGTGGTCGAACGTCGCCCTGGACGGGACCGTGGTCATCGACCCGTCCGACCAGGACCCGGTCGTCAGCGAACTGGTCCGCCAGGGCTTACCCGTCGTCTCCGACGGCCGCCCGGCGGGCTCGCTCCCGGTCACCGCCTGGGTGGACAACGACCACGAGGCCGCGGTCCTGGGCATCCTCGACCACCTGGCCGACGCCGGCGCCCGCCGGATCGGCCTCCTCACCGGCACCACCACGGACACGTACACCCATCTCTCCACCACCGCATACCTGCACTGGTGCGAGCGGGTGGGCCAGGATCCGGTGTACGAGGCCTACCCCGCGCACGATCCCTGCGCCGGAGCCGTCGCCGCCGACCGGCTGCTCGCCCGGCCCGACCGCCCCGACGCCGTCTACGGGCTCTTCGACCCGAACGGCACGGACCTGCTGGCCGCGGCCCGCCGGTACGGCCTGCGCGTCCCGGACGACCTGCTGCTCGTCTGCTGCAGCGAGTCCACCGTCTACGCCAACACCGAGCCGCCCATCACCACGCTCTCGCTCAAGCCGCGGCGCATCGGCACGGCCGTGGTCCAGCTCCTCATCGACGCCATCGAAGGGATCGAATCGGACCATCCGGTCGAGCAGGTGATACCCACGGAACTGATCGTCCGGACGTCCTCGGAGCGCCGCTCGCCGCGCACGACGGTCAGTCCGCCACGATCACCCGAGAAGGGTTGACGTCCCGTAAACAAGGGGCGCCACCGAAAGGGCTGGGAAAGCACCGCCCAATTCGGGCGAAAACCGCGGTGAACAGGGCTCCTGCTCCGATTCACCACCCCTGGGTCATCACATGGCGCGATCCGCATTCCTATGATGGGCGGACGACACCGCGGGCCGCTGCGACCAGGCAGTCCGATCCGGTGCAGATGCGGCGCGATGGTGGTGGAGGGGTCGATGACTCAGGGGGCCGGTCAGGGACCCGAGGTGGTGCGGACGGCGACGTTGCGCGACTTCCGGGTACCCGCGTACGTCCACGAGACCGGTCCGTACACGCCCAGCACTCCCCCCGGCGAGGCCACCGGCCCCGCCGCGGAGCCGGGCGAGTACCGGAATCCGGCCCCGGCCGAGTACCGGAACCAGCAGCAGGCCGAGCGCCGGGCCCCGGACACGGCGGAGCACCGGACCGCGAACGCGGCGGAGCACCGGGCCCCGGAGCCGGCCGAGCAGCGGGCCCCGGAGTCGGCGGAGTACCCGTCCACGGACTACCGGACGGACTACACGGAGGAGTACACGCCCACGCAGCGGGACCTCCCCGTGATCAACCGGGGCGACACCGTCCAGGTCACCGTCGACCCGGCCGCCGTGCCCGCTCCCGCCCCCGCCGACGGACCGGGCCCGCTGTACGTGGTCGGCGACGTGCACGGCTTCCTGGACCAGCTGGTCGCGGCGCTCCAGGAGCGGGGCCTCGTCGACGCCTCGGGCAACTGGTCCGCGGGCAACGCCCGCCTGTGGTTCCTCGGCGACTTCACCGACCGCGGACCCGACGGCATCGGCGTGATCGACCTCGTGATGCGGCTGTCCGCCGAGGCCGCCGCGGCCGGCGGATACTGCAAGGCCCTCATGGGCAACCACGAGCTGCTGCTCCTCGGCGCCAAGCGGTTCGCCGACACCCCGGTCAACTCCGGCGCGGGCACCGCCACCTTCCAGGCCGCCTGGCTGCTCAACGGCGGGCAGAAGACCGACATGGACCGCCTCCAGGACCACCACCTCCAGTGGATGGCCCGACTCGACGCCATGGAACTGGTCGACGGGCACCTCCTGGTCCACTCGGACACGACCGCCTACCTCGACTACGGCGACTCCATCGAAGCGGTCAACGACACCGTCCGCGAAACCCTCACCCGCAACGACGCCGACGAGTGCTGGGACCTGTTCCGCAAGTTCACCAAGCGCTTCGCCTTCCGCGACGACGGCGGTTCCGAGGCCGTCCGCGAACTGCTGAACGCCTACGGCGGCAAGCGCATCGTCCACGGTCACAGCCCCATCCCGTACCTCCTGGGCGAGGTCGGCTCCGAGGACGGCGAGGACGGCGCGGGCCCCGTGGTCGAAGGACCCCACCTGTACGCCGACGGGCTGGCCATCGCGATGGACGGCGGAGTGACCATGGCCGGAAAGCTGCTGGTCCAGCAACTTCCCCTGGATACCTGAGCGTTCGCCGGGCAGGCGTCCCCCCGGAGGACTGCGCCGAGCCAGGGGCCTATTTCTGGAAACCCCCTGTCACGGCGTGCCGTCACCGCTCTACCATCGGCTTATCCGTAGCAGGCTCCCCTCCGTTTCTGCCCGACGGCTCGTCAGCGTGCGAGCCACCAGCCCTACGGAGCATCGGGGGATGCACATGAACAGCGTTCCGCAGCACCTGCTGAGCGAGGACCGCCAGGAATACGAGCGGATCCTCGATGAGGCGCTGCGCTCCGCACCACACCGCCCGGAACTCGCCGCTGTCGGCCAGCGGCTCAACCCCGAACAACTGCGCACCATGGCACTCAACGCCACCGCGCTCATCACGGCGGCCGCGGCGACCGAGTACCAGAACTATGTGAAGGCCCGTCAGGAACTCCGCAACCCGGTGTCGTCCCAACCGGTCGTGAGCGAGGAAGTCGGCTCCCCGGAGCCCGGCGCGACCGCGATGGGGCTCGCCGCCACCGTGGGGGAGGTCACCGAGACCGCCGGAGCCGGCGCCATCGCCGTCGTCGCGGTGCTCGCGCCCGTGCTCGCGGGCACGGCAGCGGCGATCTTCCTGCTCGTCGGGTACATCCTGAAGATGCTCGACCCCGAGCCGGCGTTCGCCAAGACCCTCCTGACCACGGGGTGGGTCTTCGGCGCGGTCACGGCGGCCGCGATCCTGGTCGCCGCGGTCGGGCTGCTGCTGACGGCACTGCGCAACAGCTCGTCCTCCCTTCCGGACGAGGCCCGCGGCGAACTGCGCGAACAAGTGGTCCGGGCCAGGGAAGCCTGGCGCGAGGCCCTGCTGGAGCGCGGCATCCTGCCGTTCCTCCGGGAGGCCCTCGCCGATCCCGGCTCCGCCGCGCTGGGCCGCCAAACCCCGACACCGAGCCGCATCCCGCACCTCGGGTACAACCGGCCGGGGTTCAGCAGCCCCGAAGGCGGACCGTCGGCAGGACCGCGCCCGAGCTTCTCCAGTCCGGACTTCACCAGCCCGGACTTCGGCGGACCGGAGCACCAGCCCGAGTAGGACCCCGGTCGGCCGGCGGCCGGGGGAATCCGGGCCCGCGCTCCAGCGGCGCGGGCCCGCACGGGGCCTTTCCCTGTGCCCTCGCGCCCCCGTGCGACAGCCTCGGTCTCATTGGCCTCATGGCCTCATGGCCTCATGGCCTCAGCTGCGGACGATGCCCAGACGCCGTGCCGCGCTCGTCCAGGCCGGGAACTGGGACAGCAAGCGGTCGTACAGCTCCGGGTCCGGCACGGTGCTGATGTCGTCGACGGCGAAGAAGCCGACATTGTCGACGCGTCGGTCGGGGAGTGCGTCGAACCGTTCCAGCACGCCGTAGTTCGACCGGCCCAGGCCCACGAACTGCCAGAAGATCGGCTCCTCCACCGCCGCACGCAGCTCGTTCTCGATCTCCTTGTTGCGGTAGATGCCGCCGTCGGAGAAGAACAGCACCAGCGTGGGATCGGCGGCCGGGTTCTCACGGACGAACGACCGCACCTCGGCGATGACCTTCTGCTCCTCGTTCTGGATGCCGACCGCGCGCATGTCCACCTGCCCCGGCCGCAGACCCTTGCGCGGCTTCTTGCGCCGGAACAGGGTCAGCTCACCGACCCGGACGTGAAGCTCCAGCCATTCGGGCAGTTCCCCCAGCACCATGTCCGGCAGCCGGGCCGGGTTGGAGGCGAAGGTCCACGCCTGCATCTCCCCGTCGTCGTCCAGCTGCGCGGCCACCGCGGCCATCCGCTCCACCACATCGGCCACGACGCCGCGTGAATACAGGAAGGACATCGAGCCCGAGGCGTCGAGGACCAGCACGACGCGGGCCCTGACACCCTCCGCGCCGTGCTTGCGCAGGCTGACCGCCACCTGCTCCTTGCGCAGGGACAGCCGCTTGCGCATGTCCACGGGCAGGTTCTCCTCACCCTTGACCAGGCGAGGAGGGGTGCCCTGCGGCGCCGTGGGAACCGGCGGTCCGACGACCGGCGGAGCGGGCGCGGGCGCCATGGCGGGGACGGGTGGACGAGGTGCCGGGGGTGTGGGCGGAACGGCGGGCACCGGAGCCGGGGGTGCCGCAGGCGCCGGCGGAGCGGCGGGCATCGGCGCCTGGTGGGCCGTCGCCGCGGCACCGGGGACGGGCGGCTCCGGGGCGGCGGGTTCCTCGTCCACACTGATCCCGAAGTCGGTGGCGAGGCCCGCCAGCCCGGAGGCGTAGCCCTGTCCGACCGCGCGGAACTTCCACTGGCCGCCCCTCAGATAGAGCTCGCCGCCGATGAACGCCGTCTCCGTCGTCGCCTCCATCTCGAAACGCGCGAGCTCCTGGCCCGTCCCGGCGTCCAGCAGCCTGAGCATCAGCCCCGACAGCTGACCGAAGGTGCCGCCGTCGGCCGAGGCACCCAGCACGACTCGCTCGACGGCGGGCTCCAGGGCACGCAGGTCCACCCCGACGGTGTCCGTCGTGCCGCCGGCGTCCTGCCGCTTCCCGAGGTGGCGCACGGCGCCGGAGGCGTGCTGCGGCTGGTTGTAGAAGACGAAGTCCCCGTCGTCCCTCACCCGTCCGTCCGCCCCGAGCAGGAGCGCCGAGGCGTCGGCGTCCGGCGCACCAGGCCCGGCGGTCCAGCCGAGCACGACCTGCACGGCCTCGGCGGCCACGGGAAGATTGGCGCCTTTGCTCATGGATGTGGCTGTCATGGGCCCAGTCTGCCAACCGAACCCGTCCCCGGGACCGCTCCATACGCACACCGGTGCCCGTCGGACAGCCCAGGACCTTCGGCCGGCTGAGGACGCGTCAGCCCACGAGCGGGAGACGGCCCCTCCCTCCTTGGGGAGGGAAGGGCCGGCCACTCGGCGGGAACCGTGTCGGATCAGTCCGCGATCGGCAGGTAGACCCGGTTGCCGCTGGACGCGAACTCCTTCGACTTCTGGAGCATCCCCTCGGCGATCTTCTCCTGGGAAGCCCCCTCGGCCGCCGCGCCACCGAATCGCTCGGTGATGCTCTGGCTGATCTTCATCGAGCAGAACTTCGGCCCGCACATGGAGCAGAAGTGGGCTGTCTTGGCGGGCTCGGCCGGCAGGGTCTCGTCGTGGAACTCCCGTGCCGTGTCCGGGTCGAGCGCCAGGTTGAACTGGTCCTCCCACCGGAACTCGAAGCGGGCGTCGGACAGCGCGTCGTCCCACTCCTGTGCACCCGGGTGCCCCTTGGCGAGGTCGGCGGCGTGCGCGGCGATCTTGTAGGTGATGACGCCGGTCTTGACGTCGTCACGGTTGGGCAGGCCCAGGTGCTCCTTGGGTGTGACGTAGCAGAGCATGGCCGTGCCCCACCAGGCGATCATCGCGGCCCCGATACCGGAGGTGATGTGGTCGTACGCCGGCGCGACGTCCGTGGTCAGCGGGCCGAGCGTATAGAACGGAGCCTCATCGCAGATCTCCTGCTGAAGGTCGATGTTCTCCTTGATCTTGTGCATCGGGACATGTCCCGGGCCCTCGATCATGGTCTGAACATTGAAACGCTTGGCGATCGTGTTGAGTTCCCCGAGCGTGCGCAACTCCGCGAACTGCGCCTCGTCGTTGGCGTCCGAGATCGAGCCCGGACGAAGGCCGTCGCCGAGCGAGTACGTGACGTCGTACGCGGCGAGGATCTCGCAGAGCTCCTCGAAGTTCTCGTACAGGAACGACTCCTTGTGGTGCGCGAGGCACCAGGCGGCCATGATGGAGCCGCCGCGCGAGACGATGCCGGTCTTGCGGTTCGCGGTGAGCGGCACATACGGCAGCCGCACACCCGCGTGGACGGTCATGTAGTCCACGCCCTGTTCGGCCTGCTCGATGACCGTGTCCTTGTAGATCTCCCAGGTCAGTTCCTCGGCTCGGCCGTCGACCTTCTCCAGTGCCTGGTAGAGCGGCACGGTGCCGATGGGCACGGGGGAGTTGCGCAGCACCCATTCGCGGGTGGTGTGGATGTTGCGGCCGGTGGACAGGTCCATGACCGTGTCCGCGCCCCAGCGGGTCGCCCAGGTCATCTTCTCGACCTCCTCCTCGATGGAGGAAGTGACCGCCGAATTGCCGATGTTGGCGTTGACCTTCACCAGGAACCGCTTACCGATGATCATCGGCTCGATCTCCGGGTGGTTGACGTTCGCGGGGAGCACCGCGCGCCCCGCGGCGATCTCCTCGCGTACGACCTCGGGCTCGACGTTCTCGCGGACCGCCACGAATTCCATCTCGGGCGTGATCTCGCCGCGGCGGGCGTACGCGAGCTGCGTGACCGCCTGCCCGTCCCGGCCCCGGCGCGGCTGCCGCGGCCTGCCGGGGAAGACGGCATCGAGGTTGCGCAGTCCCCCGCGCGGCGAGGTGTGCTTGATCCCGTCGTCCTCGGGACGGACGGGACGGCCCGCGTATTCCTCGGTGTCGCCGCGGGCGATGATCCAGTTCTCCCGCAGGGGCGCCAGGCCCCTGCGCACATCGGTGTCGACGGATGGATCGGTGTACGGGCCGGAGGTGTCGTACAGCGTGACGGACTGCCCGTTGGTGAGGTGCACCTGACGGACCGGCACCCGTACGTCGGGGCGCGGACCCCCGACGTACCCCTTGTGCCAGCCGATGGACTTCCCGGCCTCGCCGTTCGAGGACGGGGAAGAAGCCCCGTCCGTCTGGCTGGAGGCAGGCGTGCGTACGTCCTTGTCGGTCATGAGACCTACTCCCTACGCCGGCATTACCCGGTAACAGGTTCGGCGGTCGACGCAGCGGCTTCCGTCTGTCGATGTTTCATGTGAAACATCGCTGAGGCGGAGGTCAGCGCCCTCTCAGCCCGGTGCTCCGAGCTCCCGCGTGTGCAAAGGTGCCTCCACGCTAGCGTCATATCTGGCGCGGTGAACAGAGGGCCCCTGCCGTTCTTGCGATGATCGGTCGGTGACCACGACGCAGCAGTCCCCGTTCCCACCGTCCGAGCCGCCCCGCGGGGCAGGCTCCGGCGACGGCCACAGGCATGGCCCCGGTGGTGGCTCCGGACGCGGATCCGGCGGTGGCCGTGGACCAGGCGGCGGCCATGGCCACGGTCCCGGCAACGGGCACGGCGGCGGTCCGGGCGACGGCCACGACCACAGTCCCGGCGGAGGGCACGGACAGGGCCCCGGCGGAGGCCACGGCCACTCGCACAGTCACAGCCACGGCCCGGCCGCACCCGTCTCCCGGCACCTGCGCAAGGTCATCGCCGCGGTGCTGATCCCCTTCGCGGCGGCGGTCGTTGTGGGTCTCCTGGTGCTCTGGCCCGGTGGCGCTCCGTCCCACGAGCGGACCGGCGTCGGCTTCGACCGGCAGACACAGCAGGCGACGGTCGCCCAGGTCGACGAGGTGGACTGCAAGTCGGTGAACGCCGCGGGGCAGGCGCCGACCGGCGACAACTCCACCGCCGAGGGCTCGTCCACCCAGCAGCGGGCGAAGGGAGAGTGCAAGAAGGCCACGGTCCGGATCGACACCGGCAAGGACACGGGCCGCACGTTCACGGAGATCGTTCAGCCCGACCAGACACGGCAGTTGCACGAGGGGCAGAAGGTCGTCGTCGCGTACGAGCCGTCCGCGCCGAAGGACCTCCAGTACTCGGTCACCGACGTCAACCGGAAGTTCCCCCTGACCCTGCTCGCCGGGATCTTCGCGGTCGTCGTCGTGGTCGTGGGCCGGATGCGCGGCGTCATGGCGCTGGTCGCGCTGGCCATCAGCTTCCTGATCCTGACGTTCTTCATCCTGCCGGCGATCCTGGAGGGCTCGAACCCGCTGATCGTGGCGGTCGTCGGCTCCAGCGCCATCATGCTGATCGCCCTCTACATGTGTCACGGCCTCTCGGCCCGCACATCGGTGGCCGTCATCGGCACGCTGCTCTCGCTGGTGCTGATCGGTGTGCTCGGCTCCGCCTTCATCGGATGGGCGGCGCTGACCGGTAACACCGACGACAACACCGGCCTGATCCATGGCCTGTATCCGTCCATCGACATGAGCGGTCTGCTACTCGCGGGCGTCATCATCGGTTCGCTCGGTGTCCTCGACGACGTGACCGTCACCCAGACGTCCGCGGTCTGGGAACTGCACGAGGCGAATCCGACGATGGGCTGGCGCGGCCTGTACCGCGCGGGCATCCGCATCGGCCGTGACCACATCGCGTCGGTCGTGAACACCCTCGTCCTCGCCTACGCGGGCGCCGCACTGCCGCTGTTGCTGCTCTTCTCGATCGCGCAGAGCAGCGTGGCCACGGTGGCCAACAGCGAACTCGTCGCCGAGGAGATCGTGCGCACCCTGATCGGCTCGATCGGGCTGGTCGCCTCCGTGCCGGTGACCACGGCGCTCGCTGCCCTGGTCGTCGCCGCCGACCGCCCCGAGGCGGCGCAGAGCGTGCCTGAGCCCGCGAGGGCCCGGACGCCGGTGCGCGGCGGTGGCGGTCGCCGCCGTAAGCGCTGAAACCGTCGGCCCACCGCCCCGACGGTGAGGAAGCGTTACTCCACTTGAGGATGCGGACGTTCGTCAGCCCGCGCTCTGCTCCTCCGCCAGGATGCGGTCGAGGGCCTCGTCGAGATGCGTGTCGAAGCCGGCCAGGGCTCGCTCCTGCCCGAGCGGCACCAGCTTGTCGGTGCGGTCGAGGAACGCGACGAGCGGCGCGGCGCCGGACCGGAACAGTGCGTGGTCGCCGCCGACCTGAAGACGGATCAGGACCTCGCCGAGGGACTCCGGGTCGGCCGGCGCGATGCGCACATCACCGTCACCGCACGGGCGGCCCACACCGTCGATCAGCAATTCCCGTCCGAACGCCCAGGTCACCGGCGCATCGCCAGGCAGATGGAAGGTCAGCCGCACCGCGTACGGATCACAGGTCTCGTATCGCAGTTCCACAGGAATGCGGAAAGAGAGCTCCTCCGACACGAGGAAGCTCATCATGACCTCTGCCTGTACCGACTCGCGCATCGCCTACCCCGTCGTTTGCCGTCGCTCTGGCCAGGAATCGTCCCCCTGACACTGCTGGAATCTTGCAGAACGTGCACGACAGATCACAAGGAGTGAGTTTTCAGATACTGATAGAGATCGCGAGTGTCCCTAGCAGCCGGCCGATCTCGCTCTGCAATTGGCGCGCGGCGGGTAGCAGCCGCTCTGCCTGATGGGAAGGGAGAGAAATGGCCATCGTCGCAGCTGTGCTGCCCGCGGTGATGGGGATGGCGGCGCAGACCGTGCCCAGCGCGTACTCCTGCCGCTCGATGACCGGCTCCATGCGCCCTGTCCGCTCCAGGCGCCGCAACAGGCTGTCGTTGTCACGCACCGTGTACGGGGTGATCGACTGCACCGGATAGCGGTCGAGGTGGTCGCGGCGGGCCTTGTCGTCCAACTGGGACAGCAGACACTGGCCGATCGCGTGGGCGTGGCCGGTCTCGCGGAAGTCGGCCCACTCCTCGACGGCGGGGGTGGCCGGGCTGTCGGCGACGCAGATGACGTCGATCTCGCCGTCCCGGTAGTTCGCGTAGTAGACGGGCACACCGATCGCATCGCGCCAGTGCGCCAGTGCGTCACTCATCGTGCTGCGACGTTTCTGCTGCGCTCCACTGCTGCTCAGCCGCTCGGCCGACTCTCCGAGGAAGAACAGTCCCTTGTCCCGGCGCAGATAGCCCTCGTGGGCGAGGGTGCGCAGCAGGTGGTACGCCGTCGGCAGCGCGAGCCCGGCCTCCCGGGCCAGCTGCTTGGCGGGCGCCCCGTGCTCGCGGGACGCCACCGCCTCCAGAAGCCGCATCGCACGCTGGACCGAGCCGATCAGGGTGGTGGAGTTCGACTCCACGGGCGGGTCCTGCGCCTGCGGGAGGTGCGCGGCGCGCGTCTCGCCGGGGGTGGTCAGGGGCTGGGTCGGCGGAACACGTGACGCCGTGGGTCCGCCCGACCGCTGGACGGGGGGAGCAGGTGATTGTGCGGGTGCGGTGTCAACCGTGGCCAAGGGGCACTCCCGAAGCGCGAGGGGAACCGCCCGTGCGGGGGAACACGGGAGGGGGCTGTGCGCTGCCCGCGGGGGTCGGCCCCGCGTCGAGCTCCGGACTTTAACCGTCTGTCACCGCTCGCAGACGGCCTCACCGGGAAACTTCCCTCGGGCGAGGGAACCTGGAGTTCCCTTTCCCGGCCCACCCGTTACCCCACGCTCACCCTCTCGCGTCTCACCAGTCGCTGCGGGACGACGAGCCCGCCATGAACTTCCGCACGATGTAGATCAGTCCGCCGACCAGCGCGACGAAGATCAGCAGCTTGAAGAGCAGGCCGATGACGAATCCGACGACGCTGGCTATCAGGCCGCCGAACACGACCAGGGCGATGACCGGCACCGCGACCCACTTCACCCACCACGGCATACCGCTGAAGATCTCTCGCATCGCCCTCGTCCTTACCTCTCTTCGCCCGTCGCCCCAAGTCCGGGGCCGTGATTCCGGGTTCTCCGATGTCCTGCTTCGATGCTAGGCCGGGACAGACGCGTACAGGGGCCTCGCATCCCTTGTCCTCCCCTGACCGTTCCCCTAGGGAACCCTGAGACGGCGGTCAGCTCTCGGGCGGAGAGAACACCACCAGGACCCTCAGATCCTCGGTGATGTGGTGGAACTTGTGGGCGACGCCCGCGGGTACATAGACGACGCTGCCGCGCGCCACCTGCGTGGTCTCCAGTCCGACCGTGATCGAGGCCCGCCCGCTCACCACGAAGTACACCTCGTCCTGCTGGTGCGGCTTCTGCGGGTCGAGCTCACCCGCGTCGAGCGCGTAGAGGCCGACCGACATGTTCCGCTCACGCAGGAACTGCAAGTAGGCGCCTTCGTTGGCGGCGCGTTCCGCCTCCAGTTCGTCCAGCCGGAATGCCTTCATCGCTCTTGTCCGCTCTCGTACCCCACAAGCTGTGCGCACAGCCTGCTCGCCAGTCGATCTCTTCTGCCACGATCAGACACATGAAGAATTTCGTAGTCAAGACACTCGCCAACGCGGGGGCCCTGGCCGTCGCGGTGTGGCTGCTCGACAAGATCACCCTCACGGGGGACAGCACCGGCAAGAAGGTCGGCACGCTGCTGCTCGTCGCGCTGGTCTTCGGCGTGGTGAACTTCCTGGTCAAGCCCATCGTCCAGATCCTGACCTTCCCGCTCTTCATTCTCACGCTCGGCCTGATCACGCTCGTGGTCAATGCACTGATGCTGCTGCTCACCTCGTGGCTGGCCGACAAGCTCGACCTGAGCTTCCACGTCGAGGGCTTCTGGACCGCCGTCCTGGGCGGCCTGATCATTTCCGTCGTGTCCTGGGCGCTCAACGTCGTGCTGCCCGACGGCAAGGACTGAGTACCCATGCCCTATCGCGTCTGTTTCGTCTGCACCGGCAACATCTGCCGCTCCCCGATGGCGGAGTCCGTCTTCCGCGCCCGTGTGGAAGAAGCCGGGCTCGATCAGCTCGTCGAGGTCGACAGCGCGGGCACGGGCGGCTGGCACGAGGGCGACGGCGCCGACCCGCGGACCGTCGCCGTCCTGGAAGCGAACGGCTACGGGAGCGACCACACCGCCCGGCAGTTCCAGGCCTCGTGGTTCTCCCGCGTCGACCTCGTCGTCGCCCTCGACTCCGGCCACTTCAAGGCGCTGCGCCGGCTCGCGCCCACTCCCGAGGACGCCGACAAGGTCAGACTGCTGCGGTCGTACGACCCCGCCGCGGGCGACGATCCGGATGTCCCGGATCCGTATTACGGACGTATGGACGGCTTCGAGGAGTGTCTTGAGATGGTGGAGGCGGCGAGCGTCGGTCTGCTCGCCGCTGTACAGGAGCAAGTGGAGGGACAGGTCTCATGACCTCAGGGGATTTCGTCGCGCCGAGCGGTGACGGCACGCGCGCGGTGCGGGCCGGGCTGCCCGAGCCCGTCAAGTACGAGCCGACGCTTCCGGGACCGGTCTTCGCCGCGCACTTCCACCTGCCCGGCGATCCCACCGGCCCCTACGCCTACGGCCGTGACGAGAACCCGACCTGGACGCTCCTGGAGCGCGCCATCGGCGAGCTGGAGGCCCCCGGGCTGGACGGCGTCGAGACCCTCGCCTTCCCCTCGGGCATGGCCGCCATCTCCGCCGTCCTCTTCTCCCAGCTGCGCGCCGGGGACGTCGTGGTCCTGCCGGACGACGGCTATCAGGTGCTCCCGCTGGTGCGCGAGCAGCTGACCGCGTACGGCATCGAGGTGCGCACCGCCCCGACCGCCGGCGACGCCCAGCTGGAGGTGCTCGACGGCGCGAAGCTTCTGTGGATCGAGACGCCGTCGAACCCGGGCCTCGACGTGTGCGACGTCCGGCGGCTGGTCACGGCGGCCCACGCGCAGGGCACACTCGTCGCCGTCGACAACACCCTGGCCACTCCGCTCGGACAGCGCCCGCTGGAGCTCGGCGCGGACTTCTCGGTCGCGAGCGGCACCAAGATGCTCACCGGGCACGGCGACATCCTGCTGGGGTACGTCACCGCCCGCGACAGCGCGCTGATGGTCCCGGTGAAGCGCTGGCGGAAGATCGTCGGCGCGATCCCCGGCCCCATGGAGGCCTGGCTCGCGCACCGCTCGCTCGCCACCCTCCAGCTGCGCGCCGACCGGCAGACCTCCAGCGCCCTGATCGTCGCCGAGGCCCTGCGGGAGCGGCCCGAGGTGTCGGGGCTGCGCTATCCCGGTCTGCCCGACGACCCCTCGCACAAGATCGCCGCTCAGCAGATGCGGCGGTTCGGATGTGTGGTGTCCTTCACGCTGCCCACGCGCGAGCGTGCCGACGGTTTTCTCGACGCGCTGCGTCTGGTGGACGACGCGACGAGCTTCGGCGGCGTCCGGTCCACGGCGGAACGGCGGGGGCGCTGGGGCGGGGACGCGGTGCCGGAAGGCTTCGTCCGCCTCTCCGTCGGTGCGGAGGACCCCGAGGACTTGGTGGCGGACCT
Organism: Streptomyces siamensis; assembly: GCF_039543605.1. Classification (NCBI taxonomy): domain Bacteria; kingdom Bacillati; phylum Actinomycetota; class Actinomycetes; order Kitasatosporales; family Streptomycetaceae; genus Streptomyces; species Streptomyces siamensis. The sequence continues at coordinate 511,502 of NZ_BAABKB010000001.1, read as the reverse complement.
GCTGCGGGCACTCGACGAGTCCGCGGAGTGAAGGCCTTCTGAGCGACCGCTGAGCCGGGGCGTCGTGCGCAGCCGCGGGATCGGTGCTCCCCTACGCACGACGGACGGTCCGAGCCTCCCCCCTCGTGGCTCGGACCGTCCCGGTTCTGCGCGCGAAGAACCGCGCGACCAAGGCTAGTTGACTCTGTGTCAGTGTCCAATCACAGTAGCGACAGCGACCTATCGACTTATTTATAGTTAGGGCTCGCGCGGGGGTGCTGGGAGGGGAGGGGCACCATGGATTTGGCCTTGCTGCGCACGTTCGTGACGGTGCACCGGGCCGGTTCCTTCACCCGCGCCGCCGCGTTGCTCGGGCTCTCCCAGCCTGCCGTCACCTCGCAGATACGCACGCTGGAGCGGCAGTTGGGGCGGCCGCTGTTCCTGCGCCAGGCCCGTGGGGTGACCCCCACGACCATCGGCGACGAGCTGGCCCACAAGGCGGCACCGCACCTCGACGCCCTCGTGGAGATCACCGAGACCGGCCTCGACGAGGACTCGTCCTTGCGCACTCTCCATCTCGCCGGGCCGCCTGAGTTCACCGCGGAGCGGGCGCTGCCCGCGCTCACCGAGCTGATCGGCGACGACGGCCAGGGCCTGGCGCTGCGCGCCTCCTTCGGCAACGCCGAGGAGACCCTGGAAGGGCTTGCTGCCGGACATCATGATTTGGCCATCACGACGGCCCGCCCACGCGGCGCTCTGCTGACCGCGACTCCGCTCTGCGACGAAGAACACGTCCTGGTCGCCGCTCCGCGCTGGATGGCCCGCGTGGGGCCCGGGAAGCTGCGCCGCAAGGGCGCTCACGCGCTGGAGGACCTCCCCATCGTCGAGGTGCACGAGTCGCTGCCCCTGGTCGCCCGCTACTGGGCCTCCGTCTTCGACTCCCGCCCCGCCGCCTCCGGCACCGTTGTCGTTCCGGACCTGCGTGCCGTCCTGGCCTGTGTGGCCGCGGGCGCCGGCCTCGCCGTCCTGCCTCGGTATCTGTGCACCGAGGCGCTGGAGCGCGGCGACGTCGTGGCGCTGCTCGACCCGGCCGTGCCGCCGCTGCGCACCTACTTTCTCGTGGTGCGCACGGGCACGCTGGCCATGCCGCACATCGTCCGGGCGCACGAATGGCTGCTGCGGGCCGCTGCCGGCTGGGCCTGACGGCTCGTCGCGGCAGTTCGGGGGCGTCGCGATGTTTCACGTGGAACCAGCCGGGCCACATTTCTCCCATGACCGTCCGACCCGTGGTCAAGCGCACCGCCCGCGCCATCCTGCTCGATGGTGACGACCTGATCCTGATCAAGCGCACCAAGCCCGGCGTCGATCCCTACTGGCTCACACCGGGCGGCGGGGTCGAACCGGAGGACACGACCGTCGTCGACGCCCTCCACCGCGAGGTGCACGAGGAGCTCGGCGCCAAGGTCACCGATGTAGTGCCCTGCTTCGTCGACACCGTCGAGCACATCGGCGACGACGGCGGCGCGACCGGCGTCAAGGTGCAGCATTTCTTCGTCTGCCGCCTGGAGTCCATGGACCTGTCTCAGAGACACGGTCCTGAGGTGGACGAGCCGATCGGAGAGTACGAGATCGTCCGCGTGCCGTTCACGCGGGTCGGCATCGCCTCCGTCCACCTCGTGCCGCTGTCCCTGCGGCACTATCTCGACGGGAACATCGAGGGCGTACGGGCGATGCACGCGCCCGATCTGGGCTGACCGTCGCGGTCCCGCCCGATCTGGGCCGACCGTCGCGGTCCGGAGGACCGTCGAACCGTCCTGACCGGGAGACGGATCCACACCGTCCCGGCCGAGACGTGATCAGTCTCCGGCCGTCACGAGTTCCTCCACCGAGTCGTGACGGATGCGGTCCGACGGGATGCCGATGTCCCTCAGCGCGTCCACACCGCTGCGGATCATCCCGGGAGGGCCCGAGAGATACGCGTCGTACTCGTTCCACGGCCCGTATTCACGGACGACGTCCGGCAGCTGAAGGTGGGCCTGCTGGTCGACGACCGGCCGTACGGCAAGCCAGGGGTGGCTCTGCTGAAGCCGCAGCATCGTGTCGATGTCGTACAGGTCGTGGTCGGTGCGTGCGCCGTAGAACACCTCGACCGGGCGCCGCTCACCGTGCTCGGCGACATCCTCGACCAGGGCCTTGATCGGCGCGATGCCCGTGCCGCCGCCCAGACAGAGCAGACCGCTGTCGGTGGTGTGGTCGACGGTCATCGAACCGGCGGGCGGGCCGAGCCGGATGATGTCGCCGGGCCGGGCGCGGTGCACCAAGGCGTTGGACACCCACCCCGCCGGAACCGCCTTCACATGGAACGACAGCAGACCGTCGGAGCGGGGAGCCGAGGCGAAGGAGTAGTGGCGCCAGATCCGCGGCCACCACGGCGTCTCCAAGCTCGTGTACTGGCCGGCGAGGAACGGATAGGGCTGGTCGGGGCGGACGGTGACGACCGCGACGTCCGGGGTCCGCAGATCGTGCGAGACCACCTCGGCGTACCACCAGGCCGGCGCGAGCAGTTCGTCCGCTGCCGCCGCGTCGATCATGACCTGGGAGATCGTCGTGTACGCACGCACCCAAGCCGCCTCCGTCTCGGCGTCCCAGCTCCCAGAGGCATACCTGCTGAGCGAGCCGATCAGGCACTCGCCGACGGCCGGGTAGTGCTCCGGTCTGGTGCCGTACTTGCGGTGTCCACGGCCGAGGTTCTGCAGATACGCCACGAGGACTTCGGTGTTGTCGATGTGCTCGGCGGCGGTCAGCAGGGCCCTGAGAAGCCGGTCTCGCTGCGTGTCCATCGCGGCGGGGAACAGCTGGCGCAGCTCCGGGTGGCGCACGAACAGCAGCGCGTAGAAGTAGGAGGTGACCTTGTCGGCCACCGGGCCGACCTCCGCCATGGTCCGGCGGATCAGCACGGCGTCGGGCGGTATCGGGGAGGGCGTCCGTTCGGGCCCTCGCGGGGCAGGGACGGATTCCGGCTGCGGGGTGCCGTATGCGGGCCGGGGAGAGCCGTACGCGGGCTGCGGGGCCCCTGACACGGGTTGTGCGGCTCCGCCGGCGGGCTCCGGCTCGGGACGCCCGGGCGCGTACGGCGCCCCTTGGTAGGAAGTCTGCGGTGCCGCGCCACCGGGTGCCTGTGACGCGTGGGCTGCAGCGCCACGGGGAGCCTGCACCGACGGGGATATTCGTTCCTGCGCGGCCGGCGTCGTGGGCGGCGTCCGTCGGTCCGCTTCCTGGGCGGGCTCGTCCTGCGGAGTGGTGGGCCGGCCGACGGGGCGCATCGCTGCGAGCCGACGGCCGTCGGATGCCCCCTGATCACCGTCGGCAGGCGCCGGTTCCTGGCGCGGTGTGAACCAACCGCCCCCGCCGTTGCCGCCGGAAGTGCCCTTGTCGGCCGACGCCGTGGTCGGAGCGTCCATGGTGTGCCTCGCCTCGAACATCTTTCGATCGGTCTGCGCACCTCCGCGGTCGGAAGATGCCTACTTTCCCCCGCAGACGGCTTGCCCTCTTTTCCGATTCAGTCCCCGTCGGCCAATGCGGCCACATTGAACCCGCGTTCCCGTCACGTACGGACAAGTAAGGAGGGAATGTGACATTGGCCGCACTGGCCTCACCGCAGCATGCCACGCCGCGTCAACGCCCGGTCGCACAACGGAAAATGCGGGTCTTCGATCTCTCCGTCCCGTTAGGCTGCATTGGCCTGCGTTCAGCCCCTGAGGACGCACTTACGTCTCGGCGGGGGTGAACCGGAGTCGACCATACCGGCAGGCGCCCCAGGCACAAGCCCTCTCTGCTCTCCCCGTGAACAGCCCGGGGGCGATCCATCGATGTCGCTCAATTGCCGTGCAGGGCAGCCCAATTCACAGGCATTCGCAAGCGTCCGACAGATCACCCCGGACCTCCCCGAACCCTTCACATGGCCACTTCGTGATCTCCACCTTGGATGCGATGTCGGCAATTTCCGCCGGTTCCGCCGATTCGGCAAACAGCGGCACTGGAATGCCCCTGTCCGCGTTGTTTCACGTGAAACATCTATCCGCGTGCCGCGCGGCTGTGTATGTCGTGGCCAAAAGCACGTACATCCGGCCGCAAACCGGTGGACGTCAGGGCTGCAGGTCGGACAGCCTGACCTGCGTGTCGACACCTTTCCTCGCCGATCTGCCCGTCCGCCGCCTGACGCCTCGCGATCTCACCGCCTGTGCCGACCTGTCCGAGAACCGGGGGTGGCCGCGCGAGGAACACAAGTGGGGTCTCCTGCTCGCGGCGGGAACCGGCTACGGAATCGACGACCCGGACGGCGGCCTCGTCACCGCGTGCGTCGTGACCGAGTACGGCCCGCGGGAGCGACCTGAACTGGGCGCGATCGGCATGGTGCTCGTCGCCGAGCGTCATGCCCGCAAGGGTGTCGGACGTCGACTCATGCACCATGTCGTCACCGAGATGGGCACCACGCCACTGACCCTGCACGCCACCCCGTACGGCCGGCCGCTCTACGAGGAGTTGGGCTTCAAGGTCACCGGCCGCGCCGAGATGGTCCGTGGAGTCTTCACTCCAGACGGACTGGCGCCCGACGCCTTCACGCGTGCGGCCACCGCCGAGGATCTCTCCACGATTCTCCGGCTCGACGAGGAGGTCTTCGGCACCGATCGCACGCCCATGATCACGCGACTGCCGGCCTTCTCCGATCAGTTGCGCGTCGCCGAGGAGGGCGGCCGGATCATCGGATACGGCGCGGCCTGGCCCAACATGGACAACCACGTGGTCGGCCCGCTGATCGCTCGCGACACGGAGACGGCGAAGGCCCTCATCGCCTCGCTCGCCGCCCACACCGACCGTCCGCTGCGTACCGATATCGACGTGCGGCACGAAGAGCTGCTGTCGTGGGTGAAAGAGCACGGCCTGGCGTCCGTCGCCTTCAACGCGGTCATGACCTACGGAATCCCGGAGCTGCCCGGGGACTGGACGCGACGGTTCGCGCCCCTGACGGTGGCCGCCGGGTAGCAGGACCGGGTGGGGTGCCTGGCGTCAGGAGCGGATGCCGGGCCATGACCGTGGACCGGCCGGCCGAGCGCTCCTCAGCATGCGCAGATGGAAGTGCCGGCCCCACCAGACGGTGGGGCCGGCACTTCCTTGCCGATGCCTGCCGGAGCCGAACGGCCCGCGTCGGACAGGGCTTGGGCCGGAGCGTGGCGTGCCTCGCTCGGAGCGGACCTCGGCCGGGGCTTCGCCGGTCGGGTCGTGTCAGACGAGCGTCTCGACCGCTGCGGAGGCGAAACCGTGGTCCTGGTCCGGCATGCCGCCACCGACCCCGATCGCGCCGATCAGCCGTCCGTCCCGGTGGACCGGGACACCACCCGCGATGAACAGCAGGGGACGATCGAGTGCGGTCGGCAGAGTGTGGAAGAGGCCTCCGGGCTGAACCGCGTCGACGAGGTCGGCGGTGGCGGAGTTCAACTGGAGCGCCGTGTAGGCCTTGCGGGTGCTGGTCTCACCGGAGATCAGCACGGCCTGGTCGTCACGTCGGAAGGCGAGCAGGTGACCGCCCGCGTCGAGGACGGTGACGCTGACTCGGACACCAGCCGCCTCGGCTGCGTGGCGGGCCGCGGTGACGAGAACCTCGGCGTCCTCGATGGTCAGCGGGGCGACGGCAGTGGTGGTGCTCATGAGGGGTCTTCTCCTTCTCGGGGGTGTTGCGGGGTGGTGCTGAGCCGGCGGGAGCGGGGACGGCCCTGGCCTCGCTCCCTGATCGGCTCGGCTCAGTGGTGGACGGCGGCCCGCTGCTCGGCGGGCGCGGCGCCGGCGACGACGGCGCCGGCGCCGGGCGTCTCCGTGCGGCGCTCCAACGCGGCCGAGACGACGGCGAGGACGAGGGCGCTCGCGGCAAGGACGGCGCCGACCCAGTTGGGAGCGGTGTAGCCGAGGCCGGCCGCGATGACGAGGCCGCCGAGCCACGCCGAGAGGGCGTTGCCGAGGTTGAAGGCGCCGATGTTCACGGCCGAGGCGAGCGTGGGGGCGCCGTATGCCTGGTCGAGGACGCGCTTCTGCAGCGGCGGCACGGTGGCGAAGCCCAGTGCTCCGATCAGAGCGATCGTGACGGCCGCGAGGATCTTGTTGTGCGCGGTGACGGTGAACAGGGCGAGCACGATCGCGAGACCGCCCAGGGAGACGTAGAGCATCGGCATCAGCGAGCGGTCGGCGAACCTGCCGCCGATCAGGTTCCCGCCGACCATGCCGAGGCCGAACAGGACCAGCAGCCAGGTGACGGAGCCGTCGGCGAAGCCCGCGACATGCGTCATCATCGGCGCGATGTACGTGATGGCCGCGAAGACGCCGCCGAAGCCGAGCACGGTCATCGCCATCGCCAGCAGGACCTGGACGTTCTTGAAGGCGGCCAGCTCGTGCCGCAGGTGCACGCCCTCCGGCTTGGGCAGCTCGGGAACCAGCTTGGCGATGCCCAGCAGCCCGATCACACCGAGCGCCGCTACGCCCGCGAAGGTGACGCGCCAGCCCGCCGACTGCCCGATCAGTGTGCCCAGCGGGACACCGACGACATTGGCGACGGTGAGACCGCTGAACATCATGGCGATCGCGCCGGCCTTCTTCTCCGGCGCGACCAGCTCGGCGGCCACCACGGAGCCGATGCCGAAGAAGGCGCCGTGAGCGAGGGAGGCGATCACTCGTCCCACCAGCATCAGTCCGAAAGCGGGCGCGACGGCGGAGAGCAGGTTGCCGATCACGAACAGCCCCATGAGCAGCATCAGCATCCGCTTACGGGACACCCGTGTGCCGAGCGCGGTCATGATCGGGGCTCCGATCACCACGCCGAGGGCGTATCCGGTCACCAGCAGACCGGCTGTGGGGATGGAGACACCGAAGTCACCCGCGACCTCGGGCAGTACGCCCATGATCACGAACTCGGTCGTCCCGATTCCGAAGGCCCCGATCGCGAGGGCCAGGAGCGCGAGAGGCATGGTGGGGTACACCTTCCCAAAAGATTGCAGGAGCGCTTTGCGTGCGTTCACAATAGTTGCAGACGCGGGCTATGTGCAACCGCGGGATATTTCGATTGTGGTCTATCCTGGGCTTCAGCCGCTCCGGGACGGAGGAAAACGCCATGACAGCCACGGACCCCGCGCTCACCGCCCTCTCTCAGGGCTGGTGCGCTCTCTCCCTGCTGCACGGGAGGATCGAGGCCCACATCGAGCGAGCTCTGCAGGCCGAGCACGACCTGAGCGTGCGGGAGTACTCGCTGCTCGACGTCCTGAGCCGGCAGCACGACGGTGAAGGCGGTCATCTCCAGATGAAGCAGGTCGCGGACGCGGTCGTGCTGAGCCAGAGCGCCACCACACGGCTCGTCACCCGCCTCGAGGACCGCGGGCTGCTCTCGCGCTACCTGTGCCCGACCGACCGCCGCGGCATCTACACGAACGTCAGCGAGGCGGGACTCCAGCTCCTCGACGAGGCCCGGCCCACCAATGACGCCGCTTTGCGGGAAGCGCTCGACGAGGCCGCGAAGAACCCCGAACTGGCGCCGCTGGTCCGGGTCGTGGAGTCGGCGAGCGTGCCGGCGCAGCCCCTGGCACCTGCGTAGGGTGCGCTCATGGGAGATCTTGAAATACGTGCCGCGGTCGCCGACGACGTGCCTGAGATCGTCGCGATGCTCGCGGACGACCCGCTCGGCGCGCAACGTGAGTCACTCGACGACCTGAGCCCGTATCTCGCCGCCCTGGAACGCCTGAGCGGTGACCCGAATCAGCATCTGATGGTCGCCGTTCGCGAGCGCCGCGTGGTCGGAACGCTTCAGCTCACGGTGATCCCTGGGCTGTCACGCAAGGGGGCGACGCGCTCCGTGATCGAAGGCGTGCGCATCCACGCCGACGAGCGCGGCAGCGGCCTGGGAACCCAGCTCATCGAATGGGCGATCGGGGAATCCCGCCGCCAGGACTGCCAGTTGGTCCAGCTGACCTCCGACGTCACACGCACCGACGCCCATCGCTTCTACGAGCGTCTCGGCTTCACCGCTTCGCACGTCGGCTTCAAACTCCCCCTCTGAGACGCGCAGAGGACAGAGGCGGCCCGTTTCACGTGAAACGGGCCGCCTCTCATGGCGTCGGCTACTGGATCCCCCGCCAGCCCTCCGGATCCACTCCACCCGGCACGGAAGACCCGTCGCCGTACGGCTGACGGGTGAACACGAACGAACCGAGGTCCAGATGGCTCACCGAGCCGTCAGGGCGCCGTACGGCCCGCAGGACCTCCCCCGCGTAGTAGCCGTCGAGTCCCGTCCAGCTTCCGTCGGCATTCGGCCGGAAGCGCGCGCCGCGGCCGACACCCGTAAGCGGCTCCAGCGAGAGCCGGCCGTCGGCCCGCCATCGCAGCCCGAACCCCTGAGTCCCCCAGTACCACTGCCCCACCAGCTCCAGGAGGGCGCTGTCGGCCTCGGCCACCGGCCGCCAAGCATCGGGAATCCTCGGCTCGGCCTCCGCCACGATCCGCACGAGATCGGCGGCCACGGTGAACGCGGCCGGGCCCGAGGTGCAGTTCGTGAGCACGACCGCCGCGACGTCGTCGTCCACACCGATCGCGAGGCCGGCCAGGAACCCGGGCAGCGAGCCGGAGTGCCCCACCAGGGTCCGGCCGTCCCGGTGCGCGATCTGTATGCCGAGGCCGTAGCCGGACCCCGCGGCCAGGTCCGCAGTCTCGGGCGGAGCGGCGGGCGTCCGCATCTCCCGCACGGAGTCCGCGCTCAGCACCCGGTCGTCACCCCGGGCGAGAAAGACGGCGAAGCGCGCCAGGTCACCGGTGGTGGACCACAGTTGACCCGCCGGGGCCATCCTGCCGAGGTCCTCCGCGGGCTCGGGCATCATCACATCCGCCCAGGGATGCACCGCCCAGCCGCCCGCGTGCGGCATCTCGGGCCGACCGCTCGTGCGGTGCAGGCCCAGCGGTTCGAGCACTTCCCGCCGCAGCACCTCTTCCCACGGGGCGCCCCGCAGCTCCTCGACCAGCGCGCCCAGCAGCGTGAAGCCGGGGTTCGAGTAGTGGTGCCGCCGTCCGACGGAATGCCGGAAGGGCTGCTCACCCAGGACATCCGCGAGCTCGGGGCGCAGCGATCCCGGTGTGCGCTCCCACCAGGGCGCGGGCGACTCGGCGGCCAGCCCACCAGTGTGCGCGAGCAGTTCGGAGACGGTGACCTCCCCCGCTCCCGTGCCCGGCAGGTGCTTCTCCAGCGGATCACCAAGATCCAGCACACCCTCGTCGCGCAGACGCAGGACCAGGACGGCGGTGAAGGTCTTGGTGATGGAGCCGATCCGGTACTGCACGTTCTCGTCCGGACCGTGTCCGTCCACCGAGGTCCTGGCCCCGTGCCACACGGTCTCCCCGCCCCGGACGACCGCCGCGACCAGCGACGGCGCCCGCCCCTCGCTCTGCGCTACGGCGATACGGTGCAACAACGCTCGGCGAGTGGCGGGCAGCAGAAGTTCCTGGGGTGTCGTCATGCCCCCAGTCCACCCGGCAGGTGACCGGACGTCGAGCGCATTTCCGCGGCTCCACGCCATCGCCGGCTCCCGGTCAGGTCTGTGCCATGTCCACGAAGCGCGAGTAGTGGCCCTGGAAGGCGACCGTGATCGTGGCCGTCGGGCCGTTACGGTGCTTGCCGACGATGATGTCGGCCTCGCCCGCGCGCGGAGACTCCTTCTCGTACGCGTCCTCACGGTGCAGCAGGATCACCATGTCGGCGTCCTGCTCGATCGAGCCGGACTCACGCAGGTCGGAGACCATGGGCTTCTTGTCGGTTCGCTGCTCGGGGCCACGGTTGAGCTGCGAGAGCGCGATGACCGGCAGCTCCAGCTCCTTGGCCAGCAGCTTCAGGTTTCGCGACATGTCGGAGACTTCCTGCTGCCGGCTCTCGGACCGCTTGCCGCCCGACTGCATCAGCTGGAGGTAGTCGATGACGACCAGCTTCAGGTCGTTGCGCTGCTTGAGGCGGCGGCACTTGGCGCGGATCTCCATCATCGACAGGTTCGGAGAGTCGTCGATGTAGAGCGGGGCGGCGGAGACGTCCGGCATCCGGCGGGCGAGACGGGTCCAGTCCTCGTCGGTCATCGTGCCGGACCGCATGTGGTGCAGGGCCACACGTGCCTCGGCGGACAGCAGACGCATCGCGATCTCGTTGCGGCCCATTTCGAGCGAGAAGATCACGCTGGGCATGTTGTGCTTGATCGAGCAGGCGCGGGCGAAGTCCAGGGCGAGCGTGGACTTACCCATGGCGGGACGGGCCGCGATGATGATCATCTGGCCCGGATGCAGGCCGTTGGTGAGCGAGTCGAGGTCGGTGAATCCGGTGGGTACACCGGTCATCTCCCCCGATCGCGAGCCGATCGCCTCGATCTCGTCGAGCGCGCCCTCCATGATGTCGCCGAGCGGCAGATAGTCCTCGGTGGTGCGCTGCTCGGTGACGGCGTAGATCTCCGCCTGGGCGCTGTTGACGATCTCGTCGACGTCGCCGTCGGCCGCGTATCCCATCTGCGTGATGCGGGTGCCCGCCTCGACCAGGCGGCGCAGGACCGCTCGCTCGTGCACGATCTCGGCGTAGTACTCGGCGTTCGCCGCGGTCGGGACCGTCTGCACCAGGGTGTGCAGGTACGGTGCTCCGCCGACCTTGGTGATCTCGCCCCGCTTGGTGAGCTCGGCCGCGACGGTGATCGGGTCGGCCGGCTCCCCCTTCGCGTACAGGTCGAGGATCGCCTGGTAGATGGTCTCGTGGGCGGGCCGGTAGAAGTCGTGTCCCTTGAGGACCTCCACGACATCCGCGATGGCGTCCTTGGACAGCAGCATGCCGCCGAGGACGGACTGCTCGGCGTCCAGGTCCTGTGGGGGCACACGCTCGAAGGCCGAACCGCCGCTCTCCCACGAACCGGTGTCCCGGTCACGGTCGTGCTGCTCGTCACGGCCACGCACGTCTCGGCGCTGACGGGAAGAAGGCAGACGATCACTGGGCCCGCTGTCGGCCCAGGGATCGTCCAAGGGCTCGGAAATACTCACCGAGCGACCTCCTCCCGTCCGCCGAGCGGACCTAGCCGTGCCCCTCATTTCTACGGCACAGCACTGACAACTGAGCGGCCCAACTCCGGTTCTGACGCGTCGGTTTTGCGAGCTTTCCGAGGACGGAGGAGAGAGCGGGCGCCGCACCACGTTAGGCCCGCGGGCACCGTCAGCCAATCTGGTTATCCACAGGCCATGTGGACGACGGGCCCGATGCTGTGGAGAACTCGGCAAAACCTGTGCACGACACGGTGGACAGCCCTGTGAACAAGCCCTCAGCCACTTCAGAAAAACGCCCCTGACCTGCGACTCTCCCATCCACCGGGTGTGCAGAAGAAAAACTTCCCCAGTCGGACCAAGATCGCTGCAAATGATGTGACGCGACGCGTCCGACCCGACGGTTGGTAAGGGTCTTTATCACCTTGCATCTCTTACCTGTGGAAGATTAGATTGGTGCTCATGACACAGGCTCCCGCGGCACCCAGGGCCGTCCTACGCCGGCACGACCGAGAGATCGTCGCGCTGGCCGTTCCGGCCTTCGGCGCACTCGTCGCCGAGCCTCTCTTCGTGATCGCCGACAGCGCCATCGTCGGCCACCTCGGCACTGCCCAGCTGGCCGGCCTCGGCGTCGCCTCGACCCTCCTCATGACAGCCGTCGGCGTCTTCGTCTTCCTCGCCTACGCCACCACGGCCGCCGTCGCCCGCCGCGTCGGCGCGGGCGATATCCGGGCCGCGATCCGGCAGGGCATGGACGGCATCTGGCTCGCTCTGTTGATCGGCGCGGCCGTCATCGCCGTCGTGCTGCCGACAGCACCGGCCCTCATGGACTGGTTCGGCGCTTCCGCCACGGCCGCCCCCTACGCGACCACGTATCTACGGATCTCGACGCTCGGTATCCCGGCCATGCTCGTCGTGCTCGCCGCGACCGGTGTCCTGCGCGGACTCCAGGACACCAAGACGCCTCTGTACGTCGCCGTCGCCGGATTCGTGGCCAACGCCGCCCTCAATGCCGGCCTCGTCTACGGCGCAGGCCTGGGCATCGCCGGTTCCGCCTGGGGAACCGTCATCGCCCAGTGCGGGATGGCGGCGGTCTATCTGGTCGTCGTCGTCCGCGGAGCCCGCAAGCACAATGCCTCCCTGCGGCCCGACGCCACCGGAATACGGGCCTGCGCCCAGGCCGGCGCGCCCCTGCTCGTCCGCACCCTGTCCCTGAGGGCAATTCTCGTGATCGCCACTGCGGTCGCCGCCCGGCTCGGGGACGCCGACATGGCCGCCCACCAGATCATCCTGTCGCTGTGGAGCCTGCTCGCCTTCGCCCTCGACGCCATCGCCATCGCGGGGCAGGCCATCATCGGCCGCTACCTCGGCGCGGGCGACGCTCAGGGTGCCCGCGAGGCATGCCGCCGCATGGTGCAGTGGGGTCTCGCCACCGGCGTCGTGCTCGGCCTGCTGGTCATCGTGGCGCGCCCGCTCTTCCTGCCGATGTTCAGCGGCGACTCGGTCGTGCGTGATGCGGCGCTGCCCGCACTGGTCATGGTGGCCCTCTCGCAGCCGATCTGCGGAATCGTCTTCGTCCTGGACGGAGTCCTGATGGGCGCGGGGGACGGCCCCTATCTGGCGTGGGCCATGGTGCTCACCCTGGCGGTCTTCGCTCCCGTCGCACTGCTCGTCCCTGTGCTGGACGGCGGTCTCACCGCTCTCTGGGCAACGATGACGCTGATGATGGCGATCCGGCTCCTGACTCTGGGGCTGCGCTCCCGATCGGGTCGCTGGATCGTCACGGGAGCGACGCGCTGACGCCTGGCTCTGCCCGTTTCACGTGAAACGGGGGTTTCACGTGAAACGACGATCGCCGCAGGAAGACATGACTCCCTCGCACGGAAACGCCGCGGCACCGACACCGCCGCGTCTTACGGCACGCAGAAGGGCCGCACCCTCGGGTGCGGCCCTTCTCTCAGCTATGCCGAGCGCTGCACTCAGGCAGCGACAACCTCGATGCTGACCTTGGCGGCAACCTCGGGGTGCAGACGCACGGACGTCTCGTGGGCGCCCAGGGTCTTGATCGGCGCGCCCAGCTCGATGCGGCGCTTGTCGACCTCGGGGCCACCGGAAGCCTTGATCGCCGAAGCGACGTCGGCCGGGGTGACGGAACCGAAGAGACGGCCGGCGTCGCCGGAGCGAACGGCCAGACGGACCTTCACGCCCTCGAGGCGGGCCTTGATCTCGTTGGCCTGCTCGATGGTCGCGATCTCGTGGATCTTGCGAGCACGACGGATCTGCTCGACGTCCTTCTCGCCACCCTTGGTCCAGCGGATCGCGAAGTTCCGCGGGATCAGGTAGTTGCGAGCGTAACCGTCCTTGACGTCGACGACGTCGCCCGCGGCACCGAGGCCGGAGACCTCGTGGGTGAGGATGATCTTCATGTGTCGGTCACCCTTCCCTTATCGCGCGGTGGACGTGTAGGGCAGCAGCGCCATCTCACGGCTGTTCTTCACGGCCGTGGCGACGTCACGCTGGTGCTGCGTGCAGTTGCCGGTCACGCGGCGGGCACGGATCTTGCCGCGGTCGGAAATGAACTTCCGCAGCATGTTCGTGTCCTTGTAGTCCACGTACGTGACCTTGTCCTTGCAGAAAGCGCAGACCTTCTTCTTAGGCTTGCGCACAGGCGGCTTCGCCATGGTGTTTCTCCTGTGTGATCAAGAAGTTTGGGTACGAACCCGTCCCTAGAAGGGGGGCTCGTCCGAGTAGCCGCCGCCGGAGCCGCCGGAGCCGCCCCAGCCACCACCACCGCCGCCGCCCTGGTTGCCACCGGCAGGAGCGCCGGTCGCCCAGGGGTCGTCGGCGGGAGCGCCGCCCTGCTGCTGACCGCCGCCGGAGCCACCGCCCCAGCCGCCGCCCTGCTGGCCGCCGCCACCGCCGCCGCCGTAGCCACCCTGGCCGCCTCGGCCCGTGGTCTTGGTGACCTTGGCCGTGGCGTTCCGCAGGCTGGCGCCGACTTCCTCGACGTCCAGCTCGTAGACCGTGCGCTTGACGCCCTCACGGTCCTCGTAGGACCGCTGCTTCAGCCGGCCCTGCACGATGACGCGCATGCCTCGCTGGAGCGACTCGGCGACGTTCTCCGCCGCCTGACGCCAGACCGAGCAGGTCAGGAACAGGCTCTCGCCGTCCTTCCACTCATTGGTCTGACGGTCGAAGGTGCGGGGGGTGGACGCGACACGGAACTTCGCGACCGCCGCACCGGAAGGGGTGAAGCGCAGCTCGGGGTCGTCGACAAGATTGCCGACGACCGTGATGACGGTCTCGCCTGCCATGGGGAACCTCTCGGCGGGTTTGCTGCTGGCTGCTTGGTGCTGCTACTCGAATCCCGAGTTCAGCTGAGCGGGAGAGCTCAGTGGGTCTCGGGGCGGAGGACCTTGGTCCGGAGGACCGACTCGTTCAGGTTCATCTGGCGGTCGAGCTCCTTGACGACCGCAGGCTCGGCCTGCAGGTCGATGACCGAGTAGATGCCCTCGGGCTTCTTCTTGATCTCGTACGCGAGACGACGACGGCCCCAGGTGTCGACCTTCTCGACCTTTCCGTTGGCCTCACGGACCACGGAGAGGAAGTTCTCGATCAGGGGAGAGACAGCGCGCTCCTCAAGATCGGGGTCGAGGATGACCATCACCTCGTAGTGACGCATGTGGAACCCACCTCCTTTGGACTCAGCGGCCACGGTCGTTCCGTGGCAGGAGGGTTGTGATGCGTACGCAACGGTATCGGTCGCCACTGACAATCGGGTGTCCCCGTCGGTGAACCGAACGGAGTAGCCAGACGCCATCAGTGCTGTGACCTGGGTTTCGACCCGGACACAACCTGGGCAGACACCGGTGCAGACGGTACAGACTACCTGCACGGTGGCTTCCGGTTGAAATCCGACCGGGGGGACCGTCAGTCTGTACACATCGGGTGTGTAAGGCGCTACGATGCGCGGCCTTCCGCAGGAGGTGCCTCATGGCACAGGTATTGCGACCCAACACCACTGGCTCGACCGGATCCCTCTTCGCCACGGACGGCAAGCCTCATCCACTCCAGGACTCCCTGCTCGCAGTGACCCTGGTGCTCGGAATCACTGCCTTCGTCACGGCGATGTTCGACAGCCTCCATCTGATCAGTTCGTGGGCCGGCCTGATCGGCATCCTCACCGGTGCGTACGGCCAGTTCATCTCCGAGACGACGCGTGAGCGGTTCGGCCTGATCCTGGGACTCGGTGCCTCGGCCGTGGGCTTCTTCCTCGGCATGGCGCACGGAGGCCTCTTCGGCGGTCTCTTCTGACCCGAACGCCCGTTTTCCCCTGACCCCGGGACCCCCTCCACACCCTGCCCGGGGCCCAGGTTCCATACGGCCAGACGGGGCGCTCGCAGGGCGCAGTAGGCTTCGGCGCGAGAGCCGGAGCCCCTGAACCCATGGGGACACACCAGCCCGAGGAGCGCCCCGAATGAGCCTGACCCTGAGGACCATCAGTCGAGAGCAGCATCTGGCATACATCCAGAGCCTGCCCTCGGCAAGCCACATGCAGGTCCCGGCCTGGGCAGATGTCAAGGCGGAGTGGCGCTCCGAGAACCTCGGCTGGTTCGACGACCGGACCGGCGAGATGGTCGGAGCGGGTCTGGTTCTCTACCGACAGCTGCCCAAGATCAAGCGCTATCTCGCGTATCTCCCCGAGGGCCCGGTCATCAACTGGTTCGCGCCGAACCTCGATGACTGGCTCCAGCCGATGCTCGCGCACCTCAAGCAGCAGGGCGCCTTCTCCGTGAAGATGGGCCCGCCGGTGATCATCCGGCGCTGGGAGGCCACGTCCATCAAGGGCGGCATCCAGAACCCCGACGTCAAGCGCCTGCGTGACATCGAGGCCGACTTCATCGAGCCGCGCGCCTTCGAGGTCGCCGACAAGCTGCGCCGCATGGGCTGGCAGCAGGGCGAGGACGGCGGCGCCGGCTTCGGCGACGTCCAGCCCCGCTATGTCTTCCAGGTGCCGCTCGCGAACCGCTCCCTGGAAGAGGTCCACAAGAACTTCAACCAGCTGTGGCGCCGCAACATCAAGAAGGCCGAGAAGGCCGGCGTCGAGGTCGTCCAGGGTGGCTACCAGGACCTGGAGGAGTGGCAGCGGCTGTACGAGATCACGGCCGTGCGCGACCACTTCCGGCCCCGCCCGCTCTCGTACTTCCAGCGCATGTGGACGGCCCTCAACACCGAGGACCCCAACCGCATGCGGCTGTACTTCGCGCGCCACAACGGCGTGAACCTGTCGGCCGCGACGATGCTCGTCGTCGGTGGGCACGTCTGGTACTCCTACGGAGCCTCGGACAACATCGGCCGTGAGGTCCGGCCCTCGAACGCGATGCAGTGGCGGATGCTGCGCGACGCGTACGCCCTCGGCGCGACCGTCTACGACCTGCGCGGCATCTCCGACTCTCTGGACGAGACAGACCACCTCTTCGGCCTCATCCAGTTCAAGGTGGGCACCGGCGGCCAGGCCGCGGAGTACCTCGGCGAGTGGGACTTCCCCCTCAACAAGCTGCTCCACAAGGCGCTCGACATCTACATGTCGCGCCGCTGAACCAGCCGGGACCAGCCGCCGAGCCGTATTTCCGGCACGGCGTCGCCCCGTAGGTCCGGCGGATCCGCCACAATTTCCTTTCATACCTCTGATACACCGCAGCCACGAGAAAGGTTCCGGGACCGGCCATGGCGCTCACGCTCTACGTCGACACCGCGCGCTGGCGGGCACACCACAAGCACGTGTCCGAGCAGTTTCCGGGGCTGGTCCCCGTCTGCAAGGGCAACGGCTACGGCTTCGGCCACGAGCGGCTCGCGGACGAGGCCACGCGCCTCGGCTCGGACATCCTCGCGGTCGGCACCACCTACGAGGCCGCCCGGATCAAGGACTGGTTCGGTGGCGACCTGCTGGTGCTGACGCCGTTCAGGCGGGGCGAGGAGCCCGTGCCGCTGCCCGACCGCGTCATCCGCTCCGTGTCGTCCGTGGACGGCGTGTACGGCCTTGTGGGGGCCCGTGTCGTCATCGAGGTCATGTCCTCGATGAAGCGCCACGGAGTCAGCGAGCAGGACCTGCCCCATCTGCACGCCGCCATAGAGAACGTCCGGCTGGAGGGCTTCGCCATCCACCTGCCGCTCGACCGCACCGACGGCTCGGACGCCGTCGAGGAGGTCATCGGCTGGATGGACCGCCTGCGCGCCGCCCGACTGCCGCTGCACACGATGTTCGTCAGCCACCTCAAGGCCGAGGAACTCGCGCGGCTCCAGCAGCAGTTCCCGCAGACCCGCTTCCGGGCCCGGATCGGCACGCGGCTGTGGCTGGGCGACCACGAGGCCACCGAGTACCGCGGAGCCGTCCTGGACGTCACGAGGGTCTCCAAGGGCGACCGCTTCGGTTACCGGCAGCAGAAGACGGCCTCCGACGGCTGGCTGGTCGTCGTGGCGGGCGGTACGTCGCACGGCGTGGGCCTGGAGGCCCCGAAGGCGCTGCACGGCGTCATGCCGCGCGCCAAGGGCGTCGCACGCGCCGGCCTCGCGACGGTCAACCGGAACCTTTCTCCGTTCGTCTGGGCGGGCAAGCAGCGCTGGTTCGCCGAGCCGCCGCACATGCAGGTGTCGATCCTCTTCGTGCCGTCGGACGCCACGGAACCGAAGGTGGGCGACGAACTGGTGGCGCATCTGCGGCACACCACCACGCAGTTCGACCGCATCGTCGAGCGCTGAGCCCGGGATTCCACCGGACCACAGCAGCAGAAAGGCCGTACACGGGTCTCCGTGTACGGCCTTTCTCGTGGCCTCGCTACGTCCTGTTCGCTCAGGGCGAACCCTCGCCTACCGGTGCGGGGCGGCTGCCCCACTCGACCTGAGGCCCCTCGAAGTGGGCCGCATGCCGCGGCGGATGGGCCGCCGCACCGAGGACGAAGACGTCCTCGGACTCGTCCAGCACACCGCCCGAGGGGTCGTCGTCGCCCGCCCGGCGAACCGGGTCGCGCTCCGGCATGAAGATGTCGCGGACGACCACGGCGCAGAGGTACAGGGTCCCCACCAGGTGGACGAGGATGGCGACCTGGTACCCGTCCGTCGGCAGGCCCTTGTGGGCGTCACCACTGGTCGTGTACGCGAGGTACAGCCAGATCCCCAGGAAGTACGTGACCTCGCACGCCTGCCAGATCAGGAAGTCCCGCCAGCGCGGCCGGGCCAGTGCGGCGAGCGGAACCAGCCAGAGCACGTACTGCGGCGAGTAGACCTTGTTGGTGAGGATGAACACCGCGACGATCAGGAAGGCGAGCTGGGCGAAGCGGGGGCGTCGCGGGGAGGTGAGCGTGAGGACGGTCAGTCCCACGCAGGCGAGCACCATCATCACCAGCGCCCAGTTGTTCGCGGCGTCGGGGGTGATCGTGATCTTCAGCCACTGCGAGATGAACAGGAAGACCGAACCGAAGTCGACGCCGCGGTCGTGGCTGAAGCTGTAGAACTTCGCCCACCCTTCCGGGGCGAAGTACATGACCGGAAGGTTCACCACGAGCCAGGCTCCCACGGCACCGAGCAGGGCCGTGCCGAACTCGCGCCATCTGCCGGCCCGCCAGCAGAGCAGGAAGAGCGGCCCCAGCACCAGGAAGGGGTAGAACTTCGCGGCCGTGGCGAGCCCGATCAGCACACCGAACGCCAGCACGCGGCCTCGTGACCACATCAGCATCGCGGCGGCCAGCAGGGCGACGGCGAGGAGATCCCAGTTGATGGTGGCCGTGAGGGCGAAGGCGGGCGCCAGAGCGACCAGGAGGCCGTCCCACGGGCGTCGGCGGTGGGTGCGGGCGGTGCAGACGGCGATGACCGCCGCGCACACCATCAGCATCCCGGCGTTGACCATCCAGTAGATCTGTTCCTGATGCTGGATGCTCCCGCCGCCCGGCGTGAGCCAGGCCGCGACCTCCATGAAGACTCCGGTCAGCACCGGGTACTCGAGGTACTGCATGTCGCCGGGGATCTTGTCGAAGTACGGCACGAGCCCGTCGGCGAAGCCCCGCCCCTGATAGAGGTGCGGGATGTCCGAGTAGCACGCGTGCGTGTACTGCGAGCTGGCGCCGAAGAACCAGGCACCGTCGTAGCAGGGCAGCTTCTGCACCATGCCGAGGGCGAACATGCCGATCGCCACGAGCGCGATCACGCGCACGGGCGTCCACCAGGACGTGCCGAGCAGGGCTCGGCGTCCGATGGGGCCGCCGAACAGCTCACTGCCGTTCGCGGCGACCCCGTCCTCCCTGGTCGGCCGTACCAGCTCCGGCTCGTGCGCGCTCGCTCGCGTCGTCTCTGCACTGGGCATGCCGCACATCCTGCCGTACGAGTCTGGGAATACGCCGAGGGCCGCCGCACCTGGTGGGGTGCGGCGGCCCTCGTTTCACGTGAAACGGTGTGTTTCACGTGAAACAGACTGGCTGGTGGCTAGCCGTTCGGTCCTCCGAAGATTCCTCCGTTGCCATTGCCGTTGCCTCTGGAGCTCCCTGTTGTTGTGGTGGTCTCCGTCGGTGTGGATGTGACGCCCCCGTCGGTGCCACCCGTATCGGTGCCGCCGTTGTCCGTCCCGCCGTTGTTGTTGCAGTTCCAGTCGAACTTGTTGCAGGTCTCACTCGTCGAGGGCGAGGGAGACGTCACGGTCTCGCTGGGAGTCGGGGTCGGGGTCGGGCTCTCCACCGTGCTCTCGGTGGCCGAGGGGGTCACACTCGGGCTCGGGTCGTCATTGAGGACCGTGCCGATCTCCTCGGGCTTCGGGAACGGAACCGCCTTCTGGCCCTTCAGCGCCTGCTCCATGTAGTCGCGCCAGATCTGCGACGGGAACGAGGCACCGTGGATGGTCTTCTCGCCACCCGTGCCGTACATCTGGAGGAACTGGCGGTTCTTGTTCGACGCGTCGTCGTCCAGGCGGTACATGCCGATCGCGGTCGACAGCTGGGGCGTGTACCCGACGAACCAGGCGGACTTGTTGCCGTCGGTGGTACCGGTCTTGCCGGCCACCTCGCGGCCCGTCAGCTGGGCGTTGGTACCGGTTCCCTTCTCAACCACGGTCTTCAGGACGTCGGTGACGTTGTCGGCCACCTTCTCGGTGAAGGCCTGCTTCGTCTTCGCGACGTCGGCGTGACGGAAGACCGTGCCGTCCTTGTTGGTGATCTTATCGACCGAGTACGGGTCACGCTGCTTGCCGCTGGCGGCGAAGGTGGCGTACGAGCCCGCCATGCGGATGGCGCTCGGCGAGGACGTACCCAGCGAGAACGACGGATAGTTGGAGCTGGCCAGACTCGACTTCAGGATGCCGGCGTCCAGGACGGCCTCCTTCACCTTGTCCAGGCCGACGTCCATGCCCAGCTGGACGTACGCGGAGTTCACCGACTCCCGCATCGCCTCACGCAGGTCGATCTTGTAGCTCGGCGGGTTGTACGACCGGTTGCCGTCGTTGCGCTGGAGCCACTCCCTGCCCTTGTCGTCCATCCAGACCTGGCGGTCGTAGTCCCGGATCTTCAGCTTGTTCTTGCCGCTGTAGAGACTCTTCGGAGAGACGATGGTGCGCTCGTCCTGCGCCTGGACCTGGTCGCCGTCGGGATCACGGGCACCCCAGGACATGGCCGCCGCCAGCACGAACGGCTTGAACGTCGAACCCACCTGGGCACCGGTCTGGTCGGCGTTGTTGGTGAAGTGCTTGGTCGCGTCCTCACCGCCGTAGATGGCCTTGATCGCGCCGGTGTCCGGGTCGATGGATGCCCCGCCGAACTGGACGTGCTTGTCCGTCTTCGGACGCAGCTTGGGCTTGATGTTGGCCTTCTGGACCTTCGACACGGCCGCGGTGAGCGCGTTGACCTTCTTCTTGTCGAAGGTCGTGTGGATCGAGTAGCCGCCCCGCTGGAGCTGGCTGGCCGTGATGTCCGTGTTGTTGACGATGTAGCCCTTGGCGAGGTCGACGAGATAGCCGATCTGGCCGCTGAGCCGGGTGTTGGACCGCGGGTTCTTCCACTTGGGCAGGTCCTTGAACTGGTCGCGCTTCGCGACACTCAGGTGACCGTACTCGACCTCCTTGTCCAAGGTGTCCGCCCACTGGGCCCTCAGCCGCCTCCTGTTGTCCTCGGGCGTGGCCGCGGGGTCGACCTCGGTCGCGCCCGCCGGGTCGTAGTACGTGGCGCCCTTGAGCACCGCCGAGAGGAAGGCACACTCGCTCTCGTCCAGGTCGACGGCGTCCTTGTTGAAGTACGCCCGCGCGGCCGCCTGGATGCCGTAGGCACCGCGCCCGTAGTACGCGGAGTTCAGGTAGCCGGCCATGATGTCTTCCTTGTTGACCGTGGCGCCTACCTTGATCGCGACAAAGAGCTCCTTGAACTTTCGCGAGACCGTCTGCGACTGGTCGTCCAGCATCGCGTTCTTGACGTACTGCTGGGTGATGGTCGAACCACCCTGCGTCTGACCGCCCTTGGCCATGTTGAACAGGGCACGCGCGATGCCCTTGGGGTCGATGCCGCTGTCGGTCTCGAAGGTCTTGTTCTCCTGCGAGATGACGGCGTACCGCATCGCCTCGGGGATCTGGTCGTAGTTGATGATCTGCCGGTTCGTCTCACCACCGGTGGCGACCATCTCCGTGCCGTCGTCCCAGTAGTAGACGTTGTTCTGCGCCGTGGCGGTGTCGGCGACCTTGGGCACGGACACCATCGCGTACGCGATACCGGCCACCGCGACCAGACTGCCGCAGAAGCCGATGAACAGCCCGGTGACGAGCTTCCACGACGGCACCCAGCGTGCCGCGCCGTACTTGCCGGCACGCGGGTAGTCGATGATGCGCTTCTTGGCGGGCACGGGAGCGCGGCCACGGCCGCGTCCGGGGCCGTTCGGCCCCGCGGGGCCACCACGTCGGCCGCCACCGCCTCCGGGGCCCCGCCCGGCGCCGTCGGCCGCTCTGCGTCGGCCTCCGCCACCACTACTACTACTTCGCTGTGAGGCCCGCCGGGCCTCGGCACGGCTACCGAACGGGCGCTCTTCACCCCCCGAACCATAGGAATCGGAAGGAGACCCGGTGGCGCCTCGCGGTGCCGCGCGGCGGCCCTCGGACGGGCCGGTCTGGCCGCGTCGGGCCGCGGCACGTCCGCCGCCCTGCGGCTGCGGCGGTTTGCGACGGTGCTCGCTCATCGAACGATTACTCCTCGGGCAGGCGCACCCTTGCGCGCCTGGAAACGGCGGCTGGTTTCCGGTCCCCCCGAAGTACGGATGTGGTCGTTTGTGCATTCACCCGTACTGCACCAAAGACGATGACGCCCTCAGGTGTCACTCGGTTCCCGGTGGTGTGCATGCCGCACAGACTACGCACCACCAAAACCCACCTAGGTTCGAAGTTCACCTCAAATCAGGCAACTCGCTTCGTATGAATCGGTGATGTGACGCCGTTCACCGTGACCCCTCTTGTCGCATCCGGATGGTCGTTCTATCGTGCTGATGTATCGAGTCGATACATCAGCACGGCATAAAGGTCGCGCTGACGGGTGACGACAGGGGAGGAGGCGACGATGAGCCGGCGTTCCGGGATCCTCGAATTCGCCGTACTCGGCCTGCTCCGCGAATCCCCGATGCACGGCTATGAGCTGCGCAAACGACTCAATACGTCACTGGGTGTGTTCCGTGCGTTCAGCTACGGGACGCTCTACCCCTGCCTCAAGACGCTGGTCGCCAACGGCTGGTTGATCGAGGAGTCGGGGTCGGCACCTGAGGACGCCCTCGCCGCACCACTCGCCGGGCGTCGCGCCAAGATCGTCTACCGGTTGACGGCAGAAGGTAAGGACCACTTCGAAGAGCTGCTCTCGCAGACGGGCCCGGACGCATACGAGGACGAGCACTTCGCCGCTCGCTTCGCCTTCTTCGGGCAGACGTCACGCGACGTACGCATGCGCGTACTGGAGGGCCGCCGCAGCCGGCTGGAGGAGCGTCTGGAGAAGATGCGTGCCTCCCTGGCGCGCACCCGGGAGCGCCTCGACGACTACACGCTTGAGCTCCAGCGCCACGGAATGGAGTCCGTGGAGCGCGAAGTGCGCTGGCTGAACGAGCTCATCGAGAGCGAGCGAGCGGGACGGGACATCAAGGGTTCCGCCTCCGAAGGCTCCGCTCAGCAGAACAGCACATCTGGAGAGACGGGCGGCCTGCCCCGGCACCGGGACAGCACCCGGCCGGATCCGTCCGACGACACCGCCACGTGAGGCCCATTCGGGGTTTCACCGATACACACAGGGAGCAACCGGAATGGGTTCGGTTCGCGTAGCCATCGTCGGCGTAGGCAACTGCGCCGCGTCGCTGGTACAGGGCGTCGAGTACTACAAGGACGCCGACCCGGCGTCCAAGGTGCCGGGCCTCATGCACGTCCAGTTCGGCGACTACCACGTCGGTGACGTCGAGTTCGTCGCAGCCTTCGACGTCGACGCGAAGAAGGTCGGCCTCGACCTCTCGGACGCCATCGGCGCCAGCGAGAACAACACCATCAAGATCTGCGACGTCCCGAACAAGGGCGTGACGGTCCAGCGCGGCCACACCCTGGACGGTCTCGGCAAGTACTACCGCCAGACCATCGAGGAGTCCGCCGAGGCCCCGGTCGACGTCGTCCAGATCCTCAAGGACAAGCAGGTCGACGTTCTCGTCTGCTACCTGCCCGTCGGTTCCGAGGACGCGGCGAAGTTCTACGCGCAGTGCGCGATCGACGCCAAGGTCGCCTTCGTCAACGCCCTCCCGGTCTTCATCGCCGGCACCAAGGAGTGGGCCGACAAGTTCACCGAGGCCGGTGTCCCGATCGTCGGCGACGACATCAAGTCGCAGGTCGGCGCCACCATCACGCACCGTGTGATGGCGAAGCTGTTCGAGGACCGCGGTGTCCGTCTCGAGCGCACCATGCAGCTCAACGTCGGCGGCAACATGGACTTCAAGAACATGCTGGAGCGCGACCGCCTCGAGTCGAAGAAGATCTCGAAGACGCAGGCCGTCACCTCGCAGATCCCCGACCGCGACCTGGGCGAGAAGAACGTCCACATCGGTCCGTCGGACTACGTGGCCTGGCTGGACGACCGCAAGTGGGCGTACGTGCGCCTCGAGGGTCGTGCCTTCGGTGACGTTCCGCTGAACCTGGAGTACAAGCTCGAGGTCTGGGACTCCCCGAACTCCGCGGGTGTCATCATCGACGCCCTGCGTGCCGCGAAGATCGCCAAGGACCGCGGCATCGGCGGCCCGATCCTCTCCGCGTCGAGCTACTTCATGAAGTCCCCGCCGGTCCAGTACTTCGACGACGAGGCCTTCGCCAACGTCGAGAAGTTCATCAAGGGCGAGGTCGAGCGCTAAAGCACATCCTCGTGAGTGCTGTTGAGGGTCCTCGGGCATTGCGCCCGGGGACCTTTCTCGTATGTGAGGCTGTGCCCCATGGCTGTCGTGCGTGACCTGCGCGTACTTCTGCGCTTCCAGGGCTTCAGACGCCTGCTCGGCATACGGCTGCTGTCCCAGGGCGCCGACGGCGTCTATCAGGTCGCCCTCGCCACATATGTGGTCTTCTCGCCGGAGAAGCAGACCTCGGCGGCTTCGATCGCCTCCGCGATGGCGGTCCTGCTGCTCCCGTACTCCCTCGTCGGCCCCTTCGCGGGCGTGCTGTTGGACCGCTGGCGGCGCCGCCAGGTTTTTCTGTACGGCAATCTGCTGCGGACCGCGCTGGCGTGTGTGACGGCCGTCCTGATGCTGAGCCATGTCCCCGACTGGCTCTTCTACGTCTCCGCGCTGTGCGTCACCGCGGTGAACCGCTTCGTCCTGGCCGGTCTGTCGGCCGCGCTGCCCCGCGTCGTCGACCGGGACCGCCTGGTGATGGCCAACTCACTTTCTCCCACCGCGGGTACGCTCGCCGCCACGATCGGCGGCGCTCTCGCCTTCGCCGTGCGTCTGGTCGCCTCGGACTCCGACGCGGCGGTCGTCCTCGTCGGCGCGGCTCTGTACCTGTGTGCCGCTCTCGCCTCTCTGCGCATCGCCCCGGAGCTGCTCGGTCCGGACCGGTCGCCCGCCCACCCTCGCCTCGTCTCGGCCGTCAGCGGTACGGCGCGGGGCCTGGCGGCGGGCGTACGGCACCTCGCCGAGCCGGCCCGGCGGGAGGCCGCCTGGGCGCTCCTGGCGATGACGCTGATGCGCTTCTGCTACGGCGCCCTGACCGTCATGGTGCTGATGCTCTGCCGGTACGCCTGGGCGTCCGAGTCCGACGACGGGCTGGCCCTGCTGGGGCTCGCTGTGGGCATCTCGGGGGCGGGCTTCTTCGTCGCGGCCGTGGTGACGCCCTGGGCGGCCGGCCGGCTGGGGCCCGGCGGCTGGATCGTCGCGTGCGCGGGAGCCGCCGCGGTCTTGGAGCCCGCGCTCGCCCTTCCCTTCGCCCCCGCGCCCATGATGGTCGCGGCGTTCGTCCTCGGCGTGACCACGCAAGGCGCCAAGATCGCCACGGACACGATCGTGCAGTCATCGGTGGACGACGGATTCCGGGGCCGGATCTTCTCCGTGTACGACGTCCTGTTCAACGTCGCCTTCGTCGGCGCCGCCGCAGTAGCCGCCCTGATACTGCCTTCTGACGGACGCTCGGTTTCTCTCGTCGTCACCGTGGCGGTTCTCTACGGCGCGATTGCTGTGACTATGGCCCGCTTTGAGCTGCAGTAAGTGTCACATCAGTGCCACAGACCCCCTCCGGACTACTGAGTTGTCACAGCGGCCCGATAGCTTACGTGCGTCTTATTCGCGTCACGTGCCTACGTTCTAGGGGGACCCCCAAGTGACCACTCCGCCGCCCCAGGGCCAGAACCCGTTCGCTCAGACCCCGCCCCAGGGGCAGGCTCCCTACGGCCAGCAGCCGCCGCAGGGTTACCCGCAGCAGCCCGGCCAGCCCGGCTACCCGCAGCAGGGCGCCCCGTACGCCCCCGTGCCGCCGCAGGCCCCGAAGCGCGGCTTCAAGCAGTACCTCCGCATAATCGTGGCCGTCGCGGGCCTCGCCGTCATCGTCGGCGGATGGCTGGTCAGCAAGGACGGCGAGGACGCCAAGAAGCTTGCTGTCGGCGACTGCCTGTACAACAAGGGCACGGACAACGACCCGGATGTCGTCCAGGTCGACTGCAGCGACTCCAAGGCCACGCACAAGGTCCTCAAGAAGGCGGACGGCGCCTCGCTTCCCCAGCTGACCTGCCAGAGCGTCACGGGCACGACGGCCACGCTGACGTGGAAGGAAACCGGCGAGTCCTTCACGCTCTGCCTGGGTGACAACAAGTAACCCACGGAGCCGGACGTAGCGAAAGGGCGGTGTTTCACGTGAAACACCGCCCTTTCGCATGCCCCGGCCGCTCCGGCCGGGAGGCCGGGCCTCGCTCACCGCGTCATGTTTCACGTGAAACATGACGCGGCTGCCAGCACCTCAGCTCTACGCATCAACGCCCTGGCGAGCGGCCCACCACTCCTTGAGCTCGGCCACAGCCGCGTCGTACTCCATCGGGCCGTTCTCGAGGCGCAGCTCAAGCAGGAACTTGTACGCCTGACCGATCGCCGGACCCGGACCGATGCCGAGGATCTCCATGATCTGGTTGCCGTCGAGGTCCGGGCGGATCGCGTCGAGCTCCTCCTGCTCCTTGAGCAGAGCGATGCGCTCCTCGAGCCCGTCATAGGCGCGGGACAGCGCCGAAGCCTTCCGCTTGTTCCGCGTGGTGCAGTCGGAACGGGTCAGCTTGTGCAGACGGTCGAGAAGCGGCCCGCCGTCACGCACGTAGCGTCGGACGGCAGAGTCCGTCCACTCGCCCGTTCCGTACCCGTGGAAGCGCAGGTGAAGTTCGACGAGTCGCGAGACATCCTTCACGAGATCGTTCGAGTACTTGAGCGCGGTCATCCGCTTCTTGGTCATCTTGGCGCCCACCACCTCGTGGTGATGGAAGGAGACCCGGCCGTCCTCCTCGAAGCGGCGCGTGCGCGGCTTGCCGATGTCGTGCAGCAGCGCGGCGAGCCGGAGGGTCAGGTCGGGGCCCGTCTCCTCCAGAGCCATCGCCTGCTCCAGGACGATCAGGGTGTGGTCGTAGACGTCCTTGTGCCGGTGGTGCTCGTCACGTTCCAGACGCAGCGCGGGGAGCTCGGGCAGCACATGATCGGCGAGGCCCGTGTCCACCAGCAGCGTGAGCCCCTTGCGGGGGTACGCGGAAAGGATCAGCTTGTTCAGCTCATCCCGCACCCGCTCCGCCGAGACGATCTCGATGCGTACCGCCATGTCCGTCATCGCCGCGACGACCTCGGGCGCCACCTCGAAGTCGAGCTGTGCGGCGAATCGCGCGGCCCTCATCATCCGCAGGGGGTCGTCCGAGAAGGACGCCTGCGGGGTGCCCGGGGTGCGCAGGACACGGGCGGACAGGTCGTCGAGCCCGCCGTGCGGGTCGATGAACTCCTTCTCCGGCAGCGCCACGGCCATGGCGTTCACGGTGAAGTCCCGGCGCACGAGATCGTCCTCGATGGAGTCGCCGTAGGAGACCTCGGGCTTGCGCGACGTCCGGTCGTACGCCTCGGACCGGTACGTCGTGATCTCGATCTGGAAGGACTGCTCCACGTCGTCCACCCGGGCGTCCTTCTGAGCACCCACCGTGCCGAAGGCGATCCCGACCTCCCAGACGGCGTCCGCCCAGGGCCGCACGATCTTGAGCACGTCCTCGGGACGCGCGTCGGTCGTGAAGTCGAGATCATTGCCGAGCCGGCCGAGAAGGGCGTCCCGGACCGAGCCGCCTACCAGGGCGAGCGAGAACCCGGCGTCCTGAAAACGGCGGGCGAGGTCGTCGGCGACAGGGGAGACCCGCAGCAGCTCGCTCACCGCGCGGCGCTGCACCTGGCTCAGGGCACTGGAAGTGTCTTCGTTGGCGTTCGGCACAACAGAAAAGAGTACGTGGCCGAGACCCCCGCGAGCGCCTCCATAAAACGTGCACAGGCGCCCTCTCTCGGTACGCGCATCAATACGCGCATATACAGGACAGTCGGCGCTCTCGGCCGATCTTGTGAGCCCTCCGCGGCACTTCCCCTCAGCGCACATCGTTACCATGCGTGGACGCACATTCCGACGACCACTGACGACGACGAGGGACGGGCGAGCGCGTGGCCGAGGCGGCAGACTTCCAGGGGACGAGTCCCTCACCTGCCCGCCGGTGGCTCCGGCGCAGCGGAGCGCTGCTGGCCGGGGCACCGCTGCTGGCAGGGCTGCTCCAGCTGCCCCTCAGCGCGCCCGCAGAAGCCGTCCAGAAGGCCTCTGCGGCCCAAGCTGCGGGCTCGGGCACGGTGGACGTGTCCCTCGACTCGCTCACCCCCAGCGTCCCCACGGACGGCGACACGGTCACCGTCTCGGGCTCGGTCACCAACAAGGGCAAGCAGAAGATCACGGACGCCCATGTGGGCCTGCGTGTGGGGCCCTCCCTGACCAGTCGCTCGGCCATCGACACCGCCGCACGGCGCACCAGCTTCCAGCCGGGCCTCGACGCGGCCGAGGTCGGCGGCAAGTACGTGGCGAAGTTCTCAGAACTCGCGGCGGGCGTCTCGCAGCGCTTCAGCATCTCGGTGCCCGTCAAGGAGCTGGATCTCGGCGACGACGGCGTCTACCAGCTCGCCGTCTCGCTCACCGGCCGGACTGCGGCCCAGCAGTGGGACCAGGTACTCGGCATCGAGCGGACGTTCCTGCCCTGGCAGCCCGAGGCGGCGGACACCAAGACCCGGACGACGTACCTCTGGCCGCTGATCTCCACGGTCCACCTCACGGCCGAGACCGGATCGGACGAGCAGCAGACCCGCGTCTTCAAGAACGACGAGCTGGCCAAGGAGCTCTCTCCCGGAGGCCGGCTGGACCAGATGCTGTCCCTGGGCAGCGATCTCGACGTGACCTGGGTCCTCGACCCGGACCTGCTGGCTTCCGTGGACGCGATGCGGGACAGCTACCGGATCCAAGGGCCCGACGGCACCACCACGGCCGGGAAGAACCAGGCGGTCGCGCGGGCCTGGCTGGACAAGCTGGAGAAGACGGTCCAGGACAAGAAGGTCGTCGCTCTCCCCTTCGCCGACCCCGACCTCGCCTCGCTGGCACACAACGGCAAGGACGTCACCGGTTCGCTGAGCCACCTCAAGGAAGCCACCGACGTGGCCGCCAGCACGGTGGACACGATCCTGCATGTGAAGCCGAGCACCGAGTTCGCCTGGCCCGCCGACGGCGCCGTGGACCCCTCGATCGTCAAGGTGGCGACCTCGGCCGGTGCCGACACGGTGATCGCCCGCAGCGACAGCATGCGTGAGACGGGCGGTCTCTTGTACACACCGAGCGCGGCCCGCCCCATCGGTGGCGGGACGACCGCGGTCGTCGCGGACGCCCGGCTGTCGACCCAGTTCCAGGGCGACATGACGAAGGCCGCCAATTCCACGCTCGCCATCCAGGAATTCCTCGCCCAGAGCCTGATGATCAACCTGCAGGAGGACGAGCAGCGCAGCATCGTGGTGGCTCCGCAGCGCATGCCGTCCGCGAGCCAGGCCCAGACGATGGCACAGGCCCTGAAGGCCCTCCAGGAGGGGAACTGGTCGGAGTCGCAGGGCCTGACCGCCGCGGCCAAGGCCAAGCCGGACCCGGCCGCCACCACGAAGGTGCCCTCGGCGTCCGCCTACCCGTCATCGCTGCGGAAGCAGGAGCTGCCGCGCTCGGCCTTCGAGCGGATCCAGGCCACGCAGACCAAACTCGACAACTTCCAGGTGATCCTCACCGACAAGTCCCGCGTGGCCACCCCGTTCGGCCGGGCCATAGACCGTGGGATGTCCACGTCGTGGCGGGGCAGGCCCGCCGAGGCGGCCACCTTCCGTGTCGGCGTCGAGGCGTACCTCAACAACCTGACCGGGCTCGTCCGGCTGATCGACAAGTCCGACGCCAAGCTCTCCGGGCGCAGCGCCACGATCCCCGTGACGGTGCAGAACAACCTGGTTCAGGGCGTCGACAATCTGGTGCTGCGTCTCACGTCGAAGAAGCCCAACCGTCTGAAGATCGGGAACGGCCCCTACTACGAGCAGCCCATCAAGGTCGCCGGCGAGCACAGCCAGTCGGTGAAGTTCACCACCTCCGCCGAGGCGAACGGCCCGGTCATGGTCGTCGCGCAGCTGTACACGGCCGATGGTCAGGCGTACGGTCCCGAGGTCACCTTCGAGGTGAAGGTCACCGAGTTCACTCCGACGGTGATGCTGGTCATCGGTGGTGGCGTCCTGCTGCTCGTCCTCGCCGGTTTCCGGATGTACACACAGCGCAAGCGCGCCGCCGCCCGGCAGGCCGAGGAGGCGCAGGACGGTCCCGAGGACGAGGCCGTGAACAAGGATGCGGACGGCACCGTAGACACTGAGGACACCGAAGACTCCGCGAAGGGTCCCGAAAGGGAGTCCGAAGCGGAGTCCGGGGCAGACGACCCGGAGCACCCGAGTGACCCGACACCGGACACCGCACCGGAAAGCGCCGACCCGTCCGGGACGGGTGAGAGAGTGGACCGTTGAGCGATGTCGTGGCCGGTCGGCCCGGGGACGATGAGGTGGGGTAACCATGAACGCGCCGTACAACGGTGACCGCGGCCAGGGCGCGGGCAGCTCGGGCTACCCGGACGGATACTCCGAGGGCTACCCCGAGGGCCCCCCGCCGGAGCAGGGCCAGACGCAGCCGGGCCCCCCGGCCGACATGTACTTCCAGGACGCCTACAACCAGGATCCCTACCGGGGCCAGGACCTCTCCGCCCAGGATCCGGTGACCGAGGCGCTCTACGACCGTGCCGCGCACCCCCCGCCGCCTCCCGGCACGTATTACCCGCCGCAGGCGCTCTACGCGCAGCCCCCCACGCCTCAGCACGCCCCCGACCCGCGTGTGTGGGCCCAGACGCCCCCGCCCGAGCCGGCCGGCCCCACGCGCCACCTGCCCTACGGCGACGACGCGCGCACCACCCAGTACGTCGGTGTCGACGACCTGGTCACCCAGGCCGGTGACGAGCGCCACGAGCCCGACGCGTTCGCCCATCTCTTCCGGGACCAGCAGCAGGGCGGCGCCCGTCCGCAGTACGCCGCTCCGGCCGGGGAGTACGCCGCGCCGCCCGGTGTCCCCGCACCGGCTCCCGAACCGGCTCCGGCCGCCACGGCACCGGCGGCTCCCGCCGCCGCACCCGCGTCGAGGGGCGGCGGGCGGGCCTCGGGTCTGCTGAAGTCCAGCGCCGTGATGGCGGCGGGCACGCTGGTGTCCCGGCTCACCGGCTTCGTCCGGACCATGATCATCACGGCTGCCCTGGGCGCCGCGACCCTCGGTGATGCGTGGACGGTGGCCTACACGCTGCCGACCATGATCTACATCCTGACCGTCGGCGGCGGCCTGAACTCCGTGTTCGTGCCGCAGCTGGTGCGATCCATGAAGGAGGACGAGGACGGCGGTGAGGCCTACGCCAACCGCCTGCTGACCCTCGTCATGGTCGCCCTCGGTGTGATCGTCGCGATCGTGGTCTTCGCGGCACCGCTGCTGATCCAGCTGATGTCGGACTCCGTCGCCAGCGACCCGGCCTCGAACAACGTCGCCGTCACCTTCGCCCGCTACTGCCTGCCCACGATCTTCTTCATGGGCATCCACGTGGTCATGGGGCAGATCCTCAATGCCCGCGGGAAGTTCGGCGCGATGATGTGGACCCCGGTCCTCAACAACATCGTCATGATCGCCACCTTCGGTCTGTTCCTGTGGGTCTACGGGACGTCCGGCGACTCTGGCATGTCGGTCCACAACATCCCCGCGGACGGAGTCCGTCTGCTGGGCGTCGGTACCCTGCTCGGCCTGGTCGTGCAGGCCCTCGCGATGGTGCCGTACCTGCGCGAGACCGGCTTCCGCTTCCGGCTGCGGTTCGACTGGAAGGGCCACGGCCTCGGCAAGGCCGTCAAGCTCGCCAAGTGGACCGTGCTCTTCGTCCTCGCCAACCAGGCGGGCGTCCTCGTGGTCACCCAGCTCGCCACCGCCGCGGGCAAGGCCTCGGGCAAGAGCGGCGCGGGCATCATGGCCTACTCGAACGCGCAGCTGATCTGGGGCATGCCGCAGGCGATCATCACCGTCTCGGTCATGGCCGCGATGCTCCCCCGGATCTCGCGCGCCGCCCACGACGGCGACGCCGGCGCGGTGCGGGACGACATCTCCCACGGCCTGCGCACCTCGGCCGTCGCGATCGTCCCCGTGGCCTTCATGTTCGTCGCCCTCGGCATCCCGATGTGCACCCTGCTCTTCGGCTCCAGCGGCATCGACGCCGCCCAGTCGATGGGCTACGTGCTCATGGCCTTCGGCCTCGGCCTGATCCCGTTCTCGGTGCAGTACGTCGTCCTGCGCGGCTTCTACGCCTACGAGGACACCCGCACCCCCTTCTACAACACGGTCATCGTGGCCGCGGTCAACGCCGCCGCCTCGGCCCTGTGCTACGTGATCCTGCCCGCCGAATGGGCCGTCGTCGGCATGGCCGGCGCGTACGGTCTGGCCTACGCCGTGGGTGTCGGAGTGGCCTGGCAGCGGCTGCGCAAGCGCCTCGGCGGCGACCTCGACGGAGCCCAGGTCCTGCGCACGTACGCGCGGCTCGGCCTGGCCGCAATCCCGGGCGCCGTGGTGGGCGGCGCCATCGGCTTCGCGGTCACCGGGGCCCTCGGGGACGGGGTCTTCGGATCGATCGCGGCGCTGCTGGTCGGTTCGGTGGCCCTCCTCGGCGTCTTCTACGTCGCTGCGCGCAAGATGCGCATCGAAGAACTCAATTCAATGGTCGGAATGGTCCGCGGGCGCCTGGGGCGCTGAGGCGGGGGTACGCGCACAACCATCGTCCGTCGCCGTGTGTCGTGCATAGCGCCGGACTGTGGGCACAATTGGTTTCTGCGTCGGACAGCGCGCAACGGATGGGGAGGCGGGAACGACGGTGGCGGAACGGAGCACGGCTGCCGTCGACGTGGCAGACAACAGCGGTGACGAGCCGCTGACCGCCAAGGCGGACCAGTCCACGTCCGACGGGGTGGCCCAGGACCGGGAGCGGGAGACGGACAGCGAAGAGGCACAGGGGAGCGGCGGGATCGAGAATCCCGGAAAGGCCTCACCGCCCGAGTTGCACAGCGGTCACAAACTCGCCAGGCGCTACCGCCTCGAGGAGTGCGTCACCCGACTGGACGGTTTCAGCAGTTGGCGCGCGGTGGACGAAAAACTCCGCCGTGCCGTCGGCGTGCATCTACTGCCCGCCGATCACCCGAGGGCCCGTTCGGTGCTGGCGGCGGCCCGGTCGTCCGCCCTCCTGGGCGATCCCCGGTTCGTCCAGGTCCTGGACGCCGTCGAGGAGAACGACCTCGTCTACGTCGTCCATGAGTGGCTGCCGGACGCCACCGAGCTGACGGCTCTCCTGGCCGCCGGTCCGCTGGAGGTGCACGACGCCTACCAGATGGTCAGCCAGGTCTCCCAGGCCATGGCCGCGGCCCATCGCGAGGGCCTCGCGCATCTGCGTCTGACGCCGGGCGCCGTGCTGCGCGCGTCGACCGGCCAGTGGCGCATCCGCGGCCTCGCCGTGAACGCCGCGCTGCGCGGCATCAGCTCCGACACCCCGCAGCGCACGGACACGGAGGCGATCGGCGCGCTCCTGTACGCCGCGCTCACCCAGCGCTGGCCGTACGAGAACGACGCGTACGGCCTGTCCGGGCTGCCCAAGGGCGTCGGCCTCATCGCCCCGGACCAGGTGCGCGCCGGCGTCCACCGAGGGCTTTCGGAGCTGGCCATGCGCGCGCTCGTCAACGACGGCGCGACGGCCTCCCGTCACGAATCGCCGTGCACCACGCCCGAGGAGCTGGTGAAGGCGATCAGCGAGATGCCCCGCATCCGCCCGCCGGAGCCCGCTTTCACCGCCCCGCCGGAGTACCAGCGCACGACCTACCAGCAGGGCACGTACGGCCGCCCCGCGGGCCGTCCCGGTGCCACCCAGCCGCTGCCCACCCCGCCGCCCCCGCTGCAGAGCCGTACCGGCACCGCGCTCAAGTGGGCCGTGTCGGCGTTGCTCATCGCCGCTCTGGGACTCGGCAGTTGGCAGCTCGCGGACGCGCTCATGGACCGCGGGGGCAAGCCCGAGGACACCAAGCAGACGCACACGACGGACGGCAACGACAAGGGCGACGACAGCACCAAGCCGACCAAGCCGATCGCCATCCAGGGCGCCACGGAGTACGTGGCCGAGGGCGACGCCCAGCACCCGAACGACGTGGGCAAGACGTACGACAACAGCCCGACGACCGGGTGGCGGACCAACAGCTACAAAGAAGGTCCGAAAATACTGATCAAGCCTGGCGTCGGCATCGTCTACGACCTCGGCTCTGCCCAGAGCGTGTCGGCCGCCGACCTCGCGCTCCGGTACGGCGGCCCCCACACGAAGATCGACCTGTACGCGACTGCCACACCGGATTCGTCCACACCACTGAGCTCGATGACGAAGCTCGGCTCGGTGACGACGAACGGCACCTCCGCCAAGGTGAGGGTCGAAAAGCAGAAGAAGAGCCGCTATGTGCTCGTGTGGCTGACCGCGATGCCGTACTCGGGCAACGACTCCGCCAACTACAGCTACGCGGGCTACAAGCAAGCCATCACGGACGTGAAATTCACCGGCTGACGTCCGTCGCGGGAGGGGAGGGGGTCCGATGGCCGATGAAGTCGCATACGACGAAGCAAGCGATCAGGATCTCCTCTCCCGCCATGTAGCGGGCGACCCGGACGCCTTCGGCGAGCTCGTACGGCGCCATCGCGATCGGCTGTGGGCGGTGGCCCTGCGCACGCTGGGAGACCGCGAGGAAGCCGCTGACGCGGTTCAGGACGCCCTCGTCTCCGCCTACCGGGCCGCCCACACCTTCCGCGGCCAGTCGGCCGTCACGACGTGGCTGCATCGCATCACGGTGAACGCCTGCCTGGACCGTGCCCGCAAGGCCGCCTCCAGGAAGACCTCGCCGGTCGACGACACCGAACGCCTTGAGCAGCTCCTCGAACCGCACGAGTCCGCTTCCGCGCCGGCCGAGCGCAATGACCTCCACCGCGAGCTCATCGGCGCCCTGGGCACGCTTCCGGCCGACCAGCGCGCCGCCCTGGTCCTGGTGGACATGCAGGGCTATCCCGTCGCCGAAGCCGCCCGCATCCTTGACGTCCCCACCGGCACGGTGAAGAGCCGCTGCGCTCGCGGCAGAGCCAGACTGCTCCCGCTGCTCGCCCACCTCCGCACGGCCGGGGGCGGCGAGGAGTCCGAGAAGTCGGGTGGCCGAAGGAACCGGACGCAGGGGACATCCGTCCCACCGGCAGCGGGACCGCACGATGTGGGCCCCCAGGATGCAGGGCCAAGCGATTCAGCTGCTGTGAAGGGCGGAGGTGGGCGAGCGTGACATCCACGACGGACACGGCCGGGCACCCGGACGTCGCGGAGATCTCCGACCTCACCGAGGGTCTGCTCTCGTCTTCCCGTACCGAGGACGTGCGACGGCATCTCGAGACGTGCGCACTCTGCTCCGAGGTGTACGAGTCGCTGGAGGAGATCCGAGGACTGCTGGGCACGATGCCCGGTCCTGCGCGTATGCCCGACGACGTGGCCGGCCGTATCGATGCGGCCCTCGCGGCGGAAGCGCTGCTGAGCGCCACGGCACCCGATCACGCGGCGCGTGCGCAGGACGAGCACGCCGATGTTTCACGTGAAACATCGGTCGAACCCTCCACCACCGACACTCTTCTCACGCCGCTCGGCGCAGGAGCCCCCTCGTCCGCCGGCGAATCCGGCTCCCCCGCTCCCACCGACCGCCCTTCCGGACATCCGCGGGCGGCCACCGGACCGGGCCGTGCTCACCGAGCACGCCGCGGGCGGCGCAGGGCGGTCGTCCTCGGCACCGTCTTCACCGCCGCCGCTCTGGGACTGGGCACGATCCTTGTGCAGTCCATGGGGGGCGACGGCTCCGGCAAGGAGCCCCAGACGCGCGCACAGCAGGAAACGTCGTCGAAGGTCACCTTCTCCGAAGGACAGCTGGAACAGCGGGTCTCGGACCTGCTGTCCAAGAACAAGAGCACGGGAACCAAGTCCGGCAGTGCCAAGCCCTGGGGCGCCGCGTCGCAGGGCACGGGCACCGAACCCGGTGGGGTCGACACTCTGATCACGCCGAAGGTGCCGGTGCCCGACTGCGTGCAACAGGGGACCGGAAACGCCGGAGCAGTGCTCGGCTCCGAGAAGGGTACGTACAAGGGGACGAGTGTCTATCTCGTCGTCCAACCCGACGCATCCGACGGCACGAAGGTCACGGCGTACATCGTCGACGACGCCTGTGAGAAGGAGGGCTCGGCGACGCCGGGCAAGCTGCTTCTGACGAAGTCGTACGACCGGTCCTGACACCGTCTCTCTCGACCCCGCTCGTCCCCGGATACCGCATGGGATCTGTGTGCGGTACGACGTCTCCGTGTGCCCGGACACAGCGGGAATTGAAGCCCCTTAGGATCCGTTGGGTGGGGTGAGAGTACTGAGAGTGGCTCCCACCGGATACGCAGCAGTCTCCAGAGACGAGGAATCAAGCCGTGAGCGACGTCCGTAACGTGATCATCATCGGCTCCGGGCCGGCCGGCTACACGGCGGCGCTCTACACCGCGCGCGCGTCGCTGAAGCCGCTGGTCTTCGAGGGCGCCGTCACCGCAGGCGGTGCGCTGATGAACACCACCGAGGTGGAGAACTTCCCCGGCTTCCAGGACGGCATCATGGGCCCGGAGCTCATGGACAACATGCGCGCCCAGGCCGAGCGTTTCGGCGCCGAGCTGGTTCCCGACGACGTCGTCGCTGTCGACCTGACGGGCGAGATCAAGACCGTCACGGACACCGCCGGTACCGTGCACCGCGCCAAGGCCGTCATCGTCACGACGGGCTCCCAGCACCGCAAGCTCGGCCTGCCCAACGAGGACGCACTCTCCGGTCGTGGCGTCTCGTGGTGCGCGACCTGTGACGGCTTCTTCTTCAAGGACCAGGACATCGCCGTGATCGGTGGCGGCGACACCGCGATGGAGGAGGCGACCTTCCTCTCCCGCTTCGCCAAGTCCGTCACCATCGTCCACCGCAGGGACTCCCTTCGCGCCTCCAAGGCGATGCAGGAGCGTGCCTTCGCCGACCCGAAGATCAAGTTCGTCTGGGACAGCGAGGTGGCCGAGATCAAGGGCGACCCGAAGCTGGAAGGCCTGACGCTGCGCAACCTGAAGACCGGCGAGACCTCCGAGCTGCCGGTGACCGGTCTGTTCATCGCGATCGGCCACGACCCTCGCACCGAGCTCTTCAAGGGCCAGCTCGACCTGGACGACGAGGGCTACCTCAAGGTCGCCGCGCCCTCCACCCGGACGAACCTGACCGGTGTCTTCGGCGCCGGCGACGTCGTCGACCACACCTACCGCCAGGCCATCACCGCCGCCGGCACGGGCTGCTCGGCCGCTCTCGACGCCGAGCGCTTCCTCGCCGCTCTCGCGGACAGCGAGACCGCTGCCGCGACTGCCACCGTCTGACCCTCACCCGCCCCACCGCACCAACAAGTTAAGGAGCCCGCCGTGGCCGGCACCCTGAAGAACGTGACCGACGCTTCCTTCGACGAGGACGTCCTCAAGAGCGACAAGCCTGTACTGGTGGACTTCTGGGCCGCCTGGTGCGGGCCGTGCCGCCAGATCGCGCCGTCTCTCGAGGCCATCGCCTCCGAGTACGGCGACAAGATCGAGGTCGTCAAGCTCAACATCGACGAGAACCCGGCCACGGCCGCCAAGTACGGCGTCATGTCGATTCCGACCCTGAACGTCTACCAGGGTGGCGAGGTCGCCAAGACCATCGTCGGCGCGAAGCCGAAGGCCGCGATCGTGCGCGACCTCGAGGCGTTCATCGCCGAGTAGTCGGTGTTCGCCGCGGCGAGCGGCACATGTTTCACGTGAAACACGAATGGGCCAGCCCGAAAGGGCTGGCCCATTTGCTTGACCGTCATAGAGGCCTCGTCACCTCTGTCGAGCGGTGCCGGACCGGCTCTATCGAGCGGTGCCGGACCGCCGGTCACAGTGGACGGAGCGCCGGCTCCTTCTGCACCGCTCCCAGGAGCCGGTCCAGAGCAAGCTCCACGTCTTCCTTCCACGAGAGCGTCGAGCGCAGCTCCAGCCTCAGCCGTGGATAGGTGGGGTGCGGCCGGACCGTCTTGAATCCCACGGAGAGGAGATGGTCGGCGGGGAGCACACACGCCGCCTCCTTCCACCGCGCGTCGCCAAAGGCCTCGATCGCTCTGAAGCCCCGGCGCAGCAGATCCTTGGCGACCGTCTGGACCATCACACGACCGAGTCCCTGCCCCTGGTAGCCGGGCATGATGAAGGCGGTCATCAGCTGCACCGCGTCCGGCGAGACCGGGCTCGTGGGGAAGGCCGTGGAGCGGGGGACATAGGCGGGGGGCGCGTACAGCACGAAGCCCACCGGCACGTCGTCCACGTAGACGACGCGGCCGCAGGAACCCCAGTCCAGCAGGACCGCGGAGATCCAGGCTTCCTTTTCCAGTGCCGGTGTACCCGCCTTTACCGCGGCTTCTCCACTGACTGGGTCCAGTTCCCAGAAGACACACGCGCGGCAGCGCTTGGGAAGGTCCTGGAGGTTGTCCAGCGTGAGCGGTACCAGCCGACGCCCCATGAAGGGTGTTCCTCGCTTCCTTCACCCGCGGCATCGCGGGCGGCTGTCAAGGCACTGCGCTCCCTGAGCAGGCTGCCGACGAAGCCGCCGACCGCCCCTAGACCCAGGCCCGCGGTCACCAATCCGGTACGGCTCACGGTTTGCATGGCCCCCGCCTCCCCAATGAAGGTGCTGCCAGGTGGATGCGCCATACCCGTTCGCATCGTATCCACGATGCGATTCCATCGATACCGCCAGAAAGCAAAGAGCGGACCGTGTTCCGGTACACACCGGACACAGTCCGCTCTGCTGGTCGGGTCGACGGCAGAACGTGCCGTCGAGCGGCCGCGGCTACTCGGCCGGCTCAGGCCTCCGAGTCGTCGGAGTCGTCATCCAGAAGGCTCTTCTGCAGGACAGGGCCCTCGCCGGGCGCCAGGGCGCCGAGGATGCGCTCAAGATCGTCCATCGATGCGAACTCGACGGTGATCTTTCCCTTCTTCTGTCCCAGGTCGACCTTCACTCGCGTCTCGAAGCGATCCGAGAGGCGCGTCGCCAGGTCGCTCAGAGCCGGAGAGACGCGACCGCCGGCTCGGGGTCCCTTGGAGCGCGGCGCGCTCTGCGGGCGGGAACCCATGAGCGTCACGATCTCCTCGACCGCCCGCACCGAGAGCCCCTCGGCCACGATGCGGTGGGCAAGCCTGTCCTGCTCCTCAGAGTCCTCGACGGAGAGCAGGGCCCGCGCGTGACCCGCGGAGAGAACACCCGCCGCGACGCGGCGCTGGACCGCAGGGGAGAGCTTCAGCAGACGCAGGGTGTTGGAGACCTGCGGGCGGGACCGTCCGATGCGGTCCGCCAGCTGGTCGTGCGTGCAATTGAAGTCCTTGAGGAGCTGGTCGTAGGCGGCCGCTTCCTCCAGAGGGTTCAGCTGAGCGCGGTGGAGGTTCTCCAGCAGGGCGTCCAGGAGGAGCTTCTCGTCGTCCGTGGCTCGGACGATCGCCGGAATGGCCTCCAGTCCCGCCTCACGGCAGGCCCTCCAGCGCCGCTCGCCCATGATGAGCTCGTAGCGTGCCGGACCCAGCTGACGCACGACGACGGGCTGGAGGAGCCCGACCTCCTGGATGGAGGTGACCAGCTCGGCGAGAGCGTCCTCGTCGAAGACCTCACGCGGCTGACGCGGGTTGGGAGTGATGAAGTCGAGCGGCAACTCGGCGAAGTGCGCGCCGACGGGCTCCGAAGGCATCTCGAAGGATGCGACCTCCGCCGGCTCCTCCGTTTCATGTGAAACAGGCGGCAGCGTGGCCACCTTCGCCGCAGCCACCCCGCGCTCCGCCGTGAGGACAGGCGCGGCCGTCGGCGAGGTGGGCGTCCCACCCGCCGGAGACGCCGGCCTCTCCCCTGTCGGAGCCGCAGGGATCAGTGCGCCGAGGCCGCGCCCCAGCCCCCGTCGTCGCTCACTCACTGGATCCCCTCCACCGTGTTCTGATCGTTCTGCGCACCCGCGTGTGCGTGCTGCGCGTCGTACGCCACTCCGACCCCTCGGAGGGCGATTTCCCGTGCGGCCTCAAGATACGAGAGAGCACCACTGGAACCCGGATCGTAAGTCAGGACGGTCTGCCCGTAGCTCGGGGCCTCGGAGATACGGACCGAGCGCGGAATGCTTGTCCGCAGCACCTCGTCACCGAAGTGGTTCCGTACCTCGTCCGCGACCTGCGACGCGAGACGCGTCCGGCCGTCGTACATGGTGAGCAGGATCGTCGAGACATGGAGAGCGGGGTTGAGATGTCCCCGCACCAGGTCCACGTTGCGCAGGAGCTGCCCCAGCCCCTCCAGCGCGTAGTACTCGCACTGGATGGGGATGAGTACCTCCGCACCGGCGACGAGCGCGTTGACCGTGAGGAGGCCCAGCGACGGCGGGCAGTCGATGAGGATGTAGTCCAACGGCTGCTCGTACGCCTGGATCGCGCGCTCCAGCCGGCTCTCCCGCGCCACCAGGGACACCAGCTCGATCTCCGCACCGGCGAGATCGATCGTGGCGGGAGCGCAGAAGAGACCTTCGACGTCCGGGACGGGCTGGACGACTTCCGAGAGCGGCTTGCTGTCGATCAGCACGTCGTAGATGGACGGGACTTCGGCGTGATGGTCGATGCCCAGCGCTGTGGAGGCATTGCCCTGAGGGTCGAGGTCGATCACCAGGACACGACCACCGTGCAGCGCCAGTGAAGCGGCAAGGTTGACCGTGGTCGTGGTCTTGCCCACCCCACCCTTCTGGTTGGCGACCACCATGACCCGGGTCTGCTCGGGCCGTGGCAGACCCTCGCCGGCGCGACCTAGCGCCTCCACCGCAAGTTGGGCAGCACGACCGATGGGAGTGTCGTCCATCGGGGGCGGTGTTTCACGTGAAACATCCTCCCCCATCGACTCGGTACGGGGACCGGGGACCGGATCGGTCATCGGTCCCGCGATGTTGGCGTCGGACCGCAAGGATTCACTCTCCTCGACTTCAGGCTCGCAATGAACAGAGCCTCCCATGCCTTCGGGGTCGTGAACCAGCGAGGCCCGTTGTTCTGTGGAGAAATCCACCTCTGTGGACAACTCCGCACCCTCTCCGAGTGAACCGAGAGGCTTTCGGTCGCGAGGTTCGGCCGCAGCACGGCCGCGGCTGATGATTCCGTGCAACAGTGAGCGACGTTTCACGTGAAACACGATGCATAGCCACGCAGGCCATCACCGCGCGACACTCCGAGATGCGTAGGTTTGGAGGCTTGTGTGGAGTACGGACAGCCACCCGACCTGATCGGGCGGAGTGACGAAGAACTCCCGGCTCCGCACAGCGGAACCGGGAGTACGAGGCCTTCTCAGGAGATCAGCGTCGACGCCGGGCCCGACCGGTTCGGGCGGCCTTGGCTCGCTTGGCTGCGAAGCGCACACCACCCGGGCTCTCGCCGACCTCCACACGCACGACGGTGGAGAGCGGGTCGACCACCCCGTCCCCGACGTGGAGCACGGACGTCTCCACGGCACCGAGCTTGCTCAGGGCCGTGGCAGCGCTCTTCAGCTCCTCCTCCGCGGTATCGCCCTTGAGAGCGAGCATCTCGCCGTAGGGACGCAGCAGAGGGATCCCCCACGTGGCCAGACGGTCCAGAGGCGCCACGGCACGGGCGGTCACCACGTGGACGGGAGGCAGCTTGCCCATGACCTCCTCGGCACGTCCACGGACGACCGTCACATGATCGAGGCCCAGGAGCTCCACGACCTCGGTGAGGAAGTTGGTGCGCCGCAGCAGCGGCTCGAGCAGCGTGATCTTGAGGTCCTCCCGGACGAGCGCCAGCGGAATGCCCGGCAGTCCGGCACCCGAGCCCACGTCGCACACCGTCACACCCTCGGGAACGACCTCGGAGAGCACCGCACAGTTCAGCAGGTGCCGCTCCCAGAGCCGGGGTACTTCACGCGGGCCGATCAGACCCCGCTTCACTCCCGCCTCGGCCAAGAGCTCCGCGTACCGCACCGCGTCCGCGAAGCGATCGCCGAAAACCTCGCGCGCCTGCTCGGGCGCAGGGGGAAGCTCCGCTGCCTCCGTCACGGGGGGACCGTCCTTCCGTACCGCATGAGCGCACTGGGCGCTGTCTCCAGGACTATCAGGCTGACAAAATTCGGCCCCGTCTGCGCAACAGACGGGGCCGATGGAACGTACGTACCGATCAGGCGGGAAGCACGACGACGAAGCGCTGAGGCTCCTCGCCCTCGGACTCGCTGCGCAGCCCCGCGGCCTTGACCGCGTCGTGCACCACCTTGCGCTCGAAGGGCGTCATCGGCTTCAGCTTCACGGGCTCGCCCGAGCTCTTGACCTCGGCCGCGGCCTTGGCGCCCAGCTCGGAGAGCTCCTCGCGCTTCTTGGCCCGGTAGCCCGCGATGTCCAGCATCAGGCGGCTGCGGTCCCCGGTCTCCCGGTGCACTGCCAGGCGAGTGAGCTCCTGGAGCGCCTCCAGCACCTCACCGTCACGGCCGACCAGCTTCTGCAGGTCACGGCTCCCCGCGTCGCTGATGATCGAGACAGCGGCGCGGTCGGCCTCGACGTCCATGTCGATGTCACCGTCGAGATCGGCGATGTCGAGCAGACCTTCGAGGTAGTCCGCCGCGATCTCGCCTTCCTGCTCCAGGCGGGTCAGGGTGTCGCCCTCGGTGGCGGCGGAGGTGGTGCCTTCCGTCACGGGATGGACTCCTTCTTACTTCTTGGACGGGGACTTGGGCCGCTGAGGACCCTTGCGCTGTCCGGACTGGGCCTTGCTGCGGGTACCGGCGCCGGGCTTGTTGCCGCCACCGGCCGGCTTGGCGGGGGAGGGCTTGGCGTCCTCCGGCTCGTCGGACTTGCTCAGCGAGGTCTTCGGCTCGGTCTCGTCGGCCGCCTTGGCGGTGCCCGACTGGGACTGACGCTGCGACTTGGACTGCCGCTTCGGCTGCTGACGCTTGGGAGCGGCGCCGGTCACCGTGGTGCCGTCCTCGGTCTCGGCGACGACCGCGACATCACTCTTCGCCACGGTGCCATCGGCCGCAGCGGCCAGGCCCACCTTGGTGAGGCTGTTGATGAACTTGCGCTCGAACTCGTTGCGGTCGCGGCCCTTGGCGACGATCGCCTTGACGATGGCGCGCTCGCCCCGGCTGCGGGTCTTGCCGTGGTGCGTGACGTGCTTGGTCAGACGCTCCAGGTAAGCGGCCTGAGCCTTGGAACCCGGGGTCGGGTTGTTGTGGATCACGTACATCTGCTGGCCCATGGTCCACACGTTGGTGGTCAGCCAGTAGACGAGGACACCGACCGGGAAGTTGATACCGAAGACGGCGAACATGACCGGGAAGACGTACATCAGCATCTTCTGCTGCTGCATGAACGGCGTCTTCACCGTGGTGTCGACGTTCTTCGTCATCAGCTGGCGCTGCGTGTAGAACTGCGACGCCGACATCAGGACGATCATGATCGCGGTGACGACGCGGACGTCGGTCAGCGAGGCGCCGAGCTGGGCGACCTTGTCGGCGCTGTCGGTGAACTTCGCCGCGAGCGGGGCTCCGAAGATGTGCGCCTTACGGGCGCTGGCGAGCAGCGGATCGTCGATGACGCCGATCGTCTTGCCCGTCGCGATGCCGTTGAGCACGTGGTACAGGGCGAAGAAGAAGGGCGACTGCGCCAAGATCGGAAGGCACGAGGAGAGCGGGTTGGTGCCCGCCTCCTTGTACATCTTCATCATCTCTTCGGACTGGCGCTGCTTGTCGT
Organism: Streptomyces siamensis; assembly: GCF_039543605.1. NCBI lineage: Bacteria > Bacillati > Actinomycetota > Actinomycetes > Kitasatosporales > Streptomycetaceae > Streptomyces > Streptomyces siamensis. Next base: position 467,432 of record NZ_BAABKB010000001.1, on the reverse strand, counting down.
TCTTGTAGCGCTCCTGGATCTTCTTCATCTCGGGCTGCAGCGTCTGCATCGCCCGAGTGGCCTTGATCTGCTTCACGAAGAGCGGGATCAGGCAGATACGGATCAGGATCACCAGGGACACGATGGACAGGCCCCAGGCCCAGCCCGTGTCGGGACCGAAGATCTTCCCGTACACGGAGTGGAACTGGACGATGACCCAAGAAACGGGTGTCGTGATGAAGCTGAAGAGACTGGCAATCGTGTCCACTAATCAGGCTCCTTGAGCATGGGACGGGGTCTCGGCGGCCGGGCTTGAGGGGTGGTCGGACCTACCAGGCCCCTCGGTGGCCGGTTCGGCGGCGGAGTTCCCGCCCTTGCGTGCACGCCAGGCGTTACGCAGCATTTCGTGCCACCGCGGGCGCTTGCGCGGCGGAACATGGTCCACACCGCCCAGCGACCACGGATTGCACCGGAGGATGCGCCAGGCGGTGAGTGCCGTTCCCTTGATCGCACCGTGCCGGTCGATGGCCTGGTAGCCGTAGTGGGAACACGACGGGTAGTACTTGCACACCGGCCCCAGCAACGGACTGATCGTCCACTGGTACAGCTTGATCAGTGCCAGCAGCGGGTACTTCATCGCGCGCCCCCTCCCAGCAGCCGCTGAAAGGCGGCATCCAGGTCTCGGGCCAGCTGTTCATGGTCGGCGTTGCCCGCACCGGGCAGCGCTCGTACGACTACCAGGCTACCGGGGGGCAACAGGGCGACTCGGTCACGCATCAGATGGCGAAGCCTGCGCTTCACCGTGTTGCGTACGACGGCTCCACCCACGGCCTTGCTCACGACGAAACCCGCACGCGTCGGGGGAGCGCTCTCCCCTGGCGCGTGCGGGTCCGTTGCACCGCTACGTAGATGGACGACGAGAAGCGGGCGTCCGGCCCGACGTCCTCGGCGTACCGCGGTCGCGAAGTCTTCGCGCCGCCTCAGCCGATGCTCGGTAGGCAGCACGACATCATGACCTGTGCGATCAGGCGGACAGGCGGGCGCGACCCTTGCCACGGCGGGACGCGAGAATCGCGCGGCCGGCACGGGTGCGCATGCGCAGCCGGAAGCCGTGGGTCTTGGCGCGACGACGGTTGTTCGGCTGGAAGGTGCGCTTGCTCACTCGGGGGCTCCAGAAAGAATCGGTAGTGGCGGGGTGCCGTCCTGGCTGTCACCGTGCGCCCACGAGTAGCTCGTATTACGCCCGAGTGCACCGCTTCCCGATCACTCGACGTGATCTATGCCCATCGGAGGCAGGCGGCAGCAGCCATCGACAACTCGACCTGGTTACGGTACGCGCGGCTACGCCATCCGGTCAAACCAGCGCGTGCCGGGAGACACTATCCACAGGCTGGGGACAACAACTTGAACCGCACCGGTCGCCCTGACTACCGTGGCTGAACTCCGATTCGTTCCCTTCCCACCGCCCCAGCGGTTTTGTTCCCCCCGCCCCACCCGACCGACTTCCCGACCCTTTCCCAGAACCACACGTTCGTGGGACCCATGAGAGAGCGTGCCCTGTGGCTGACGTACCTGCCGATCTTGCCGCAGTGTGGCCACGAGTTCTGGAACAGCTTCTCGGTGAGGGCCGCGGGCAGGGTGTCGAGGCGAAGGACGAGCACTGGATCAAACGCTGCCAGCCCTTGGCGCTGGTCGCCGACACCGCCCTGCTCGCGGTCCCGAACGAGTTTGCGAAGGGCGTACTGGAAGGACGTCTCGCGCCGATCGTCAGCGAGACCCTGAGCCGCGAGTGCGGCCGTCCGATCCGCATCGCGATCACCGTCGACGACTCCGCCGGCGAGCCCCCCGCCCCGGCACCTTCGGCCCCGTCGCGCTACGAGGAGCCCGAGCTCCCCTCCGGGCCCGGTCACGGCCGTGACGCGTACGACGGCCAGGGCGGCGACGACCGCGCCGGCTACGGATCCCAGGGCGACGAGCGCGTGGGGTACGGCTCCCAGGGCGGGGACGAGAGGGCGGCCTACGGCTCCCCGTCCCGCGACGACCGCAGCCCCTACGACACGCAGGGCCGCGATTACGACGCCCCGGCCCGTGACGACCGCGGTGCCTACGACGGCCAGCGGCGCGACGAGTACGAGGGATACGGCCGCCACCGCGCCGACGACCACAGGGGTGGCCGCGCCGACCAGCTCCCGGGCGGTCCCGGTGACCAGCTGCCGTCGGGACGCCAGGACCAGCTGCCGACGGCCCGGCCCGCCTACCCGGACTACCAGCGGCCCGAGCCGGGCGCCTGGCCGCGGCACTCCCAGGACGACTACGGCTGGCAGCAGCAGCGGCTCGGCTTCCCGGAGCGGGATCCGTACGCCTCGCCCGGCCAGGACTACCGGCCGCAGTCGATGGAGCGCCCGCCCTACGAGCAGCAGCGCCAGGACTACGACCAGCCGCGCTCGGACTACGACCAGCCGAGGGGCGACTACGACCAGCGGACCGACCGCCGGGACCTCCAGGAGCCGTCCCCGGGCGGCGCCGGACCCGGGCACCGCGGCGGCCCCTCGCTGCCTCCATCCGGCGCGCCCGGCCCGCTGGCCGCGAAGCCCGCGCCGGCGTCGGGCCCGGGTGAGCCGACCGCGCGCCTGAACCCGAAGTACCTCTTCGACACGTTCGTCATCGGCGCCTCGAACCGCTTCGCGCACGCGGCCGCCGTCGCCGTCGCCGAGGCACCCGCCAAGGCGTACAACCCCCTGTTCATCTACGGGGAGTCGGGGCTCGGCAAGACGCACCTGCTGCACGCGATCGGGCACTACGCCCGCAGCCTCTACCCCGGCACGCGGGTGCGCTACGTGAGCTCGGAGGAGTTCACCAACGAGTTCATCAACTCCATCCGCGACGGCAAGGGCGACAGCTTCCGCAAGCGGTACCGCGAGATGGACATCCTGCTCGTCGACGACATCCAGTTCCTCGCGGACAAGGAGTCGACGCAGGAGGAGTTCTTCCACACCTTCAACACGCTCCACAACGCGAACAAGCAGATCGTGCTGTCCTCCGACCGGCCGCCCAAGCAGCTGGTGACGCTGGAGGACCGGCTGCGGAACCGTTTCGAGTGGGGTCTGATCACCGACGTCCAGCCGCCCGAACTGGAGACGCGCATCGCGATCCTCCGCAAGAAGGCGGTGCAGGAGCAGCTCAACGCCCCGCCGGAGGTGCTGGAGTTCATCGCCTCGCGGATCTCGCGCAACATCCGCGAGCTGGAGGGCGCGCTGATCCGGGTGACCGCGTTCGCGTCGCTCAATCGGCAGCCCGTGGACCTCGGTCTGACGGAGATCGTCCTCAAGGACCTGATCCCCGGCGGCGAGGACTCGGCGCCCGAGATCACCGCCACCGCGATCATGGCGGCCACGGCCGACTACTTCGGTCTCACGGTGGAGGACCTGTGCGGTTCCTCCCGCAGCCGTGTCCTCGTGACGGCCCGGCAGATCGCCATGTACCTGTGCCGCGAGCTCACGGACCTGTCGCTGCCGAAGATCGGCGCACAGTTCGGCGGCCGCGACCACACGACCGTGATGCACGCCGACCGCAAGATCCGCGCGCTCATGGCCGAGCGCCGCTCGATCTACAACCAGGTCACCGAGCTCACGAACCGCATCAAGAACGGCTGACCGCGTGGCCGTCCGTCCCTGAGGACGGCGGCCGTACGCGGCTGAGGGCGCCCCGGGGCACGTCCCCGAGGGCGCCTTTCGCGTTCTCCCCGAGCCGTCTCCGCCGCCAGCGTCCCCGGCGAGTCCGCGGCTGCCGCTCACCGCTCAGGCAGGCGTCCCTAGAGGTCTCCTGGTCCCGTGCCGAGAGGTCCTGGTCCCGTGCCGAGAGGTCCCGGTCCTGTCCCGAGATGCTCCGGCCGGTTCCGCAGGAGGGCTTCCCCCGGTCCGTTCCGAGCGCTCCGAGCCGACGTGCGGTCGCCGGAAAGCACTCCGAAAGACCGCTCCGAAGGGCTCCGGCACCCCCTCTCAGGGGCATCCGGCCCGTGAGCGTCGCAACCGGCGCGTCATCAGCTGTTCGATTAAGAGCCCGGTTACGGCCACTCTCCACAGATTCGGTGACTTTCTGGCGTCCACACCCTGGGGACTGGGAAGTTGTCCAGACTGTGTCCACAGGCGGAGCTGTTGAAAGACCATCAGACCAGGTCAACCGCTTGTGGATTCGTGGACGACCGCTCTCCACAGACTGTGGACGAAGAAAAGATCCACAGGGTGTGCACGGAGTTGTCCACCGTCGACCCACAGGCTTCAGCCGGTTGTCCCCAGCGATTCCCAGCTTCTCCACATGCCTGTCCACTGTTCGGCAACGTGACGCGCCTCCTCACCGTGTCGAGTGAAAGGCGTCACATCAAGGTGCCGGGTTGGGCTGTGGGGAACGTGGGTAAAGCTGGGGACAGCGCTGGGGAGAAGTGGCCCGAGGCTGTGCATCGAGTGTGCAGAACTTTTCGTCGTCCACAGAAGCGCCCGGTTGTCCACCGCCTCCGCCCACAGGGCCAGTGGACAAAAAATCCCGCCTGACCTGCGAAAACGCGGTTATCCACGGTATCCACAGGCCCTACTACTACTCCCAACTAGAGAGAGCCTGAGAATCGTTTCGAAGACGGGGCTGTGCACAACTTGCTCTCGGCGGCTCGACTGCCGCTCGGCACGACTTGACCCCGAGGGGCACCGACTGTCAGCGCGGTGCGTCAGACTGGTCCCCGGTGTCCTTCCCCTCACAAGGCGGAGCGACACCGGGACGACGAAGGCCAGCAGGGCGAGAGCGCCGGCAACAGACGGAGGCGGCAACGGTGAAGATCCGGGTGGAACGCGACGTACTCGCGGAGGCAGTGGCCTGGGCGGCACGCAGTCTCCCGGCCCGTCCGCCGGCGCCTGTGCTCGCCGGCCTCCTCCTGAAGGCCGAGGAGGGCGCCCTGAGCCTCTCCAGCTTCGACTACGAGGTCTCGGCGCGCGTCTCCGTGGACGCGGAGGTCGACGAAGAGGGCACGGTCCTCGTCTCCGGCCGTCTGCTCGCGGACATCTGCCGCGCTCTCCCCAACCGGCCGGTGGAGATTTCCACAGACGGTGTACGGGCGACCGTGGTCTGCGGCTCCTCGCGATTCACACTCCACACCCTTCCTGTGGAGGAGTACCCGGCGCTGCCCCAGATGCCGTCGGCGACGGGCACGGTCCCCGGTGAGGTCTTCGCCTCCGCCGCCGCACAGGTCGCCATCGCCGCGGGCCGCGACGACACGCTCCCCGTCCTGACCGGTGTGCGCATCGAGATCGAGGGCGACACCGTCACCCTCGCCTCCACCGACCGCTACCGCTTCGCGGTCCGCGAGTTCCTGTGGAAGCCGGAGAACCCGGACGCGTCCGCGGTGGCCCTGGTGCCCGCCAAGACGCTCCTGGACACCGCCAAGGCGCTCACCAGCGGCGACAGCGTCATCCTGGCGCTGTCCGGCTCGGGCGCGGGCGAAGGCCTGATCGGTTTCGAGGGCGCCGGACGCCGCACGACCACCCGTCTGCTCGAAGGCGACCTCCCGAAGTACCGCACGCTGTTCCCGACGGAGTTCAACTCGGTCGCGGTGATCGAGACCGCCCCCTTCGTCGAGGCCGTCAAGCGTGTGGCTCTGGTCGCCGAGCGGAACACCCCGGTGCGCCTCAGCTTCGAGCAGGGCGTGCTGATCCTGGAGGCTGGCTCCAGCGACGACGCACAGGCTGTGGAAAGGGTCGACGCCCAGCTGGACGGCGACGACATCTCGATCGCCTTCAACCCGACGTTCCTGCTCGACGGTCTGAGCGCCATCGACTCGCCGGTGGCCCAGCTGTCCTTCACGACGTCCACGAAGCCGGCGCTGCTGAGCGGCAAGCCGGCCGTCGACGCGGAGGCCGACGAGGCCTACAAGTACCTGATCATGCCGGTGCGACTGTCGGGCTGAGCCCTCTCGCGCGCCGGGCCTCAGGGTCCGGCGCGCGTCCACGATGAGGCGACCGTCTGAGCGGGTATGCCCACAGATGTGCGTGAGTTCCCCCGCTGCCCGAAAGGCGTGGGTGGTACCGCCAGGCTTAGGCTCTGACACGGGCACGAGAGTGCCCTCACGCCACGTCGCAACCCTAAGGAACCACTGATGGAGCTCGGTCTCGTCGGCCTCGGCAAGATGGGCGGCAACATGCGCGAGCGGATCCGCCGCGCAGGCCACACCGTCATCGGATACGACCGCAACCCGGACCTCGCCGATGTCCACAGCCTCGAAGAACTTGTGGGCAAGCTGAAGGGCCCGCGCGTGGTGTGGGTCATGGTCCCGGCCGGTGCCGCGACCCAGGCCACCATCGACGAGCTGGCCGCCCTGCTGGAGCCGGGCGACGTCGTCGTCGACGGCGGCAATTCCCGCTGGACGGACGACCAGAAGCACGCCGTCGAGCTGGGCATCAAGGGCATCGGCTTCGTCGACTGCGGCGTCTCCGGCGGTGTCTGGGGCCTGGAGAACGGCTATGCGCTGATGTACGGCGGCGACAAGGAGAACGTCGCCAAGGTGCAGCCGGTCTTCGACGCGCTCAAGCCCGAGGGCGACTTCGGGTCGGTGCACGCCGGCAAGGTCGGTGCGGGCCACTTCGCCAAGATGGTCCACAACGGCATCGAGTACGCCATGATGCAGGCCTACGCCGAGGGCTGGGAGCTGCTGGAGAAGGTCGACTCCGTCACGGACGTGCGCGAGGTCTTCCGCTCCTGGCAGGAGGGCACCGTCATCCGCTCCTGGCTGCTCGACCTCGCGGTCAACGCCCTGGACGAGGACGAGCACCTGGACAAGCTCAAGGGTTATGCACAGGATTCCGGCGAGGGACGCTGGACTGTGGAAGCCGCCATCGACCACGCGGTGCCGCTGCCGGCGATCACCGCGTCGCTGTTCGCGCGCTTCGCGTCGCGGCAGGACGACTCGCCGCAGATGAAGATGATCGCGGCGCTGCGCAACCAGTTCGGCGGCCACGCCGTCGAGAAGGCCTGATCCGAGCCCCGGGTTCTCCACACCCGGGGCGACCCGGTTGTCCACAGCCGGGGGAAAACCGGAGGGCCGGGGAGACCCGGGCCCCGGGAGAACCGAGACACCACGCTGGGGGAGGTCGGCGAACGACCATGCACGTCACGCATCTGTCGCTGGCCGACTTCCGCTCGTACGCCCGGGTCGAGGTCCCGCTCGACCCGGGCGTCACCGCGTTCGTGGGGCCCAACGGGCAGGGCAAGACGAACCTGGTCGAGGCGGTCGGCTATCTGGCGACCCTCGGCAGCCATCGTGTCTCCTCCGACGCGCCCCTGGTCCGCATGGGCGCCGACCGGGCGATCATCAGGGCCAACGTCCGGCAGGGCGACCGGCAGCAGCTCGTCGAGCTGGAGCTGAACCCGGGCAAGGCCAACCGAGCCCGCATCAACAGGTCCTCGCAGGTCAGACCGCGTGACGTGCTGGGCATTGTGCGGACGGTGCTGTTCGCCCCGGAGGACCTCGCCCTCGTGAAGGGCGACCCCGGCGAACGGCGCCGGTTCCTCGACGAGCTGATCACCGCCCGCTCTCCGCGCATGGCCGGCGTCCGCTCCGACTACGACCGGGTCCTCAAACAGCGCAACACGCTCCTGAAGTCCGCCGCACTGGCCCGCCGGCACGGCGGACGCACCATGGACCTGTCGACGCTCGACGTGTGGGACCAGCACCTCGCACGCGTGGGTGCCGAACTGCTCGCCCAGCGGCTCGACCTCGTCGCCGCCCTCCAGCCGCTGGCCGACAAGGCCTACGAGCAGCTGGCCCCCGGCGGCGGACCGATCACCCTGGAGTACCGGCCGTCCGCCCCCGGCGAGGCGCACGCGCGCGAGGAACTGTACGAGCAGCTGATGGCGGCGCTCGCCGAGGTCCGCAAGCAGGAGATCGAGCGGGGCGTGACCCTTGTCGGGCCCCACCGTGACGATCTGCTTCTCAAACTCGGTCAGCTGCCCGCCAAGGGGTACGCCTCGCACGGCGAGTCCTGGTCGTACGCGCTGGCGCTGCGCCTGGCCTCGTACGACCTGCTCAGGGCCGAGGGCAACGAACCCGTGCTGGTCCTGGACGACGTGTTCGCCGAGCTCGACAGCCGCCGCAGGGAGCGTCTCGCGGAACTCGTCGCGCCCGGCGAGCAGGTCCTGGTGACCGCCGCGGTGGAGGACGACGTACCGGACGTACTGACGGGGACGCGGTACGCCGTGTCCGAAGGCACGGTGGAACGCGTATGACGGAGAACACACCGGACGCGACGCCCGGCACCGGGAAGGGCGCGGGAGACGCCCGCGGCAAGACCCCCGAGCCCTCCGGCGTCGACCTCGCGCGCGTGGCCCTGCGCGCGGCGAAGGAACAGGCACGCGCGCGTGGGGACGCCGCACAGCAGCGGAAGCAGGCGCGGCGCGGCGGCGGCCTGCGCTCCGGCGCACGCGCCGACGGACGCGACCCCATGGCGCTCGGCTCCGCCATCAACCGGCTGCTGACCGAGCGCGGCTGGGAGACCCCGGCCGCGGTCGGCGGCGTGATGGGCCGCTGGCCACAGATCGTCGGCGACGACCTGGCCAAGCACTGCGTGCCGGTGAAGTACGACGACGACCCGGCCGAGCGGGTGCTGACGGTGCAGTGCGACTCGACGGCCTGGGCGACCCAGCTCCGGCTGCTGGCTCCGCAGCTGGTCGCACGGCTGAACCAGGACCTCGGGCACGGCACGGTGCGTCTGATCAAGGTGCAGGGCCCTGGGGGCCCCGCCCGCCGCTTCGGTCCGCTGCGCGCGCCCGGGAGCACGGGCCCCGGCGACACCTACGGCTGATCGCGGTCCGCCGACACGCTCGACCCGCGCGCCGTACCCGAGGCGGACGGAATGTCTCGGCCATACCTCGGCCTCGGTCGACACTTCTGTCACAGCCGGCGCATGCCTTCACTGGAGACGCGCCCCGCGCCGCCCGGCCGCCCGGGGCGCACCCCCACCCTTGGTCCGCCCCCTCCGCGCTGCTTCCGGCGGCATCCGGCCGGAGGAGCCGCCGGCCCCACGCACGGCCGGAACCACCTGCGGCGGCGGTCGGGCCGCCGGAGACCGACGAGCACTTCAATCCCTTCTGACCTGCGACGATCCGCAGATCGTCGGCCGTCGCGAGCGATCACCGAGCCCTCTCGGAGGCCGCTTCCGCCCGCCTCCGGGGCCCGGCGCGGTTCCACCCCACGCGGTTGCGAACACCGACCTGACTCCGCAGTAGCCAAGGGTTGACAGCCGGAAGCGCTGAGTGCCGCTGTGAGCCTCTTTGGGCCCGGGGCCGTATATGGGGAGTCGGCCGAGACCGGTTCAGGGCGGCACATGCGGACTCAGGTACCGGCAAACCCCCATCACTGTCGGCGCTACCGGTAGACTGGAGGCTAATCCCGCCCCACTTGTGGGACACACCGAGCAACGCTGACTAAGGCTTACCAACGCAACACGCCGCAGCCGCTCCGGCCACCCGCCGGGAGCTTGGCTTGTGCTGTGCCAGAAAGGGCGCTTCGTGGCCGATTCCGGCAACCCCAACGAGAACATCCCGTCCACCGACGCCGGCGCCACTGGCGAGGTCTCATCCTCGTACGACGCCAGCGCCATCACCGTCCTCGAGGGTCTGGACGCGGTCCGCAAGCGACCCGGCATGTACATCGGCTCGACCGGTGAGCGCGGACTTCACCACCTCGTGTACGAGGTCGTCGACAACTCCGTCGACGAGGCGCTGGCCGGCCACGCGGACACCATCGAGGTGACGATCCTGGCCGACGGCGGCGTCCGCGTCGTCGACAACGGCCGAGGCATCCCGGTGGGCATCGTCGCCTCCGAGGGCAAGCCGGCCCTCGAGGTCGTGCTGACCGTGCTGCACGCGGGCGGCAAGTTCGGCGGCGGCGGCTACGCGGTCTCCGGTGGTCTGCACGGCGTCGGCGTCTCCGTCGTGAACGCCCTGTCGAGCAAGGTCTCCGTCGAGGTCAGGACCGACGGCCACCGCCACACGCAGGACTACAAGATGGGCGTCCCGACCGCCCCGCTGGCCAAGCACGAGGCCACGGACGAGACGGGCACGTCGGTCACCTTCTGGGCCGACCCGGACATCTTCGAGACCACCGAGTACTCCTTCGAGACGCTCTCGCGGCGTTTCCAGGAGATGGCGTTCCTCAACAAGGGTTTGACGATCAAACTCACTGACGAGCGCGAGTCGGCGAAGGCCACCTCCGGGGCGGACGAGGCGGGCGCGGACGAGACCGCCGAGGTCAAGACCGTCACGTACCACTACGAGGGTGGCATCGTCGACTTCGTGAAGTACCTCAACTCCCGCAAGGGAGACGTGGTGCACCCGACGGTGATCGACCTGGAGGCCGAGGACAAGGACAAGAGCCTCTCCCTCGAAGTCGCGATGCAGTGGAACAGCGGCTACAGCGAGGGCGTCTACTCCTTCGCCAACATCATCCACACCCACGAGGGCGGCACGCACGAGGAGGGCTTCCGTGCGGCGCTGACCTCGCTGATCAACAAGTACGCGCGCGACAAGAAGCTGCTCCGCGAGAAGGACGACAACCTCACGGGCGACGACATCCGCGAGGGTCTGACCGCGATCATCTCGGTCAAGCTGAGCGAGCCGCAGTTCGAGGGCCAGACCAAGACCAAGCTGGGCAACACGGAGGCCAAGACCTTCGTGCAGAAGGCGGTCTACGAGCACCTCAACGACTGGCTCGACCGCAACCCGAACGAGGCCGCGGACATCATCCGCAAGTCCATCCAGGCGGCCACCGCGCGCGTGGCGGCCCGCAAGGCGCGTGACCTCACCCGCCGCAAGGGCCTCCTGGAGTCGGCGTCCCTGCCGGGCAAGCTCTCCGACTGCCAGTCGAACGACCCCACCAAGTGCGAGATCTTCATCGTCGAGGGTGACTCCGCCGGCGGCTCGGCCAAGTCCGGCCGCAACCCGCAGTACCAGGCGATCCTCCCGATCCGAGGAAAGATCCTCAACGTCGAGAAGGCGCGGATCGACAAGATCCTGCAGAACCAGGAGATCCAGGCGCTGATCTCCGCCTTCGGCACCGGAGTCCACGAGGACTTCGACATCGAGAAGCTCCGCTATCACAAGATCATCCTGATGGCGGACGCCGACGTCGACGGCCAGCACATCAACACCCTGCTGCTGACCTTCCTGTTCCGCTTCATGCGGCCGCTGGTCGAGGCCGGGCACGTGTTCCTCTCCCGCCCCCCGCTCTACAAGATCAAGTGGGGCCGGGACGACATGGAGTACGCGTACTCCGACCGCGAGCGCGACGCGCTGCTCGAGATGGGCCGTCAGCGCGGAAAGCGCGTCAAGGAGGACTCGATCCAGCGCTTCAAGGGTCTCGGTGAGATGAACGCCGAGGAACTGCGCATCACGACGATGGACCAGGAGCACCGCGTCCTCGGCCAGGTGACCCTCGACGACGCCGCCCAGGCCGACGACCTGTTCTCGGTACTGATGGGCGAGGACGTCGAGGCGCGCCGCGCGTTCATCCAGCGCAACGCCAAGGACGTCCGCTTCCTCGACATCTGAGTCGGTCTCAGCTGACCGCACCGGAAAGGATCTTCACCAGCAATGGCCGACGAGAACACCCCCAGTACGCCTGAAGAGGGCGGCGAGATCGTCATGCGTGTCGAGCCCGTCGGGCTCGAGACGGAGATGCAGCGCTCGTACCTCGACTACGCGATGTCCGTCATCGTGTCGCGTGCGCTGCCCGACGTGCGGGACGGCCTCAAGCCCGTCCACCGCCGCGTCCTGTACGCCATGTACGACGGCGGCTACCGCCCCGAGAAGGGTTTCTACAAGTGCGCCCGCGTCGTCGGCGACGTCATGGGCAACTACCACCCGCACGGCGACTCCTCGATCTACGACGCGCTGGTCCGCCTCGCGCAGCCGTGGTCGATGCGCATGCCGCTGGTGGACTCCAACGGCAACTTCGGCTCCCCGGGCAACGACCCCGCCGCCGCCATGCGCTACACCGAGTGCAAGATGGCGCCACTGTCCATGGAGATGGTCCGCGACATCGACGAGGAGACCGTCGACTTCACGGACAACTACGACGGCCGCTCCCAGGAGCCGACCGTCCTGCCGTCCCGCTTCCCGAACCTGCTGATCAACGGCTCCGCCGGTATCGCGGTCGGCATGGCCACCAACATCCCGCCGCACAACCTGCGCGAGGTCGCGGCCGGCGCCCAGTGGTACCTGGAGAACCCGGAAGCCTCCCACGAGGAGCTCCTGGACGCCCTCATCGAGCGCATCAAGGGCCCCGACTTCCCGACCGGCGCCCTCGTGGTCGGCCGCAAGGGCATCGAGGAGGCGTACCGAACGGGCCGCGGCTCCATCACCATGCGCGCGGTCGTCGAGGTCGAGGAGATCCAGAACCGCCAGTGCCTGGTGGTCACCGAACTCCCCTACCAGGTCAACCCGGACAACCTCGCCCAGAAGATCGCCGACCTCGTCAAGGACGGCAAGATCGGCGGCATCGCGGACGTCCGTGACGAGACGTCGTCGCGCACGGGCCAGCGACTGGTCATCGTCCTGAAGCGGGACGCGGTCGCCAAGGTCGTCCTGAACAACCTGTACAAGCACACCGACCTGCAGACGAACTTCGGCGCCAACATGCTGGCGCTCGTCGACGGCGTGCCGCGCACCCTCTCCCTGGACGCGTTCATCCGCCACTGGGTGGCGCACCAGATCGAGGTCATCGTCCGCCGGACGAAGTTCCGGCTGCGCAAGGCCGAGGAGCGTGCGCACATCCTGCGCGGCCTGCTGAAGGCCCTGGACGCCATCGACGAGGTCATCGCGCTGATCCGGCGCAGCGACACGGTCGAGATCGCGCGCGAGGGCCTGATGGGCCTCCTGGAGATCGACGAGATCCAGGCCAACGCCATCCTCGAGATGCAGCTGCGCCGGCTCGCCGCCCTCGAGCGCCAGAAGATCATCCAGGAGCACGACGAGCTCCAGGCGAAGATCACCGAGTACAACGCGATCCTCGCCTCGCCCGTGCGTCAGCGCGGGATCATCAGCGAGGAGCTCGCCGCGATCGTCGAGAAGTTCGGTGACGACCGCCGCTCCAAGCTGGTGCCCTTCGACGGCGACATGTCCATCGAGGACCTCATCGCCGAAGAGGACATCGTCGTCACCATCACGCGCGGCGGCTACGTCAAGCGCACCAAGACGGACGACTACCGCTCGCAGAAGCGCGGCGGCAAGGGCGTACGCGGTACGAAGCTCAAGGAAGACGACATCGTCGACCACTTCTTCGTGTCGACCACGCACCACTGGCTGCTGTTCTTCACCAACAAGGGCCGCGTCTACCGTGCGAAGGCCTACGAGCTCCCGGACGCCGGCCGGGACGCACGCGGTCAGCACGTCGCCAACCTGCTGGCCTTCCAGCCGGACGAGGCGATCGCCGAGATCCTCGCGATCCGTGACTACGAGGCGGCTCCCTACCTGGTCCTGGCCACCAAGGGCGGCCTGGTGAAGAAGACGCCTCTGAAGGACTACGACTCGCCCCGTTCGGGCGGCGTCATCGCCATCAACCTCCGTGAGACGGAGGACGGTTCCGACGACGAACTGATCGGAGCCGAACTCGTCTCGGCCGAGGACGATCTGCTGCTGATCAGCAAGAAGGCCCAGTCGATCAGGTTCACCGCGACGGACGACGCATTGCGACCGATGGGCCGTGCGACCTCGGGCGTCAAGGGGATGAGTTTCCGCGAAGGCGATCAGCTTCTCTCGATGAATGTTGTTCGACCCGGTACGTTCGTGTTCACTGCGACAGACGGTGGGTACGCGAAGCGGACCGCTGTCGACGAGTACCGCGTCCAGGGTCGCGGCGGCCTCGGTATCAAGGCCGCCAAGATCGTCGAGGATCGCGGCTCCCTCGTCGGTGCGCTGGTGGTCGAGGAGACCGACGAGATCCTCGCCATCACACTGTCGGGCGGTGTGATTCGTACGCGAGTCAACGAGGTCAGGGAGACGGGCCGTGACACCATGGGTGTCCAGCTGATCAACCTGGGCAAGCGCGATGCCGTGGTCGGTATCGCTCGTAACGCCGAGGCCGGTCGTGAGGCGGAGGAGGTCGACGGTGACATCACCGTCGACGAGTCCGCCGAAGGCGCCGAGGCCATCGGTACGGACGAGGGCGAGCAGTCCTCGGCCGAGTAGCGCGAGGAGTGAGTCATCGTGAGCGGAGCCACGGGCGCCGGATCGACCGGTACGGAAACGGACGGCGGCCGTGGCTCCGCCACGGATGCGACTGACTCCCATGACTCTCATGTTTCCCAGGGGGGAACTGTGACCGACACCCGAGGCCCGCAGGCCCAGCAGTACGCGGGCGGCCAGCCGGCCCCGGCAGGGGCGCCCCCGGCGCCGGGCTCGCCGCTGCCAGGGGAGCGACAGCCCCAGCAGCCCGGCCAGCCCTATCACCCGCCGCAGGCCTACCCGGCTCAGACGTCTTCGGGCGCGGTGCGCCGGCCGCGTACGGGCGCCCGCACGACACCGCGGACGCGCAAGGCGCGGCTGCGGGTGGCCAAGGCCGACCCCTGGTCGGTGATGAAGGTCAGCTTCCTGCTCTCCATCGCGCTCGGCATCTGCACGATCGTGGCGTCGGCGGTGCTGTGGATGGTCATGGACGCGATGGGCGTCTTCTCGACCGTCGGCGGCACCATCTCCGAGGCGACCGGGTCGAACGAGTCCAACGGCTTCGACCTCCAGTCGTACCTGTCGCTCCCGCACGTCCTGATGTTCACGTCCGTCATCGCGGTCATCGACGTGGTCCTGGCGACCGCGCTGGCCACGCTCGGAGCGTTCATCTACAACCTCTCCGCGGGCTTCGTCGGCGGTGTCGAGCTGACGCTCGCCGAGGACGAGTGAACCCCCGTTCAAACGTCTCCCGACTATCGATTTTGGGACTGGCCGCGTCGTGCGCTAATCTTCAGAGGTCAGCGCGCGGGACACACACCGCAAAGCGCGGCGGGGCTATAGCTCAGTTGGTTAGAGCGCATCCCTGATAAGGATGAGGCCACAGGTTCAAATCCTGTTAGCCCCACCAGTACGAAGACCCCCGGTCCACACGGACCGGGGGTCTTCGACATGTACGGCTGACATCGACCCAAGAGGCGCGATGACCGATCCCTACGACGTCGACCCCCGCTACCAGCAGTTCGGCGAGCAGGGGCGCGCGGGTGTGCCGGACCAGACGGACCGTGATGCGGCGGACGCCGACGCGGGTCACCGGACGGCCGAAGCTCAGGGACACCGTGCCGCGTGCTCGCCGCCTCGGCCGTGAAAATCACTGTCCGATTGTCGGAACACGGTGATAGAGAGTCCGGGTGACAACGACACTTGCGTTCCCCGCTCTGTTGCGACTGATCGACGAACGCTCGAGCGCCTTCCGCGCCGCGGTCGCCTCCGCGCCCAGCCTCGACGTACAGGTGCCGACCTGCCCCGAGTGGACGCTGTTCGATCTTGCGCAGCACATCGGCGAGGGGCGCCGCGCCTGGGCCGCCACCGTCGCAGCAGGGCCTGCCCCGGCCAAGTCCGTACCCGAGGGCGCCCCGGCTGCGCCTCGGGAGCGCGAGGCCGTGTCGGCCTGGTTGGCCGCGTCGACGCGGGAGTTGCTGGACGCACTGCGGGAGGCCGGCCCGGATCGCGGTTGCTGGACGTGGTGGGGTGCGTCCCAGTCGCCGCCGACCTGTGGCGCCGTCGCCCGGCACCAGCTCCAGCAGATGGCGGTGCACACCTACGACGCCCAGGTCACTGTGGGTGCCCCGGAGCCGCTGCCGGATGAGGTGGCACTCGACGGTGTCGAGGAGTTCCTGTACACCTGCGTCGCAACGACGAGTGCCTGGCCGCACAAGCCCACTGCCTTCGACTTCCACGCCACCGAGGGCCACTCCTGGCGCCTCACGGTCGACGGCGACGGCGCACGCTCCACCCGTATCTCCGCGCCCGGCACGACGCCTGTCGCCGCTGCCGACGAGGGCCCGAACGCGGCTGGCGTCTCCGTTCGCGGCACGGCCAGTGAGCTGGTTCTCTTCGTGTACGACCGTATCCCGGCGGACTCCCTGCAGATCGAGGGAGACGCAGGTTTGTTCGACCTGCTCCGCGCGTGGGAGCCGGAGGAGTAGGACGGGTGCCGCAGAGCGGCGGAGCAAGCCTTGCCAAGACCGCATGCGGCGTCCGACACCAGCGGCTGACACCAACAAGCACGATCGACGGACGGTCGGATCTTCCGGGGGGCTCACGGCGCGCAGGGGCAAGGTGAACCGGGTCCCGGTCAGGTGCGGACCGACGCGTTCCAGGGGCCCGGCGGTCGCGTTCCGAGCCCCCCTTCACGCCGGGGCGTGCGCCGTGCAACCTTCCTCCGGGCTCACGAGTCTCCACGCTGTACTTCGTCCCGCACAGCGTGAAAGGCCTCCGTGCACCAGAAGAGTCTCGTCGCCGCCCGGACCGGTGGTGCCCTGTGCGCCGTCGTCCTCGGCAGCCTGCTGACCGCCGCCCCGCAGGCGGCAGCCGCCGACGTCACCTGCTCGACCGACGTCTACAAGCGGACGTTCTACAAGAACACCTCGTTCTCCGGCTCTCCGGTGAAGACCGACTGCGACAGCGCGATCAGCCAGAGCTGGTCCGGCAGCCCGGTCTCCGGAGTGCCGTCGAACGGCTTCGGCGTCCGCTGGTCGGTGACCCGCGACTTCGGCTCCGGCGGCCCCTTCACGTTCACCGCCTCCGCCACCGACGGCGTCCGCGTCCACCTGGACGGCGTCCGTAAGATCGACCTGTGGAAGGGCACCGGTGACACCGCCCGCTCCAAGAGCGTCAATCTCACCGTCCCCTCCGGCAAGCACACCCTCCGCGTCGACTACGTGAACTGGACCGGCGCCGCGAAGGTCAAGTACACGTACACCCCGCGGACCTCGGCCACGTACGACAAGACGAAGCCGCTCGCCCCCACCGGCGTGAAGACCGCCTACAACACCAGCACCCGCAGGACGACCGTCTCCTGGTCCGCCAACAAGGAGATGGACCTGGCGGGTTACTCCCTCTACCGGCGGCCCGTCGGTTCCGGCACCTGGACGAAGGTCACCACGACCACCGCCCGCAGCCACACCGACCCGCTGGTCAACCCGGACGACCGCACGCCGTACTACTACGAGGTCCGCGCCCAGGACAAGGCGGGCAACACCTCGTCGGGCAGCACGGACACCATCGTCCGACCCCTGCCCGTCGTCGCCTCCCTGACCGGCACCTACGACAAGGCGACCGGCGACGTCACCCTGAAGTGGCCCCTCAACACCGAGGCGCACTTCGACCATTACACCGTCCTGAGCAACGACAAGGTGGACGGCTCCTACGTGTGGGTCCCGCTCGGCACCACCAAGGGCAGCACCTGGACCACCGGACCCGTCACGGCAGACGGCGAGACCCGTCACTACCGCGTCCTCGTCACCAACGACGGCGGCACCACCACCTACAACCCGCTCTGGCTCGACGCCACCGCCACCAACGAGCTCTGGCTGGACATCCCCGACGGCATAGCCCCCGCCTACGCCCCCGATCTGACCCTGGGGACCTGCACCGACGGCATCCGGGCGACCGCCAGCGACAGCACGCCGGCCCCGATCCGCGACTTCATCGGCCTGGAGGTCGAGCGTCGCGAAGCGGGGACGGACACCTGGTCGGTGGTCCTGCACAAGGGGTTCGACCCGCGCCTCGACACCGCCACGGCCACCGTCTGCGATCCGCTGCCCGCCGACGGACGCAGCTACGACTACCGGGCCCGTACCTATGACGCGGCCGGGAACTACTCGCCGTCCAGCACGATCGAGACCGTGACCGTGCGGATCGGCTGACAGGCACGGGGGCCACGCCCTGCGGGTGGGTCCACCGGTCCGAAGGCCCCCGACCGATCACGGTCGGGGGCCTTCTTCGTGTCGGTCACGCGCCCCGTGCACCGCGGACGGTGGTTCGTCAGCCGCCGTGCCGCAGTTCCGAGACGAGCGCCGCCACACCGTCCTCCAGGGCCAGCAGGCGGGTGTGCCGGCGGATGTGCGCGTACTTCGCCTCCGTCTCACGGTCGTCCGCGCCGGGGTACGCCTCGCCCGGCGGGGGCGTACGCCGCGGTGCATGACGGAACAGGTCCGCGTTCCTGGGGGAGATCGGCCAGGACATCACCTCGCCCCCGGCAGCCAGGTGCAGGACGTCCCAGCCGTCGCCGTCGCCGTCATTCGTCACGGGGGTGACCACGGCGCTCGCCGGGTGCAGCGCCGCGAGCCAGGCGAGGAGATGCGCCCGCTCCCGGTCCAGGCCGTCGCTCAGCCGCTCGTACGCGTCGGCGTGCCGCTGCCAGCGGGTCACCTCGTGGTGGGAGGCGTGCGGGCCGGCCGCGTCCGGGACGTCCGACGGGTGCCGTACGGGGGTACCGGCCGCATCGGGATGCGGGTCGGGGCGGCCGCGCCGCAGGACGGTGTCGAGGAGACCGCGGAGCCGGCCGGGGGCGCGATGGGAGCTCCGTGGGCCGGACCGTGCCGCTGCGGCCCAGGTCGCCCCCGGCGCGTACTCGGGATCCCACGACGGGGGCGGGGGCGTGAGGGGAGGGGACATGAGGTGCTCCAGAGTGCGGTCCGGGATGGACGCCGGGACCAGGGGGCGTGCCGAGGGGGCCTGCCGGATCCCGGCGTGGTCCCCGCGGTGTCCGAGGCGCCTCCGGCCCCGCCCGTCCGGATCAGGCGGAGGCGGGCGCGGGGGAAGGAACGGGGAAAGGGGCAGGGAAAGCGGCAGGCACAGCGGCCGGGGCGGTGCCTGGTGCGGCCGGGGACGCCGCCGGGCCGCCGTGGCCGCCGCGCGCCGGACCGTCGGTGGATCGCACCGTCGACCCGGTACGCCGGTAGAGGC
The DNA here is from genome assembly GCF_039543605.1 of Streptomyces siamensis. Taxonomy (NCBI): domain Bacteria; kingdom Bacillati; phylum Actinomycetota; class Actinomycetes; order Kitasatosporales; family Streptomycetaceae; genus Streptomyces; species Streptomyces siamensis. Next base: position 448,502 of record NZ_BAABKB010000001.1, on the reverse strand, counting down.
GGGCGTCGCGGGCATTGGCGGCCCGGCACGCCTCGTCGGCCGGCTCGCCCCTGCGCACGTGCCGCTGGTAGGCCGCGCGTGTTCCGCAGGGCGCGGGCTCCCCGCGCGAGCCGCCGGCTTCGACGGGCCGCGCGGTGACCGTCGCGGGCTGCCGGGCCCGGGCGCGGCGTTTCTCCAGTTCGTAGCGCTGGGAGCCGGTGAGGCCCGCGACGATGCCGGCCCGGTCGCACCGGGACAGGCCCGCTTCGCGGCGCAGCACGGCGGCACGGCACTCCGGAAGCACCTGGCACGCGTTGCACATGGCCGTGGCCGTCTCACGCGTCCGGCCGGAGAACCACAGTTCGGGGTCCTCGTCGCGGCACGCGGCGCGCAGCTCCCAGCCCGGAACGCCCTGGCCCCCGACCGGGCGCGGTGCGGCCGACTTGTTCCGCGGTCCTTCTGGGCGGGTGACGGCGGCCCTTTCACGGACCGGGAGACGCCCCGCGGCCGGGGCCCGCGAGCTGTCGCCGTGGGCACTCATCGCGCGTGCCCGCGCCGCGTCATCGGCACGGCCACGGGGCCGCGCACGGCCGGGCCCGTGCGGGTACGCCCGTCGGCCGTGTCGGGGACGGGGCTTCGCACCGACTCCCGGGAAGGGCTTCGCACCGACTCCCGGGAAGGGCTTCGCACCGGCTCCCGGGAAGGTGACAAAGGGCCCATGTACGCGGCCACATGGGCGAGCGAGCACCGCTCGGGACGCCCGTCCACCGACAGCAGCGGCATGCCGTCGTCGGTGCTCCAGCCCCGGAAGTACCAGACGTTGCCGTGCGCGTCGCGCTGAGGCACCGCCAGGTCGTACCTCCGGCCCTCGAACTCGAACGTCCTGGCAGGCGGCGTGCCTGGTGCGTCGTGCGGCGTCCGGCGCGGCCCGTGCGCCAGCACCGAGACCCGCACCCCTTCGTACCGGCACTCGCCCGTCACCGCGTGCGGCAGGAGCCGCTCGGTGGTGTGGGGGATGCCGAAGTGCGCGCGCCACCGCTTCCATTGGTCCCGGTCGACGACATGCAGCACGACGCGCACCCGGTCGCCGTCCGCCCGGACGCTGTGGAAGTCCTGGTGCCGGCCGATGCGCTGCTCGATGGCGGCCGCGAGGCGGCGGGCGTGCGCGCAGGACGCGTCCCAGGCGTGTGCCTGGCGTTCCAGGTCCGTCAGACCGCGGAGCCCGCACGACCAGCCGCCGGCCGGGGTGCGGTGCAGCACGATGCCGTAGGACCGTTCAGGATCGGCCAGCAGGTGCTCGCCGTCGAGGGCGTGGGCCGCCGCGGCGACCGGATCCGGGCCGCCGGCCGCCAGGGCCGCACGGATCACCCGGGCGGCATGGGGGAGGTTTCGGTTCACGCCGGGTTCGCCTCCGTCGACGTCCGCACCTTCCGTAACGCGCGGAAGGTGAGCCCTCTGACCGCGCCGACGCTGCGGCCCATCGTGCGTGCCGTCTCCGCGGGGGACATGCCGCCGAGGAAGCGCAGCTCCAGACACCGCCGCTGATGAGGGCTGAGGGTGTTCAACGCGTCCCGTACGGCGTCGCACGCCTCGACCGCCTCCAGCACGCGCAGGGCGGAGGACTCGGCGCTCCGGTCGGACCCGTCGACGTCCGCGGGTTCGGGGACCAGGGTCTCCAGCCGGGTACGGCTCGTCCGCACCTCGTCGAGGTGCAGGTTCCTGGCGATCGTGAGGAGCCAGGCGGCGAACGTGACGCCCTGCCAGGTGAAGGTGTCGATGCGGCGCAGGGCCCGTGCGAAGACCTCCTGGGTGAGGTCCTCGGCGAGGTGCCGGTTCCGTGTCCGCGGGAGCAGGTAGCGGTACACGGATCTCCAGTGCTCCTCGTACAGCGCGGCGAAGGCCGCGCGGTCGCCGGCACGGGCCCGTGCGACGCATTCGGGCTCCGCCGCTCCCGGCGGCCTGGTCTCACAGGTGATCTGTGGGGACACGGCTTGTGCGCTCCTTCGTCACAGAGGTTCGTGGATTCGGCGTAAGGCTTCGCGGGCTGCGCTGAGAAGTACTCAATCTTCGTGTAGATGTAGATTCATGCGACATGGGTGAGGGGTGCTGCGAGGCGTCCGGTGTGTCCGTCGCCGCGCGGCGGCTGGGGCGGTGGAGGCTCGTGTGATCGATGCGATCTACAGTGTGCGTGTAGATGTAGATTCTGTCAAGAGTGTGAGGCCGGCGCGAACCGGCGACGGGGGTGCGGGGGTGTGCGGTGGTGCGTGAACAGGGTGGAGTGCTCCGTGCTCCGAGAAAGCCGGATGTCAATCTGCGATCTACTTGCGCATGTGGATGTTGTTGGTCGATGCTCGGGAACGTGACCAAGCAGCCTCATCAACCCGGCGAACCCGGCTCCGGCGAGGGTGTCGCCCACGGGGGTGAGGACCTTGCCGCACTGCTGGAACGTCTCCTTGCTCAGGTGCCGGACAGGACGCAGAAGGATCTGGCCGAGCAGGCCGGCATCTCGTATCCCACGCTCAACGCGTGGATGAATCGGACCCGTGGAACGTCCCGTATCGATCCCGAGAAGCTCCGCGCGATGGTGGAAGTGTTCCGTCGTTGGGGCGTGAAGACCACGCCGCGGGAATTCTTCGCGACTGTCGGCCGACCGGTTCCCGGCCCCAGTGGGGACGAGCGGGAGGCCCAGCTGCTGAAGCTCTACCGGCAACTGCCCGAGTCCAGGCAGCGCGCCCTGGTCAAGAACGCCGAGGCGATGCTCCAGCTCAGTCGCGTCATCTGAAAGTGGCTCACGTCTGAAGGTCGTTCAGGTCTGATGGTCGTCCAGGTCTGATCCTCGTCCAGGTCTGAAGGTGGTTCGCGGTGTGGTTCGTTCAGGTCTGAAGGTCGTTCACGCCGCGGTTCGTCGAGGTCCGAGGGCGGCTCGTCGTGCGCAGGCCGTCCGTCGCCTGAAGGTCGTATGCCGTCCGCGGGTCGTATGCCGTCCGCGGGTCGTACGTCGTCCGAAGGGTCTGCGCCGGCCGGTGGGCCCGGACGCATCCGTGGGAAGTCCTGGAGGTGGTCTGGGGCACGGCCTTGCCGATGGGGCGTTCCGGTCGTGGTGCGACCGTGTTCTCCACGGTGCGGACATCCGGGCGGAACACTTCGACGGCTCTCGCATGGCTTGGACGCGTGAGTACGAACGGCGGGCCGCTGGCCTCCCGGAGCGGGATCACTTTATGCCTGGGGGCATTCCCTGGGGAGGTAGTTGTGTGCATCCTGATCTGCGTGGCGGACGATCTGCCGAAAATCGCCGTCTGGGACCCTGACGAGGTCAGCATCCTCGTGGCGAGAGGCAGCGAGACCGGCGAACTGCTGAGGGAAGTGCAGGAGATCCTCACGATCGACCTCGGTGCGCCGGCCACTGCCGACGCGGCACTTCTCTGCTTCTGCGGCACACGAGTGGAACTGCCCGGCGAACTCGCATTTCTCGGTCCGGTCGAGGCTCCCGACACCCGCTGACGCGCAGAAGGGGCGACGCCCGTCACTGTGTACCGGTGTGGCAGCCGACCATGGAGGCGGAGCCGGCCGTGTCGACGTGGTCGGTGGCGGCCGTGGAGTCGGTCAGCGCGTTCATGAAGGCAGTCGTGTCCGTGGAGGGGCGGTGACGGCATGCGGGGGAAGAGCCGTGCGCCTCGGCGCGGATGCGCTGCTTCATCGTCGGCGGAAGTCCTCTGTCGGCGGACCGGGTCGGTGACCAGCCCCAGAGCGACAGCTCCGGGAGCGTCGAGGCCGGGACGCTGGTGTTGCGCTCGGGCTCGGGCTGGGGTACCGCCGCGGCGGCGGTCGTGGTGACGAGGCCGAGTGTCGTGCACAGGGCGAGGAAGGCGGTGACGATGGCGGTCCACAGTTTCATGACCTGGTTCCTGGCCATGTTCCCTCACTTTCGGGTTGGGCGATTTGCGTACTTTCCTCATGATGTGTATGGGGCCCTCGAAGTGGTGGACCCACGCTCGTGGCGCGTCGATCTTCTGATGAACACCCACTCGGATGGGTGCATGAGAGCTGCAAAGTGGAGGAGAAGGGCTTAGAGGGGACAAAATCACCGTCCGTGGAGGTGTGCTCACCCTCTGGTCGCAGCGGATCGAGTGACTTCTACTGCGCTGTCCCGGCCGTGAGTTGGGGGGCCGACGCAGGTCACCGATCGATATCGGTCGGTGTGTATAGTCGGGCGCCAGAGGTCCCCTACGTCAACGAAAGACGAGGTCGCGCGGTGAAGAAGCTTCTCCTGGTCGCACTGGCCGCCATCGGCGGGCTCCTCGTGTACCGCCAGATCCAGGCGGATCGCGCCGAGCAGGATCTGTGGACGGAGGCGACTGACTCCGTGCCCACGGGTTCGTGAGTATCGACAACAGTCTCAGAGCAGACCCCGGCCGCCCTCGCGGTCGGGGTTTTGTGTTCTCCGCGGGCGTTTGCGGCGCCGCCGGTTCTGCACGGCACATGAGTCGGTCTCCCACGGCACATGGGTCGGTTCTCCACGGCACATGAAGTGACGACCGGCGGCCTGCGTGTGTTCGGCGCACCGCGCGCCGAGGACCGTGCGCATCTTGGGCGTACGCGCCGTTTCGGCCGCTTGTGCGGATAGCGCGGGTGGTGCGGTGGCGGGCGGGGCAGGATGGGCCCACGATTCCGGGGCCTTGACGAGGGGTGGCGCGTGATGGGGCGGCGCACGGTGTGGTGGCTCGGCCGGGCGCTGCCGGCTGCCGGAGCCGCGCTGGTCGCGGTGCTCGTGCCGACCTGGCAGACCGGCACGGCCGACGCGGCCGGCACGCGGCCGGTCGGGGGCCACCGCGGTGGCACGCGCCCGATCGCGGCCGATGCGGGCACGATGCGTACGGTCGGTACCGATGGGGGTGGCGTGCGTACGGCCGGCTCAGATCGGGGTGGCGTGCGCACGGTCGGCTCAGATGGGGGTGGCGTGCGTACGGCCGGGGATGCCGCGGCAGACGCAGAACCGACGCCGTACGCCTTCGCCGAGGACGCCACGAGCGTCGACGGAGCCACCGGCACCACGGGTGCCGCACGACTGGAGCCGGGCAAGGCCTACCGGAGCTCCATCGGCAAGGACGGGAAGCTCTACTACCGCCTGGTGCTCGACGACGTGTCCAATGCCTACGTCTCCGCCACCGCCGTCCCCAGGCCGGGTACGAGCATCGCCTACTCCGACGGCATCAAGGTGTCCGTGCAGGACGGCAACAGTCGCAACTGCTCCTTCTCCGGGACCGCGCACTTCGGCGCCACGCAGAGCTCCCACCCGATCGCCGCCTGGGCGACCCGGGAGACGAGCGGTCATCCGTACGCGTGCCGGACGGCGGGGACGTACTACGTGGTCGTCGAGCGCAGCGGCACGGCCGGGTCCTCGTCCGGCGTCTGGGACCTGGAACTCGACTACGTCTCGGAGCCGGGCCTGCGGAAGGCCGCCTCGACGACCGCCCCGGAGACCTGGAACTCCGCCACGCCGGAACCCCTGACGGGCGACCCGAAGCGCCGCCGCGGTGGCGCCGGGTTCAGCACCGCGACGCCGCTGCGCCAGGGCATCTGGCAGGACGGGATCAGCCCCGGTCAGACGCTGTTCTACAAGGTGCCGCTCGACTGGGGACAGCAGTTGTACGCCACCGCCGCGCTGGGAAGTTCCGGTCGGGGTGAGGGCTCGGTGGGCACCGCGCTCGTCATGTCCCTCTACAACCCCGTGCGCGGCTTCGTGGACGACGTCGGCTCCGGATACGACGGCGGGCAGCGGTCCGCCGCGCTCGAACCGCTGCCCGCGGTCGCCTACGAGAACCGGTACGCCCTCAGCGACCGGGTGAGCGGCATGCGGTTCGCGGGCTCGTACTACCTCGTCGTCCATCTCGCCGCTCAGGTCGCCGACCGCTTCGGCGACGGGCCGCTGGGGCTGACGCTGAGCGTGCGCAGGGACGGTGCCGTGCGGGCCGGGCCGTCGTATGCGGGGCGACCCGAACCCCGCGACGCGTTCGACGTCCCCGCGGACGACTCCGACGACCGGGCCGACGACGGGGCCGACGCCGACGGCTCGGTGGGCGGTGCGAGTCCAGGGGTCGGCGGCAGTGAGCGGGCCGACGGCACGGGCGCCGGCAGCGACGGCGCCACCATGAGGGTGGTCGCCGCGGGCGGGATCGGCACGGGGAGCCTGCTGATGCTGATCCTCGGGGTGTGGACGGTGCTCGCCCGGCGGCGACCCGTTCCCGCACCCGAGGACGCGGACACGGCCTCGGCCGCGGTGCCGGCGCCGTGGGAGCGCGGGGCGCCCCGGAGTTGGTAGCGCCTTCCTGGTTCTGATCTGCGTGGTTCAGATCGGGCTGGTCCAGATCGGGCTGTTCAGATCTGCGTGAGCGCCCAGAAGCCCACGGCGAAGCAGGCCAGCGCGACGAGGAACATCGGGACGGCCACCTTGGCGGGCGGTCCGGGACGTGGTCGGGCCCGCCTCGCACGATGCACCGGAACCCGTCGCGCCTGAGGCGGAACCTGCGGGGACCGAGCGGTGTATGAAGCAGTAGAGGCGTACGCGGGCTGGTGCATCGTGGCGGCAGAAGCCGCGGGCCGCTGGGGGGAGGGCACGTGCGTGGGCGTTGGAGTGGGCGCGGCGGTGGGCGTGGGGGTCGGCGTCGGTTCGAAGGCCGGGGGATGCAGGGGAGCGGGCACGGGCGGCACGACCGGGGCGGGAGGGGCGAGCGGCTGGGCCCTGTGCCATGCCTGCTGGGCCTGTGGCTGGGGCGGCGCCTCATCCTGTGGGCGGGGCGGCTGCTGTGGGACCTGCTGCGCGTCCCGCTCGGGCTGCCGCCGCGCCTCTCCTTCGGCGACGCCCGACTGCGGCGGAGGCAGATGGAAACTGCCGGTGTCCGACATCGAGGCCGGCAGCGGAGGGGCGGCACCGGCCGCGGACCGAGACGGGCCACCGGAGGATGGGGGCACCGACTCCGGCCCCACGACACGGGAGACGGACTCCGGGCCTACGGCGCGGGGCGCGGACTCCGGGGCCACAGCGCCGGGCTCGGACCCCGGACCTGTGAGACCGGGCGCGAACTCCGAGCCCACGGTGCCGGACGCGGGCTCCTGTCCCGCGGTACGGGGTGCGGGGCCCGGCTCGACGGTGCCGGACGCGGACTGCGGCTGTTCGTTGCGAAGGGTGGACGCCGGATGCCCCTCGCCCAGGGGGGAGTTCGGCTGTGCACCGCGCGCCGCGGAATCCGGCTGTACGGCGCTGCGGGCGGACTCGTCCTCAGCGTCACCGGCGCGGATGGCAGGCCGTATGTGATCGGCGCGCGGTCCGGGACTTGCGTACCCGGTACGAGATCCCGTCCGCCCGCTCTCGGAAACGCTGCCCCCGTTCGAGCTGTCCCCATACCCGCTGTCTCCGTAAGCGGTGTTTTCGGAGGCGGTGTCCTCGGACGCGGTGCTCCCGGACGCGGTGCTCTCGGGCAGCGGGCCGGAGGCGCGGGACCGGGATACGGCCGGCGCGGTCTTGAGCGGTCCCTTCGGGTCGAACCCTTCGGGCAGCGGCCCGAGTTGGTCGAACACCTCGATCAACTCGTCGTCGGGACCGGGCTCGGGCAGCAGCTCGGCGGCCGAGGCGAGCGCCTTGCGCGCTCCCGTCGCGGTGCGGAACCGCGCGTGCGGGTCGGGCTGCACCAGCATGGCCACGACCTGCCACAGCGGCTCGGGTATGCCCCGCGGGGCGGACGGCGTGCCGTGCGCGGCGAAGTACTCGATCAGCGCCTTGGCGTCGGGCTTGGCGCCCTCCAGCAGGTACAGGGCGACCAGACCCACGGCGAACAGATCGGCGGGGAAGTCCGGTTCGGCGCCCAGCATCTGCTCGGGCGCGAAGTAACCCGGGGTTCCCACCACGTAGTTGGTCTCCGTCAGCCGTGGCTCACCGAGACGCATCGCGATGCCGAAGTCCGACAGCCGCAGTCGCGGACGGGCCGTGCCGGTCGCCTCGAGCAGCACGTTGGCGGGCTTGATGTCGCGGTGGATGACGCCTTCCGCGTGCACGGCGGCGAGGCCCGCGAGCAGCTGGTCGAGCAGGACGCAGACGAAGGGGGCGGGCAGGGGGCCGTAGTCATTGACCAGGTGGACCAGGGAGCCACCCGCGACGAGGTCCATGGTGAACAGGACCTTGTCGTCGTCGGCGGCCCAACTGGCGGGAGCCAGCACATGCGGATGGTCGATCCGCAGCGCCTGCTCCCGTACGAAGCGGAGCAGCGCGTGCGCGTCGCTCTGCTGCAACACCTTGGCGGCCACGTACCGACGGCGGCGGTGGTCCCAGGCGCGCCAGACCGCACCGACTCCCCCGCGGCCGATCGGGTCGACCAGTTCGTACCGGCCGGCGAAGACCTCACCCATGGTCGTGTGTCGCTCCCCTTCGGCGGTCGGTCAGGAGACCTCTCCCGAGATGCCCGGCCGCCCGAGTCGGGCAGCTGGAGAAGATGAGGGTCTCCAGCTGCCGTGCGTTCGGCGGCAGGGTGTCCGGCGGCCGGGCGGTCGGCTCAGCTCTGGTGCGACTGGTAGTGCGCGACCGCGTCGGAGGTACGTCCGGCGCCGTACACCCGGAGGAACTCTGCCAGTTCCGGGTGGGTCGGGGCGAGGGTGTCCGCCGCGTCGATGATGTCCCCGGCCGCGGCCACCGAGCGCAGCAGCGACTGGATCTCGCGCACCACGCGCTTCACCGTCGGCGCGCCCGAACTGCTCGTCGACTGCGTGGTGTTGCTGAGCACCGATCCCCCCTGGGACTTCTTGATCTCGTCCATGCGCTCGGTCGCCTCGGCGGCGCTGACGCTGCCGTCCGCGACCTGCCCCGCCAGGTCCTGCAGAAGCTGCACGCGCTGGACGACCGCCGGATTGCCGATCTTGGCTCGCTGACCGCTCATCAGCTGCGACAGCATGGGCGCCGACAGGCCCAGCACCCCGGCCAGGCGCGCCTGGTTGAGCCCAAGATCCTCGATGAGCCTACGGAAGAGCGCCCCCAACGGCTCCCCGTACCAGTTCCGCTGCAGCTCCCGGGCTCTTGCGGTTGCTTCCTGCTGTGCGGCGTCCATTGCGTCTCCCCATCGCTTCCCCTAATACCGCGGTTCGCTGTAGCGAACCACGTCGAGCATCTTACGGAGAGTGGTCGTCCACGGGGACCCCCAATCTTTTTGCGAGATCCCGGGGGTGACCCGGTACTCTGGTCTGCGGCGCCCGTCGACAGGTGGTTCCTGTGGTCGGACGTTCCTCATCCGGGGCCTTAGCTCAGTTGGTAGAGCGCTGTCTTTGCATGGCAGATGTCAGGGGTTCGACTCCCCTAGGCTCCACGTCTCGGACCGGCCAGACGCCATTTCGGCGGCTGGCCGGTTTTTCTATGTCCCGTTTTGGTGAGGGTGCGAGCCGGCGGTGAGGCCTTCGCCGGACGCCCGAGGGGCCGGCGGCGCGCTCCATGCGGCGGAGGCGGTGACGTACGTCACACGGAGGGCTTTGCAGTCGTTGCTTCTTCTTTGCGCAAATGCGAGCGACCTTGTGTCTCCGGCATCTGTCGCGAGGGTGGGTGCTCCGGCTCGGGCGTCCGGCCGTGTCGGCGCGGGTGCCTTGCGTGAGCTGGTGTGAAGGTATGCGGGTAGTCGTATCAACGCATTCTGTTAACAACATCTGCACGGATATTGCACATGCCGGTCGTTGCAAACGTCATCATGGGCCGACTCAGTAAACGGGGGGCGGGCGGCCATGAGGTCGGGGAGAGCGCCCTTGGCGGGCGATGCGCCTGCGTTCCACGTGAAACATCGCCGCGGGGCAGGAGAACTGACAAGTCTCCTGCCCCACGGCGATGTTGAGAGGGTGGTCGGTCAGCGGCGGTCGTCGCGCTCCGCCGCCTGCTCCTCGGCCTCCTTGGCCTGAACCTCCGGGTCCAGATCGGACCGGCCGCTACCGTCGACCGCCGTCAGACGTCCGCCTTCGGGTACTTCGGTCGCGGCGGGCGGCTCGACCAGCCAGTCGGGGTTGGCCTGCTTGTCCCACCACTTCCAGGCGGCGAAAGCGCCGACCGCGAGGACTCCCGCGATCACCAGTCCCTTGGTGAGACGGCCGACCCTCGCCCGCCGCTCGTGCTTGCGGACCAGCTTCTCGATCTCCTTCGGTGAGACCTGGCCGCGCAGCGCGGCGATGGCGGCGATGCTCCGTGCCGCGGCCTCTTCCCGGACGGGCTGGGACGCGGCGATCGCCTGTTCGATCCGCGGCCTGGAATAGTCGGCGGCCTGCCGGGCCGCGATACGGGTGCGGACGGCGGCCTCATGTGCGGCCTGGTCCACCTTCGGCGGCACATGGGTGCGGGCCTGTTCCAGGCGCGGCGCGAGATGGGCGTCGTACTGCACACGGGCCTGTTCGGCGGCCTGCGAAACCTTCGGTGCGAGCCGTACGCGCGCCTCGTGCGCGTAGTACGAAGCCTTGTCCTTGGCCGTGTCGGCGTAGGGCGCCACCACTTCCGCGGCGTGCAGCACGCTGTCCTTCGCCGAGCCGGTCGCGGCGCGCACGCTGTCGATGCGGGTCACGGGTTTCCTCCTCCTCGGTGGCGTACGTCGGGGGTCTGAGGTGCCCCCAATGACACACAGTTCACCTTTCCACCCTTATCGGGATCATGCCCGCCCGCGAGGTCCGGGGCATGTGAAGACGGGCATCCGGGTCACGGGTACTGACTCCGGGTGACTCGGAGCAAGATCCGGTCTGGTGTCGATCACGTGAGATAGCGGATGAATACGGGGCAACGGGAGCTTGTCGTCGACAATGCCACGGATCGTCGCGCCGTGCCCCTGTCCCGGGGGGACTCGACCGCTTTTCTGTTCGTGCCACACGCGGACCTTCGCTCGGAGGTGAGGAACGGGTGACCGGCAACGGGAGCGTGAAACCCCTTGAAAGAGTGGTGACGGGAGACGGGCAGGGCTGTCCGTGCGAGGATCGGGGAGTCAAGAGAAGGCAACGGAAGGCAGATCGTGGCTGAGCAGCTGTACGCCACCCTGAAGACCAACCAAGGCGACATCGAAGTCCGGCTCCTGCCGAACCACGCCCCCAAGACGGTCCGGAACTTCGTGGAACTCGCGAAGGGCGAGCGTGAGTGGGTCAACCCGGCCACGGGTGCGAAGTCCACGGACAAGCTCTACGACGGCACGGTCTTCCACCGGGTGATCAGCGGTTTCATGATCCAGGGCGGTGACCCCCTGGGCAACGGCACCGGCGGCCCCGGCTACCAGTTCGACGACGAGTTCCACCCCGACCTGGCCTTCGACAAGCCGTACCTGCTGGCCATGGCCAACGCCGGGCCGGGCACGAACGGCTCGCAGTTCTTCATCACCGTCTCCCCGACGGCCTGGCTGACCCGCAAGCACACCATCTTCGGCGAGGTCGCCGACGCGCCGAGCCAGAAGGTCGTGGACGCCATCGCGAGCACCCAGACCAACCCGCGTACCGACCGCCCCGTCAACGACGTCGTCATCGAGTCGATCGTCGTCGAGACCCGCGAAGGCTGAGCCGAGCGGGCTCGCACCGCCGAGTCCGAAGGATCCCGCAGGGAACCAAACGCCCCGTTCATCCGTAAGGATGGACGGGGCGGTGCGTTGCGCACACAGACCCTGTTCGCCGCGCGTGCCGCCGTACGGAGATTGAGGGGAACCCATGGACCAGGCGCCAGGCAGCCCGCAGGACCCGCGGGACCAGGGACCGCAGAACGCGCAGAGCCTGCCGACCTGCTACCGGCACCCGGACCGTGAGACGGGTATCCGCTGCACCCGCTGCGAACGCGCCATCTGCCCCGAGTGCATGGTCAGCGCCTCCGTCGGCTTCCAGTGCCCCGAGTGCGTGCGCACCGGTTCCGGCACCGGCCACTCCCCGGCGGCCAACCAGCCCCGCACTCTCGCCGGCGGCAGAGTCACCTCCGACCCCCGGCTCGTCACCAAGATCCTCATCGGGGTGAACCTGGTCGTCTTCCTGGCGCAGCAGGTGCTGGGCGACAGCTTCACCGACCGCTTGTACCTCTTCGGGCAGGCCCAGCTCGACGGCCGTATCCAGGGCGTCGCCGAAGGCCAGTGGTACCGGATGCTGACGTCGATGTTCCTGCACGCGAGCATCGTCCACATCCTGTTCAACATGCTCAGCCTGTGGTGGATCGGCGGCCCGCTCGAAGCGTTCCTCGGCCGCGCCCGCTACCTCACGCTCTATCTGCTCTCGGGCCTCGCGGGCAGTGCGCTGACCTATCTCGTCGCCGCCACCAACTCGCCCTCGCTCGGTGCCTCCGGCGCGATCTTCGGCCTGTTCGGAGCGACAGCGGTGCTGATGCGCCGGCTCAACTACGACATGCGGCCGGTCATCGCCCTGCTGGCGATCAACATGGTCTTCACCTTCAGCCCGGCGTTCAACATCGCCTGGGAGGCACACGTCGGGGGACTCGTCGGAGGCGTCGTCGTCGGGTACGCGATGGTGCACGCACCGCGCGAGCACCGGAACGCCATCCAGTACGGCGTCTGCGCCGTCGTTCTCGCCGTGGTCGTGGTCCTGACGCTGGTCAGGACGGCTCAGCTCACCTGAGGGCCCTTCCGACCCACTGAGCGCGCGTCCGGATCGACCGGGAGTCGATGTTGTCCACAGATCGTGGCGGATCTTGTGCACGCTGTGCGGGAACAACTGTGCCCCCTGTCACTGACCAGAGTTTTCGCAGGTCAGGCAGGGGGCGAACAGATTTGCGGATCGCGGTAGGTCAGTCACACCGGCGTCAACCCCGGATGAGTTATCCACAGATCGTCGTTCTTTTTCCACCTGTGGAAAACGGCTGTGGATAACTCAGTGGATAGCCGTGGGCAGAGCTACTTCCACTGTGTGGAGACGCCGAATCCCGCCGCGATGAAGCCGAAGCCGACCACGATGTTCCAGTTGTCCAGGGCGTCCACCGGCAGCGAGCCGTCCGTCACGTAGAAGACGACGATCCAGGCGAGGCCGATGAGGAACATGGCCAGCATGACGGGCGCGACCCAGGTGCGGCTGGTCAGCTTGAGGTTGGTCGCCTGCTTCGCCGGGGGCGGCGTGTAGTCGGCCTTCTTGCGGATACGTGACTTCGGCACGAGGGTCTCTCCTGTCGATGCGCTGCGTGGCCGCGCAGGGAACTGGGGCGGGCTCCGGAGCAGCGTACAAGGGGACACTGAGCGCTCCCCCGGGCGTCCGTTAGCGTAGTGCTTCCGCGGCGCCTAAGGAGATAAGGGTACGTTGAGCAATTCTGCCGACTCCCCAGGGACGGGTACCAGTCCTGCCGGTACGCGCCGTTTCCGGCCCGTACGCGTGCTCACGGCGGCCGTCTTCGCCCTCGCCGGCCTGATCTTCTTCACCAGCTTCAACACGGCCAAGGGCACCAACATCCGCTCGGACACCTCCCTGCTGAAGCTCTCCGACCTGATTCAGGAGCGCAGCCACAAGAACGCGTCGCTCGACGACTCCAACGGTGCGCTGCGCGACGAGGTGGACGGGCTCGCCGGACGAGAGGACGGCAGCAGCAAGGCCGAGGACGCCAAGCTCGCCGCCCTGGAGGAGAACGCCGGCACCCAGAAGCTGAAGGGGAAGGCCGTCACGGTCACCCTCAACGACGCTCCGCCGAACGCCACGGCCAAGCTGCCGGGCTATCCCGAGCCCCAGCCCGACTACCTGGTCATCCACCAACAGGACCTCCAGGCCGTCGTGAACGCGCTGTGGCAGGGCGGCGCCGAGGGCATCAAGGTCATGGACCAGCGGCTGATCTCCACGAGCGCCGTGCGGTGCGTCGGCAACACCTTGATCCTCCAGGGCCGGGTCTACTCGCCCCCGTACAAGATCACCGCGGTCGGCGATCCCGAGAAGCTCAAGGACGCGCTCGCCGCCTCCCCGGCGATCCAGAACTACATGGTCTACGTCAACGTCTACGGGCTCGGCTGGAAAGTGGTCGAGGACGGGACGGTGACTCTTCCCGGCTACTCGGGCACAGTGGATCTCCACTACGCGAAGCCTGTGGAGTAGTACGCCGAGCCTGTGGAGCAGCTGCCGCTGGGGGGCCTTTGTGTCGGTGCGGGTGGTCGTCCGGACGGTCAGCGAACTGTGCATCACCGTGGGCACTCTGATCGTGCTCTTCGTGGTCTACGTGCTGTTCTGGACCGGGGTGAAGGCCGACAACGCGATGGATCACCAGATCGACGAGCTCCAGAAGCAGTGGTCGAAGGGTGCCGTCGCGCAGGGGACCCAGGCCCCGTCGGGCGATCGGGCGACCGCGAGCCCGAAGCCGCCCGGCCCGTACACGTACGGCAAGCCGTTCGCGGTGATGTACATCCCCCGGCTCGGTTTCACGTGGAACAAGCCCCTGGTCGAAGGCACCGCCACGGACGTCCTGAAGAAGGGGCTCGGCCACTACCGGGGCACGGCCCAGCTCGGGCAGACGGGCAACTTCGCGGTGGCCGGCCACCGGCGCACCTACGGGGACCCCTTCAAGGACTTTCCCGAGCTGCGCCGCGGTGACGCGGTGGTGCTGACCGACGGGACGACGTGGTTCACGTATCGGATCGACAAAGGCCCCTACAAAACTCTGCCCTCGGACATTGAGGTGATCGACCCTGTCCCACGTAAGTCGGGGTATACGCGGCCGGGCCGCTATCTCACGCTGACCACGTGCGACCCGGAGTGGGGACACAGCCACCGGCTGATCGTCTGGGCGCACCTCGACTCCACGCAGCCTGTGGAGGCTGGGAAACCGCAGGCTCTACGCCGTTAGTCTGGTGCAGTACGGCAGGAGTCCGATGGTGCGAGTGGCGACTCCGGTGCCGTGGTGCGACGGAAGGGACGGCATGTACGGCTGGATCTGGCGGCATCTGCCGGGGAACGTATGGGTGAGGGCACTGATCTCGCTCGTACTCGTCCTCGCGATGGTCTACGTGCTCTTCCAGTACGTCTTCCCGTGGGCGGAGCCGCTGCTTCCCTTCAACGATGTGACGGTGGACAACCAGTGAGCACGCGGATTCTCGTCGTCGACAACTACGACAGCTTCGTCTTCAACCTGGTCCAGTACCTGTACCAGTTGGGCGCCGAGTGCGAGGTGCTCCGCAACGACGAGGTGTCGACCGCGCACGCCCAGGACGGCTTCGACGGCGTGCTCCTGTCACCCGGTCCGGGCGCGCCCGAACAGGCAGGCGTCTGCATCGACATGGTCCGGCACTGCGCCGCGACCGGAGTGCCCGTCTTCGGCGTCTGCCTCGGCATGCAGTCGATGCAGGTGGCGTACGGCGGTGTGGTGGACCGTGCGCCCGAGCTGCTGCACGGCAAGACCTCGCTCGTCGAGCACCACGGCAAGGGGGTCTTCGCGGGCCTGCCGTCCCCGTTCACGGCCACGCGTTACCACTCGCTGGCCGCCGAGCCGGAGACCGTCCCGGCCGAGCTGGAAGTCACCGCCCGCACCCACGACGGCATCGTCATGGGCCTCAGACACCGCGAACTTCCCGTCGAGGGCGTGCAGTTCCACCCCGAGTCGGTGCTGACCGAGCACGGCCACCGGATGCTCGCCAACTGGCTGGAGGAGTGCGGCGACAAGGTGGCCGTGGCGAGGTCGGCGGGGCTCGCCCCGGTGGTGGGCAGGGCCACGGCGTGACCGCACTGCGCCCCGAGCGCGACAGCTCCCCCTACGGCGGCGAGGCCGCGTACGGGGGCGCTGACGCGTTCGAGGGCGCGGGGGGCTTCGAGGCGGCCGTCGACCGGCTCGCGGACCCGTTGACGGACCCCCTGCCGGGACAGCCGCGAACAGAGCAGCCCGTGACCGCGGGACGCCAGGAAGGCTGGTCCGAACCGGAGAGGTACGCGCGCGACTGGTACCCGGGACAGGACCGGCCGCGACCCCAGTCGCCGGCGCAGACGCCGCCGCGGCAGCCGCGGCACGCGGCACAGGCACAGACGCAGCAGCAGTCGTACGAGGAGACGTACGCCCCGTCGTACGAGGAGCCCGCGGCCGTCCCGTACGAACAACCGGCCGCCGTCCCGTACGAGGACCCCGGCACGGCACCGTACGGCCAACCGGTCGCCCCCGCTCTGCCGTTGGACGACGAGACGGTGGCGCTGCGCATCCCGGACGCGCCGGAGAAACCCCGAATAGGCGAGAGCGCCACACCCGCCCCGGGGGGCCGCGCGGCGCGGCGCAAGGCCGCTCGGCGCCATGGACGGCACGGAGGCGCCCAGGAGGCCTCGGAGGGCCTGGAACCGGCGGAGAAGGGCGCTGAGGCCCCTCTGAGCCGGTTGGAGGCCCGGCGCGCGGCACGGGCGCGCAAGCCCAGCGCGGGTGTCGTCGTGAGCCGGGTGATCGGCGAGGTGTTCATCACCACCGGTGTGCTGATGCTGCTGTTCGTGACCTACCAGCTGTGGTGGTCCAACGTGCGGGCGCACCAGCAGGCCGGCAGCGCCGCCCACCACCTCCAGGAGGACTGGGCGAAGGGCAAGCGGAACCCGGGGAGCTTCTCGCCGGGCCAGGGCTTCGCCATCCTGCACATCCCCAAGCTGGACGTGGTCGCGCCGATCGCGGAGGGCATCAGCAAGACGAAGGTGCTCGACCGCGGGATGGTGGGTCACTACGGCGAGGGCGACAGCAAGACCGCGATGCCGGACGCGAAGAGCGGGAACTTCGGGCTGGCGGGGCACCGCAACACGCACGGCGAGCCGTTCCGCTACATCAACCGGCTGAAGCCCGGGGACGAGATCGTGGTCGAGACGCAGGACGACTACTACGTCTACGAGATGACCTCGATCCTCCCGGTGACGCCGCCGAGCAACACGAGCGTGCTCGACCCGATCCCCAGGGGTTCGACTTTCACCAAGCCGGGCCGCTACATCACACTGACCACCTGCACGCCGGAGTTCACCAGCAAGTACCGGATGATCGTCTGGGGCAAGATGGTCGAGGACCGCCCGCGCAGCAAGGGCAAACCGGACGCGCTCGTCGGCTGAGAGCGCACGGGCGCTCGACGATGTGCGCACATGGGTGCGTGAGCACCCGAGACAACCTGAGACAGACCAGACGGGGCAGATGCACAGTGGCAGCGAGGACCGACCACGACGAGCGCGCCGGATCGCAGAGCGGTTCGGCGGCCCACGATCACGCGGGTGCGCCGAGGCGCCGCGGCGGCCGCATCGCGATGGCGGTCAGCGTCTTCGGCGAACTCCTCATCACCGCGGGTCTGGTGCTCGGGCTGTTCGTCGTCTACTCCCTGTGGTGGACGAACGTCGTGGCCGACCGCGAGGCGCACAAGCAGGGTGACAAGGTGCGTGACAGCTGGGCGCAGGACAAGGGTGGTCCGGGTGCTCTGGACACCAAGGCCGGCATCGGCTTCCTGCACGTCCCGTCCATGAAGAACGGCGAGGTGCTCGTCGAGAAGGGCACCTCGACCAAGGTCCTCAACGACGGTGTCGCCGGCTACTACACGGACCCGGTCAAGTCGTCGCTGCCGATGACGGGCAAGGACGGCAACTTCACCCTCGCCGCCCACCGGGACGGCCACGGTGCCAAGTTCCACAACATCGACAAGGTCAGGAAGGGCGACGCGATCGTCTTCGAGACCAAGGACAAGTGGTACGTCTACAAGGCGTACGCCATCCTCCCGGAGACCTCGAAGTTCAACGTCAAGGTCCTCCAGACGGTCCCCAAGCAGTCCGGCAAGAAGAAGCCCGGCCAGTACATCACCCTGACGACCTGCACCCCCGTCTACACGTCCCGCTACCGCTACGTGGTCTGGGGCGAGCTGGAGCGCGTGGAGAAGGTCGACAGCGACCGGACGCCCCCGAAGGAACTCCGCTGATGTGAATGTGTGTCTCTCTTCCCGAGGGACACACGGCGAGAACCGGGCCCGAAGTCGCATTTTCCCCTACGCGACTCCGGGCCCGGTCCTTTACCTCAGGCAATTCATTTTGTTCAGCCATTCAACGACTGAACCGCGCTGTTCAGCTGGTGAGGTTGTTCTTGAACCCGCTGAACTTGTCGCCGCTCTTGATGAGGGAGACGCGCACGCCGACCTTGATGTTCTCCGGGACCTTGTCCGAGAAGCACTTGTACGCGTGAGAACCGCCACCCTGGGTGGTGTGGAGCTCAGCGATGGTCTCGTACGTGCTCATACGGAAAAGGTGGATCTCGACGTTGTAGCCGTCCTTCTGGTTGTCGTACACCGTCAGGCAGTCACCGTCGTGGCCGAACGCTCCCTGGCCACCCGGGTCCCAGTCGGTGGTGTAGACCCAGCCGCTGTTGGTGCCGGCCGAGGCCGTACCCGTCGCGAGGAACGTGAGAGAACAGGCGGCACCGAGTACCGCCAAAATGCGCTTCTTGATTTTACTACCCCCGAATCGGTCCGGGCGGAGACTTTCCCGCCCACCCCGGACATTACCAATTCATGAGAAGTTGATCAACATTTGCCTTTTGTCTCACCGAGTGATGCGCGACACGTGCCGAGGGTGGGTGCGGAAATCACGCCAGGCAGTCCGGAAATCACGGCAGGCGGTGCGGAAATCTCGACAGGCGCTGCGGAAATAGAGAAGGGCCCCGGTACTCGATTCGAGTACCGGGGCCCTTCTCACCGCTCGTGGGACGTCAGTTCCTGGCGTGGAACCCGGCCCCGGTCGTTCAGCCGGTGACGCCGCCGAAGATGCCGCCGTTGTCGCCGCCCTGGTTGTTGCCGTTCTGGCCCACCGTGGTCAGGTTGACCGCGGTGCCCTGGGCGAGCTGGGTGCCTGCCTGCGGGTCGGAGGCCACCACGAGGGCGTTGTCGTCCGAGGCACCGTTGATGTTCCCGACGCTCAGCCCGGCGTCCTGGAGCGCCTTCCTGGCGTCCTTGAGCCGCTGGCCCGCCAGGGGCGGCACCGTGGCCTGCTGCTGCTCCTTGGCCTTGCCGATCTGGATCGACACCTTGGAGCCCGGGTCGGCCTGGGTGTTGGCCGCAGGCGAGGTCTGGATGACCTTGCCGACCAGGTTCGGGTCGTCCGTCTCGACGTCGGTGCACTCTCCGACCAGGTTGTTGGCCGTCATCTGCGCCTTGGCCTCGTCACAGGTCTTGCCGGCGACGTCCGGGACGGAGGACTGCTTCTTCTCCTTGGCGACGGTGAGGGTGATCGTCGATCCCTTCTGCACCTCTTCGCCGAGCTTCGGGTCCTGCTCCAGGACGGTGTTCGCCTCCTCGGAGGACTCCTGGAACTTCGTCTTCACCTCGAACTGGTACTGGTCGTCCTCAAGGGTCGCCTTGGCCTCGCTCAGCTTGTCGCCGACGACGCTCGGGACCGCGACCTTGGGCGCTCCGGTCGACACCACCACATTGATGGTGTCGCCCTTCTTCACCGTCGTACCCGCGACCGGATCCTGGGAGCAGATGTTGCCCTTGGGCTCGTCCTCGCAGGTCTTCTTGGTCTCCGAGAGCGTCAGGTCGCGGTTCTTGGCCATGCGCTTGGCATCGTTCAGTGTCTGGCTCACGAAGTTCGGGGCCTTGAACGAGTCGTTGCCCGTCCCACCGCCGCCGAACGCCCACTTGCCGATCAGGATCGCGCCGATGAGGACGAGGACACCCGCGACGACCAGAAGGATCGTCGAGGTGTTGTTCTTCTTCTGGCGGCGGCGGTCCGGGCGGTCGTCGTAGCCGTAGCCGCCGTCGTCCGGGTTCGTCGGGGGCAGCATGGACGTCGCCTGCGCGTCAGTGGAGCGCAGCGCCGTCGTCGGCTGGTCGTCGGGGTAGCCGCCGTAGCCGACGGAGCCCATGGCCGCGGTGGCCCCGACGGGCTGGCCGTCGAGGCAGGCCTCGATGTCGGCGCGCATCTCGTCGGCGGACTGGTAGCGGTAGTCCGGGTCCTTGACGAGCGCCTTCAGCACGATCGCGTCCATCTCGGGCGTGATCTCGGGGTCGAAGACGCTCGGCGGCTGCGCCTCCTCCCGCACGTGCTGGTACGCGACCGCGACCGGGGAGTCGCCGACGAAGGGCGGCCGGACGGTCAGCAGCTCGTACAGCAGGCAGCCGGTGGAGTACAGGTCGGAACGGGCGTCGACCTGCTCGCCCTTGGCCTGCTCCGGCGAGAGGTACTGGGCGGTGCCGATGACAGCCGCGGTCTGCGTCATCGTCATGCCGGCGTCGCCCATGGCGCGGGCGATGCCGAAGTCCATCACCTTGACCTGGCCGTTGCGCGTCAGCATGACGTTCGCCGGTTTGATGTCGCGGTGGACGATGCCGTTGCGGTGCGAGTACTCCAGTGCCTGGAGGATGCCGATGGTCATCTCCATGGCCCGCTCGGGCAGCAGCTTGCGCCCGGAGTGCAGCAGCTCGCGCAGCGTGGACCCGTCGACGTACTCCATCACGATGTACGGGATGGAGGTGCCGTCGATGTAGTCCTCACCCGTGTCGTACACGGCGACGATCGCGGGATGGTTGAGCGAGGCGGCCGACTGGGCCTCCCGGCGGAACCGGGCCTGGAACGACGGGTCGCGCGCGAGATCCGCCCGCAGCGTCTTCACCGCCACGGTGCGGCCGAGCCGGGTGTCATGCGCGAGGTAGACCTCCGCCATGCCACCACGGCCGAGCACCTGGCCCAGCTCGTACCGGCCGCCGAGGCGACGCGGCTCTTCCATAGCTACCTACCAGCCCTCTCCGTCGGTCCCGACCGCACAAGCGTGCGGTCCGGCGGTGTGCCGTCCGGGCATACCGTACCCGGCTCGAAGTCTGTGACCTGGCCAAGCCCGTCACCCGATACAGGACCGGTATCGCAACGTGCACCGATGTGAAGGGGACGTGAGCGGGGTCACTTCTTGCTGTCGATGACTGCCTTCATCACGTCCCTTGCGATGGGGGCGGCGAGACCGCCACCGGAGATGTCGTCACGGTTGGCGCTGCCGTCCTCGATCACCACGGCCACGGCGACCGGCGAGCTGTTGTCGCTCAGCTTCGCGTATGAGATGAACCACGCGTAGGGCTTCTCACTGTTTCCGATGCCGTGCTGCGCCGTACCCGTCTTGCCACCGACCGTGATCCCGGGGATCTGGGCGTTCTGGCCGGTGCCGGACTTGACCACGGTCTCCATCATCGACTGGAGGACCTGGGCGTTGTCCTCGGACAGCGGCTCGCTCATCTTCTCGGGCTCCGTCTGCGAGATGACGTCCAGGTTGTGCGTGCTCAGCTCGCTCACCATGTACGGCTTCATGAGCGTGCCGTCATTGGCGACGGCGGACGCCACCATGGCCATCTGCAGCGGGGTCGCGGCGGTCTCGAACTGGCCGATCGAGCTCAGCGCGGTCTGCGGCTTGTCCATCTCAGTGGGGAAGTTCGAGGCGTTGGAGCGGACCGGCGTGAACTGCTCGGAGTTGAAGCCGAACTTCTTGGCCTCCTCCAGCATCTTGTCCTTGCCGAGGTCCGCGCCGATCTTGCCGAAGACGGTGTTGCAGGAGACCCGGAGCGCGACCCGCAGCGTCGCGTCCTTGCACGGCAGGTTGCCCTCGTTGGGCAGCTTGGTCGTGGTGTCCGGCATGGTCCACGGGTCCGGCGAGTCCGTCTTGGTGTCCGCGTCGGGGTAAAGCCCGTTCTCCAGGGCGGCGGCCGCGGTGACGACCTTGAAGGTGGAGCCCGGCGGGTACGTCTCGCGCAGCGCCCGGTTGAGCATCGGGTCGTCGGCGTTGTTCTTCTTCTGGAGGTTGTTCCAGGCCTTGGCGTCGTCGTCTGAGTTGCCGGCGAAGTCCGACGGGTCGTACGACGGCGTGGAGGCCAGCGCCAGGATCGCGCCGGTCTTCGGGTCGAGCGCGGCGACGGCGCCCTTCTTGTCGCCGAGGCCCTTGAAGGCCGCCTTCTGAGCGGCGGCGTTCAGCGTGGTGACGACGTTGCCGCCCTGCTTCTTCTTGCCCGTGATCATGTCCAGGGTGTTGCGGAAGAAGAGCCGGTCGTCGTTGCCGGTGAGGATGCCGTCCTCGAGCTTCTCCAGCTGGCTGGCGTCGAAGGCCTGTGAGGCGTAGCCCGTGACGGGCGCCCACATCGCGCCGTCCTTGTACGTGCGCTTGTACTCGTAGTCACCGGTCTTGGACTTCGAGGAACCGGTGATCGCCTTGCCGTCCACGATGATGTCGCCGCGCGGGGTGGCGTAGCGCTCGATGTTCACCCGGCGGTTCTTCGGGTCGGCCTTCAGCTCGTCGGCCTTGACGTACTGGAGCCAGTTGTCGCGGATGAGCAGCGCGAGGACGAGAAGCCCGCAGAAGATCGCGATCCGGCGCAGGGGCTTGTTCACGGGCGGACCACCTGGGTCATCTCGGCGTCGGGGTTCGGAGCGGGGGCGGGCGCCGGCCTGCGGGCCGTGTCGCTGATCCGGATCAGGATGCCGATCAGTGCCCAGTTGGCGATCACGGAGGAACCGCCGTAGGCCAGGAACGGCATCGTCATACCGGTGAGCGGGATGAGGCCCATGACGCCGCCGGCGACGACGAAGACCTGGAGTCCGAAGGCGCCGGAGAGGCCGACGGCGAGGAGCTTGCCGAACGGGTCCCGGGCGGCCAGGGCGGTGCGGATGCCACGCTCGACGATCAGGCCGTAGATCAGCAGGATCGCCATGATGCCGGCCAGGCCGAGCTCCTCACCGAAGGTGGCGAGGATGAAGTCGGAGTTGGCGGCGAACCGGATGAGCTCGGAGTGGCCCTGGCCGAGGCCGGTGCCGAGGGTTCCGCCGGAGCCGAAGGCCCACAGCGCCTGCATGGCCTGCTCGGAGTGGACGCCGGGGGCGCCGGCCTGGCTCAGCTTGTACTCGCGCATGGGGTCGAGCCAGGCCTGGACACGCTGCTGGACGTGCGGTTCGAAGGAGGCCACACCGACGGCGCCGGCCGCGGACATCAGCAGACCGAAGACGATCCAGCTGGTCCGCTCGGTGGCGACGTACAGCATGATGACGAACATTCCGAAGAACAGCAGCGAGGTACCGAGGTCGGTCTCGAAGACCAGGATCAGGATCGAGATGAACCAGACCACGAGGATCGGGCCGAGGTCGCGGCCGCGCGGCAGGTACAGGCCCATGAAGCGGCGGCTGGCCAGCGCGAGCGCGTCCCGCTTCACCATCAGGTAGCCGGCGAAGAAGATCGCCAGGACGATCTTCGCGAACTCACCGGGCTGGATGGAGAAGCCGGCGACGGAGATCCAGATCTTGGCGCCGTAGATGTTGGCGCCGAGGCCCGGGACCAGGGGGAGCAGCAGCAGGAACAGGGCGCCGACCATCGAGATGTACGTGTAGCGCTGCAGGACGCGGTGGTCCTTCAGGAAGATCAGCACGACGACGAACAGGGCGATGCCCAGCGCCGTGTAGAGCAGCTGGCGCGGCGCCGCGGTGCCCGCCTGGTCGATCGACTGCAGCAGCTTGGACTGGTCGAGCCGCCAGATGATCACCAGGCCGAGGCCGTTGAGCAGCGTGGCCAGCGGCAGCAGGAGCGGATCGGCGTACGGCGCGAACTTGCGCACGACGAGGTGGCCCACGCCGGCCAGCAGACCGAGGCCCAGGCCGTAGCTCAGCAGGCCCGCGGGGACCTCGTCGTTGATGGCGAGGCCCACGTTGGCGTAGGCGAACACCGGGATGACAACGGCGAACACCAGCAGTGCCAGCTCGGTGTTGCGCCGGCTCGGTGTGCCGATCGAGCCGATCGTGGACGTGTGGTGCGTCGGCGTGTTGGTACTACTGCTCATCGTGTGACAGGGCCCCTCACGGCTGCTTACTGCTTACCGCACAGCGAGACCAGCTTCTGCTCTTCGTCGGAGAGGCTGGGGCCGGGTGTGGGAGTGGGTGCGGTCGTGGACTTGGAGGACGACGGTGCCGAGTTCGACGGCGTCGGCGTCGGCGTGGACGTGGCCTTGGACGTGAGGGAGGTCTTTGTGGTTCCCGTGGTCCCGCCGGCCTCGCCCTCACCGGTCTTCGCGTTCTTCTCGGTCTCGGCGCGGCGGCGCTCGGCGTCCTTCTTGCACGCGGACGCCTGCACGGCGAGCTCGTCGATCTTCGACTGGGCGTCGCCCAGGCCGCCTTCGGCGATGGTCGCCTCGACCTGCTTCTGCTGGTACGGCGGCAGGTACTTGAGTTCGATCTCGGGGTGGTCCTTCTCCACCTTCGAGAGCGAGACCCAGGCCAGGTCCTGGCTGATGCCCCGGTACAGGGCGACGTGCTCGCCCTTGGTGCCGACGTAGTACTGCGTCTGCGTCCAGCGGTAGCCGCCGTACAGGCCGCCGCCGATCACGGCGAGGGCCAGCGTGATGTAGAAGGACCGCTTCAGCCACTTGCGCCCGGTACGGGGCTTGACGAAGTCCTCGTCGGAGTAGGCGTTGAAGCCGTCCGTCGGCACGTACCCGGTGGTGTCGCCGCTGCCGGGCGGGCCGAACTCGCCGCCACCGCCCTGCCCGGGCACCGGGCGGCCGAGGTTGGAGGCACGGCCCGCGGGCGTCTGCATGGCGCCGTTGTCGTGCAGCTGGTGCTGGTTCTCGGCGACCGCGCCCACCACGACCGGGGTGTCGGACAGCTGCCCGGCCAGGGTGTCCCCGGAGTCGATGTCGAGGACGTCGGCCACGATGACCGTGATGTTGTCCGGGCCGCCGCCGCGCAGCGCGAGCTGGATGAGCTCCTGCACGGTCTCCTGCGGGCCCTGGTAGCTGGCGAGGGTGTCCTCCATCGTCTGATGGGAGACGACGCCGCTGAGACCGTCGGAGCAGATCAGGTAACGGTCGCCGGCGCGGACCTCGCGGATCGAGAGGTCGGGCTCGACGTGGTCGCCACTGCCCAGCGCGCGCATCAGCAGGGAGCGCTGCGGGTGGGTGGTGGCCTCCTCCTCGGTGATGCGTCCCTCGTCGACGAGCCGCTGCACCCAGGTGTGGTCCTGCGTGATCTGCGTCAGCACGCCGTCCCGCAGCAGGTACGCGCGGGAGTCGCCGACGTGCACGAGACCCAGGCGCTGGCCGGTCCACAGCAGTGCCGTGAGGGTGGTCCCCATGCCTTCGAGCTGGGGGTCCTCCTCGACCATCATCCGGAGCTGGTCGTTCGCCCGCTGCACGGCGGTGCCGAGCGAGGTGAGGATGTCGGAGCCGGGCACGTCGTCGTCGAGCGCGACGATGGTGGAGATCACCTCGGAACTGGCGACCTCGCCGGCGGCCTGGCCGCCCATCCCGTCGGCGATCGCGAGCAGCCTGGGACCGGCGTAGCCCGAGTCCTCGTTGCCCTCACGGATCATGCCTTTGTGCGATCCGGCGGCAAAGCGCAGTGACAGACTCATGCGCACCTCGCCCGTCGGCTCCGGGTACATCCGCACGGTGCCCACCCTCCGGTCGGGAGCGCGCCGGGGTCCGTCGTGTGGACCGCCGCTGCGTGCTCGCTCCGCTCGCTCATTGTCGTACTACTTCCGCAGCTCGATGACGGTCTTGCCGATGCGGATCGGCGCGCCCAGCGGTACGGGCGTGGGAGTCGTCAGTCGGCTCCGGTCGAGATACGTGCCATTGGTGGAGCCGAGGTCCTCGACGATCCACTGGCCGTCCCGGTCCGGGTAGATCCTGGCATGCCTGCTGGACGCGTAGTCGTCGTCCAGCACGATCGTGCTGTCGTGCGCGCGGCCCAGCGTGATCGTCTGCCCCTGGAGCGCCACCGTGGTGCCCGTGAGGGTGCCCTCGGAGACGACCAGCTTGGTGGGGGCACCGCGGCGCTGCCGGCCGCCGCTGCTCGGCGGCGGCTGCTGCTGGCGCTGGGGCGGAGGCGCGGCCTGGCGTGCGGCCGGCTGCTGCCGGGAGGCGTCCCGGCGCGAGCCGCGCTGTGTGACGCGCGTTCCGAACAGGTCGCTGCGAATGACCTGCACGGCCACGATCACGAACAGCCACAGTACGGCCAGGAAACCCAGCCGCATGACCGTGAGGGTCAGCTCTGACATTGCCCCCGCTTCACCCTTCGGCTTGCCGGTAAATGATGGTGGTGCTGCCCACGACGATCCGCGAGCCGTCGCGGAGCGTAGCGCGGGTGGTGTGCTGCCCGTCCACCACGATGCCGTTGGTGGACCCGAGATCCTGGATCGTCGAGGGCGTTCCGGTCCGGATCTCACAGTGCCGGCGCGAGACGCCGGGGTCGTCGATCCGCACGTCGGCGTCGGTGCTGCGACCCAGCACCAGCGTCGGGCGGGAGATCTGATGGCGTGTGCCGTTGATCTCGATCCAGTGCCGTGTACGGGCGCCGGGTCCGGGGCCGGCCGGCGGCCGGGCCCCCATGGGCGCGCCTCCGGGGCGGCCGCCGGGCGGCGGCGCGGACGGCATGGGAGGAGTGGCCGCCGGCGGGTAGCCGTAGCCACCCTGGCCGCGGGGGGCCGAAGGGGCCGGGCCCGCGGGGGCACGCTCCGGAGCCTGACTGGTGGAGGAGGCGAGCGTACGGCTGCGCACCCGGTACAGACCGGTGTCGAGGTCGTCCGCCTTCTCCAGGTGGACCTTGATGGGGCCCATGAAGGTGTAGCGCTGCTGCTTCGCGTAGTCGCGCACCATGCCGGCGAGCTCGTCGCCGAGCTGGCCGGAGTAGGGGCTGAGGCGCTCGAAGTCCGGCGTGCTCAGCTCCACGATGAAGTCATTGGGGACGACGGTCCGGTCGCGGTTCCAGATCGTGGCGTTGTTGTCGCACTCGCGCTGGAGCGCGCCGGCGATCTCCACGGGCTGGACCTCGGACTTGAACACCTTGGCGAAGGTGCCGTTGACCAGACCTTCGAGACGCTGCTCGAACTTCTTCAGGACTCCCATGGGGCACCTCCTCCTTCGTAGCCGTCCTGGTACAGCTTGCTGCCTTCTTCGTCCTGGCGGCGGACGCTGTCCCGGTACTGCCTGTCGCTGTCGTCCTGGTACTGCTTACTGATCGTATCCACGCGTCGGGAAATCGGCTGGTTCCCCCTGTCGGCCCGGTCGACGGGTTGTCGACGCCTTCCGAAGTCCCCTCCCGAGGTTCCCGCGAGGACCCCTCTTCGAACTCTTCCCGGCACTACTCCTGCCCAGGATCGTAGAGGCGCCCCACAACCAGTGTCCCGCACCTGACTGTGCGGGCCGTCCGGCTCCTGGGGAGATGTTCAGGACCGGTACGAGGTTGATACGTGAACAGGTTCCGGTCGAGACGTGCGGCGGGCGCGGAGGCCCTCATGGGCGAGATGGCCTGGGCTGGAGCGGGGTCCGCCGGCCCCCGGGGCAGCGGGAAAGGGATGTGAATCCACCCCTGACAGCGTGCTAATGTTCTGGATGTCGGCAGGCGCTCGCACCACTCGGTGAGAGACGGACGACACACCCAATGCGCGGGTGGCGGAATAGGCAGACGCGCTGGATTCAGGTTCCAGTGCCCGCAAGGGCGTGGGGGTTCAACTCCCCCCTCGCGCACCAGCTGGAAGCCCCGCAGGTCTTGGACCTGCGGGGCTTTCGCGTTGTCCGGGGCCCTTCCGTGTGCGGGGGCTTCGGCTTCCGCGAGGCTGGTCTCGCGTGAGCCTCGTCTCTCGTGGGCTTCCGTGCCCTTCGTGAGCTTCGCCTCCCGTGAGCTTCGCGACTCCGGGGACGCGAGAGCGCGCCGCATGATCATCTCGGGTGAGGACAATCACACGGCGCGCTCGTCGGGAGGGCGCACGGAACGCTCTTCAGGGCGGGATCTCACGCCCCGCCCCGTGCCGCCGCGGGCGGTCCGCACGGCCGGGTACGAGTCGGCACGCCTTTGTGCCGCTCGTGCTGCCGTGCGCCGCCGTATGCGGCGGCATTACGCCACGGCCACGGTCATGGTCGCGACCGTACGGGTCCGTCTTGGGCGACGAGGCGATGGCGGCTTCACGCCGCCGGTCGCGCGGGCCCGTCTCAGGCGGCGAGGCGCGAGGCGAGTTCCTTGGCCTTGGCGCTCGCGTCCTCGTGGGCCTTGGTGCGGGACGCCTCGAAGAGGGGGATCAGCTCGGACATCGCCGGGTTCTGCGGCGCCATCGTCAGCTCCGGGACGATGAAGGTGAGGTCCAGGGCGAGGGTGTCGCGAAGGATGGCCTCCAGGTAGTTCTGCACGTACTCGTAGGCCTCGCGCGGGGTGCCCGGCGCGTAGGAGCCGCCACGGCTGGCGACGACCGTGACCGGCTTGCCCTTCAGCTTCGAGTCCTCGGCCATGGCGGTGCGGCCCACGAGGAACACGTTGTCCAGCCACGCCTTGAGGGTCGAGGGGATGGCGAAGTTGTACATGGGGGCGCCGATCAGGATCGCGTCGGCGGCCTCCAGCTCCTCGATGAGCTTCAGACGCTCGGCGAAGGCCGCGGCCTGCTCCGGGGTGTGCGCGTCCGGGGCGACGAAACCGGCGGTGTGGGCGGCGGCCGTGATGTGCGGCACGGGGGCGGCGGCGAGGTCGCGGTAGACGACCGTGCCCTGCGGGTGCTGCTCCTCCCAGCTCTTGCGGAAGGTGTCCGTCACCGAACGGGAGGAGGAGGCGGAGCCCGTGAAGACGGACGAGTCGATGTGCAGCAGGGTGGCCATGGGTTCTCCAGACAAAGGGGTGAGCCGGGTCGTCCAGGTGCGCGGGGGTGTCCGCGCACGGCTGGGGCCGGGTCGGTGCAAGAAACTCGGTAGCTTCTTTTTCGTACTCGACTAGAGATAACACAGCTACTTACTTTTTTTCATCCCCCAACGGGGACGCAGTACTCTGGAGCCATGCCGGAACGGGGAATCCACGAAGCGGGGCCGTGCCAGAAGGTCGACGACGGCATGGCGCGCGTCTTCCATCTGCTGGGAAAGCGCTGGACGGGCCTGGTCGTGGCCGTCCTGCTGCAACGGCCGGTCCACTTCACCGAGCTGCGCCGGGCGATCCCCGGCATCAGCGAGCGGATGCTCTCCGACCGGCTCACCGAACTCGGGGCGGCGGGCCTGGTGGTGCGCGAGGTCGACGAAGGTCCCCCGCTGCGGGTCTCGTACCGCCTGACGGAGGCGGGCGCCGCCCTGGAACCCGCGCTCAAGGAGCTCGGGGCGTGGGCCGAGCGCTATCTCCCCGAAGAGGGGCCGTGCCCGGAGGTGCTCAGGAAGTGACGGGCCGGCCCGCGGGGGCTGGGCGTCGTGGCCTTGTCCACAGGCCCTGCGGCGGAGTTGTCCACAGGGTCTGACGTGTTTCGCCGGCCGGCTGTACGGTCAGCACGAGTTGATGTTCGTGCACGGGGGAGGCGGTCGCAGTGACCGAGCTCGGTACAGCGGTTCCGGACCAGCACAAGCGCGCGGAGGGGCAGCAACCGCAGGGACGGCGGCGACCCGAGGCCGGGGCTGCGGCGCGGGGATATGCCGTGCCGGGGTTCGCCGCGTGGCCGGTGCAGGGTTCGCCCAAGGACGCGGGTAAGGCCCTGCGCAAGCGGGTGCCGCGCGCCTCGCACGCCGAGCTGACCGAGGACGCCGACCGGCCCGACGCCGTGGCCGCCGTCGAGGAGTCCAACCGCGGCCGCATCGCCGGCCTCACCCCGATACGGGTCGGCAGGATGGCCGCCACCCCCTTCGCGTTCCTGCGCGGCTCGGCGGGCCTCATGGCGTACGACCTCGCGCGCACCCCCATGACCGGGATCGACGCCCAGATCTGCGGAGACGCCCACGCGGCCAACTTCGGGCTGTACGGCGACGCCCGGGGCGGTCTCGTCATCGACCTGAACGACTTCGACGAGACCGTGCACGGCCCCTGGGAGTGGGACCTCAAGCGGCTCGCCACCTCGCTCGTGCTCGCCGGCCGGGAGGCCGGGGCGGACGAGGACACCTGCCGGACCGCCGCGCACGACACGGTCGGCGCGTACCGCCGCACCATGCGGCTGATGGCCAAACTGCCCGTCCTCGACGCGTGGAACGCGATCGCCGACGAGGAACTCGTCTCGCACACCGACGCCCACGACCTGCTCGGCACGCTGGAGCGGGTCTCGGAGAAGGCGCGGGCCAACACCAGCGGCCGGTTCGCCGCCAAGGCGACGGAAGTGGTGGAGGGCGGCGGGCGCCGCTTCGTGGACGCCCCGCCGGTGCTGCGCCGCATACCCGACGCGGAGGCCGCGGCGGTCGTCGCGTCCCTGGAGCACTACCTGACGACGCTCTCCGAGGACCGTCTCCCCCTCCTCGCCCGGTACGCGGTCCACGACGTCGCCTTCCGCGTCGTCGGCACCGGCAGCGTGGGCACCCGGTCCTACGTCGTCCTGCTGCTCGACCACCGCGGCGAACCCCTCGTCCTCCAGGTGAAGGAGGCCCGCCCCTCGGCGCTGCTCCCGCATCTGGCGACCGCAGGTCACGCGATGCCCGAGGTGCCGCACGAGGGCCGCCGCGTCGTCCTCGGACAGAAGCGCATGCAGGTCGTCAGCGACATCCTGCTCGGCTGGACCACGGTCGACGGCCGTCCCTTCCAGGTCCGTCAGTTCCGCAACCGCAAGGGCAGCGTCGACCCTGCCGCACTGGCCGCCGACCAGATCGACGACTACGCCCGCATGACCGGCGCGCTGCTCGCCCGTGCCCACGCCCACAGCGCCGATCCGCGCCTCATCGCCGGCTACTGCGGGAAGAGCGAGGAGCTGGACGAGGCCGTCGCGTCGTTCGCCGTGGCGTACGCCGACCGCACGGAGGCCGACCACGCGGAGCTGGTCGCGGCGGTCCGGGACGGCCGGACAGCGGCGGAGCTGGGTGTCTGACGGTCCGGTGGCCGTCCCCGACGGCGCCGCTCTCCGGAGCGCGGCGGAGAACGGGAAACGGCGCTCTCGGCAGGGCCCCGGAGCGCCGTGGCCTACGCTGGTCGGGTGACGACGCCGGAAGCCGAGCAGAGCCAGTCCGAGCCCACCGACAAGGGGGTTCGTGAGCAGTCCGGTGCCCTGGAGGGCGCGATGTCCGAGCAGCGGGAGCCCGCCGGGAGTGAGGTCTCCGGACAGGAGACGTCCACCGGTGATGAGGCTTCGGCACAGAGTGTGCCCGCTGCGGGTGAGGCCGCGCAGCCGGCATCCGCTGGGGACGAGGCTTCCGAGCAGGGAGTGGCCGCCGGTGGTGAGGCTTCCGGGCAGGAAGCGCCTGCCGGGGACGAGGCTTCCACGCAGGGGGTGTCCGCCGGGGGTGAGTCGGCCTCGCAGTCCGCTGTCGAGGGCGATGCCCGGCCCGAGGCGCGGCTGGAGCGGGCCGTGCGGGCGGCCGAGCAGGCGTTGATCGAGTTCGAGATCGCCGTGGAGACCTTCCGCGTCGAGGTGGACAACTTCTCGCGGCTGCACCACCAGAAGCTCGGCCCGATGTACTCCCGGCTCGACGAGCTGGAGGCCGAGATCGCGGAGGCCAGGGCCGCGCGCACCGGCGACCCGGAGGACGTGCGCAAGGCGCACGAAGCACGGGCGCGGGTCATGCCCATGCCCGGGGTAGAGGAACTGTTCCACGGCTGGATGGACTCGGAGGGCCTGTTCCCCGAGGCCGTGGCGATGCTCACGGACCAGCCCGTACGGCCTCCGCAGCGTGTGCGCCCGAGCGAGGAGGCTCGCAAGCTCTACCGCGAACTGGCCCGCAAGGCGCACCCCGACCTGGCGCAGGACGACGACGAGCGCAAGCGGCGCGACGAGTTCATCGCCCGGGTGAACGCCGCCTACGGCCGGGGCGACGAGGCGCTGCTGCGGGAGCTCTCCGCGGAGTGGGCCGCGGGGCCCGTGCCCGAGGAGTGGAAGCCGACCCGGAGCGAGGAGCTCTACGCCCGTCTCGAATGGCTCGCACAGCGCAAGGAGATGCTCGCCTTCGTCGCCCAGGAGCTGGAGGAGAGCGCCATCGGCGCGATGCTGAAGCTGGCCCCGGACGACCCGGACCGTCTTCTGGAGGAGATCGCCGAACAGCTGCTGACCCAGGTCGGCGAGCGCGAGGCGGAGCTGGCGGCGCTGATAGCCCAGGCTCAGTGAGGCCGCGAGGGGCCTGAGGGACCTGGAGGGGACCGGGGGAGTCCCGTGGGGATCGGGTTGCGGCCGCGGTCGGGTAGCGTCGGGGACATGAGTTTCGGAGCTGCTGTGCCCACCGTCGGGATCGGGGATCTCACGGACGAGAACTTCCTGCTGGACGTCCGGGAGGACGAGGAGTGGGACGCCGGGCATGCCGAGGGGGCGCTGCACATCCCCATGAGTGAGTTCGTCGCCCGCTACGGCGAGCTGACCGAGGCCGCCCCGCAGGACGGCCGCGTCAACGTCATCTGCCGGTCCGGCGGCCGCTCCGCCCAGGTCACCATGTACCTGGTCCAGCAGGGCATCGACGCCGTGAACGTCGACGGCGGCATGCAGGCCTGGGAAGCGGCCGGCCGCCCCGTCGTCGACGACAAGGGCCGGCCCGGCGCCGTCGTGTAGGGCTTCCCTCGCCCGGCGCCCATCGGTCGGTGTCCGGCGCCCGGCGTCCATGGGCCGGAGACTGGGACCGGCGACCGGTGCCCAGCCTGCGGTGACCGGGCGTCGCGGCCGGGTCGCCGGGAGAGCTGTCGGAGACATGGGAGCGCCGCCCGGTCCGCGGGACGCCACCGGGCATACCGGAGTTCCGTCGGGCATGCGGGAAAGCTGTCCCGCGAGGCCGGCCGTGACGTCCCGCGTGGCCTGTGCCCGGCCTCAGCCCAGTGGATGCGCCGCGAGCAGGTCCCCCAGGGCCTCCTCGTGCGCCGCGGCCGGGCCGAGCGAGAGCTCCAGCTGCTTGGCCCAGGCGTGGTACCGGTGCAGCGGATAGTCGGTGTCGGCGCCGAAGCCCCCGTGCAGATGCTGTGCCGTCTGCACCACCCGGCGTACGCCTTCCGAGGCCCAGATCTTGGCGACGGCCACGTCCCCGGACGCCGGGAGCGCGCCCCCTGCCCCGGTCCCGATCCGCCACGCGGCCTGCCACAGAGTCACCTCCATGGCACGCAGGTCGATGTAGCGGTCGGCGGCCTGCACGGCGACGGCCTGGAAGGTGGCGACGGGGAATCCGAACTGCTCCCGCTTGCCGGTGTATTCACTGGTCATCCCGAGCACGGCCTCCCCGAGCCCGAGCGCCAGCGCGCACGTCCCGGTCGCCAGCAGTTCACGCAGGGCGTCCCAGGCGCCCTCCGCGTCGATCACATACCGGTCGGTGATCCGCGCCGACTCCAGGCGCAGTTCCGCGAGCCGCTCGCCGGTGGTGGAGATCTGTTCGGCGAGCACGGCGCCTTCGTGGTCGCGGGGGACGAACGCGAGGACGGTCCGGTCGGCCTCCGTGTGCGCGGGTACGACGAGGAGGTCGGCGCCGTACGCCCAGGGCACCGCCGTCTGGGAGCCGTCCAGCACCCACATGCCACCGTCCCGCCGTGCGGTCACGGCGCGTTCGGCCGGGTCGTGCCCCGTCCGGCCACTGGCGGTGACGGTCAGGACGAGCTCGCCCCGGCCCGCGCGCTCCAGCAACTCGGCTTTCAACTCCTTGCCGCCGTACGTCTGCACGGCCACCGCCGCCGCGCTGCTCTCCAGCAGTGGTACGCGCGCAAGGACCCGTGCCGACTCGCGCAGCACCAGGCACAGGGCCACCACGTCGAGTCCCGCTCCGCCGTACTCCGCGTCGAGCAACAGGCTCAGCAGATCCGCGTCGGCGAGCTTCGCCCACAGACCGCGGTCGAAGTCCTCGGCGACGGCGCCGGGGGTGAGCGCGGGGCTGGGTACTCCGTCCGGCGCGACCCCGGCGAACACCGCCTTCGCCGCCTCGACCGCCGCCTGCTGCTCCTCGGTGAAGGTGAAGTCCACGAGTCCTGTCCTCCCACGCGCCGGCCAACCGACCGGAGGTCCGGCGCACGGGCAAAAGCCCTCCGGAGCCTCCGATCTGACGGAGCGTCAAGATAGAACAGGTTCTACAAGAAGGGAACGGCCGGTGCCGGCAGGCCTACCGGTCGAAGTCCAACTCCACCTTCTCCGTGGCCGGGTGGGACTGGCAGGCCAGCACATAGCCGGCTTCGGTCTCCTCCGGTTCCAGCGCGAAATTGCGGTCCATCCGGACCTCGCCCGAGACCAGGAAGGCCCGGCAGGTGCCGCACACGCCGCCCTTGCAGGCGTACGGCGCGTCCGGCCTGTTGCGCAGCACCGCGTCCAGCAGCGACTCGCCCTCCTGGACGGGCCAGGTGCCGCCGCGTCCGTCGAGCCGTGCCGTCACCGTGCTGTGCGCAGGCGCGGGGCGCGTGGAGGGGACCGCGGCGGCGGCACCGGCGTCCACGTGGAAGATCTCCTCGTGGATCCTGGTCCGCGACACCCCGAGCCCGCGCAGCGCACGCTCCGCCCCCTGTACGAGCCCCATCGGCCCGCACAGGAACCAGCCCGCCACCCGGTCCACCGGCAGCAGGGCCGGGAGTAGTCCGGTGAGCCGCTCCTGGTCGAGCCGTCCGGTCGGCAGTCCGGCCTGCTGCTCCTCCCGGGAGAGCACCGTCACCAGCTGGAACCGCTGCGGATAACGGTCCTTGAGGTCGGCGACCTCCTCCAGGAACATCGTCGAGGCGCTCGTCCGGTCGCTGCGGACGAGGCAGAACCTCGCCTCCGGCTCCCTCGCCAGCAATGTGGAGACGATCGACAGCACCGGGGTGATCCCGCTGCCGCCCACCACCGCCGCGTACAGCCCGTTGGCCGGCTCCAGGATGAAACGGCCCGCCGGAGTCATCACCTCGACGTCGTCGCCGACGGCGATCTCCTTGTGCGCGTGCGTCGAGAAGGCTCCGCCGTCGACCAGCCGCACCCCGACCCGCAGGGTGTGCGGGCCCTCGTCGCCGGGTGCGGGCGCCGGTGAGCAGATCGAGTACGTCCGGCGAATCTCCTCGCCGTCGATCGTGCAGCGCAGGGCGAGGTGCTGGCCGGGTGCGTGCCGGTACTCCTCGCGCAGTGCGGGCGGCACGGCGAGGGTCAGGGCCACCGAATCGTCGGTGAGCCGGTCGACCGCGGCCACCGGGAGCGAGTGGAAGCGGGCCATCACAGCTCCTTGAAGTGGTCGAACGGCTCGAGGCAGGACAGGCAGCGCCTGAGCGCCTTGCACGCGGTGGAGGAGAAGCGGCTGAGCAGCTCGGTGTCTGCCGATCCACAGTGCGGGCAGAGGACCGGCTCGGTCTGCTGCGGGCGCGGGGCGGACGGGGACGTCCGCGTCGGACCCAACTCGACCGTCACCGGGCCTGTGGGACGGCCGCCGCGCGGTGGCGCTATCCCGAACTCCCGCAGTTTGCGGCGGCCTTCGTCGGAGATGTCGTCGGTCGACCACGCGGGGCTGAGCACCGTACGGACGGCGACCTCTCGTATGCCGTGCTCGTGAAGCACCCGCTCGATGTCCACGGACATCGCCTCGATGGCCGGGCAGCCGGTGTACGTCGGGGACAGGTCCACCTCGACCGAGTCCGCGTCATGCATCCGTACGGCGCGCAGCACGCCGAGCTCCTCCAGGGTGAGCACGGGCAGCTCGGGGTCGGGCACGGACCCGGCCAGCCTGCGGACCTCCTCTTCGAGAGCGGTCGTCGTCACCATGTCGCCCCCGGGTGACTGCGGTGCAGATGCTGCATCTCGGCGAGCATCCGCCCGAAGGACTCGGTGTGCAGGCCCTGCCGTCCGGCACCCGCCGTCCACGCTCCGGACGCCGGTCCCTCGGGGAGCGCGAGGGTCGCGCGACGCAGGACGTCGCCCACGGACTCCAGCCAGGCGGCGCGCATCCCTTCCCGGTCGACGTCCACGCCCTCGACCGGCTGGAACATCTCGCCGGTGAACCGCCACAGCGCCTCGGTCGCACGCCGCACGCGCTCATGGCTGAGGTCCGTGCCGTCGCCCAGCCGCAGGGTCCACTGCTCGGCGTGGTCCTGGTGGTACACGACTTCCTTCACGGCCTTCGCGGCGAGCGGCGCGAAGGGGCCGGTGCCCTCGGCCAGCTGGGTGTACAGGAGCCGCTGGTAGGTGGAGAAGTACAGCTGGCGGACGATCGTGTGCGCGAAGTCGCCGTTCGGCTGCTCGACGAGCTGGAGGTTGCGGAAGGCGCGCTCCTCGCGCAGATACGCCAGCTCGTCCTCGTCACCGGCCATGGACAGCAGAACGCGTGCCTGGCCCAGCAGGTCGAGCGCGATGTTGGCGAGGGCGACTTCCTCCTCGAGGACGGGCGCGTGGCCGGCCCACTCCCCCAGCCGGTGCGAGAGCACCAGGGCGTCGTCGCCGAGGGCGAGGGCCGCGGCGGTCGCCGTCTCGGACGTGGAGGCGGTCACAGGTGCTTCACCCCGTCCGGGATCTCGTAGAACGTCGGATGCCGGTACGGCTTGTCCGCGGCGGGCTCGAAGAACGGGTCCTTCTCGTCGGGCGAGGAGGCCGTGACGGCGGCGGAGGGGACGACCCAGATCGAGACTCCCTCGCCGCGGCGCGTGTACAGGTCGCGTGCGTTGCGCAGGGCCAGCTCCGCGTCCGGCGCGTGCAGGCTGCCGGCGTGCGTGTGGGAGAGGCCGCGGCGGGAGCGCACGAAGACCTCCCACAGGGGCCATTCGTTGGTCGTCATGCTCGTGCCTTCCCGTGCTCGTCGGCCGTGCCCGCGGGCTCGTCGCCCTGGGGGCCGCCCGTGCCGTTGCTCTGCTGGTCGGTCTGTCCGGCGGGCGGCTCCGCCCGGGTGGTGGCCTGCTTCTCCGCGTACGCCGCGGCGGCCTCCCGTACCCAGGCGCCCTCGTCGTGTGCGCGTCGGCGCTGGGTGATGCGCTGTTCGTTGCACGGGCCGTTGCCCTTGAGGACCTCCCAGAACTCCGTCCAGTCGATCGCGCCGAAGTCGTGGTGTCCCCGCTCCTCGTTCCACACGAGGTCCGGGTCGGGGAGGGTCAGGCCCAGCGACGCCGCCTGGGGTACGCAGATGTCCACGAATCGCTGACGCAGCTCGTCGTTCGAATGGCGCTTGATCTTCCAGGCCATCGACTGTGCGGAGTGCGAGGACTCGTCGTCGGGCGGGCCGAACATCATCAGGGAGGGCCACCACCAGCGGTTCACCGCGTCCTGCGCCATCTCGTGCTGCTCGGGGGTGCCGCGGCTGAGGGCCAGCAGCAGCTCGTACCCCTGGCGCTGGTGGAAGGACTCCTCCTTGCAGATGCGGACCATCGCGCGCGCATACGGTCCGTACGAGCAGCGGCACAGGGGGACCTGGTTGGTGATCGCGGCGCCGTCCACCAGCCAGCCGATGGCGCCGACGTCGGCCCAGGTCAGCGTCGGGTAGTTGAAGATCGACGAGTATTTCTGGCGGCCGGTGTGCAGCTTGTCGAGGAGCTCGTCGCGGCCGGTGCCGAGGGTTTCGGCCGCGCTGTACAGGTACAGGCCGTGCCCGGCCTCGTCCTGGACCTTGGCCATCAGAATCGCCTTGCGGCGCAGCGAAGGCGCGCGTGTGATCCAGTTGGCCTCGGGCTGCATGCCGATGATCTCGGAGTGCGCGTGCTGCGCGATCTGCCGGACCAGGGTGGAGCGGTAGGCGTCGGGCATCCAGTCACGCGGCTCGATGCGCTCGTCCGCCGCCACCGCGGCGTCGAAGACGGCTTCGTACGCCGCCGCGTGCGCGGCTTCTTCCTGTCCGTCCGCCTGCGCGCGGGCCGTGTGGTGCGCTGCTGCTGTCGCCATGCGGTCCCCCTCGACCTCTCTCCCGACCGACCGATCGTTCGGTTCGCTTCGAATCAATGGTCGGCCGAGCGCCGTAAGGTGTCAACCGCTGTGGATAACCTCGTGGGCCACTCTGTGACCGCTGTGGCTCAGGAGGCTGTGCCGGACCGGCCGGTCCGAGTACGGTTCCGGTGCGGACGTCGCGGTGCGGGCGGTGCTGTGCGCAGCGGTGGTACAGGTCGGGAGCGGCGTGAGCGCACGATGCCTGCGGCCCAACGGCATTCGGGTTCGGGATCGTGAATCGGGGCGGAATTGGACGCGTACGACGAGGGACCGAAGCTCCGGCCCGGGGCGGACGGGTTCCCGGGCGACTCCGCCGAGGACGGGGCCGCAGACGTCGGGGCCGGGCCCGACGGGGCGGTGAGCGACGGGGTCGTGAGCGACGCCCCGGCATCCGACAGAGCCGTGGCTGACCACACGGGGCCTGATACCGCCATCAGGGGTGACGCGGAGGCCGAAACCGCCGTACGGGGCGATCTCGGTCCCGGTGATCTCATCGACCCGAGTGCCCCGGGTGACCCCAGCGCCCCGGGTGACCCCAGCGCCCCGGGTGACCCCAGTGCCCCGGGCGACCTCGATGACCCAGGCCGCCCCGATGACCCGGCTCCGGACGACCCCGCCCCCGGTCGGCCCCGCGGCGCGATCGCGGGCATAGCCGCCCTCCCCCTCCGCTCCCAGGTCGCCGCCGCCTTCGCGCTCGCCGTGGTCGCCGTGGTCACCTTTGTGCACCTCGGCATGGTCTTCCTGCACGTCGCGCCGTCGAACACGATGACCAAGCAGCACGGCCGCGCGATCGACGACTGGATCTACCCCGAGTTCGAGCAGAACTGGAAGCTCTTCGCTCCCAACCCATTGCAGCAGAACGTCTCGGTCCAGGTCCGTGCCCTGGTCCGCACCCCGGACGGCCTCAGCCGCGAGACCGGCTGGTACGACCTGTCCGCCCTGGACGGGGAGGCCATCGAGGGCAATCTGCTGCCGAGCCACACCCAGCAGAACGAACTGCGCCGGGCGTGGGACTACTACGCCGCCACGCACGACAGCAAGAACCGTCCCATGGGCCTGCGCGGCGACCTCTCCGAGCGCTATCTGCGCCGGATCGCCGTCATGCGTCTCGCCCGCGAGCACGCGGGCGGCGCCGGTTCCGTCGTCGAACGCATCCAGGTGCGCTCCAGCTCCACCAACGTGCCGGCCCCCGAGTGGAGCGAGGAGAAGGTGTCCGACAAGCCCGTCGTCCGGGAGTTGCCCTGGTGGATCGTCCCCGACAGCGACCGCGAGGGCGGGCTGACGGAGGCGAGCGCCCGATGAACCGGTTCGCCCCGGCGGTCTCCCACGGCATCAACCGCGTCACCGAGTCCGCGCTCGGCCCGTACCAGAGTGCCGTGATCCGTATCGGCTTCTCCGCCACCTGGCTGCTCTTCCTGCTGCGCGAATACCCGCACCGCCAGGAGCTGTACGGGCCCGAATCGCCGTGGAGCTGGGACCTCGCCCAGCAGTCCGTCTCGGGCAACGGCGCCTTCTCGGCACTGCTGTGGTCGGACAGCCAGGGATGGTTCGAGGCCTTCTACGCTCTCGCCGTCCTCTGCAGCGCGCTGCTGCTCGTGGGCTGGCGGACCCGCACGACGTCCGTGCTCTTCATGATCGGGGTGCTGTCCCTCCAGAACCGCAGTGTCTTCATGGGGGACGGCGGGGACAACGTCATCCACCTGATGGCGATCTACCTGGTGTTCACGCGCTGCGGCCAGGTGTGGTCGATGGACGCGCGGCAGGCACGGCGCGCGCGGGAGGCACGCGCGCCGGGGCAGCCTCCCGCTCTCGACCGGGTGGGGATCGCCCTGTGGGGGGTGATGTGCCTGGCCCTGGCCGCGGCCTCGCTCGCGGGCCGGCTGAGCACGGGCTGGCTGGTGATCTTCTGGGGACTGCTGGCGGTGCAGGCACTGTGGTGGGTCGTCGGGAGACGGGCGCGTACCGCCGAGCCGCGCATCCTGCTGGACGTCGTGGCCAACCTCGTGCACAACGCCGCCCTGGTCGTCGTCATGGCCGAGGCGTGCCTCATCTACGCGACCGCCGGCTGGTACAAGATCCAGGGCTCGCGCTGGCAGGACGGCACGGCGGTCTACTACCCGCTGAACCTGGACTACTTCTCGCCCTGGCCCGCCCTGTCGCACCTGATGGCCTCCCACGGCACGATGGTGATGCTGGTGACGTACGGGACGGTCATCGTGCAGGTCGCCTTCCCCTTCACGCTGTTCAACCGGCGCGTCAAGAACGTCCTGCTGGCAGCGATGATGACCGAGCACGCCGTGATCGCCGTGGTCCTCGGACTGCCGTTCTTCTCGCTCGCGATGATCGCGGCGGACGCTGTGTTCCTGCCGACTTCCTTCCTGCGGCGCCTCGGCGGATGGGCGGCTCGCGGGCGTGCCGCGCTGGTTCCGGGCCACCGTCCCGCGCTGCCGGGGCCCCGGCAGCCCGAGCCCCGCTCCGGCGAGCAGAACGAGGACACGCACGTAGGCTTCACGGCATGAACGAGAGGGACGCCGACGCGCCGGAGACCACAGCCGGGGCGGACGCCGTCGACGGGCCGGGGACCTTCGCCCGGCCGGAAACCGGCGCCGGCCCGTCCGCGGCGGACGGGCCGGGCGACGAGGGCCGTCCGGATGCCGTACGCACCTGGCACCGGCTCGCCGACG
This sequence comes from Streptomyces siamensis, assembly GCF_039543605.1. Taxonomy (NCBI): domain Bacteria; kingdom Bacillati; phylum Actinomycetota; class Actinomycetes; order Kitasatosporales; family Streptomycetaceae; genus Streptomyces; species Streptomyces siamensis. The sequence continues at coordinate 408,206 of NZ_BAABKB010000001.1, read as the reverse complement.
GCTCCGTGCTGCTCGACGGATTCCACGCCCTCAAGCACGCGGTGCGCTTCCGGGCCGACGTCCCGGTGGCCGTCACCACCGACCGGCGGGCGGCCCTGGAGCTGGCCGACGAACTCGCTCCCGACGTGCGTGACGCTCTGGAAGCGCTCCTGACCGAGGTCCCGGAGACGACGCTGAAGGCGCTCGTCCCCCGCCCGCATCCCACCTCGGTCGCCGCGCTGGCCGTACGTCCCTCCCGTGCCGCCAACCTGGGGATCCTGGCCCGCACGCCGCGCAGCACGCCCGTGGTGGTCCTCGACAACCCCCGCAATCTGGGCAACGCCGGCGCGGTGATCCGGCTGGCCGCGGGCTTCGGCGCGACCGGAGTGGTCACGACGGGCACGCTCGATCCCTGGCACCCCACGGTCGTGCGCGGCGGCGCGGGACTGCACTTCGCGACCGCCGTGGAGCGACTGACGGTCGACGAACTGCCACCGGGGCCGGTGTTCGCCCTCGATCCCGAGGGCGAGGACATCCGCGGGCTGAAGCTTCCTGACGACGCCGTGCTCGCCTTCGGCTCGGAACGCACCGGGCTGTCGCCCGAACTGCGCGCCCGCGCGGACCACTTGGTGGCACTGCCGATGCGTCCCCAGGTCTCCAGCTACAACCTCGCGACCAGTGTGGCCATGACGCTGTTCCACTGGAGCGCGACCGGGGGCGCACCGGCCTGAGCCGCCGCTACGCCTCCCGGCGCACCTCGACCACGCGGAAGCGGTTGGCCACGAACGCGCCGTCGCACAGTGCCGCGTTCGCCGCGGGGTTGCCGCCGGAGCCGTGGAAGTCCGAGAAGGCCGCCGTCTGGTTGACGTAGACCCCGCCGGTCAGATTCAGGGAGAGCTGGGCGCACTCCTCCAGGCAGGCTTCCTGCACGGCCTGCTCGACCTCCTCGTCGGTGGTGTACGCGCCGACGGTCATCGCGCCCTTGTCCCTGATCGTCCGCCGCAGCAGCTCCACGGCGTCCGTGGCCGAGTCCATCGCCACAGCGAAGGAGACGGGTCCGAAGCACTCGTTCATGTAGGCGGCTTCGTCGTCCGGCTTGGCCCCGTCGAGCTTCACGATGACGGGGGTGCGCACGACCGCGTTCGGGAATTCGGGGTTGCTGATCTCCCTGGAAGGCAGGGCGACTTCGCCGAGACCGGCGGCGGCCTCGAGGCGCGCCTTGACGTCCGGGTTGACGATGGCGCCCAGCAGTGCGTTCGCCCGGGCGTCGTCGCCGAGCAGGCCGCCGACCGACTTCGCGAGGTCGGAGACCACCTCGTCGTAGGACTTGGGGCCCTCGTCCGTGCGGATGCCGTCGCGGGGGATCAGCAGGTTCTGCGGGGTCGTGCACATCTGGCCGCTGTACAGGGACAGGGAGAAGGCCAGGTTGGACAGCATCCCCTTGTAGTCGTCGGTCGACTCCACGAGGACCGTGTTGACGCCGGCCTTCTCCGTGTAGACCTGTGCCTGGCGGGCGTTGCTCTCCAGCCAGTCGCCGAAGGCCGTCGAGCCGGTGTAGTCGATGATGCGGATCTCGGGCCGCACGGCCAGGGTCTTGGCGATGCCCTCGCCGGGGCGCTCGGCGGCCAGCGCCACCAGGTTCGGGTCGAAGCCCGTCGCGGCGAGCACCTCGCGCGCGACCTGGACGGTGAGCGCGAGCGGCAGCACCGCGCGCGGGTGGGGCTTGACCAGCACCGCGTTGCCCGTGGCGAGGGAGGCGAACAGGCCCGGATAGCCGTTCCACGTCGGGAAGGTGTTGCAGCCGATCATCAGCGCGATGCCTCGCGGCACCGCAGTGAACTGCTTGGTGAGCGCGAGCGGGTCGCGCTTGCCCTGGGGCTTGGTCCATTCCGCGGTGTCGGGGGTGCGGACCTGCTCCACATAGGCGTACGCCACGGCCTCCAGGCCACGGTCCTGGGCGTGCGGGCCGCCCGCCTGGAACGCCATCATGAAGGCCTGGCCGCTGGTGTGCATGACCGCGTGCGCGAACTCGTGCGTCCGGTCGCTGATCCGCTTGAGGATCTCCAGGCAGACCACGGCGCGGATCTCCGCGCCGGCGTCGCGCCAGGCCCGCTGTCCGGCCCGCATGGCGGGCAGCAGGACGTCGATGTCCGCGTGCGGATAGGTGACGCCCAGGGCGATTCCGTACGGCGAGGTCTCGTCGCCCACCCAGTCGTCCGTGCCGGGCTGGCCGAGGTCGAGGCGGGTGCCGAGCAGGGCGTCGAAGGCTTCCTTGCCCTCGGCCATGCCCAGACTGCCGTGCTCGCCGTACGCCTTCGGGTGCTCGGGGTGGGGGGACCAGTACGCGCGTGTGCGGATCGCTTCCAGCGTCTGGTCGAGGGTGGGCCGGTGCTGGGCGATCAGCTGGTGCGCGGTGAGTTCGGCGGCCATCAAGGACCAACTCCTCGTCTCAAGAGCTCTTCTTTGAGCTCACGAGCTGGGCAGGAATGGACGGACAGAGTTAGAGTAACCGAACGATCGGTCGGGACAAGGGGGTCCGCCGCATCTGTGGAAAACCCCGTGCGGGAGGATCGCGCACATGACAGCTATCGACCTCAGCAGCCCCGTGGCCGTCGTCGGCACCGGCACCATGGGCCAGGGCATCGCCCAGGTCGCGCTGGTAGCGGGCCATCCGGTGCGGCTCCACGACGCGTTTCCCGGGCGGGCCGAGGCGGCCGCCGAAGCGATAGGCGCCCGGCTCGACCGGCTCGTCGAGAAGGATCGGCTGACCGGTGCCGAGCGGGACGCCGCGCGCGCCCGGCTGCGCCCTGCCCGCGACCTCGCCGAGCTGGCGGACTGCGCGCTCGTCGTCGAGGCCGTCCTGGAGCAGCTCGACGCGAAGCAGCAGCTGTTCCGGGAGCTGGAGGACGTCGTCGGCGAGGACTGCCTGCTCGCCACGAACACCTCCTCCCTCTCCGTGACGGCCATCGGCGGCGCCCTGCGCAGCCCCGGCCGCCTGGTCGGGCTGCACTTCTTCAACCCGGCTCCCCTGCTGCCCCTGGTCGAGGTGGTCTCCGGCTTCGCCACCGACGTCACGTCGGCCACGCGCGCGTACGAGACGGCCCGCGCCTGGGGGAAGACCCCTGTCGCCTGCGCGGACACCCCCGGCTTCATCGTCAACCGCATCGCGCGGCCCTTCTACGCCGAGGCCTTCGCCGTCCACGAGGCGCAGGCCGCCGACCCGGCCACGATCGACGCGGTCCTGCGCGAGTCGGGCGGGTTCCGGATGGGCGCGTTCGAGCTGACCGACCTGATCGGCCAGGACGTCAACGAATCCGTCACGCACTCCGTGTGGCAGTCCTTCTTCCAGGACGTGCGCTTCACGCCCTCGCTCGCGCAGCGGCGCCTCGTCGAGTCGGGCCGGCTCGGCCGCAAGTCCGGCCACGGCTGGTACGACTACGGGGACGGCGCGGAGCCCGCCGAGCCGCACACGGCGGAGAAGGCGCAGCCGCCCGCGTACGTCGTGGCCGAGGGCGATCTCGGCCCCGCCGCGGAGCTCCTGGACCTGATACGCGAGGCCGGCATACAGGTCCGCGAGGACGAGGAGGACCACGGGACCCGCCTCGTACTGCCCGGCGGCGGCCAGCTGGCCCTCGCCGACGGCCAGACCTCGGTCGAGTTCCGCGACGTCGTCTACTTCGACCTCGCGCTCGACTACCGGAAGGCGACCCGGATCGCCCTCTCCGCCTCCCAGGACACCGCTCCCCAGACGCTCTCCGAGGCCGTCGGCCTCTTCCAGGCGCTCGGCAAGGACGTCAGTGTCGTCGGGGACGTGCCCGGCATGATCGTCGCCCGGACGGTGGCCCGGATCGTCGACCTGGCGCACGACGCCGTCGCCAAGGGCGTGGCCACCGAGGAGGACATCGACACGGCGATGCGCCTCGGCGTGAACTACCCGCTCGGCCCCTTCGAATGGTCCCGCAGGCTCGGCAGGAGCTGGGCGTGCTCCCTGCTGGACGACCTGCACCAGCGGGACCCCTCAGGGCGCTACGCGCCGTCGCTCGCGCTCTACCGCCACGCGTACGCCACCGAGAAGCGGGAGGGCACCTCATGACCACCGCCAAGCGCGACACCTACACGCCGGAGACGCTGCTCTCCGTGGCGGTGCAGGTCTTCAACGAGCGTGGCTACGACGGCACCTCCATGGAGCACCTCTCCAAGGCGGCCGGCATCTCCAAGTCCTCGATCTACCACCACGTGGCGGGCAAGGAGGAGCTGCTGCGCCGGGCCGTCAGCCGTGCCCTCGACGGCCTCTTCGGGATCCTCGACGAGGAGCACGCGCGCGAGGGGCGTGCCGTGGAGCGCCTGGAGTACGTCGTGCGGCGCATGGTCGAGGTGCTCACGGCCGAGCTGCCGTACGTGACGCTGCTGCTGCGGGTGCGCGGCAACACGGACACCGAGCGGTGGGCCCTGGAGCGGCGCCGCGACTTCGACCACCAGGTGGCCGAACTGCTGAAGGCGGCCGCCGCCGAGGGCGACGTGCGCCCGGACGTGGAGGTCCGGCTGGCGACCCGGCTGGTCTTCGGGATGATCAATTCGCTCGTGGAGTGGTACCGGCCGGACGGCCGGGGCATGGGCGAGCGCGAAGTGGCGGAAGCGGTCGTGCAGTTGGTCTTCGGAGGGCTGCGCAAGGAGTTCTGAGGGTCCCTGTTGCCACGGGGCTCAGCCCTCCGGCTCCAGGTCCTCCTCCTCGAACACCAGCAGCGTGCGTGTGCTGAGCACCTCCGGGATGGCCTGGAGGCGGGTGAGCACCAGTTCGCGCAGCGCCCTGTTGTCCGGCGTGTGCACCAGCAGCAGGACATCGAAGTCGCCGCCCACCAGTGCGATGTGGGAGGCCCCCGGCAGCAGTCGCAGCTGTTCGCGCACGGTGCGCCAGGAGTTCTGCACGATCTTGAGGGTGATGTAGGCCGATGTGCCCTGCCCCGCGCGCTCGTGGTCGACGCGGGCGCCGAAGCCCCGGATCACGCCGTCCTCGATAAGGCGGTTGATCCGCGCGTAGGCGTTGGCACGCGACACATGGACCCGTTCGGCCACGGAGCGTATCGACGCGCGGCCGTCCGCCTGGAGCATCTGCAGGATGTCCTGATCGATGGCATCGAGCGGTCGGGCGGGCGGCGGGTGCGGGCCGGCCTCCGGTGGCTCGGCCATTTGTTCAGGTGCCATGTCCCCCCGCCTCCCTACCATGGACGTACTGCGTCCATCTCAGGCTGTGCAGAACCGTTTGTCCACAGCCTGGCGCCGCCTGTAGCCAAAATGTGCCGACGACCGAACAATCGGTAGGTGAGGCGCGTCACACCCGTGAGGCGTCCGAAGCCGCTCCCACGAGGAGGTGCCGTCATGACGGTCATGGAGCAGCGAGGCGCTTACCGGCCAACGCCGCCGCCCGCCTGGCAGCCCCGCACCGACCCCGCGCCGCTGCTGCCCGACGCGCTGCCGTACCGCGTCCTCGGCACCGAGGCGGCCGCGCAGGCCGACCCGGGCCTGCTGCGCAGGCTGTACGCGGAGCTGGTGCGCGGTCGCCGTTACAACACGCAGGCCACCGCCCTGACCAAGCAGGGCCGTCTCGCCGTGTACCCCTCCAGCACCGGCCAGGAGGCGTGCGAGGTCGCCGCCGCACTGGTCCTGGAGGAGCACGACTGGCTCTTCCCCAGCTACCGCGACACCCTCGCGGCCGTCGCCCGCGGCCTGGACCCGGTCGAGGCCCTCACCCTCCTGCGCGGTGACTGGCACACCGGGTACGACCCGCGCGAGCACCGCATCGCGCCGCTGTCCACCCCGCTCGCCACCCAGCTTCCGCACGCCGTGGGCCTCGCGCACGCCGCGCGCCTCAAGGGCGACGACGTGGTCGCGCTCGCCCTGGTCGGCGACGGTGGCACCAGCGAGGGCGACTTCCACGAAGCGCTGAACTTCGCCGCCGTGTGGCAGGCCCCGGTCGTCTTCCTCGTGCAGAACAACGGCTTCGCGATCTCCGTACCGCTCGCCAAGCAGACCGCCGCCCCGTCGCTGGCCCACAAGGCCGTCGGCTACGGGATGCCGGGCCGCCTGGTCGACGGCAACGACGCGGTGGCGGTGCACCAGGTGCTCGGCGAGGCCATCGCCCACGCGCGTGCGGGCGGCGGTCCGACGCTCGTCGAGGCCGTGACGTACCGCATCGACGCCCACACGAACGCGGACGACGCCACCCGCTACCGGGGCGACGCCGAGGTCGAGACCTGGCGCGCGCACGACCCGATCGTGCTGCTGGAGCGTGAGTTGACCGACCGCGGCCTGCTCGACGACGAAGGCGTAAGGGAGGTCCGTGAGGCTGCCGAGACGATGGCCGCGGACCTGCGTGAGCGCATGAACCAGGACCCGGTGCTCGACCCCATGGACCTGTTCGCCCATGTCTACGCCCAGCCCACCCCTCAGCTCCTGGAGCAGGAAGCACAGTTGAGGGCGGAACTCGACGCCGAGGCGGACGGTCCGCACCACCACGGGCCCGAAGGAGCCGGCCGATGACCACCGTTGCCCTGAAACCGGCCACCATGGCCCAGGCCCTCGGCCGCGCGCTGCGTGACGCCATGGCCGAGGACCCGGCGGTCCACGTCATGGGCGAGGACGTCGGCACCCTCGGCGGTGTCTTCCGGGTCACCGACGGGCTCGCCAAGGAGTTCGGCGAGGACCGGTGCACGGACACCCCGCTCGCCGAGGCCGGCATCCTCGGCACCGCCGTCGGCATGGCCATGTACGGCCTCAGGCCGGTCGTCGAGATGCAGTTCGACGCGTTCGCCTACCCGGCCTTCGAGCAGTTGATCTCGCACGTGGCGCGGATGCGCAACCGCACGCGGGGCGCCATGCCGCTGCCCATCACCATCCGGGTCCCGTACGGCGGCGGCATCGGCGGCGTCGAGCACCACAGCGACTCCTCCGAGGCGTACTACATGGCGACTCCGGGGCTCCATGTCGTCACGCCCGCGACGGTCGCCGACGCGTACGGCCTGCTGCGCGCCTCCATCGCCTCCGACGACCCGGTCGTCTTCCTGGAGCCGAAGCGGCTGTACTGGTCGAAGGACTCCTGGAACCCGGACGAGCCCTCGGTCGTGGAGCCGATCGGCCGCGCGGTGGTGCGCCGCTCGGGCCGCAGTGCCACGCTCATCACGTACGGGCCGTCCGTTCCCGTCTGCCTCGAAGCCGCAGAGGCCGCACGCGCCGAGGGCTGGGACCTCGAAGTCGTCGACCTGCGCTCACTGGTGCCGTTCGACGACGAGACGGTCGCCGCGTCGGTGCGGCGCACCGGCCGCGCGGTGGTCGTGCACGAGTCGGGCGGCTTCGGCGGCCCCGGAGGCGAGATAGCGGCGCGGGTCACCGAGCGCTGCTTCCACCACCTGGAGGCACCGGTGCTGCGCGTAGCCGGGTTCGACATCCCCTATCCGCCGCCGATGCTGGAGCGGCACCACCTGCCCGGCGTCGACCGGATCCTGGACGCCGTGGGGCGCCTGCAATGGGAGGCGGAGAGCTGATGGCCCAGGTGCTGGAGTTCAAGCTCCCCGACCTCGGGGAGGGGCTCACCGAGGCGGAGATCGTCCGCTGGCTGGTGGAGGTCGGTGACGTCGTCGCGATCGACCAGCCGGTCGTCGAGGTCGAGACCGCCAAGGCGATGGTCGAGGTCCCCTGTCCCTACGGGGGTGTGGTCACCGCCCGCTTCGGCGAGGAGGGCACGGAACTGCCCGTCGGGGCACCGCTGCTGACGGTCGCCGTGGGCGCGCCGGCCCCCTCCGCGGAGGACGACGGCGACACCGCGGCCGACGAGGGCTCGGGCAACGTCCTGGTGGGGTACGGCACGGGCGCGCCTCCGGCGCGGCGCAGGAGGGTACGGCCGCCCACGGGCGCGGCCCCGGTTCGCCGGAGCCCCGGCCCGGCCGCGGGCGGGAACCGCAACGGGACGCCCGTTCCGGCAGGCCGTGAGGCTGCGCCGGCCGCGCACCCGCATGCCGACGGCCCCGTCCCCGTCATCTCCCCGCTCGTCCGCAGGCTCGCCCGGGAGAACGGGCTGGATCTGCGGGAGCTGGCGGGCTCCGGCCCCGACGGCCTGATCCTGCGGGCGGACGTCGAGGACGTGCTGCGCGCGGGCAGCGGGCGGGCTCGGACGCCCTTGCCGGCGTCGGCGTCTCCCGCCGCCGCTTCCGAGGGGATCCTGCACACCCCGCCCTCGGCCCGCGGGGCGGCCCTGCCGGTCGCGCCGGTGCCCGCGGGGGCAGCGTCCTCCGCGCACGGCCTGCGCGTGCCCCTCCGGGGCGTCCGCGGTGCCGTCGCCGACAAGCTCTCCCGCAGCCGTCGCGAGATACCCGACGCGACCTGCTGGGTGGATGCCGACGCGACGGAACTCATGCAGGCGCGCACCGCGATGAACGCGGCCGGCGGCGCGAAGATCTCCCTGCTCGCGCTGCTGGCCCGGATCTGCACGGCCGCGCTGGCGCGCTTCCCCGAGCTCAACTCGACCGTCGACATGGACGCCCGCGAGGTCGTCCGGTTCGAGCAGGTGCACCTGGGCTTCGCCGCGCAGACCGAGCGGGGGCTCGTCGTCCCCGTCGTCCGGGACGCGCACACGCGGGACGCGGAGGGGCTGAGCGCGGAGTTCGCCCGGCTGACGGAGGCTGCCCGGACCGGGTCCCTGACACCGGCGGACCTCACGGGCGGCACCTTCACCCTGAACAACTACGGGGTGTTCGGCGTCGACGGTTCCACGCCGATCATCAACCACCCCGAGGCGGCCATGCTGGGGGTCGGCCGGATCGTGCCCAAGCCGTGGGTGCACCAGGGCGAACTCGCGGTGCGGCAGGTCGTCCAGCTCTCGCTCACCTTCGACCACCGGGTCTGCGACGGCGGCACGGCGGGCGGCTTCCTGCGCTACGTGGCGGACTGCGTGGAACAGCCGGCGGTGCTGCTGCGGACCCTCTAGCGCCCCTCGGGTCTGCCATCCCCGTCCACATGCTGTGCGCGGGGGTGGCAATGATCCATCGGACGCCCATACTCGGGGGATGACCGCCTACGAGCCATGGGGCACGTCCGGCGCCCGGGTGGCCCCCGGACCGCCGGGCACACCCGGCGCCGAAGCCGCGTACGACGCCGTCGTGCTCGCGGGCGGCGCCGCGCGGCGGCTCGGCGGCGCGGACAAGCCCGGAGTGCGGGTGGGCGGCCGGGCGCTGCTCGACCGGGTGCTGGCGGCCTGTGCAGGTGCCGGCACGACGGTCGTCGTGGCCGAGCCCAGAACCACCGCGCGTCCTGTGGTGTGGGCCCGCGAGGACCCGCCCGGCGGGGGACCGCTCGCGGCGCTGGACGCGGGGCTGCGCCACACCTCCTCCGAACACGTCCTGGTGCTCTCCGCCGATCTGCCGTTCCTCGACGAGGGGACGGTGGGACGCCTGCTGGACGCACTTCCTCCCGAGGGCGTCCCGGTGCCCTCAGGAGGCCTCGACGCCGCCCCGGCGCAGGCTGCCGTGCCCGACGGCGTGCTGCTCGTCGATGACGGCGGGCGTGATCAGCCGCTCGTCGCCGCCTATCGGGCGTCGGCCCTGCGCCGCGAACTGGCCGCGCTGGCGGCCGCTCACGGTGGACTCACCGGGCTGCCGCTGCGGCGGCTCGTCGCCGCGCTCGACCTCACCCGCATCTCCGACCCGGTCGCGTCCTTCGACTGCGACACCTGGGACGACATCGCCGCCGCGCGGGCACGCATCAGGGAGCATGGACACGTGTTGGATGAATGGATCTCCGTAGTCAAGGACGAGCTGGGCATCGACCTGGACGTCGACACCGGCGCCCTGCTCGACCTGGCCCGGGACGCCGCGCACGGCGTGGCCAGGCCCGCCGCCCCCCTGACCACCTTCCTCGTGGGATACGCCGCCGCACAGGCCGGTGGCGGCCCGGACGCGGTGGCCGAGGCCGCCCGCAAGGCCGCCGCGCTGGCGCTGCGTTGGGCGGACGAGGACACTCCCGACGCCAAGCCGGACGCCGGATGACGGCCGCCCGCACCCCGGACAGCCAGGAGGCGGACGACCTCGATGTCGAGGAGGCCCTCGCCCTGGTGAAGCCGGAGACCAGGACGGCCGCCGGGACCGGCTCCGTGCCGCCCCCCGCGCCCGAGGGTGAGTCGAAGGCACGTCGGTCCGACGCGCACCACAAGGCCACGCCCTGGCCCGAGGCCCGCGCCGTCGCCGAACGTGCCGCCCGTTCGCTGCCGCGCCGGACCCCTGTCTCCGTGCCCCTCGACGCCGCGCTCGGCCTCGTACTCGCCGCCCCCCTGACCGCACTCACGGACCTCCCTTCCTTCGACACCTCCGCGATGGACGGATGGGCGGTCGCGGGACCCGGACCCTGGGAGGTCCGGGAGGACGGGGTGCTCGCCGGACAGGCGGAGCCGGAGGCGCTCACGGACGGCGAAGCGGTGCGGATCGCCACCGGGGCCCGTATCCCGCAGGACGCCACGGCCGTCATGCGCAGCGAGCACGGGCGGATCGACGACAAGGGCCGGCTGTTCGCGACCCGGGAGGTCGTGCACGGGCAGGACATCCGTCCGCGTGGCCAGGAGTGCCGTACGGGCGATCAGTTGCTCCCGGCCGGTGTGGTGATCACCCCGGCCGTGCTGGGCCTCGCGGCGGCCGCCGGATACGACACGCTCGCCGCCGTTCCCCGCCCACGCGTCGAAGTCCTGGTCCTCGGTGACGAGTTGCTCTCCTCGGGGCTGCCCCAGGAGGGGCGTATCAGGGACGCGCTCGGCCCGATGCTGCCGCCGTGGCTGCGGGCGCTCGGCGCCGAGGTCGTCGCGGTGCGTCGGCTCGGCGACGACGCCAAGGCACTGCACAAGGCGATCACCGGTTCCGCGGCCGACCTGGTGGTCACCACCGGTGGCACCGCCGCGGGTCCGGTCGACCACGTGCACCCCACCTTGCACCGCATCGGCGCCGAACTGCTCGTGGACGGCGTCAAGGTGCGCCCCGGACATCCGATGCTGCTGGCCCGCACCAAGGAGGACCAGCATCTCGTCGGCCTGCCCGGTAACCCCCTGGCCGCCGTTTCCGGGCTCCTCACGCTCGCCGAACCCCTGCTGCGCACCCTCGCCGGACGCATGGCCCCCGAGCCGTACACGCTGCCCCTCCAGGAAGCCGTGCACGGCCACCCGTACGACACCCGGCTCGTCCCCGTGGCGCTGCGCGGCGACCGGGCCGTGCCGCTGCACTACAACGGCCCGGCGATGCTGCGGGGCATCGCGGCGTCCGACGCCCTCGCCGTGATCCCGCCGGGCGGGGCACGGGTGGGGCAGGAGCTCGAACTCCTGGACCTGCCCTGGGCAACCGCGGGTATCGACGTGTGCGTCACATGATTCCGAGCGGGATCCGGTTCCGGTGAACGCGAGCGGCGTACAGATCCGAAGAGCCCGAGACGGGGGGCGGTTCCGATGAGACCGAACGGGGTGTGTTTCACGTGAAACTTCCGGGCCATGACGCGATCGCCCGCCAAGCGGGCGAACATCTCGTGACCCATCGGGTGAAGCTCCCGCGGAAAATCGTGGAACGCCCGATCCGCCAGGTCGTCAAGCGTCTGGCGATGGCTCTGGCGCTGCTGGTCGCCACGGCGGTGATCGTCTGGGCGGACAGGGACGGTTACAACGACAACTCGGACGGCTCCGTCGATTTCCTGGACGCCCTGTACTACGCGACCGTCACCCTCTCCACCACGGGATACGGCGACATCACCCCGGTCAGCGACGCCGCCCGGCTCACCAACATCTTCGTCATCACGCCGCTGCGTGTGCTGTTCCTGATCATCCTGGTCGGCACCACGCTGGAAGTCCTCACGGAACGGACCCGTGAGGAGTGGCGGCTGAACCGCTGGAGGACGGCCTTGAGGGATCACACCGTCGTTGTCGGCTTCGGGACCAAGGGGCGGTCGGCCATCGAGACCGTCTGTGCGACCGGGCTGAAGAAGGAGCAGGTCGTGGTCGTCGACCCGAGCTCCAAGGTGATCGAGGCGGCGACGGCCGACGGCTACGCCGGAGTGATCGGCGACGCGACGCGCAGCGACGTGCTGATGCGGGCCGAGGTCCGCAAGGCGCGGCAGATCATCATCGCCACCCAGCGGGACGACACCGCCGTACTGGTCACGCTGACCGCCCGGCAGCTCAACCGCTCGGCGAAGATCGTCGCAGCGGTGCGGGAGGAGGAGAACGCGCCGCTGCTCCAGCAGTCCGGCGCCGATGCCGTCATCACCAGCGCCAGCGCCGCGGGCCGCCTGCTCGGGCTCTCGGTGCTCAGCCCCGCCGCGGGCATGGTCATGGAGGACCTCATCCAGCAGGGCACCGGTCTCGACATCGTCGAACGACCGGTCATAAAGGCCGAGGTGGGCAAGGGCGTACGCGAGACGGACGACCTGGTGGTGAGTGTCGTACGGGGACACCGGGTGCTCGGCTACGACGATCCGGCCGTCGGATCACTCCAGTTGACGGACCGTCTCATCACCATCGCGCGGGCCACCCCCGGTACCCAGGTCACCCCCGACATCCGGCCGCTGCCGCGGACCTGAGCCGCCGGTACCCCGGCCCGGAGGGCCGGTCGGGTCCGGTGATGCCACGCGCGGCGGCCGAGCCGCGTCACCGCGTTCCCGAGGAGTAGCGTCCCCCTCATGTACGCGATCACGATTCCTGAACCTGGTGGGCCCGAGGCGCTGGTGTGGGACGAGGTCCCGGACCCCGTACCCGCCGATGGAGAAGTGCTGGTGGAGGTGGCGGCCAGCGCCGTCAACCGTGCCGATCTGCTGCAGCGGCAGGGCCTGTACGACCCGCCGCCCGGGGCGTCCCCGTACCCGGGGCTCGAATGCTCGGGCCGTGTCGTCGCCCTCGGTCCCGGCGTCTCGGGCTGGGCGGTCGGCGACGAGGCGTGCGCGCTGCTCGGGGGCGGTGGATACGCCCAGAAGGTCGCCGTGCCGGCGGGGCAGCTGCTGCCCGTGCCCGCGGACCTGGACGTCCGGCAGGCCGCCGCGCTGCCGGAGGTGACCTGCACCGTCTGGTCGAACGTCTTCATGGTGGCCCACCTGCGCCCCGGCGAGACCCTGCTGGTGCACGGCGGATCCAGCGGCATCGGCACCATGGCGATCCAGCTGGCGAAGGCGGTCGGTGCGAGAGTCGCGGTGACGGCGGGCAGCAAGGAGAAGCTCGACTTCTGTGCCGAACTCGGCGCGGACATCCTGATCAACTACCGCGAACAGGACTTCGTCGAGGAGATCAAGCAGGCCACGGACGGCGCGGGTGCCGACGTCATCCTCGACAACATGGGTGCCAAGTACCTCGACCGGAACGTGCGGGCCCTCGCCGCCAACGGACGGCTGGCGATCATCGGCATGCAGGGCGGCATCAAGGGCGAGTTGAACATCGCCACGCTCCTCAACAAGCGTGCCGCCATCAGCGCGACCTCGCTGCGCGCCCGTCCGCTCGATGAGAAGGCGGCCATCGTGGCAGCGGTGCGGGAGCATGTGTGGCCGCTGATCGACTCCGGTCACGTACGTCCGATCGTCGACCGTGAGCTGCCGATGAGCGACGCGGCGGAGGGCCACCGGGTCCTGGAGGCCAGCGGGCACATCGGAAAGGTGCTGCTCGTGACCTCCTAGCGGCCGCTCGTCCGGCACGGGGCAGGTCACGGGGCTCACACCGCTCACGGGGCACGTGCACGGGGCTCGCGCCGTTTCACGGGGCACGTGCACGGGGCTCGCGCCGCTCACGGACCTTGTGCACTCACGAGGGCCGTGCCGCTCACGAGGGCCGTGCCGCTCACGGGACTCGCGCTTGAGCGATGCGAGCCCGGCGGACGTGCTCGGCCGTTCGGGTCACCTCCCGCTCGGCCGGGCCCCGCACGGGCCCGCCTCGCGAGGTTCCGCCATACGGGTTGCGGCCCCCTGCGGGGCCCCGCCCGTCTCAGCGGACGCGGACCCGCAGGGCCAGGAAGGCCAGGCCGAGCCCGAGGCCGATGAGGATCAGCCCGCTGCCGAGCGGCAGGATCTCGAGCACCGGCTCGGACTCGGGGTGCGCGACGGTCTGCGGCTCGGACGCCGGGTCGCTTCGTGACGGCTCGGGGGCGACGCCCGCCGCCGAGCTGTCCGGGACCGCGGCCTCGGGATCGCCGCTCGGGTCCGTGTCGGCGCCGGGGTCGGTGTCGCCGTACGTGGGCTCCGTGTCCTCGTCAGCGGTGTTCCCGGTCTCGTCGGTGTCGCCCGTGTCCTCGTCGGAGGTGTCCGAGGGGTCCGAGGTGTCCAGGTCCGGACGCCCGGGGCGGACCCGTCCCTCGCCCGCCAGACTCCCCGCGCGGGAGGAATCGGCGTTCGGTGCGGACTTCGTGGCGCGCGGCGTGGGGGTGCCGGTGGACGCGGCGGGGTCTGCGGACCGGGACGCGGAGGCGGAGGCGGTGGAGTGTGTCGTGGGATCCCCGGACCGGGGCGCGGAGGCGCTGCCGTCCGGAGTGGGTGCGGCGTACGGGGCCGGGCCGGGCGCGTGCGGCACGGGCGCGGCGGCGTACGAAGGGTGGTGGCCGGCGGCGGTCAGGATGACCAGCAGCAGTCCGGCCGTGTGCAGCGTTCGAAGCCATGGAGTCACACCGGTGACCCCCTCCCGGTACGGGTCGGGTCGCGGAAGTCGGACGGGATCAGACTCACATGACGCCGTGCGCGCGGCATCTCGACGGAGCGTGACGGTTCACCCCGGTGCGTGAACGGAACGTGGTCACTGCCCGCGGGAATCTCCACGGAGCGTGAGCGGTGTCCGCCGGGTCACGTCGACGGACCGTGACCGTCGGACGGCGCGTGGTGGAAGTCGGAGCCCGCTTACGGGGTGGATCATCCTGCGCGGGGGGCACCACCGTGATGGGGTGGAGGCGTGCGAGAGAATGGCGGCATGGAGATGCCGAGGAACGACAGGTCGCCGGAGAACCCTCAGATCCTGGTCGTCGGCCAGGACGGGATGGCTCTCGGCGGCACCGGAGACGAGGACTCCCGCGAGGTCCCGGTGACTGAGATGGTGGAACAGCCCGCCAAGGTGATGCGCATCGGCAGCATGATCAAGCAGCTGCTGGAGGAGGTGCGTGCAGCACCTCTGGACGAGGCCAGCCGGGTGCGGCTCAAGGAGATCCACGCGAGCTCCGTGAAGGAGCTGGAGGACGGCCTGGCGCCGGAGCTCGTCGAGGAACTGGAGCGGCTCTCGCTGCCCTTCACGGACGAGGCGACCCCCAGCGACGCCGAACTGCGGATCGCGCAGGCTCAGTTGGTGGGCTGGCTGGAGGGACTCTTCCACGGGATCCAGACGACGCTGTTCGCGCAGCAGATGGCGGCCAGGGCCCAGTTGGAGTCGATGCGCCGCGCTCTCCCGCCCGGGGTCGGCGGTGTCGAGGGCGACGAGGACCCTCGCTCCGGCGGCCGTTCCGGCGGGCCGTACCTGTAGGCCCAGGCCCCACCCCTGACGAGACGGAACGGGCCCGGCACCGAAGTGCCGGGCCCGCTGCCGTGGTGCTGCGGGGCGTCCCCGGGATCAGGCCGGGTCGCCCGAGGAGACCTTGAGCTCGATCTCGGGCATGTTCTTCGGGTCGACGTCCGTGTCGGCGGAGGGGAACTGATCCATGATCGTGTCCTCGCCGTAGGTGTTCTCGTCGACGCGGGTCACCTTCATCTGCCAGCCGGCGGCCTGGAAGCAGGACTTCACCGACTTCAGGTTCTTGTACTGGAAGTCCGGGACCTGGATCTTGTCCGGGTCGTCGTAGGACTCCGTGGGGTCGGTGCACTTCTCCGTCTCGATCGTCTTCGACGTGTCCGGACCCTTGTGCCCCGCCACCACGGTCGGCGACTTGCTGGCGTCTCCGCCGCCCTTGTTGTTGTCGTCGCTGCCGCCGTTCATCGCGATCGCCGTGATCAGGCCGCCGATCGCGACGAGAGCCACCACGATCGACCCGATGACGATGCCGCGGTTGCTCTTGCGACCGGAGCCACCCGCGGCGGGCGACGAGGCCTGGGGCGACAGGTTGTACGGCGGGGGCGTCGACGTGCCCTGCTGCGGGGAGTACGCGGAGGTCTGCGGGGGCGACTGGTAGCCGCCCTGCTGCGGATAGCCGTACGCGGGGGACGGCGTCGGCGCCGGGGTCGGCGTGCCGTACGGGCCCGGCTGGTACGGCGTCTGCACGGGGCCCGGAGCCGGGGTGCCCTGGTCGACGGGCGGGAAGACGGCGGAGCCGACGCCCGCGCCGCTCGACGTCTGCGCGCCCGGCACGATGCTCGGTGCGACGGCCTGGAACGACTGGGCCACGCGCAGGCACTCGTCGCGCATCGACTCGGCGCTGGGGAAGCGCTCGTTCGGGTTCTTCTTCAGGGCGCGGGCGACCAGCGCGTCCACCGCCGGGGGCAGCGAGCGGTTGACCGAGGAGGGCGCGACCGGCTCCTCCTGGACGTGCGCGTAGGCGATGGCCAGCGGCGAGTCCGCCTCGAACGGCAGGCGTCCGGTGACCAGTTGGAACAGCATGATGCCGACGGAGTACAGATCGGACCGGGCGTCCACGCCGCGGCCGAGCGCCTGCTCCGGGGAGAGGTACTGCGGGGTGCCGACGACCATGCCGGTCTGCGTCATCGAGGTGACGCCGGACTGCATGGCGCGGGCGATGCCGAAGTCCATCACCTTGACGACGTTGCGCTTCGTCATCATGACGTTGCCGGGCTTGATGTCGCGGTGGACCAGGCCCATTTCGTGGCTGATCTCCAGCGCGGCCAGCACGTCCGCGGTGATCTTCAGGGCCTTGTCGGCGGGCATCGCCCCGTACTGCTGGATGTCCGCGTCGAGGACCGAGCCGAGCGGCTTGCCCTCGATGTACTCCATGACGATGTACGGGGTGGTCATGCCGTCGAGGTCGTCCTCGCCGGTGTCGAAGACCGAGACGATGTTCGTGTGCGTGAGCTTGGCCACCGACTGGGCCTCGCGCCGGAACCGCTCGCGGAACGCCTGTTCGCGGCCGAGCTCGGTGTGCAGGGTCTTGATCGCGACCTGTCGGTCGAGCACCGAGTCGTACGCGAGGTGCACCGAGGCCATCCCGCCCTCGCCGAGCAGATCGCGCAGCTGGTAGCGGCCGCCGGCGACCGCACGCCCCGCGTACCGGCCCTGTGCGCCGTCCTGGCTCATGTTCTGCGTCCCCCATCGGCGCGGCGGCAGCGGCTGGTTGCTCCCGCGGTCCGTGATCGATTGTCCGGCGCGACTGCTGCGATGCGACCGGTCTTCGGTGATCGATTGGCTTATTCCCGGCCAAGTCTGCCCCAGGGCACCGACACGTCAAGTTCGGTGCCCGTTCCGTGACCGTCTGCGAAAGAAGCGTCGCGGAAGCGTTACAGCCGGCGTACGCCCGGTACACAGAATTTGCACGCGCGGACCCGCGCCGGGTTTGATGGCCGGTCCATCTCACTTTCATCCCGGACCGGCGCCTTGCGCAGAGCCTGTAGCGTGGCCCGACGGAGACCGTAACAACCACCGCGCAGACCGCGGGCAGAAACGACGGCGAGGACCGATGGCACAGCAGCAGCGCGCTCAGGGCCCGTCCGACCCCGAGGCGACTGGCGGCGGTATGTCAGATGCGCCGGAGATGTGGGGTAACGGCGGGCTGGTCGGCGACGGCCGATATCGGCTGACCCGCAGACTCGGCCGGGGCGGCATGGCCGAGGTGTTCGCGGCCGAGGACGTGCGCCTCGGACGAACCGTCGCGGTCAAGCTGCTCCGCTCCGACCTGGCCGAGGACCCGGTGTCCAAGGCCCGCTTCACGCGTGAGGCCCAGTCGGTCGCCGGGCTCAACCATCATGCGGTCGTGGCGGTGTACGACTCCGGCGAGGACGTGGTCGGCCACGGTGTCGTCCCGTACATCGTGATGGAGATCGTCGAGGGCCGGACGATCCGGGATCTGCTGATCAACGCGGAGGCCCCCGGCCCCGAGCAGGCGCTGATCATCGTCTCCGGGGTCCTGGAGGCGCTCGCCTACTCGCACCAGCACGGCATCGTGCACCGCGACATCAAGCCGGCGAACGTCATCATCACCAACACCGGCGCGGTGAAGGTGATGGACTTCGGCATCGCCCGCGCCCTGCACGGCGCGCAGTCGACGATGACCCAGACCGGCATGGTCATGGGCACCCCGCAGTACCTCTCCCCGGAGCAGGCGCTCGGCAAGGCCGTCGACCACCGTTCCGACCTGTATGCGACCGGCTGTCTCCTGTACGAACTCCTCGCGCTGCGGCCCCCGTTCACCGGCGAGACGCCGCTGTCGGTGGTCTACCAGCACGTCCAGGACATTCCGGTGCCCCCCTCCGAGGCCTCGGACGCGGCGCCGCCGGAGCTCGACGGGCTGGTCATGCGCTCACTCGCCAAGGAGCCGGACGACCGGTTCCAGACGGCCGAGGAGATGCGCGGGCTCGTCCAGTACGCCCTCCAGATGCTCTACGACCAGGGCGGGCACACCGGCACCTGGAACACCGGCCCCGTCACCATGCACGAGGGTCTGCACACCCCGGCCTCCGGTTTCGCCGGCACGACCGCCCTGCCGCATCCCGGGGAGTCGGGCACCACGCAGATCCCCGCGCCGATCATCCCGCCCTACGGCGGCGGGGACGACGGCGGTTTCGAGGGGCACGGCAACCGCGGCGGCGGCCGCGGGAAGCTGTGGATGCTCGCGGTCCTCGCGGTGATCGCGATCGCGGCGGGTGTCGCGCTCGCCGTGAACAAGGCCGGCGGCGAAGCGGGCGGGGGCACGGACACCACGAAGTCGCCGAGCGCCACGCACTCCCGCACGGACGACCGGGCGAGCGAGGCGCCGAGCGACGAGGCCACCGACGAGGAGACGGACACGTCCACCGAGGGCTCGTCGAGCACCGGCGGCAACCCCGACTACACACCGTCGTACACGCCCTCCGCGAGCGACACCGCCCAGCCGACGGACGAGCCGACGGACGAGCCGACCAAGACGACGCCGACCACCGAGGAGCCGACGGAGGACCCGACGACGCCGACGGAGGACCCGACGGAGACCGTCGACCCGACGGAGGGCGGCACCGGGGCCACCGACGGGGTGGGTCCCTGACCGTGACCGTCCGGGGCTGACCGCCCCGGGGCGAGAAGACCGTCCACGCGCGCGTGCGGCCCGGAAGCGGGCGGCACGCGCGCGTTCCGTCGCAGGGATGGCACGCGCGCGTGCGGGTGCGGAGCGTCCTGGACCGCCGGTCATCCCGCGAACGCCTCGCACACGGACTCGTACTCCCGTGTCCACCACATCACCAGGGCCGAGGCCGCCGGGAACTGCGGGTCGGCACGGATGTCCCCGCGCTCGTAGTGCCAGCGCAGCATCCAGAAGTCGTTGAGGCGCTCCCACCACACGCGGTGCACGGCGGCGGCGAGTTCGGCGGGGCCGGCGTCCGCGGCGCGCCGGTACGCGCGCGCGTAGGCCCGCACTTTCGTCAGGTCGAGCGAACCGATGGGCCGCACGAAGAAGATCACCGCGGCGCGTACCGCCTCCTCGGCGCGGGGCTGGACGCCCAGCCGGTCCCAGTCGACGATCGCGGCCGGTTCCCCGTCGCGGTAGAGCAGGTTGAAGGGGTGGAAGTCGCCGTGCACCCAGCCGACCGAACCGCCGTGCGAGGGACGGCGGTCGGCGTGCCGTTCCAGCAGGGCGCGCCTCTCCAGGAGGCGGTGCCGGGCGAGCTCGTCGAAGGCGTCGGCGGGGCGCCGGCGTCGCACCATGGCGAGCAGCCGGTCGATGAGCGCGAAGGTGTCGGCGGGATCGGCGCAGGCCGCCCGTCGCGCGGGCGTGCGCCCCTGGGCCGGCATCACCCGCTCCAGACCGGCGTGCACGACGCCCAGGAGCGCCCCCAGGCGTGTGCACTGTTCGGTGCTGAGCTGTCCGCCGTGCCGGTGCCCTCCGTCGATCCACGGGTGCAGGGCGTACGCGTGGCCCCCGACCACGGCGACGGTGCGTCCGTCGGTGCCGGCCAGCGGCGGGGCGACCGGGACGCCCAGGTCGGCGAGGCGCTGGGTCGCCCGGTGCTGGCGGGCGATCGACCCGGGGTCGGCCGTCTCCGGGTCGAAGTGGTGTTTCAGGAAGTACCGGCCCCGGGTGGTGCACAGCCGGTAGCCGCGGTTCAGCAGCCCCTGGTCGACGGGGTCGCAGGTCAGCGCGGAACCGGCGGAGTACTGGCGGAGGAGGGCGCCCAAGGGGGGCGCGTGAGACACGAGGGGTGGTACGGATGAGCCCGGCACGCGCCAGATGGTAGGGCACGAGCAGGGGCTCTGACCTCGCGCTTGTCACACACAGTCGTGTTCGATCACGTGAAGGTCACAGGACGTGCCGGAACTGCCGTTCCAGGCCATCGTCCGTCGAGTGGACGGTGCAGAGCTGCGGCTCGATGCCCAGGTAGACCGGCTCGTACGGCTCGCCGTCGGCGAGGGGCGGCACCGGCCCGAAGAGCTCCAGCTGGGCCGCGGTCGGCTCGACCGGCTCGCACTGCCCCACGATCTGCACGGACCACAGGGCCTCGCCGGGCCGCGCGGAGCCCACGTTGTCGGTGCCGTACGCGACGACGCTGCCGGCGCAGGCGTCCGGACAGCCGAAGCTGCGGGACATGCGCAGCAGGACGCGCCCGTCCGACACGATGTGGCGGGCGAGCGCGAGGAGCGGCAGCGCGCGCTTGCTGGTGGCCACACGGCCGTACTCGGCGCTGCCGATCAGGTGCACGGCGAGGCGGTCGGCGCGGGACCGTCCGGCGAGGGACCGCTCGATGCGGGACCGCGTGGCGGCGGAAGGCTCTCCGGCGGGCTGGTCGTCGGCATACCTCGTGTCGGCGCGCCGTTCGTCGGTGGGCATGCCCCCAATCTCCGGCACCCGCGGACGGGGAGAAAAGAGGCGCCCGCCCCTCACCGTGGGGGCCATAAGTCCCGAATGGGCGGTCGGCGGCGCGAGGCCGGCCCGGTCCGCGCTCAGCGGCTCTGCTGCCGCTCCGCCTGTTTGCGGGCGACATAGGCGGCGGCCTGCGAGCGCCGCTCCATGCCCAGCTTGGCCAGCAGGCTCGACACGTAGTTCTTGATCGTCTTCTCGGCGAGGTGGAGCCGTTCTCCGATGACCCGGTTGGTGAGTCCCTCGCCGATCAGGTCGAGGATCCTGCGCTCCTGCTCGGTGAGCTGCGCGAGCCTGTCGTCGTCCTTGGTGCCGCCGTCGCGCAGCCGCGCCATGACGCGGGCCGTGGCCACCGGGTCGAGCAGGGACTTCCCGGCCGCGACGTCGCGCACGGCGGACAGGAGCTCGTCGCCGCGGATGTCCTTCAGGACGTATCCCGAGGCCCCGGCCATGATCGCGTCGAACAGGGCCTCGTCGTCGGCGAACGAGGTCAGCATCAGGCACTTGATGTCCTCGTCCCGGGACCGGATCTCGCGGCAGACCTCCACACCGCTGCCGTCCGGCAGGCGTACGTCCAGGACGGCGACGTCCGGGCGGGTGGCCGGAATCCGCACCAGCGCGTCGGCCGCGTTACCGGCCTCGCCGACCACTTCGATGTCCTCCTCGACCGACAGCAGCTCATGGACGCCACGCCGGACGACCTCATGGTCGTCGAGGAGAAATACGGTGATTTTCCCGGTTTCATGCACGGTGTCAGTGTCACACATGGTCATGGGCATTGCCCCAAGTGAACTCTTCCCGTCCCCGGGGTGGCCGGGATAACGTGCCCGTGTTCCGGCCCCTTGCAAGGCCTGTGACCAGTGCTGTGACCAGCAGGTGTTCCCCACGACTTGATGTAGTAGGAATTCCAAGTTTGAAAGTACTTGGAATTCCTACAAAAATCGCAGGTCAGGAGGGGTTTCACAGAATTGTGAAGCACTGGGTAACGTGGCTGTTGCAGGGCGCTCGCCGGGGCACCTGTCACGCCTGTTCCCGGCCGAGTGGCACCCACCCCGTGCACGGGAACCGGAACAGGCGAGCCGCTCCCCCGAGCTCGGAAAAGGGCAAGGGGGATCCCCAGCCACCCGGCAACCCCGGGGGCCGGACCGACGGAGGAGCACACGTGACCGTGGAGAGCACTGCCGCGCGCAAGCCGCGAAGCAGCGCCGGTACGAAGAGCGCCGCGAGCACCGGTACGACCGGTACGAAGAGCGCCGGCGCGACCGGCAGGAAGACCGCCGCGAGCAAGCGCACCGGCGCGGCCGCCAAGAAGTCGCCCGGCACGCCGGGCGCCGGGCCCGAGCTCGTTCAGCTGCTGACCCCGCAGGGCAAGCGGGTCAAGGACGCCACGTACGACCCGTACGTCGCCGACATCACCCCCGAGGACCTGCGCGGCCTGTACCGGGACATGGTGCTGACCCGCCGCTTCGACGCCGAGGCCACCTCCCTCCAGCGCCAGGGCGAGCTGGGCCTGTGGGCCTCGCTGCTCGGCCAGGAGGCCGCCCAGATCGGTTCCGGGCGGGCCACCCGTGAGGACGACTACGTCTTCCCGACCTACCGCGAGCACGGCGTCGCCTGGTGCCGCGGGGTCGACCCGACCAACCTGCTCGGCATGTTCCGGGGTGTGAACAACGGCGGCTGGGACCCGAACAGCAACAACTTCCACCTGTACACGATCGTCATCGGCTCGCAGACGCTGCACGCCACCGGCTACGCCATGGGCGTCGCCAAGGACGGCGCCGACTCGGCCGTGATCGCGTACTTCGGTGACGGCGCCTCCAGCCAGGGCGACGTCGCCGAGTCCTTCACCTTCTCCGCGGTCTACAACGCCCCCGTCGTGTTCTTCTGCCAGAACAACCAGTGGGCCATCTCCGAGCCGACCGAGAAGCAGACCCGCGTGCCGCTCTACCAGCGCGCGCAGGGCTTCGGCTTCCCCGGCGTCCGCGTCGACGGCAACGACGTACTGGCCTGCCTCGCGGTCACCAAGTGGGCGCTGGAGCGCGCCCGCCGCGGCGAGGGCCCCACCCTCGTCGAGGCGTACACCTACCGCATGGGCGCGCACACGACCTCCGACGACCCGACGAAGTACCGGGCCGACGAGGAGCGCGAGGCGTGGGAGGCGAAGGACCCGATCCTGCGCCTGCGCACCTACCTGGAGGCCTCGAACCACGCGGACGAGGCGTTCTTCGCGGAACTCGAGGCCGAGAGCGAAGCGTTGGGCAAGCGAGTACGCGAGGTCGTACGGGCCATGCCTGACCCGGACCACTTCGCCATCTTCGAGAACGTGTACGCGGACGGGCACGCGCTCGTCGACGAGGAGCGAGCCCAGTTCGCCGCCTACCAGGCGTCGTTCGCGGACGCAGGGGAGGGCAAGTAACGATGGCTGCGGAAAAGATGGCGCTCGCCAAGGCGATCAACGAATCGCTGCGCACGGCCCTCGACGCCGACCCCAAGGTCCTCATCATGGGCGAGGACGTCGGCAAGCTCGGTGGTGTCTTCCGGGTGACCGACGGTCTGCAGAAGGACTTCGGCGAGGAGCGGGTCATCGACACCCCGCTCGCCGAGTCCGGCATCGTCGGCACCGCGATCGGCCTGGCCCTGCGCGGCTACCGCCCGGTCGTGGAGATCCAGTTCGACGGCTTCGTCTTCCCGGCGTACGACCAGATCGTCACGCAGCTCGCCAAGATGCACGCGCGGGCGCTCGGCAAGATCAAGCTCCCCGTCGTGATCCGTATCCCGTACGGCGGCGGCATCGGTGCCGTCGAGCACCACTCCGAGTCCCCCGAGGCGCTCTTCGCGCACGTGGCGGGCCTGAAGGTGGTCTCGCCGTCGAACGCGAGCGACGCCTACTGGATGATGCAGCAGGCCATCCAGAGCGACGACCCGGTGATCTTCTTCGAGCCGAAGCGGCGCTACTGGGACAAGGCCGAGGTCAACACCGACGCGATCCCCGGCCCGCTGCACAAGGCACGCGTGGTGCGCGAGGGCGCCGACCTGACCCTCGCCGCGTACGGACCGATGGTGAAGGTCTGCCTGGAGGCCGCCGCGGCGGCCGAGGAGGAGGGCAAGTCGATCGAGGTCCTGGACCTGCGCTCGATGTCCCCCATCGACTTCGACTCCGTCCAGGCCTCGGTCGAGAAGACCCGCCGCCTGGTCGTGGTGCACGAGGCCCCGGTCTTCCTCGGTACGGGCGCGGAGATCGCCGCCCGGATCACCGAGCGGTGCTTCTACCACCTGGAGGCACCCGTCCTGCGGGTCGGCGGCTATCACGCCCCCTACCCGCCGGCGCGCCTGGAGGAGGAGTACCTTCCGGGCCTGGACCGGGTGCTCGACGCCGTCGACCGCTCGCTGGCGTACTGAGGAGAGGGTCGTGACGACGATGACTGAGAACGCGTCGGGGCTCCGCGAGTTCAAGATGCCCGACGTGGGCGAGGGGCTCACCGAGGCGGAGATCCTCAAGTGGTACGTCCAGGTCGGTGACACGGTCACGGACGGCCAGGTCGTCTGCGAGGTCGAGACCGCCAAGGCCGCCGTGGAGCTGCCCATCCCGTTCGACGGTGTGGTCCGCGAACTCCGCTTCCCCGAGGGAGTGACGGTGGACGTGGGCCAGGTGATCATCGCGGTGGACGTGTCCGGCGGTGCCGCGGAGGCACCCGCACCGGCCGCGGCCCCCGCGGCCGCCGCGGAGGCTCCCGCCGCCGAGGAACCCAAGTCCGAGGGCCGCAAGCCGGTCCTCGTCGGGTACGGCGTCGCCGAGTCCTCCACCAAGCGCCGCCCCCGCAAGGGCACCGAAGTCCCGGTCCAGCAGGCCGAGTTCCATGCGGCCACGGCGATCCAGGGCGAGCTCAACGGCCACGGCCGGGTCGCCGAGGAGCGCCCGCTGGCCAAGCCCCCGGTCCGCAAGCTCGCCAAGGACCTCGGCGTCGACCTGGCGACGGTCACCCCGTCGGGCCCGGACGGCATCATCACGCGCGAGGACGTGCACGCGGCGGTGGCCCCGGCCCCCGCTCCGGCGCCCGTCGTGACGGAGGCCCCGGCTCCCGTCCCGGCCCAGGCACCCGCGCCGGCCGTCGCCTACGACGCGGCGCGCGAGACCCGCATCCCGGTCAAGGGCGTCCGCAAGGCCACGGCGGCCGCGATGGTCGGCTCGGCGTTCACCGCGCCGCACGTCACCGAGTTCGTGACGGTCGACGTGACGCGCACGATGAAGCTCGTCGAGGAGATCAAGCAGTCCCCCGAGGTCTACGGCATGCAGGGGCTGCGGGTGAACCCGCTGCTGCTCATCGCCCGGGCCCTGCTGGTCGCGATCAAGCGCAACCCCGAGGTCAACGCGTCCTGGGACGAGGCCAACCAGGAGATCGTCCAGAAGCACTACGTGAACCTGGGCATCGCCGCCGCCACGCCCCGCGGACTGATCGTCCCGAACATCAAGGACGCGCACGGCAAGACGCTGCCCCAGCTGGCCGAGTCGCTGGCGGAGCTGGTGTCCACGGCGCGCGAGGGCAAGACGTCGCCCGCCGCGATGCAGGGCGGCACCGTCACCATCACGAACGTCGGTGTCTTCGGGGTCGACACGGGCACGCCGATCCTCAACCCCGGCGAGTCCGCGATCCTCGCGGTCGGTGCGATCAAGCTCCAGCCCTGGGTGCACAAGGGCAAGGTCAAGCCCCGCCAGGTCACCACGCTGGCG
This sequence comes from Streptomyces siamensis, assembly GCF_039543605.1. Classification (NCBI taxonomy): domain Bacteria; kingdom Bacillati; phylum Actinomycetota; class Actinomycetes; order Kitasatosporales; family Streptomycetaceae; genus Streptomyces; species Streptomyces siamensis. Next base: position 382,541 of record NZ_BAABKB010000001.1, on the reverse strand, counting down.
CTCTCCTTCGACCACCGCCTGGTCGACGGCGAGCTGGGCTCCAAGGTGCTCGCCGATGTGGCGGCGATCCTGGAGCAGCCGAAGCGGCTGATCAGCTGGGCGTGACCCGGAACGCCTGAAGGGGCGCCCCTCTCCATGGAGAGGGGCGCCCCTTTGGCGTATATGAGCCAAGCTGCGAATTCCCCTACAATTCCCGATCTTCGGCTGCCTAAGATCACCTCCGTCGGGCGGTACGACCAACCATCCGGCGCAGGGCGGGGGGAAAGCGGGGGCAAGGGGCTGCGGACGTGCCGAACTCCGCGCGCCCGGCCGGGTTTCGAGGATCCCGGCGCCGAACCGTCATCCCGTATGTGCCCGCCGACGCGGAAATGCTGCGGCGGGCCCACTCTTACGGACGTGGGCCCTTCTCGAAAGGAATTCCCTTGACGGTCGGAAAGTCTCTCGCCACGTTCGCGCTCGTGGGCGGCGCGCTCGCCGGCGGCATCGCCTTCGCCTCCCCGGCGGCCGCCGTGAGCAGCTGCTCGGACGCGTTCACCCACCAGTTCGACATCATCTTCCCCGGCCAGAAGCCCGAGACGACGTACTACATAGAGAACTGTGCCGACGTCACCTCGGGGAAGGTGACCGCGTCGAGCAACGTCACGTGGAACATCGTCGACGACCAAGTGATCGACAACGGCAAGAGGTTCACCTCGTTCAAGATCACCACGCGGATCGAGTCGCGCTCCGACTCGGGCGGCAGCGACACCGTCGTCTCGTCGAAGACGTGCGACTGGACGTCCCTGTTCAACAGCAACTACTCGGGCCCCGGTGAGCCCGGTCCCGCGAGCACCTGCACCGTGCCGTCGGTGACGTACAACAAGGACCTGTACTGGTCCTCGGACTCGACCGTCGTCTACGACATCGAGGGTGACGGCAAGGGCGCGATCACCAAGGATCTCTACGGCTCGCCGCTCATGCACGGCTGACCGGGAACGGCCTGACCGGGAGCGTCCGCCCGGGAACGGCGAAGGGGCCCGCCGCGTGTCGCGGCGGGCCCCTTCTCGCTCGTGTGCGGCCCTACCTGGCGAAGCCGTAGGTGAGCAGCTTCTTGGCGTCCGAGGTGCGGGCGGTGATCGAGGTGGAGGCGAGCACCGTGCCGATGACCGTCTTGCCGTTGCGGGTGGCGGCGAAGACCAGGCAGTACTTGGCCTCGGGGCCGGAGCCGGTCTTGACGCCGATGGTGCCGCTGTAGCCGGTCAGCAGGGGCTTGTTGGTGTTCTCCCAGTCGTAGTACCGGTAGCCGCCGCTCTTGGTGGTGGCCTTCTGCCGGGTGTTCTGCGTCTTCACGATCGTCTTGAACGTGGAGTTCTTCATCGCGCTGCTGGCGAGCTTCGTCAGGTCGCGCGGCGTCGAGTAGTTGGAGCCGTGGCCGATGCCGTCGAACGAGTCGAAGTGCGTGTTCGTCAGGCCGAGGCTGCGCGCGCTGGAGTTCATCTTGCCGATGAACGACTTCACGCGGGCGGCGCGGGTCGTGCCGGTGCCGAACTTGTCGGCGAGGGCGTACGCGGCGTCGCAGCCGGAGGGCAGCATCAGCCCGTACAGGAGCTGACGGACGGTGACCTTGTCACCGACGATCAGGTGGGCCTGCGAGGCGTTGTTGGCGACGATGTAGTCGCTGTACGCCTTCTGGATCGTGACCTTGGCGTCGAGGTTCAGGTTCGACTGGGCCAGCACCACCTTGGCCGTCATGATCTTGGTGGTGGAGCCGGTGGAACGCCTGGTGTCCGCGGCCTTGGTGTAGAGGGTCGTGCCCGTGCCGTTGTTCATCACGTAGCCGCCCTTGGCGGCGATCGTGGGCGTGGTCACGGCGCCCGCGGGTGCCGCGCCGAAGGCTCCGGCCGCCAGGACGGCGCCGGTCGTGACGGTCACAGCGGCGGCCCTGCGGAAACGCGTGCCCTTAATGCCGGTAATCAAAATGAACGCTCCGAATGCGCGAAATGCCCCTGGGAGGTCGGCACATGAGAGTGCCGTCTCACGTACGGACTCTTGAGGCGCGCAAAGGGATGTACGGCGATGGGGTGGGAATTGTGTGACCTGGGTTACATGAGGGGGCTTCGGGGTCCGCATGCTGAAACGTCCGGCAGCATGCGTACGTGTTGTATCTATGATGTGCGCATGCCTTCAGCCCCGCCCGCGCCCGCCGACCCGCACGTGCACGACTCCGCCGACCGGCCCGCCGAACGGGCGCAGCAGGACGTGAAGCAGCCCGTGAAACAGCCGCCCGCCGCCGACCGCGTCTACGCACACGTCAAGCAGGCCGTGCTGGAACGCCGTTACGAGGGCGGCACGCTGCTCACCGAGGGCGAGCTCGCCGAGGCCGTGGGCGTCTCCCGCACACCCGTGCGCGAGGCCCTGCTGCGCTTGGAGGTCGAAGGGCTCATCAAGCTCTACCCGAAGAAGGGCGCACTCGTCCTGCCCGTCTCCGCCCAGGAGATCGCGGACGTCGTCGAGACCCGGCAACTCGTCGAGGAGCACGCCGCACGCAAGGCCCTCCCCGCCCCGCCGCAGCTCATCGCCCGGCTGGAGGAACTCCTCGCACGGCAGAAGGAGCAGGCCGCCGCCGGAGACCTGGCGGGCGCCGCCGTCACCGACCGCTGCTTCCACGCCGAGATCGTCCGCAGCGGCGGCAACGAGATCCTCTCCCGGCTCTACGACCAGCTCCGCGACCGGCAGTTGAGGATGGGAGTCGCCGTGATGCACGCCCACCCCGACCGGATCACCAAGACGCTCACCGAGCACGAGGAGATCCTCGAAGCGCTGCGCTCCGGTGACGCCGAGGCCGTCGTCGACATCATCCACCGGCACGTCAGCTGGTTCTCCAACCTGGCGCGGGGCGAGGTCCGATGAGCACCGCGACCCTTCCCGGCGACCCGCCCGGCGGGCGGCGCGCGATAGCCGTCTGGGGCATCGGCGTCGCCGTCTACTTCGTCGCCGTCATCTTCCGGACCTCACTGGGAGTGGCGGGCCTCGACGCGGCGGACCGCTTCCACGTCAACGCCTCGGCGCTGTCCACCTTCTCGATCCTCCAGCTCCTCGTGTACGCGGGCATGCAGATACCCGTCGGCCTGCTGGTCGACCGGCTCGGCACCAAGAAGGTGCTGACCATCGGCGTCCTGCTGTTCACCGCGGGGCAACTGGGCTTCGCCTTCTCGCCCTCCTACGGCACGGCCCTCGCCTCACGCGCGCTGCTCGGCTGCGGCGACGCGATGACCTTCATCAGCGTGCTGCGGCTCGGCACCCGCTGGTTCCCCGCCCGCCGCGGCCCGCTGGTCGCGCAGCTCGCCGGCCTGGTCGGCATGGCCGGCAACCTCGTCTCGACCCTCGTCATCGCACGGCTGCTGCACGGGGTCGGCTGGACGGCCGCGTTCGCGGGCAGCGCGCTCGCCGGAGTCGTCGTGCTGGTGCTCCTGCTGCTGTTCCTGAAGGACCACCCCGAGGGCCACGACCCGGAGCCCTTCCCGCACCAGGGTGCCGCGTACGTGCGCCGGCAGATCGCCGCGTCCTGGCGGGAACCCGGCACCCGGCTCGGGATGTGGGTGCACTTCACGACCCAGTTCCCGGCGATGGTGTTCCTGCTGCTGTGGGGCCTGCCGTTCCTCGTCGAGGCACAAGGACTCTCGCGCGCGACCGCCGGCGAACTGCTGACACTCGTCGTGCTCTCCAACATGATGGTCGGCCTCGTGTACGGGCAGATCGTCGCCCGGCACCACACGGCACGACTGCCGCTGGCACTCGGCACGGTGGCCGCGACCGCGGTCGTCTGGGCCGGCACGCTCGCCTACCCCGGGGACCGGGCGCCGATGTGGGTGCTCATCGTGCTGTGCACCGTGCTGGGGGCCTGCGGCCCGGCCTCGATGATCGGCTTCGACTTCGCCCGGCCGGCCAACCCGCCCGAGCGGCAGGGCACCGCATCCGGCATCACCAACATGGGAGGCTTCGTCGCCTCCATGACGACCCTGCTGGCCATCGGCGTGCTGCTCGACGCGACCGGCGACAACTACCGGGTGGCCTTCGCCGCCGTGTTCGTCCTCCAGGCCGTCGGACTGAGCCAGATCTTCCGGCTCCGCGGGCGAGTGGCCCGGCGCGAACGGGAACGGCTGGTCGCCAGCCGGGTGGAGACGGTGCACGTGCCGGCCTAGACCCGGTCGGGACGTCCTGCCCCGGCCGGGGACGACCCCGGCCGGACGGGCGGTGTTGCCTACGGGGTGACCGCGAAGTTCCGCAGGATGGCCGCCGACAGATCCGGGTCGCCCTCGGTCTTGATGCGGTCGGCGACGGCGTCGGGGTGAACACGGCCGCAGGCCAGCCGGACGAACGTCTCCCAGTCCAGGGAGAGCGAGGCGGCGGGACCGAGGGAAGGGGCACCGTCTATCGTGCCGCGGCCGTCGGCGTCGACACGGACCGTGCGCAGGAACTCGACGGGACCGTGGACGTCGAAGACCACCGCGGAGTTCGCGGGAGCACCGGCGTCCTTCGCGACGATCTTCGGCAGCGCCGCGAGGAGCTGGTCACGGACGATGGACGCGCCCGGGGAGTCCAGGTTGCCCGGCCGGCCCAGCGCCGTACGCAGGTCCTGCTCGTGCACCCACACGTCGAACGCACGGTTCCGCATGGCCTGTTCGAGGGTGATCTCGGTGCCGAGGGGACCGCGCACCTTGCTGTCGGGCTGCCTGGTCTCGTTCCGCAGCTGCCGGTTGCGGCGGATGATCGTGTACTCCAGCTCGGACGTCATCTCCGGCGCCGTGTGGTGGCGCCGCACGTCGACCTGCATCTCCATGTACCGCTGGTGCTCGTTCGTCACGTGGTACAGGTCACGAGGGAGCGTGTGGATCGGCCGCGGGTCGCCGAGCATCTCGCAGTCCAGTCCGATGACATGCGACACGATGTCGCGCACGGACCAGCCCGGGCAGGGCGTCCGCCGGTTCCACTCGCCCTCCACGAGCGGCTGCACCAGCTCTGATATCGCTTCGATCGAGTGGGTCCAGGCGTCGGCGTAGGACTGAAGGCTGGGATGCAGACTCACGGAACGGGACCCCTCGGGCGGTTGGACGCGGGCAGTGCACAGGCAGCGGGTGTCTTGGGACGCTAAGTTACGCTGCTGTGAGGCACCCCGGCAGTGCTTTCGTGTGACGATCGTAGGCCCGTATCGACGGCTCGAATGCCAGGACGGTGGTAGTGTGCGCGCCTCTCTCCTCCAGATCGACGTAAACGACGCCGAAACGGTCGAATCGCGTCGGCAGCGTGTCGCGTCTCTCGTACGAGAACAAGCCGGAGCCGACCTCGTCGTGCTGCCCGAGCTGTGGACGACGGGCGCGTTCGCCTACGAAGGGTTCCGGACCGAGGCCGAACCGCTGGAAGGACCCACCTACGAGGTGATGGCCAAGGCGGCGAGCGACGCGGGCGTCTGGCTGCACGCCGGCTCCATCCCCGAGCGGGACCCCGAAGGCCCCCTCTACAACACGTCCCTCGTCTTCTCGCCCTCCGGCGAACTCGCCGCCTCGTACCGGAAGATCCACCGCTTCGGCTTCGACAAGGGCGAAGCCGTGCTGATGGGCGCGGGATCCGAACTCGTGACGGTCCGTCTGCCCGAGACCGTGGTCGGCGTCGCCACCTGCTACGACCTCCGCTTCCCCGAACTCTTCCGCGGGCTCGTCGACGCCGGCGCGGAGACCCTCGTGCTCTCGGCCGGCTGGCCCGAACGGCGCCGCTCCCACTGGACACTGCTAGCCCAGGCACGCGCAGTCGAGAACCAGGCCTACGTCCTCGCCTGCGGAACGGCCGGCACACACGCCGGAGTCGCCCAGGCCGGCCACTCCCTCGTGGTCGACCCGTGGGGGGAGGTCCTCGCCGAGGCGGGCGCCGGCGAGGAGGTCCTCACCGTGGACTTCGACCCCGCCAAGGTCGCCGACACGCGAGAGCAGTTCCCCGCGCTGAAGGACCGCCTGCTGGGCCTCGACACACCCCGGCGACAGGCCTGACGGGACCGGTTCGCCCGGCCCCCGCGCGCTCCTCCTCAGTCCTCGCCACGCTCCTTCTCCGCCAGGTGGATCACGCACACCGCCACCGCGATCAGCAACGCCGGGTCGGCGTCGTCCCGTACGACGTCGACCCCGTACGTCTCCCGGACGTGGAGCCGGCGGCGGGAGATCTGCGCGAGGAGTTCGTTGTCGTAGTCGATGGCGAACTCACGGTCGAGGATCTTCCCGCTCACGTCGAGTTCGGTGCCGTCGACCAGCGACACCCGGTAGTGGTTGCGGAGCAGGGACAGACGCTTGCGCTTGATGGTCGCCAGCGGGTCGCCGTCCCGCTCGATGATCATCGTGTCGCGCAGGGCGAGCATCTTCTGGTGGATGTCGATCAGGACGCGCCCGCGTGTGTCCTTCAGCTCGAAGGTGTCCCGCAGACGCATGGCCTTGCCGTCGACGAGGAAGACCTTGTTGCCACGGTCGTCCTCGATCCAGTAGTCGTCGCCGAAGCCGAGGAGCCGGTCGCGTACGAGGAATCTCATGCCATCACCGCTTCCCCGGCAGGCGGTCCGAAACGCCGCCGGTAGGCCGACGGGCTGAGTCCCGTCGCCCGGCGCAGCCGCGCCCGCAGGTTCGCGGCGGACCCCAGACCGCTGCGGTCCGCCACCACGTCCAGGCGCTCCTCCCCGCGCTCGATGAGCCGGCAGGCGAGCGCCACCCGCTCACCCGTCAGCCACGCCAGCGGGGTGGTGCCGAGCTGCGCACGGAAACGCCGGTGCAGCGTCGCCGGGCTCACCGCCGCCCGCGCGGCCAGATCCGCGACCGTCAGCGGCTCACCGAGCCGCTCCTGTGCCCACGCCAGCAGCGGAGCCAGGGACTCGTCGGGCACCTCCGGCAGCGGCCGTTCCACGAACTGACGCTGCCCGCCGTCGCGGTGCGCGGCGAAGACCAGCCGTCGCGAGACGGCGTTGGCGATCTCCGCGCCGTGGTCGCGCCGCACGACATGCAGCCCGAGATCGAGCGCGGACGCGCTGCCCGACGCCGTGAGAATGTCCCCGTCGTCCACGAACAGGACGTCCGGCTCCAGACGGACCCGCGGAAACCGTGCCCGGAAGGCATCCGCCCACATCCAGTGGCAGGCCGCCCGCCGCCCGTCCAGCAGCCCCGCCTCCGCGAGGGTGAAGGCGCCGGAGCAGAACCCGATCAGCCTGGCCCCCCGCTCGTGCGCCCGGCGAACGGCGTCCAGCACCTCGGGGGAGCGCGGCGTACCGGTGTCCGGACGGTTCGGCACGATCAGCGTGTCCGCCTCGTCGGCCGCCTCCAGCCCGTCCACGCCGGTGAGCGTGAAGAACCCGTCCCGCATCCGGGTCCGCTCCCCGGCGGCGCAGAGCCCGAAGTCGTAGAGCTCCCGCCCGAGTTCCGGCCGGCGCAGCCCGAACACCTCGATCGCGCAGCTCATCTCGAAGGGGTTCGAGTTCTCGTCGACGACGAGGACGACACGGTGCACGCCCCGCGCGGCGGGGGACGGGGCCCGGCCGGCGAGCGGTGTGCCTCCCGCCGGACCGGACTGAGAGGATCGTTGCGCCATATGCGATTTCTAGCACTCGTCCGGACGCCGGGCCAGGCCGAGGATGAGTCCATGAGCAGCGACCCCGTCTCCCTGTCCGGCGCCCTGGCCTCCTTCACCGAACTGTGGAGCCCGCGCATCGTCACCGCCGTCAACGACTACGACGTACGCATCGCCAAGGTCGAGGGCGAGCACGTCTGGCACGTCCACGACCACACCGACGAGTTCTTCCTGGTCCTGGAGGGCGAACTGACCATCGCGCTCCGGGAGGCGGCCGGTGAACGGACCGTCGTCCTGCCCAAGGGCTCCGTCTTCACCGTGCCGCGCGGCACGGAGCACAAGCCGGTCGCCCCGCACGGCGCCTCGATCCTGATGTTCGAGCCCACCGGCACCCTCACCGTCGGCGACCGCCACGACGAGGTCCCGGACCACGTGGACGCGACCACGGGACACGCGCTGGGCTGAGTGCCGGGGCGTGGTGGCACCCTTGATCCATGAACGACTCCGCCCCGGCCCCCGCAACCCGCCGCGTCCGTGTCCGCGCCCCCGAGCTGATCGGCAAGGGCGGCTGGCTGAACACGGGCGGTGCGCCCTACACCCTCGCCGACCTGCGAGGACGCATCGTCATTCTCGATTTTTGGACGTTCTGCTGTATTAACTGCCTGCACGTCCTGGACGAGCTGCGGGAGCTGGAGGAGAAGCACCGCGACACCGTGGTGATCATCGGGGTGCACTCGCCCAAGTTCGTGCACGAGGCCGAGCATCAGGCGGTCGTCGACGCCGTCGAGCGGTACGGGGTCGAGCACCCGGTGCTGGACGATCCCGAGCTCGCCACCTGGAAGCAGTACGCCGTGCGCGCGTGGCCGACGCTCGTCGTGATCGACCCCGAGGGGTACGTGGTCGCCCAGCACGCCGGGGAGGGGCACGCGCACGCCATCGCCCGGCTGGTGGCGGAGCTGGAGGCCGAGCACGAGGCCAAGGGGACCCTGCGGCGCGGTGACGGGCCGTACGTGGCGCCCGAGCCCGAGCCGACCGTGCTGCGCTTCCCCGGCAAGGCGCTCGCCCTGCCGAACGGGAACCTCCTGGTCAGCGACACCACCCGGCACCAGCTCGTGGAGCTGGCGGAGGACGGGGAGTCGGTGATCCGGCGGATCGGCTCCGGTGCGCGCGGCTTCGTGGACGGGACGGCCGCGGAGGCCGGCTTCAGCGAGCCTCAGGGTCTCGCCCTGCTCGACGACGGCACGGTCGTCGTCGCGGACACCGTGAACCACGCCCTGCGCCGCCTGGACCTGGCCTCCGGGGAGGTCACGACGCTCGCGGGCACCGGCCGCCAGTGGTGGCAGGGGTCGCCGACGTCCGGGCCCGCGCGTGAGGTGGACCTGTCGTCGCCGTGGGACGTGGCCGTGTTCGGCGGACGGGTGTGGATCGCCATGGCCGGGGTCCACCAGCTGTGGGCGTACGACCCCGCGCGGGGCACGGTCGGCGTCGCCGCGGGTACGACCAACGAGGGGCTGGTCGACGGGCCCGCCGAGGAGGCCTGGTTCGCGCAGCCCTCCGGGCTCGCCGCCACCGCCGACCGGCTCTGGCTCGCGGACTCGGAGACGTCGGCGCTGCGCTGGGTCGACCTCGACGGGACGGTGCACACGGCGGTGGGGACCGGGCTCTTCGACTTCGGGCACCGTGACGGTCCGGCCGGGCAGGCGCTGCTGCAGCACCCGTTGGGGGTGACGGCGCTGCCCGACGGCTCGGTGGCCGTCAGCGACACGTACAACCACGCTCTGCGTCGCTACGACCCGGCGACGGGTGAGGTGACCACGCTCGCCACGGACGTGCGGGAGCCGAGCGACGCGGTGCTCGTCGGGGACGACATCGTGGTCGTGGAGTCGGCGCGCCACCGGCTGACGCGGCTGCGGCTGCCCGAGGAGGCCGTGCGGGTCGAGGCGGTCGCCCACCGGACTCAGCGGGCGGCCACCGAGGTCGCACCGGGTGAGCTGCGCCTGGACGTGATCTTCCAGGCTCCGGCCGGTCAGAAGCTCGACACCCGTTACGGTCCGTCGACCCGTCTGCTGGTCTCGTCGACGCCGCCCGGGCTGCTGCGGGGCGGCGAGGGCGCAGGGACCGACCTCTCGCGGGTGCTGGAGCTCGATCCGGCGGTGCCGGAGGGTGTCCTGCACGTGTCGGCGATGGCGGCGTCCTGCGACGACGACCCGGCCAACGAGTACCCGGCCTGCCATGTGCACCAGCAGGACTGGGGTGTGCCGGTCCGGCTCACCGCGGCGGGCACGGACCGGCTGCCGCTGGTTCTCGCCGGCATGGACGAGTGAGGGGCGGCCCCGGGCCGGCCGTTGCCGGCCCGGGGCGTCGGGCCCGCGTGCGCTCCAGGTACGTGGGTGCTCAGGCGCCGTATCCGTTGCTGTAGCCGCCCGGGTGGTGGCGCTCCTCCTCCACCACCGGGGTGGTGGGCGGCACCACGACGCGCCTGCGCCGGGCGATGCTGCTGAAGGTCGCCACCCCGATCAGTCCGACGATCATGAATATGACGCCGACGAGGTCGAGGTTGACCCCCTTCATGTTCCAGTCGGTCGCGAACGTGAGGATCGCTCCTGCGGCGATCAGGATGATGCATCCGCCCAGGCCCATGAGTGTCGCCTCCTTGGCTCGGCATCCCGGAGCAGACACGGTGTCTTCCCGGGCCCGACCCGGGTACCCGGCTCGGGCCCGGCCATGCGGAGGCGATCGCTCGTCGTGGCGGTACGGGTGGGTGAACTAGCCCTCCAGGAAGGCCACCAGGGCGTTGGCCAGGAGGAACGGGTCGTCGGCGCCGCAGAGTTCGCGGGCGCTGTGCATGGACAGGATGGCCACGCCGATGTCGACGGTCCTGATGCCGTGCCGTGCCGCGGTGATGGGGCCGATGGTGGTGCCGCAGGGCATGGCGTTGTTGGAGACGAAGGTCTGGAAGCGCACGTCGGCCTTCTCGCAGGCGGCGGCGAACACGGCGCGACCCGAACCGTCCGTGGCGTAGCGGTTGTTGACGTTCACCTTGAGGATGGGGCCGCCGCCTGCGCGGGGGTGGTGCGTCGGGTCGTGCCGCTCGGCGTAGTTGGGGTGGACCGCGTGGCCCGTGTCGGAGGACAGACAGACGGTGCCCGCGAAGGCGCGTGCCCGGTCCTCCAGCGAGCCGCCGCGCGCGAGCACCGAGCGTTCCAGCACGTTGCCCAGGAGCGGTCCGTCGGCGCCGGTGTCGCTCTGTGAGCCGTTCTCCTCGTGGTCGAACGCCGCGAGGACCGGGATGTACCCGAGCCGCGAGTCGGCCGTGGCGACCGCGGTCAGGGCGGCGGTGCCCGCGTGCACGGACAGCAGGTTGTCCATGCGCGGGCCTGCCAGCAGTTCTCTGTCACGGCCCAGGTAGGCGGGGCGTTCGACGGAGTGGGTCATCAGGTCCCAGCCGGTGACCTCGCCCGCCGGCAGTCCGGACTCCTCCTCCAGGAAGGCGATCAGGTCACCCTCGCGGGGTTCGCCGAGTCCCCAGACGGGCTGCATGTGGCGCTGCTTGTCGAGCTTGAGTCCGTCGGCGGTGACCGAGCGGTCCAGGTGGATGGCGAGCTGGGGCACGCGGAGCAGGGGGCGGTCGATGTTCACCAGGCGGGTGGAGCCGTCCCGCAGCGAGAGGCGGCCCGCGAGGCCGAGGTCCCGGTCCAGCCAGGAGTTCAGCAGGGGGCCGCCGTAGATCTCGACGGCCACCTGGCGCCAGCCGTGCGCGCCGGTGTCGGGCTGCGGCTTCACGCGCAGGTTCGGGGAGTCGGTGTGCGCGCCCACGATCCGGAAGGGGGTGTGGGGCTCGGCGCCCTCCGGCACGTACCAGGCGACGATGGCGCCTCCGCGCAGTACGTACTTCCCGCCGCTCGTCCCGTCCCACGCGTCGGTCTCGGCGACCTGGCGGAATCCGGCCTTCTCCAGACGCTCGGCTGCGTTCGCCACCGCGTGGTACGGAGTGGGGCTGGCTGCCAGGAAGGACATGAGGTCGTCGGTGTGGCCGCGGTCGAAGCGGGCGGGTGTACTCATGGGTTCACCTTAACGACGCACGACGGCCCGCTCCCGGCGATGGGGAACGGGCCTTCGTAAGGGGGATGTGAAAGGCGGACACCTGACCGGAAGGACAGGTTCTGGTTGGGCGTCCGCCCAGCTCCACGCGGGCTCTAGAACGCGGCCTCGTCGAGCTCCATCAGGTCCAGGTCCACGCCCTCGGCGAGCTTGCGCGCGCCGGTGACGCCGGGCAGGACGTTGGCGGCGAAGAACTTCGCGGCCGCGATCTTGCCGGTGTAGAAGGGCTTGTCCTTGGCGGAGGCGGTCTCCAGCTTCTCGGTGGCGACGGCGGCACCGCGCAGCAGCAGGTAGCCGACGATGACGTCGCCGGAGGCGAGCAGCAGGCGGGTGGTGTTCAGGCCCACCTTGTAGATGTTCTTGACGTCCTGCTCGGTGGCCGCGAGGTCGGTCAGCATCAGACCGACGATGGCCTCCAGCTCGACGGCCGCCTTGGCGAGCTGCTCACGGGCGGCGGACAGGTTCTCGCCGCCGGTGCCGAGCGCGAGGAACGACTTGATGTCCTCGGCGAGCGAGTTCAGCGCGGCGCCCTGGTTGCGGACGATCTTGCGGAAGAAGAAGTCCTGGCCCTGGATCGCGGTCGTGCCCTCGTACAGGGTGTCGATCTTGGCGTCGCGGATGTACTGCTCGATCGGGTACTCCTGCAGGAAGCCGGAGCCGCCGAAGGTCTGCAGCGACTGGGCGAGCTGCTCGTAGCCCTTCTCGGAGCCGTAGCCCTTGACGATCGGCAGGAGCAGGTCGTTCATGGCCTCCAGGGCGGCGGTGTCCTCGCCCGCGGCCTCCTTGAGCATGATCTCGTCCTGGACGGCCGCCGTGTGCAGCACCAGGGCGCGCATGCCCTCCGCGTACGCCTTCTGCGTCATCAGCGAGCGGCGCACGTCCGGGTGGTGCGTGATGGTGACCTTGGGGGCGGCCTTGTCCATGAAGTTGGCGAGGTCCTGGCCCTGGACGCGCTCCTTGGCGTACTCCAGGGCGTTCAGGTAGCCGGTGGAGAGGGTGGAGATCGCCTTCGTGCCGACCATCATGCGGGCGAACTCGATGATGCGGAACATCTGGCGGATGCCGTCGTGCTTCTCGCCGATCAGCCAGCCCTTGGCGGGGTGGCGGTCGCCGAAGGTCATCTCGCACGTGTTGGAGGCCTTGAGGCCCATCTTGTGCTCGACGTTCGTCGCGTACGCGCCGTTGCGCTCGCCCAGCTCGCCGGTCTCGAAGTCGAAGAGGTACTTCGGGACGAGGAAGAGGGACAGGCCCTTGGTGCCGGGGCCGGCGCCCTCGGGACGGGCGAGGACGTAGTGGAGGATGTTCTCCTCCATGTCGTGCTCACCGGACGTGATGAAGCGCTTCACGCCCTCGATGTGCCAGGAGCCGTCCTCCTGCTGGACCGCCTTGGTGCGGCCGGCGCCGACGTCCGAACCGGCGTCGGGCTCGGTGAGCACCATGGTGGAGCCCCAGGTCTTGTCGACCGCGATCTGGGCCCACTTCTTCTGCTCCTCGGTGCCCTCCTCGAAGAGGATGCGGGCGAAGGCCGGGCCGGAGGAGTACATCCACACGGCCGGGTTGGCGCCGAGGATCAGCTCCGCGTAGGCCCAGATGAGGGACGGCGGGGCGGTGGTGCCGCCGATCTCCTCGGGCAGGCCGAGACGCCAGTACTCGGAGTCCATGAAGGCCTTGTAGCTCTTCTTGAAGGACGCGGGCACGGGTGCGGTGTTGGTCTCCGGGTCGAAGACCGGCGGGTTGCGGTCGGCGTCGGCGAAGGACTCGGCCAGCTCGTTCTCCGAGAGGCGGGTCAGCTCCTCGAGGACGCTCTTGGCGGTGTCGCTGTCCATCTCCCCGAACGGGCCGGTGCCGTACAGCTTGTCGCGCCCGAGCACCTCGAAGAGGTTGAACTCGATGTCGCGGAGATTCGACTTGTAGTGCCCCATGGCGACGGCTCCGTAAGGGATCGGCGAGGCACTGACTCCTCGCAGCTAGTTCACGTACCAACAAGTAGCTACGATGATGCTACCCGTCAGTAATAAGAATCAACCCCTGATGGTCCATATGTGGCCCACTACTCTTTGACGCATGTACGGCTATGACCAGAACGCGGGAGCCCAACAGGGGTATGCCCAGCCCCAGGGGAACATCCCCGGACAGATGCCGGGCGGCCAGATGCCCGGCGGGTACGGCCAGCAGCCGCCGCTCTACCCGGAGCCGTCCCCGCCGTCGCTCGCGGACGCGGTCCGCGCCTTCACCACGGGCTCGATGGCCGCGGAGGACTTCCAGCAGGTCTTCGCGACGTCCAAGGTGTACTGCCCGCGCGGTGACAACCCCGGATTCCTGGCGCTGCACAACACCCAGCAGCCGGTCATCCCCATGTTCACCTCCCTCAAGGAGCTGCGCCGCTACGCCGGCAAGGAGTCCAAGTACTTCGTGATCACCGGTGCCGAGGTGATCGACCTCCTCCCCACCGGCTACGGCTTCGTGCTCGACATGGAGGGCGAGCACCGCATGGTCTTCGACGCCAAGGCCGTCGAGCAGATGGTCGACTTCGCGATGCGCCGGATGTACGGATAGCCGCACGACAACCGAAGAGGGACCGGCTCCGCGGGGAGCCGTCACGTGGACGCCCGGAGGGAATGCCCTCCGGGCGTCGTTCGTTGGGAGTGGCAGAAAGTTCAACAATCAACTAACCTCGGACCACAAGGAGGTACCGACCATGCCTGCAGTGACCGTCGAGAACCCGCTGACCCTGCCCCGTGTGGCCGCGCCGGCCGACGCCGTGTCCCGTCCCGTGCTGGCCGTGACGACGGCGCCCAGTGGCTTCGAGGGTGAGGGCTTCCCGGTTCGCCGCGCGTTCGCCGGGATCAACTACCGCCACCTCGACCCGTTCATCATGATGGACCAGATGGGCGAGGTGGAGTACGCGCCGGGCGAGCCCAAGGGCACCCCCTGGCACCCCCACCGCGGCTTCGAGACCGTGACCTACATCATCGACGGGATCTTCGACCACCAGGACTCCAACGGTGGCGGCGGCACCATCACCAACGGCGACACCCAGTGGATGACCGCGGGCTCGGGCCTCCTGCACATCGAGGCCCCGCCGGAGTCCCTCGTCATGTCCGGCGGCCTCTTCCACGGCCTCCAGCTGTGGGTGAACCTCCCGGCCAAGGACAAGATGATGGCGCCGCGCTACCAGGACATCCGCGGTGGCACGGTCCAGCTGCTGAGCACCCCCGACGGCGGCGCGCTGCTGCGCGTCATCGCCGGTGAGCTCGACGGTCACCAGGGTCCGGGCATCACGCACACGCCGATCACCATGGTCCACGCGACCCTGGCGCCCGGCGCGGAGATCACGCTCCCGTGGCGCGAGGACTTCAACGGTCTCGCCTACGTCCTCGCCGGACGGGGCTCGGTCGGCACGGAGCGCCGCCCGGTCCACATGGGCCAGACCGCGGTGTTCGGCGCCGGCGGCTCGCTGACCGTGCGCGCCGACGAGAAGCAGGACGCCCACACGCCGGACCTGGAGGTCGTCCTCCTCGGCGGGCAGCCGATCCGTGAGCCCATGGCGCACTACGGGCCCTTCGTGATGAACACCCGCGAGGAGCTCCAGCAGGCCTTCGAGGACTTCCAGAAGGGCCGCCTGGGAACCATCCCGGCGGTGCACGGGATGTCCGGCACGCTGTAGACCGCGACGTCCGGGCGCGCTCCGGGACGGGATGTCCGGGGCGTGTTCCGGGACGCCGGGAGCGGGCGGCGGCCGGGCGGCTGACGGCGCGAGGGCGGCAAGGGCGACGAGCCCTTGCCGCCCTCCCCCTTTCGGACGTCCCGGGGCGACGCCGTGGCCGGTGCGTGATCGGCTGGCACCGTGCAGCTACTCCCCGAAGGCGCCAGGAAGCTGGCCGCCTGGTGTGCCGTGATCCTGCTCGTCGCCGGCGTCGGGTGGGTCGGGATCCAGCTGTGCGGGGAATTCCGTACGGCGGTCACCCCGGTGCTGCTCGCCCTGCTGGGCACGGCGCTGCTCGGCCCGCTGTACCGGCGGCTGCTGCGGATGCGGGTCAACCGGTCGCTGGCCGCCGGACTCACCTGCGTCGCGGTGGTCCTGGTCGTCGGCGGCGCCATCTACATCGTCGTCGCCGCGCTCATCGACACGGGCGACCAGATCGTCGCCTCGCTGAGGCAGGCCGGGAAGTCCCTCGCCGAGCACTTCGGCGCGGCCGGGACCTCGCTGGAGGACCTCGCGTCCAACTCCAAGGAACTGCTGACCAAGTTCGGCGGCACGGCCGCGTCCAACGTCATCAGCGGGGTCAGCGTCGTCGGCGAGACCATCGCCGTGGCCGTGCTCGCCCTGCTGCTCGTCTTCTTCTTCCTGCGGGACTCGCACCGGGTGGCCGGAACGCTCAGGTCGCTCGCGCCGCGGGGCACCGCCGACGTCGTCGAGGCCATGGCCCGCCGTGCCTTCCAGGCCGTCGAGGGGTTCATGCGCGGGACGACCCTCATCGCGCTCATCGACGCCGTGTGCATCACCGTCGGACTGCTGATCCTGCGGGTGCCGGGCGCGGTGGGACTCGGCGCGCTCGTGCTGGTGGGGGCGTACATCCCCTACCTCGGCGCGTTCATCTCCGGCGCGGTGGCGGTGCTGGTCGCGCTCGCCGACCGCGGGTTCGTCATCGCGTTGTGGGCCCTCGGCGTCGTCCTCGCCGTGCAGGTCCTGGAAGGGCACGTGCTCCAGCCGATGATCCAGAGCCGCACCGTGCAGATGCATCCCGCGGTGGTGATGCTGGCCATCACGGCGGGCGCGTCCGTCGCGGGAATCCTCGGCATGCTGCTCGCCGTGCCCCTGACGGCGGCCGGCTTCGGAGTACTGCACGAACTCCGTACGCGCTACGGGTCCGAGACGACCGAGGCCCCCGAGGCGTCCTGAGCCCCTGCGCCCGGCCTCAGCCGTCCTCGGCGACCTGCGCGCCGGCCTCGTGGAACTCGAACCAGATGCTCTTCCCCTCGCCCCTGGGATCCACGCCCCAGGCGTCCGCGAGGAGCTCCACGAACACCAGCCCCCGCCCGGAGGACGCCAGCTCCCCGGGGTGGCGCCGGTGTGGCAGGTCGTCGCTCGCGTCGGAGACCTCCACCCGCAGGCGCCGCCCGTCCGGGCCGCCCGTCACCTCGGCGACGATCAGCGCGTCGGTGTCGGTGTGCACCAGGACGTTCGTGATCAGTTCGGAGACGAGCAGGACCGCCCCGTCGAACTGATCCTCACAGGCCCAGTCGTGGAGCAGCTCCCGCAGCTGCTGGCGGGCCCCGGCGATCGCCTCGGGCTCGGCCTGCGCCACGGTCAGCATGGTGCGGCGCACCGGCGGCGGTGCGAGCGTCACGGTGTCGTCGCAGCCGCAGCCCGGTCCCTGCCGGCACAGCAGCACGACGGCTATGTCGTCCTCCCGCCGGTCGGCGAGCGGCCCGGTGGTGTGGTGCGAGGAGGGCCCGTGCACGACCTGGACGAGCGCGTCGGCCAGGGACTCCATGTCGCCCTCGTGGGCCTCCAGGGCCCGGCGGATACGGCGCCAGCCGGTGTCGAGGTCGTGACCGCCGGTCTCGATGAGCCCGTCGGTGCAGATCAGCATGGTCTCGCCCGTTTCCAGGACGAGCCGGGTCGTGGGGTAGTCGGCGTCCGGGTCGACGCCCAGCGGCAGCCCGCCCGCGGTCGGCCGCATCAGCACCGTTCCGTCGGCCATGCGTATCGCGGGGTCCGGGTGCCCGGCGCGGGCGATGTCGAGCGTCCCGGTCGCCGGGTCGACCTCGACGTAGAGGCAGGTCGCGAAGCGGGTGTCGTCGGGATCCCCGTCGTCCGCGCCGCCGCTCGACCCGTAGGTCACCGAGTCGGTGACCCCGTACAGGAAGCGTGAGGCCCGGGAGAGCACCGCGTCGGGGCGGTGGCCCTCGGAGGCGTATGCGCGCAGCGCGATGCGCAGCTGGCCCATCAGGCCCGCCGCGCGGACGTCGTGGCCCTGCACGTCGCCGATGACCAGCGCGAAGCGGCCTCCGCCGGACTTCGTCCGGGCGCTCCCCCCGGGCAGCGGAATCATGTCGTACCAGTCGCCACCGACCTGGAGGCCGCCGCCGGTGGGGACATAGCGCGCGGCGATGGTCATGCCCGGTGTCCGGGGGCCCAGCGTGGGCATCATCGAGCGTTGCAGGCCGTCGGTGAGTGCCCGCTCGGTCTCGGCGGCCCCGGCACGCGAGAGGGCCTGCGCGAGCATGCGGGCGACGGTCGTGAGGACCGAACGCTCGTCGGGCGTGAAGCTGACGGGGTACGTGAAGGCCGCCATCCACGCTCCCATGGTGCGGCCCGCGACGGTCAGCGGCAGGAACGCCCAGGAGTGCCGTCCGAAGTGCTTGGCGAGCGGCCAGGAGACCGGATAGCGGTCCCGGTAGTCGTCGGGCGAGGACAGGTAGACGGCACGGCCCGTGCGGACGACCTCCGCGGCCGGGTAGTCGGTGGCCAGCGCCATGTGCGAGAACGGGCTCTCGGCTCCCGGCTGGTGCCCGTGGTGGCCGATGACGGTCAGCCGGTCGCCCTCGGCACCGAAGACGGCCAGTCCGTCGGGGGAGAACCCGGGCATGGACAGGCCGGCCGCGACCCGCAGCACCTCGGCCGTCGACCGGGCCTCGGCCAGCGCACGGCCCGCGTCCAGCAGGAACGCCTCCCGCGAGCGGCGCCAGTCGCCGGTGACCGGGGTGCGCGCGGCGGCGCCCGGCGGCTGCTCGGAGACCTCCTGGAGGGTGCCGATGAGCTCGAACTCGCCGGTCTTCGGGTCCACGATCGGCTTGGAGCGGCTACGGACGGTGCGGAGCACCCGGCCGTGCCCGTCCATGATCCGCATCCGGGCCTCGGCCAGGGTGCCCTCGGCGACGGCGAGCTGGACGACCCCGTCGATCTCGTTCCAGTCGACGGGGTGGAAATGGGAGCGCGCGCCCGCCTCGGTGAGTGTCGCCGGCTCCGCGGGCAGGCCGATCAGCCGGGCGGCCTCTGCGTCGAAGGTGACCAGACCGGCGGCGTTGTCCCAGCGCCACAGGCCGGTCGCGAGGGCGGCGAGGACATCCCCCACGCCGGGCAGGGGCTCACCAGTGCGCATGGCCCCACTGTAAGAAGAGGAGATCGCTGCCTGCCACCGAGAGTATTGGGGAGTGGCGATCTTGGGGTGCCCGGTACCCTTGGGGGGTCCGGGCCCCGGCCCAGGACGTTTCACGTGAAACAGACCCCGATCCGCGAAGACTGGATGAACGACGATGCATCGGTACAGGTCCCACACCTGCGGCGAGCTCCGCGCCTCTGACGTCGAGAGCGACGTCCGGCTGAGCGGCTGGCTGCACAATCGCCGAGACCTGGGCGGCATCCTCTTCATCGATCTGCGCGATCACTACGGCATCACGCAGCTCGTCGCCCGCCCCGGTACGCCCGCCTACGAGGCCCTGGACAAGGTCTCCAAGGAGTCCACCGTCCGCGTCGACGGCAAGGTCGTCTCGCGTGGCGCGGAGAACGTGAACCCCGACCTGCCCACCGGCGAGATCGAGGTCGAGGTCGGCGAGGTCGAGCTGCTCGGCGCCGCCCAGCCGCTGCCCTTCACGATCAACGCCGAGGACGGCGTCAACGAGGAGCGGCGCCTGGAGTACCGCTTCCTCGACCTGCGCCGCGAGCGCATGCACCGCAACATCCTGCTGCGTACGGCCGTGATCTCGGCGATCCGTCACAAGATGACGGCGCTCGGCTTCAACGAGATGGCGACCCCGATCCTCAGCGCCACCTCCCCCGAGGGCGCGCGCGACTTCGTGGTGCCCTCCCGTCTCAACCCGGGCAAGTTCTACGCCCTGCCGCAGGCCCCCCAGCAGTTCAAGCAGCTGCTGATGATCTCCGGCTTCGACCGTTACTTCCAGATCGCGCCCTGCTTCCGCGACGAGGACGCCCGCGCGGACCGCTCGCCGGGCGAGTTCTACCAGCTCGACGTCGAGATGTCGTTCGTCGAGCAGGAGGACGTCTTCCAGCCGATCGAGAAGCTGATGACCGAGCTGTTCGAGGAGTTCGGCAACGGCCGTCATGTGACGTCCCCGTTCCCGCGCATCCCGTTCCGCGAGGCGATGCTGAAGTACGGCTCCGACAAGCCGGACCTGCGCGCCCAGCTGGAGCTCGTCGACATCACGGACATCTTCGAGGGCTCGGAGTTCAAGGCGTTCGCGGGCAAGCACGTGCGTGCCCTGCCGGTGCCGGACGTCTCCGCGCAGCCCCGCAAGTTCTTCGACCAGCTCGGCGACTTCGCCGTCACCCTGGGCGCGAAGGGCCTGGCCTGGATCCGCGTCGCCGAGGACGGCTCGCTGACGGGTCCGATCGCGAAGTTCCTCACCGAGGACAACGTCGCCGAGCTGACCAAGCGCCTGTCCCTGGCGGCCGGCCACGCCGTGTTCTTCGGCGCGGGCGAGTTCGACGAGGTCTCGAAGATCATGGGCGCGGTGCGCGTCGAGGCCGCCAAGCGTGCCGGGCACTTCGAGGAGGACGTCTTCCGGTTCTGCTGGATCGTCGACTTCCCGATGTACGAGAAGGACGAGGACACCGGCAAGATCGACTTCTCGCACAACCCGTTCTCGATGCCGCAGGGCGGTCTGGAGGCCCTGGAGACCCAGGACCCGCTGGACATCCTCGGCTGGCAGTACGACATCGTCTGCAACGGCGTGGAGCTGTCCTCCGGCGCGATCCGGAACCACGAGCCCGACATCATGCTCAAGGCCTTCGAGATCGCGGGCTACGACCGTGAGACCGTCGAGGAGCAGTTCGCGGGCATGCTCCGCGCCTTCCGCTTCGGCGCCCCGCCGCACGGCGGCATCGCCCCGGGCGTGGACCGCATCGTCATGCTCCTCGCGGACGAGCCGAACATCCGCGAGACGATCGCGTTCCCGCTCAACGGCAACGCGCAGGACCTGATGATGGGCGCGCCCACCGAGCTCGACGAGACCCGTCTGCGCGAGCTGAACCTCTCCGTGCGAAAGCCGCAGCCGAAGTAGGCCCCAGCACCCGAGTGGCCCGGAACCGACGTCGGTTCCGGGCCACTCTGCGTGGCCTTGCAGAACCACAGTCCTCACCCATGCTGCTGACAGGTGGGAACCCTACGGTCCGGTTCATGACTGAGACCCAAGGACCCGCGCACAAACGGAACATGACGCGACGCAAGGTCGTCGTCGCAGGTGGAGCGGCCGTGGCGGCCGTGGGCGTGGGCGGCGGCATCGCCGTGAACGCGTTCGCGGGCGAGACGGCCTCCGGCACCTCCGCCGCCGCCTCGTCGAGCGCCGAGACCTGTTACACGCTGACCTCGGAGACCACCGAGGGTCCGTACTACATCGACGCGGACAAGATCCGCCAGGACATCACCGAGGACCAGGAGGGCATCCCCATGACCCTCAAACTCAAGGTGATCGACGCCGAGACCTGCAAGCCCGTCAGGAACGCGGCGGTCGACATCTGGCACTGCACCGCGCTGGGCGTCTACTCCGGCTACGAGTCGATGGGCAGCGGCGGAGGCGGCGGCGCCCCGACGGGTGCCCCCACCGACGCACCCTCAGGGACGCCCACCGGCACCCCGACCGGCGAGCCCCCGTCCGGCGGTCCCTCCGGTGGCGGCGGCCACTCCGAACCCACCGACGACGAGCGCTATCTGCGCGGCACCTGGAAGACCGACAAGCACGGCTACGTCACCTTCAAGACCGTGTTCCCGGGCTGGTACCAGGGCCGCTGCGTCCACATCCACGTGAAGGTCCACGTGGACGGCACCTGGACCGACGCGGGCTACGAGGGCGGCCACACCTGTCACACCGGCCAGCTTTTCTTCGACGAGAAGTCGGTCCTGGCCGCGGCCGAGGTGGCCCCGTACTCGACGAACACCACCACGCGTACGACCCTCACCGAGGACACGATCTACCCCCAGAACGGGCACGCGGGCGGTCTCCTGCACCTCGACTACAGCAGGAAGAACATCGCCAAGGGCGTCCACGCGCACCTGACGATGGGCGTCGCCCCGGACGAGACCCACGACAGCACGGACACCCAGCCGAGCGCGTCGGCGTCGGCCTCGTAGCACCGTCCGCGGAACTCGGGGCCGTCCGGGGCCGCGCGGTGCCCCGGGCGGTCCCTCACCCCGGCCGCTCAGGTGTCGTAGGTGCCGTCCCACGGCTCGCCGAAGCCGAGCCGGTCCGGGTAGAGCTCGGCCCAGTCGCCGTCCTCGTCCGATCCGCTCAGCAGGCCGAAGAGCACGCCGTCGACGGTGAGTTGGAAGGGGCGGACGGCGATGTCCGTGTAGGAGCGGCGGGGCAGGCTGCGCAGCAGCTTCGCCAGGTGGATCCGGGCCTGCGCGAGGACCGAATTGTCGCCGTCGGGATTGCGCTGCTGCTCGGCCCAGGTGCCGGCGCACCAGATCTCCGAGTCGCGGTAACGGCCCTCGACGTCGAAGGTGTGGAGCACCGTGTAGAGGCGTTTGTGCTCTTCCCAGCCGTCGTCGGGACGGAAGCCTTCAGGGAAGGCGTACGTGATCGACGCCAGGAACTGACCGTCCGCGTACCGGCCGATGGTCTCGGTGCGGTGCTTCGGCTCGTAGGCGATCGGGATGACCTCGGGGACTGCCATGGCGGAAACCATACGGGTGAGCGCGGACATGCCAGCGCCGGGGTCCACTCCGGATCCGGGGGAGCGGACGGCGCATGTTCGCTCCGGGCCGCCACCGGTACCCGGGTGGCCCGTCACCGGCTCGGCGGACGGGGGACGAGTGACGACGACAAGGGCGCCCGGGACATGAAGTCCCGGGCGCCCCGGCCGATGTGTGCGCCCGTCAGGAGAGGAACTTGTAGCCGCTCCACCCGGTCGCGATCTTCGTGCGGGAGCCGAAGGATCCCTTGCCGTCACCGCTGTTGCGGTACAGGTTTCCGCTGCTGTCGCGGGAGACCAGATCGGCCTTGCCGTCGTCGGTGATGTCGCCGACGCCGACGACGGCGTTGTAGGAGCCGCCCCAGTCGCCGAACAGCTTCACGCGGGCGGCGAAGGTGCCGTCCCCCTTGCCGTGGTAGCGGTAGAGGGTGTTGGAGGTGTCCTGGGCGAGCAGGTCGCCGATGCCGTCGCCGTCGAGGTCGCCGGCGCCGACGATCTTCTTGTAGCCCTTCCAGTTGTCGTAGAGCTTCACGCGGGTGGCGAGCTTGCCGTCGCTCGTGCCCTTGTACAGGTAGACGGTCCCCGTCGACGCGGTGCGCGCGATGAGGTCCGGGCGGCCGTCACCGCTCACGTCACCGGGCGAGGTCAGGACGTCGTACTGCGTCCAGCCGCTGGTGGCGAGCGTGGTGTACGACGTCGTCGGCTTGACGGCGGCGTTGCAGCCCGGCTTGTACAGGCGCAGGGCCCCGCTGCTCAGGCGTACGAGGACGTCGTTGCAGCGGTCGCCGTTCATGTCGCCGAAGGGGACCGCCTTGATGGAGGTGGCCCATCCGGTGCCGGTGGTCTTCTCGCCGAACTTGCCTGTTCCCGTGCCCTGCTGGACGGTCAGACCACCGGAGGAGTTGAGGGTGATCAGGTCACCCCTGCCGTCCGGGCCGTCGACGCTGCCGAAGTCGTGGCGTACCGCGGCTCCCCTGAGCAGATAGCCCTCGCCGGACGTCACCGTGACCGGGGCCGAGGTGCCCAGGCCGGTCGCCTTCAGCGTCCAGGTGAACTCACCGTTGGGGAAGTGGACGCCGCCGGAGGTCTTGCCGTTCCAGTTCGCGGACAGCTGGGCGGCGACCGCGCCGCCGGTGAGCGTACGGGTGGCCCTGCCGGTCGCACCGCTCTGCACCGAGGTGAAGGTCAGCGACCAGGAGGTGACCGGGCGGGACAGCTGCCAGCCGCCGGTCCAGGCGGTGGACGCGCCCGGCTCGACGTAGCTGCCGGCCTCGCCGCGGAAGGCGGTCGTCGCGGACGGCGTGATGCCGGTGGTGGCGACGTGCGTCTGCTGGAACGTGTCGGTCCAGGCGACCAGGCCCGTGTACTCGTCGACGGTCCACCGGTAACGGCGGTCCGTGGCCGGGCCGGTGCCCGGGACGTCGGAGGTGATCACGCGGGTGGCTCCGGTGGACGCCTCGGTCAGCACGAGCTGCCCGGTGGCGTGGTCGTGCCGCACGGTGAACCCGTCGCCGAGCAGCACGTCGCCGGGCTGCACGGCCTTCGACGTACCGGCCTTGGTGTCGTACACACCGGCCGAGGCCGACTGGCACGACCAGTACACCCAGCGGCCCGCCGCCTGGAGTTCGCTCGGCACGCAGCCGAGGCCCGGGACCGTGACCGTGGAGAGGGTCTTCTTCTCGGCCAGGCTGTAGGAGGTGAGCTTGCCGGTGGTGGAGGTGGCGCTCCACAGCGTCGAGCCGTTCAGGGCGGCGGCCCGGACCGAGCGCTTCAGCTGCTGGCCGTAGCCGAACTCGCCGATGTACTGCATCGGGTTCGGGCCACCGGAGTTGTAGACCGCGTAGCCGTCGGAGACGTCGACGACGGAGCCGCCCGTGGTGCCGAACTCCAGTGTGTCGCTGGACCATTCGTCGCCGATGGCGACCAGCCGGTCGGCGTTCTCCAGTCCGCTGCCGCCCTCGTCACCGTCGTAGAAGGTGTCGAGGTAGACGTCCTCGGGGGCCGTGCCGCTGTTGCCCCACATCGCGGCGCAGGTGGTGCCCGGGTACGGGCACACGGGCTGCACCGAGTCGCCGGTCCTGGGGGCGGACGCGGTCAGTTCGGTGCTGCCGTTCGTCGTGAGCGTGCGCACGGTCGTGGTGTCCGAGGTGCTGCTCGTGCTGTCCTCCGCCACGCGCAGGCTGCCGCGGCTGAGCGCCAGGCCCGTCTTGGCGTTCTCGTACGGCACCACCTTGCGCACCTTCTCCAGGCGCGGCGTGCCGTCGGCGGAGAGTCCGACGCGCTGGACCCACCAGTCCGCCGCGCCGGTGCCACCGGTGACGAGGGCGTCGCCCTCGGGGGTGGCCAGCGGGTTCCCGTAGGACCGGGTCAGCAGGGTCTTCTCGGTGCCGTCGCTCAGGGACACGGCCGTGACGCCGCCCCCGGACACACCGAGGACCAGCCAGTCGCCGACGACGACGGGGACGGGCGAGCCGGCGATCTCCTTGCCCGCCACCGGGACGGTCTCCTCGGCGAGGAGGTCGCCGCGCGGCTTGAGGTGCAGTCCGGCGGACTCCGTGTACCAGCCGACGTGGTCGTCGGTGAGCACCGGTTCCGGGGAGGCGTCCAGGCCGGTGAAGACGGGTGTGAGCTGCGCGGTCGCGAAGTCGAGGTAGCCGACGGTGTACGACTCGACGACGCCGTTCCCGTCGTGGATCGCGTAGGCCAGAAGGAAACCGTCCTCGTCGCCGGTGCGCGCGGCGCTCACGTTCCAGGAACCCTCGGCCGGGTAGCCGCTGACCACGCGGTCGCGCTGCTTGCCGTCCACGAGGTCCACGAGGTGCAGCCGGTAGCCGTCGAGCTGTTCGCCGTCGACGACGCCGTTCCGCTCGATCGTGACGAGCGTGTCCCCGTAGGTGCCCACGTAGTCGGCCGACTGGCTCAGGTCGACGGTCCGCAGCGCGCTGCCGTCCGGGCTCCACAGGGACACCGGGTCGCCGTAGGAGGCGTGCGGCAGGGCGACGGTGTCGGCGGCCTGCCCGTACATGCCCGAGGCGCAGCGCAGCTGGATGTCCCAGCAGGTGGTGGTGGTCGGCTTGTACACGCCGGTCGGCCCCTGCACGGTGACGGTGGTGCCGTCCTCGTAGGCCGTCCACAGCAGGCCCGCGACCCCGGCCTGACGGTGCAGGAATCCGGTCCTGCCGGCCGAGAGCAGTCGGTCGGAGCGCGGGGTGTCGCTGCTCGGATCGTCCAGCAGGATCTCCGTCGTCCCCGCCGAGCCGGCCGCCGCGGCGGCCAGCGCGCTGCCGGCGCCGTCCGGAGTGCCGGCGAACAGGGTGATGGTGCCGGCCGCCAAGGCGACCGCGAGTGTGGAGACGAGGGCGGCCGGGCCGCGCCGTCTCGGGGCGTGTCTGCCCACGTGAAGTGTTCCCTCCCCGCGAGGGCCCCCGCCCTCGCACAAGTGTGCGGATGCTAGCAGGGGCCGACGGGGTCCTCGCAGGGAGGCGCCGTACAGGCACAGGCGGGCCGGGACCGGCCCGCCTGCCGGGCGGTGCTACTTCGCCACGAACTGGGTGAGGATCGCCTGGACCTCGTAGATGTCGACGCCCTTGGTGAACGTCTTCTCGATGGGCGCCGCGGTGCCCGAGACCCAGATCTTGAGTTCGGCGTCGAGATCGAAGGTGCCTGCCGTCTCCACCGCGAAGTGGGTGACGCTGCGGTACGGGATGGAGTGGTACTCCACCTTCTTGCCGGTGATGCCCTGCTTGTCGACGAGGAGCAGTCGGCGGTCGGTGAACAGGATGGTGTCGCGTATCAGCTGGTACGCGGCGTGGACCTGCTCGTTCTGGCCGAGCAGGCGCGCGAAGTCCTGCTGTGCCGACGTCGGGTCGACGGTGTGCGCGTTTCCGAAGAGCGCCATGGATGAACCCCCCACTCAGTGGACGCACTTGTCCACTCGTGTCCCAGTGAGCCAATGGCTTCACATGATCTTCGCAATGTATACCGCCCGGAGGAGAGGCAGGCACAGAGGAGGAGGGGGTTCCGTTTGTCCTGCCCCGGGAATGCGGAAGGCCCGGGAACTGCTCGTTCCCGGGCCTCGGCCCACTGGCCGCCGCTGCTACTCCGGAGCGCCGCCGAAGCGCTCCTTGTACGTCTCCAGGTCCTCGTCCGTGAGCTTGGCGAAGAGGACCGGCGGGACGGTGAACGGGGTGCCCGCGGGCACCGAGTCCAGGGACTTCGCCTCGTCCCGCGTCACCCACGCCGCCGTGTCGTCCTGAAGGGCGAACGCCGTGCGCATGGCCTTGGAGGACGCCGGGATGAAGGGCTCGGAGACCACCGAGTACAGGTGGATCAGGTTCATCGCCGTGCGCAGGGTCAGTGCCGCGCCCTCCGGGTCGGTCTTGATCTCCAGCCAGGGGGCCTTCTCCTCCAGGTAGGAGTTGCCGGCCGACCACAGGGCGCGCAGCGCGGCCGCCGCCTTGCGGAACTGGAGGGCCTCCATCTGGGTCTCGTACTCGGCCAGCAGGCCCGCGATCTCCTCGCCGAGCTTCGCCTCCGCCTCACCGGCCGCGGCGCCCGCCGGGACCTCCTCGCCGAAGCGCTTCTTCGAGAAGGACAGCACGCGGTTGACGAAGTTGCCCAGGGTGTCGGCGAGGTCCTTGTTGACCGTGGCCGTGAAGTGCTCCCAGGTGAACGACGAGTCGTCCGACTCCGGGGCGTTGGCGATCAGGAAGTAGCGCCAGTAGTCGGCGGGCAGGATCTCCAGCGCCTGGTCGGTGAAGACACCCCGCTTCTGCGACGTGGAGAACTTCCCGCCGTAGTACGTCAGCCAGTTGAACGCCTTGACGTAGTCGACCTTCTTCCACGGCTCGCGCACGCCCAGCTCGGTGGCCGGGAACATGACGGTGTGGAAGGGCACGTTGTCCTTCGCCATGAACTCCGTGTAGCGCACGGCGGTGTCCACGTCGTACCACCACGACTTCCAGTCGCGGTTCTCCGGGTCCTGGTCCGCCCACTCCTTCGTCGCACCGATGTACTCGATCGGGGCGTCGAACCAGACGTAGAAGACCTTGCCCTCCGCCGCGAGCTCGGGCCAGGTGTCGGCCGGGACCGGCACGCCCCAGTCCAGGTCACGGGTGATCGCCCGGTCGTGCAGGCCTTCGTTCAGCCACTTGCGGGCGATGGAGGAGGCCAGCTG
Source organism: Streptomyces siamensis (assembly GCF_039543605.1). Taxonomy (NCBI): domain Bacteria; kingdom Bacillati; phylum Actinomycetota; class Actinomycetes; order Kitasatosporales; family Streptomycetaceae; genus Streptomyces; species Streptomyces siamensis. Next base: position 355,032 of record NZ_BAABKB010000001.1, on the reverse strand, counting down.
CGGCCAGTCGGCCTCGTGACGGGACACCCACTCCTCGACCTCGTGCTGGAGCTTGGACTGGAGGAGGAAGAGGTGCTTCGTCTCCCGGACCTCCAGGTCCGTCGAGCCGGAGATCGCCGAGCGCGGGTTGATCAGGTCGGTCGGGTCCAGGACGCGCGTGCAGTTCTCGCACTGGTCGCCACGCGCCTTGTCGTAGCCGCAGTGCGGGCAGGTGCCCTCCACATAGCGGTCCGGCAGGAAGCGGCCGTCCGCCGGCGAGTACACCTGGCGGATCGCGCGCTCCTCGATGAAGCCGTTCTCGTTCAGGCGGCGGGCGAAGTGCTGGGTGATGTCGCGGTTCTCCGCGCTGGAGCTGCGGCCGAAGTAGTCGAAGGCCAGCTCGAAGCCGTCGTACACCGCCTTCTGCGCGTCGTGCGCCTGCGCGCAGAACTCGTCGACCGGCAGGCCCTGCTCCTTCGCGGCCAGCTCGGCCGGGGTGCCGTGCTCGTCCGTCGCGCAGATGTACAGGACGTCGTGACCGCGCTGGCGGAGGTACCGGGAGTACACGTCCGCCGGGAGCATGGACCCCACCATGTTGCCCAGGTGCTTGATCCCGTTGATGTACGGAAGGGCGCTGGTGATGAGGTGTCGAGCCATCGCGGGCTGCTCCCAAGTCGCTACGCGGAGTGACGTCCGTCGCTTTTCGGGTCGGCGGGTCGTCTTCTGTGAACCTTGAAATCGTAGCCGACATGGGTGGGCCGCCCGCTTCCCGTTTTGAGGGGTGGGAAGCGGGCGGCCGGGTGTCGGGGGGCGCGGAGCGCTACGGCGCTACGGCCGCCAGTTCTCCAGTACGCCGTCGTAGAGCTCGGCGTCCGTCAGCTCGCGCGGGGTCGGGCCCGCGTGGAAGAAGGCCGTGTTCCCGGTCTTCAGCTTGCGGAGGTAGTCGAAGGCCTTGTTGTCGTGCTCGCCGAACGCCACGAAGGAGAAGAACACCGAAGGGTGGTCCTTCGCCGCCTCGGTGAGGGACTGGGTGGCCGGGGTCTTCGCGTCCGGAGCGCCGTCCGTCTGGAAGATCACCAGGGCGGGGAGCGGGGAGCCGGCGTCCGAGCCGTGCTTCTCGTGCTGGGAGAGCACTTCCTGCACCGCCGCGTGGTAGCTGGTGCGGCCCATGCGGCCGAGCGTCGCGTGCAGCTCGTCGACCTTGTTCTCGTGCTCGGCGAGCGTCAGTTCGCCGGTGCCGTCCAGCTCCGTGGAGAAGAACACCACGTGGACCGTCGACTCCGGGTCCAGGTGGGCGGCGAGCGCGAGGGCCTGCTCGCCGAGGGCCTGGGCGGAGCCGTCCTTGTAGTACCCGCGCATCGACGCGGAGCGGTCGAGGACGAGGTAGACGCGGGCTCGGGTGCCGGTGAGGTCCCGCTTCCCGAGGGCGGTGCCTGCCTCGTTGTACGCCGCGGTGAGGGCCGGGGCCTCGGCCTTGACGCGGGTCGCCGTGGCGGCGGGCTCGGCCTCGGTCCGCGGCTCCGGGTCGGCTGCCGCGGGCTCCGCCTCTGCCGCGGGCTCCGCCTCTGCCGCGGGGGTCGGCTGGTCCTCGGTCGCGGTCGACGGGGCCGGCGTTGCGGGCTGGTCGGCCTCGGCTTCGCCTTCGGCCTCGTCGTTCCCACCCGCACCACCCGTGCGGGCATCCTGCTCAGGTGCGGGTCCGGCCTGTGGGGTCTTCTCGCCGTCGGCGGCCGCGGCCACCGGTTCCGGCGTCGCCTCGGCGACCGGCTCGGCCGCAACCACCGGTTCCGGAGCCGACTCCGGCTCGACCTCGGCGACCGGCTCGGCCTGAACCGCGGGCTCGGCCTCCGGCTCCGCCGTGGCGACCGGCTCGACCTCGACTGCGGCCTCCGGCTCCGCCTCGGCGACCGGCTCGGCCTCGACGGCGGGCGTCGCTTCCGCGACCGGCTCGGTCTCGACGGCCGCCTCGGGCTCGGTTGCGGGCTCTGCCTCGGCCTCCGGCTCCGCCTCGGCGACCGGCTCGGGCTCGACGGCGTGCGTCGCTTCGGCCGCGGGTTCGGTCGCAGCCACCGGCTCCGGTTCGGCTGCGGGCTCTGCCTCGGCGGTCGGCTCTTCCTCGGCCACCGGCTCCGGCGTCGACTCCGGCTCGGCCTCCGCCGCCGGCTCAGCTTCGACCTCGGTCGCCGACTCGGCGGCGGGCTTCGCTGCGGCGGTCGGCTCGACCTCGGCCACCGGCTCGGGCTCCGCCGCAGGCTTCGCCTCGGCCACCGGCTCCGGCTGCGGCTCCGCCGCAGGCTTCGCCTCGGCGGCCGGCTTCGGCTCGGTGGACGGTCCCGGCTGGGGCGTCGACTGGGACTGCTTCGGGACCGTCACGTTGTCGAAGGCCGCCGAGACCAGGTCGTCCACCACGGAGGGCTCGGGCTCGGAGGCCGGGGCCGGAATCCTCGGCTCGGCGGCCTCCTGGGCGGGGGCGGGCGCCGGCTCGGGCTCCTGGGTGGGGGCCGGGACGGCCGGAGCCGAGGCCTCTCGCGAGGTCTCCGCGTCGGCGTCACGACCCTTGCGTGAGCGGCCGAACGCATTCCGCAGGAGAGTGAGAATGCCCATGTGCGCAACCCTTCGCGTGAGTTGATCCCGTCAATCCCTGGCCAGGACGGACACGTAAGGTTAGCGGCCGCGACTGGCGATCTTGGGCAGGGGCGGACAGCCGCCGGAGCGCCGTGTCAACACCCCTGTGGCTCACGCAGGTTCACTCTTCGTTCATGCGGTCGCCGCGTTCCTGCACACACGCCCCCTTAGCGTCACGCTCACACCAAGGGTTCGTATGGGGAGAGTAAAGTGCGCAGATCTCTGCCGTTGATCGCAACGCCCGGCTCGCATCCGGGCGGCCGGTCCGCGATGACCTGCCGGTTCCGCTGTGGTGACGCCTGCTTCCACGAGGTGCCCAACACCAGCGGCAACGCGTACGTCGGCGACGTGATCGCCGGTGCGCTCAGCCGCCGCTCGGTGATGCGCGCCGCGGCCGTCGTCACCGTGGCCACGGCGGCCGGCGCGGCCGTCGTCGGCACCGGGGCCCCGCAGGCCGCCGCAGCACCGGACGCTTCGGCGCACAAGGGCGAAAAAGGGGCGCGCGGGCTGCGTTTCGCGCCGGTCGCGCCCAACACCGAGGACGCCGTGACGATCCCCGACGGGTACCGGCAGAACGTCGTCATCCGCTGGGGAGAGCCCATCCTGCGTGGTGCTCCCGCCTTCGACCCCGAGAACCAGAGCGCGGCGGCCCAGGCCGGCCAGTTCGGCTACAACAACGACTTCCTGGCCCTCCTGCCGCTGCCCGGCGAGCGGAGCCGCCGGCTCCTCGTCGCCAACCACGAGTACACCGACGAGATCCTGATGTTCCGCGGGTACGACGCGGAGAACCCCACCCGCGAGCAGGCCGAGATCGCCTGGGCCGCGCACGGACTGTCCGCCGTCGTCGTGGAGGGCGACCACCGCACCGGCAGGCTGACGGCCGTCCCCCGGCACCACCTCAACCGCCGGGTCACCGCGACCACCGAGTTCCGGCTCACCGGCCCGGCCGCCGGCTCGGACCTGCTGAAGACCTCCGCCGACCCGACCGGCCGCAAGGTCCTCGGCACGCTCAACAACTGCTCGGGCGGCACCACCCCCTGGGGCACCACGCTGCACGGCGAGGAGAACTTCAACCAGTACTTCGCCAACAGCTCCCGCGCCACCGACAAGCGGTACGGGATCGGCACGGGCGCCACCGAGCGCAAGTGGGAGCGTTTCGACAAGCGCTTCGACGTCGCCCAGGAGCCGAACGAGGTGCACCGGTTCGGCTACGTCGTGGAGTTCGACCCGTACGACCCGACCTCCACTCCCCGCAAGCACACCGCGCTCGGACGCTTCAAGCACGAGGCGGCGACCGTGCGGCTGACGGAGGACGGCCGTCCCGTCGTCTACACCGGTGACGACGAGCGCTTCGACTACTTCTACAAGTTCGTCGGCAGCAAGCGGATGCGCAGGGGCGGCTCCCGGGCCGACCGCGAGCACAACCTCTCCCTCCTCGACGAGGGCACGCTGTACGTCGCCCGGCTCACCGGCGACTCCCCGGCCGCCGACATCGACGGCAGCGGGAAGCTCCCCGCGGACGGAGAGTTCGACGGCAGCGGCGAGTGGATCCCGCTGGCGACCGCGACGGCGCACGGTGCCGTCTCGCACGTCGACGGGATGACGGCCGACGAGGTCTTCGTCTTCACCCGGCTCGCCGGTGACAAGGTCGGCGCCACCAAGATGGACCGGCCCGAGGACATCCAGCCCTCCCCGCACACCGGCAAGGTGTACGTCGCGCTGACGAACAACACCAACCGTGGCAAGGCGGGCTCCGCGCCCGCCGACGAGGCCAACCCGCGCAACGCCAACAAGCACGGCCACATCCTGGAACTGACCGAGGCCCGGGGCCGCGCCGAGAGCACGCGTTTCGGCTGGTCGCTGTTCCTCGTCGCGGGCGACCCGGCGGACCCCGCCACGTACTTCGCGGGCTTCCCGAAGGACCGGGTCAGCCCGATCTCGTGCCCGGACAACGTGGCCTTCGACCCGCACGGCAATCTGTGGATCTCCACCGACGGCAACCAGCTCGGCTCGCACGACGGCCTCTTCGGAGTGGCGACCAGGGGTGACCGGCGCGGTGAGCTGAAGCAGTTCCTGACGGTGCCGACCGGCGCGGAGACCTGCGGCCCGCTCGTCGAGGACCGGCGCGTGCTGGTCGCCGTCCAGCACCCGGGCGAGGTCGACGGCGCGTCCGTCGAGAAGCCGGCGAGCGTCTGGCCCGACGGGCCCGGGAAGATCGTCCGCCCGGCGGTCGTGGCCGTGTGGCGCGCGGACGGCCGCGACATCGGGATCTGAGGGACACCCCGGTGGATCCGGGGTATCGGGTGGCGTATCGGGCCGCCGCCGATCGCCTGCGCGGTCGGCGGCGGGTCCGGGAAGATCGTCTGTCAGGCCGGCGGCGGGGCCCGCGGAGGCCGTCCGTCAGGGCGTCGGGACGGCCGACTCCGGCCCGGTGGCTTCCAGCCATTCCCGGTACGCGGGTGCCTGCCGCGCGGCCTCCCAGTACGCCTCCTCCAGTTCGGGGCAGACGGCCTCCAGGTCCGCCTGCGTGCGGGCCGCGAGCAGCAGCCGTACGCCGAGGGGGTCGCCCGCGAGCGGGCGTACGGCCGTCTCGGGGCGGGACTGGGAGGTCGGCTGGCAGACCGTGACGACCTCGCCGGTCGCGACGAGGGTCGCGGCCGTGTGGTAGTCGCCGTGCAGGACGCGGGGGTTGAGTCCGGCCGTGCGCAGCATGCGGTGCACGGCGTCCCATTCGCCGTCCACCGTCGGGTCCACCATCCACCGGTCCTCGGCCAGTTCCGACAGCTGTACGACGGGGTGCGCGGCGGCCGGATGGTCGGTCGGCAGGGAGACGAACTGGGGCTCGCGTTCGACCAGGACGCGCAGCCGCAGTCCCTCCGGGACGCGCAGCGGGGAGCCCTCGACCTCGTGCACGAAGGCGACGTCGAGCTGGCCGTCCGCGACCATGCGGAGCAGGGCGTTCGGGGAGACGTCCATCTGCAGGAGCGTCTCCTGCTGCCGGGCGCGCAGCCGGCGCAGCCAGCCCGCGAGCGCGCGGCTGGCGGTGGAGCCGATCCGGAGCTGGGGGCCGTCCGCGGCGGCGGCGCGCGCTTCGGCGACCAGGGTGCGCATTTCGGCCACCAGCGGGCGGGCGCGGCCCAGGACGATCCGGCCGAGGGGGGTGGGCCGGCAGCCGGTGCGTGCGCGCAGGAACAGCGCGCCGCCGAGCTCCTGCTCGATGCGCCGCAGCTGTGTGCTCAACGAGGGCTGGGCGACGCCGAGTTGGCGGGCGGCGCGGTGCAGGCTGCCGGTGTCGGCGATGGCGCACAGTGCGCGGAGGTGCCTGACCTCAAGCTCCATGCCGTCGGAGCCTAAAGCGGAATCAAAGCTTTCACCAGACGCACAAAACCGCTCTGAAATGGGCGAGTTGGGTGATCGAGTGCGGGCTGATAGCTCCGGACTATCGCCACTTGCCATCATCACAGCCGCCTCACGGGCATCGACACTCGCCGATGACGACTTCACCCCCCACACAAGGAGTCATCAATGCGCATGTCCGCATTCGCCCGGGCGACCGCTGTCGGAATCGGTCTGGTGACCGCGTCCGCCGTCTCCCCGCAGCTCGCCTCGGCGAGCGTCCCCGCCACCCCGAACACCGCCTCCGCGCAGGCCGGTCACACGGTGTCCGCGTACGCGGGTTCGTCCGAGGAGGCCAAGGCCAACCAGGCGTTCTTCGAGGCGGTCGTCAAGTCGGTGGCCCAGAAGCGTGCGGCGCACCCGGGCGCCGCGGCCGTCACCGTCGTCTACGACGCCTCCGGCGCCCCGACGTTCAGTGCTCAGATAGCCCGCAGCGCCCAGATATGGAACGGCGCGGTGGCGAACGTGAAACTCCAGTCGGGCTCGAACGCCGACTTCTCGTACCGCGAGGGCAACGACTCCCGCGGCTCGTACGCCTCCACCGACGGCCACGGCGGCGGCTATGTGTTCCTCGACTACGCGCAGAACCAGGAGTACGACTCCACGCGCGTGACCGCGCACGAGACGGGCCACGTCCTCGGTCTGCCCGACCACTACGAGGGCCCGTGCAGCGAGCTCATGTCGGGCGGCGGTCCCGGCCCGTCCTGCACCAACTCGAACCCCGACGCCAACGAGCGGGCCCGCGTGGACCAGCTCTGGGCGAACGGTTTCGCGAAGGCGCTGGACAAGGCGCTCGCCCATGAGAAGGCGCTGGGCAAGGCGAACGCCCGCTAGTTCCGCATCAGCAGACCAGACCCACCCCCCACGGGTGCGGGCCGCCCCCTGCACGGGCGGCCCGCGCTGCTGTTTCCGCCCGGGCCCGCCCCGGCCGTGGTGCCCCGCCCCAGCCGTGGCGGCCCGCGCCCGGTCAGTGGGGCGAGGCGATCGCCCGCGCCGCGGCGACCTCCTGACGCAGCGGTTCGAGCACGCTGTCCGGGGGACCGGTCAGGTCCGTGCGGACGGCGACGAGCACCTCGGTCTCCCGCAGCCCCGCCGACAGCTCCCGCAACTGGAGCACGACGTGGGAGACCTCCGCGGCGGACGGCTCCGCCGCGCCCTGTCTGACCCGGACACGCGCCGCGGTCGTCGCGTCGACGATCCGTTCGACGGCGACGACGAGTGGCCACCACGCGGCGGCCCGGCGCCCGGTGGGCGGCGGTTCGGTCAGGGCGCGCTGGAACTCCGTACGGATGGCGGACAGGTCGCGGTACAGGCGGCGGCGCCGCCGGGCGCGGTCGGCGTGATCGGGATCGCCGCCGAACGCGCGCTCCACGTACGTGGCCGTGTCGGTCACCGCGTCGGCGAGCCGGTCGCCGACCCGGGTGTGCCAGCTCTCCGGCCACAGCAGATACCCGGCGACCAGTGCGATCGCGCACCCGATGAGGGAGTCCATCAGGCGGGGGACGATGAGGCCCGTTCCCTGGTGGTTGAGGGTGTCGGACAGCAGCAGGATCACCGGGGTGATGGCGGCGGTCTGGTAGCCGTAGCCGCGCGGGGTCAGTGCCGGGACGAGCGGCGCGAGGAGCATCATGACGGCCACGTCCCACCAGCCGCGCGGCACCACCGTGAGGACCGCGGCCGCGACGACGAGGCCGGCCACCGTGCCCAGCGCGCGCAGCAGCGCCCGGGAGAAGACGGACCCGAAGTCGGGCTTCATGACGAAGGTGATGGTGAGCGCGATCCAGTAGGAGCGCGGCACCGGGACGATCGAGACGAGCACCTGCCCGAGGCCGATGCACAGGGCCAGGCGCAGACCGTAGCGCCAGGACGCGGCGGACAGGACGACCTCGCGGGCGGCCCGTCCGGCCCGGACGCGCAGGGCGACGGGCCGGCCGAGGCGGTCGTCGGAGGGGGCCCGGTCGGGAGCCTGGTCCGTCGCCACGTCGGCCGCGTGGCGCAGGGCGTGGTCGACCGCGCGGGCGGCCTCGTTGGTGGGCTCGGGGAGCCGGAGTTCCAGGGGCCCGGAGCGGCCGGCGGCGACGGCGTCGGCGAGGCGGCCCGCGGCCTCGGGGATCTCGGCGGGCAGCGGCTCGCCCTGCTGGTGGGCGGCGGGGGCGGCCTCGATGATCGGGGTGACGGCGTTCAGCTGGGCGAGCAGCCGGACGAGGTCGGGGCTGCGGCCGTGGTGGAAGGCGCGCCGGGCGAGGACGAGGTCGTAGGACTGGTTGAGGGACTGGGTGACGGCGAAGCGGGCGTCCTCGTACGCGGCGGTCCCGCTCGCGGCGAGCAGGTCCGCGACCGTCCGGTAGGTGCTCGCGACGGCGTCCCGCTCCGGTACACCCGACCGCAGCGGCCAGGCGACCAGGGCCAGCAGGAGGACGAGGAGCCCGCCGCCGGACATCAGCAGGGGTGCCAGCCACCACGGTCCGGGGAGCGGAAGGCCGGCACCGATCACGCAGTTGAGGAGGAGCAGCAGACCGGACACGGAGGCCACGGCGCCGATCGTGGAGATCATCCCGGAGATGAGGGCGACCGCGGTGACGGCGACGACGGCGGTCCAGCCGTGTCCGAACACGAGCGCGCCGACCGTGACGCCGACCGCGCCGAAGAGCTGCGGCACGGCGATGTTGAGGATGCGCATGCGGTACGCGTCCGCGGTGTCGCCGATGACCCCGGACAACGCGCCCATGGAGGCGAGGGCCCCGTAGTCCGCCCGCCCGGTGGCGATGCCGACGGCGAGCGGCAGGGAGAGGGCGACGCAGGCGCGGGCGGCAGCGGCGCGGTTGACGGACGCCTTCTGCGGTTGGAGGTTCCTGACCAGCCAGTCCGGAGGAGTGAGGCCGATGGGGAACTCGCGGGACATGTGCCCATTATGAGGGCCGGGTTCGTCCGCCTCCCGGCCCGTTCGCGCAGGTGGGGGCCACCTCGGGCACCACGGGTGCCGGGGTGGTGCTCAGCGGAGCCGATGGAGGGTGAGGTCGACGACCAGGGCGCGGTGGTCGGTGCCGGTGATCCGGGGGAAGACGGCCGCGTTCGCCGAGAAGTCCTCGGACACGAGCACGTGGTCGATCTGCGCGCCGAGCGTCGGCGTGGTCCTGGCGGGCCAGCTCGGGGTGCGCGGGTCTCCCGCGAGGCGGGCGCCGTCGCGCAGCCCGGTGTCGAGGATGCGGCGGAACGCGGCGTGGTCCTGGGAGGCGTTGAAGTCCCCGGCGACGACGGTGGAACCGTCACCGGCCGCCGCGTAGTCGCGCAGCTCGCCGAGCTCGCGCCGCCAGACGCCGAGCTGGCCGGGGAGCGGAGGCATCGGATGGGCGAGCTGGAGCCGTACGTCGTGCCCGCGCACGTCGGCGACCGCTCCGGGCATGCCCATGGTGCCCGGTACGCCGGCCGCCGCCTTCAGCGGGAACCGGCTCATGATGACCGAGCCGTCGGACCCCGCCCCCTCGACGGCCTGCCGGTACGGATAGTCACCTCCGCTGCCTCCGAAGGCGTCCCGCAGGGCCCGGGAGCACACGTGCTCGCACTCCTCCACGAACAGGATGTCGGGTTTCTGCCGCCGTACGGCGCCGATGAGCGAGTCGGTGCCCCGCCCGAACTCCACGTTGGAGGTCATCACCCGCAGCTCCGCAAGCGGTGGACCGCCGGGCTCGCTCGTCCTGCCGTACGGCTCGGCGTACCAGGCGACGGCCCCCAGCACGACCACGCCCCACACCATCCCGATGCGCAGGCGCGCGAGCAGCGCGAGCAGGAGTCCGAGTGCGGTGGGGGCGAGCAGCCAGGGCAGGAACGCCAGCAGTTGCGGCACGGGCGTGATCCCGTCGCTGTCGGCCGCCCGGCATCCGACGACGGCACTCACCGCGGCCAGCAGCAGCCCGGACGCCCAGGCGGCGGCCCGGCGCCCGGTCCGGCGCATGCCTCCGGGCGCCCGGGGGTCCGGCCACTCAGCCGTCGCAGTGTCCACGTCCCGGCCTCCCCTCGTCCGCGTGGGTGCCCGAATCCTCCCTCAAGGACGGGGTGCCGCGGTGCCGGGTTGCCCGGAAGGTCCGCTCAGGCGGTCTTGGCGGTCCTGGGCGAGTCGCCTCCCGTCGCCAGCGCCCACATCACGAACACCGCGATGCCGATGGCGATGACGGACCAGACGGGCTCGTAGGGCAGGAACATGAAGTACTCGATCATGTAGAGGGCGGCGACGGCGATACCGACGGCGCGCGCCCACTCGTGGCCCTTCAGGACGCCCCAGCCGGTGATCGCGACGATCACGCCGATGACGAGGTGGATCCAGCCCCAGGTGGTGAGGTTGAACTCGTAGACGTAGGTGCCGATGCGGGCGTACACGTCGTCCTTGGCGATGCCCGTGATACCGATGAGGATGCCCAGGATGCCGCCGACCAGCATCAGGACGCCGGCGAAGAGGGTGCCTCCCGAGTGCCATCCCGAGCCGCGGGAGGGTCCGCCGGCCGGGCCCGGGGCGGGCTTGGGGCTGAGGGGCGCGGTGTTCTGGGACATGGGGTCTCCTCGGGGCCTGGAGTGTCACTCGCAGGTTCGCCCCGGGGGACGGGGGCCGCATGCCCCGCTCGGCCGGACGGGTGACGGTCCGGGTCCCGCGCCGGGCCGGTCACCGCGCCGGATCGGTCCCCGCGCCGGGCCGGTCACCGCGCCGGATCGGTCCCCGTGACGGACCGGTCCCCGCGACGGGGAAGGCCTCGCGCCGGGCCCGTCCCGAACAGCGACAGCCCCGGACTCGCCGGTACGGCCCCGCCCCGGCTCCCCCGCCCCCTCGTCGGTTCAGTCGTCGATCCGTGCCAGGAAGTCCGCGAGCGCGCCGTTGAACTCCTCGGGCCGCTCCAGGTTCGGCAGGTGCGCGGCCGAACCGATCACGTGGAGCGTGGAGTCGGGCAGCGCCGCGTGCATCGCCTCGGCGTCACCGACGGGGGTGTACTCGTCGTCGGCGCCCACCACGACCAGCGCCGGGACGGTGACGCGGGTCAGCAGTTCGCGGTAGTCGGGGCGTTCGGCCCGGCCGCGCAGGGCCGCCGCCGCGCCCTCGGGAGGCGTCGACACCATCATGCGGTGCACATGCGCCGCCACCTCGGCCTCGGCGTACGGGGCGACCATCTTGTACAGCACCTCGTCGGCGTATCCGCGCATGCCCTCGCGCAGCAGCCGGTCCGCCGTCGCGTTGCGGGTCCTTCTGCCCTCGGGGGTCTCGGCGGCGGGGAAGGTGTCCGCGAGGACGAGTCCCCGGACGCGCTCCGGGAACGTCCGGTAGCACTCCATGACGATCTGGCCGCCCATGGAGAGCCCGCCGAGGACGAACGTGGAGATGCCCAGGTCGTCCAGAAGTGACGAGATGTCCTCGGCGAACGTGGACAGGGGAGTGAGGGCGGGATCTCCGGGAACTCCGGGCTGCGAGGGGGACGCGCCGTAGCCGCGCAGGTCCGGGACGACGACCCGGCGGGAGGGGGAGAAGGCCGCGATCTGCGGAGCCCACATGGTGCGGTCGAAGGGGTGGCCGTGGATCAGGACGAGGGGCGCCGTCGAGGAGGCGCCCCCTTTGTCCTCGTAAGCGAGGAAGGGTGCCATGGCCACGACCCTAGGCGCGGCCAACTCCTCGGTGCAATAAGATCTTTGCACTCGGTGCAATGTGGAGGGGCCGCATGGAGGACTACCGGCGCATCGCCGACCGCATAGCCGCCGACATCACGGCCGGTCGGCTCAAGCCCGGCGAACGGCTGCCCCCGCAGCGGGCGTTCGCCCGCCGACGCGGGATCGCCGGGTCGACGGCCGGGCGGGTGTACGCCGAACTCGTCCGGCGTGGACTGGTCGTCGGCGAGGTCGGGCGCGGCACCTTCGTACGGGCCTCCCCCGCACCCTCGGGCCGCGCGCTCGCCGAGCCCGCCACCACCGCCCGGGTCAACCTGGAGCTCAACTACCCCTCCGCGCCGGGCCAGTCGGAGCTCCTCGCCGACGGACTGGCCCCGCTGCTGCGCCCCGACGTGCTCACCGACGCACTGCGCACGGCCCCCGCCACCGGCACGGCCGCCGTCCGCGAGGCCGCCGCGGCACTCCTCGCCACCCCGGGCTGGCACCCGGCACCGGACCGGCTGGCCTTCGCCGGCAACGCCCGTCAGGCCATCGCCGCCGCACTCGCCACCCTGGTGCGCCCCGGGGGCCGCGTCGGCGTCGAGTACCTGACCTACCCCCTGGTCAAGGAGATCGCGGAGCGCCTCGGCATCACCCTGGTCCCGCTGGCCATGGACCACGAAGGCCTGCGCGCGGAGGCGGTCGCGACCGCCCACCGCTCCACGCCGCTGTCCGCCGTGTACGTCCAGCCGACCCTGCACAACCCGACCTCGGTGACGGCGGGCAGGGAGCGGCGCCGTCAGCTCGCGGCCACGGCACGGGACATGGACCTCCCTCTGATCGAGGACCGCATCTGGTCCTTCCTGCACGACGGTTCCCCCGACCCGCTCGCCGCCCATGCCCCCGAGCGCACGTATGTCGTCGACGGCCTCTCCAAACGGGTCGCCCCGGGTCTGACGGCCGGCTTCCTCGTCGCACCCGAGGGACGCGTCGGGCAGGTGGCCGCCGCCCTGCGCTCGGGTGGGTGGACCGCGAGCCGGTTCGCCCTGGAGGCGGCGGTGCGCTGGATCGGCGACGGCACGGTGGATCGCCTGGTGCGCGCCAAGCGGGCGGACGCCGCGAGCCGTCAGCGGCTCGCGGCCGAACACCTCGCGGGCTTCGCCGTGCGCGCCGACCCGCAGGCGTACTACCTCTGGTGGGAACTGCCGTCCCCGTGGCGGGCGGACACCTTCGCCGCCGCGGCGGCGGAGCGGGGCATCGCGCTCACCCCGGGGCCCGCCTTCACGGTCCCGGTGCTCGGTACGCGGGCCGAGGACTGCGTCAGGCTCGGACTCGCCTCGACCGCTCCGCGGGAGCTTGCGGGGGCGTTGCGGACGCTCGCCGGTATCGCGCGTACACACCCGTGATCCCCGCGGCCAGCGCGACGGCGAGGCCGAGGGCGAGGAGCAGCCAGGACACCAGCCGGAGCGTCTCCGTGAGCGCGTCGTACACCGCGCCCGCGGCCAGCGGCGACACGTCGGGCGGCAGGTCGGCGAGGGTCATCCGGCGGCCCACGGTGATCGCCGCGCCGAGCAGCGCGGCGCCCAGCGCGGTGCCGAGCCCGGTCGCCAGGAGCGCCCGGCGCCGGCGCACCGCCACGAGGATGCCCGCGAGGGCGAACGCGACGGCGCCCATCGGCAGCCAGAACGCGGCGACTTCGAGCACGTGGAACCCCTTTCGCAACTGGGCCAGATCCTCGGCTTCGAGCACGGTGACCTCGGTGTGCTCGACGGGGATGCGGTTCGCCAACGGCATGTGGTCGTCGGTGAGCCGGCGCTTGACCTGCTCGGTGACGGGCGCGAGGTCGACGGTCACCGGCCCCGCGCGGTCGTCGCGCAGCGCCTGCATCACGGCGTCGTGCACGGCCATGCTGGCGGCCTCCCACGCCGTGCGGTACGCCTCGGTCTCGGTGAACGAGAGCACCGCGTCCCGCACGAAGTGGTTCACCGGCCCCTGCAGCCGCGGCCGTACATGGACCTCGCGCAGGATGCCGTCCGTGACGCCGGCGGCGATCGCGTCCCGCACGTCGCTGTCGGCGGCGAGCGGTGCCACCGTGGCCCGGTACCGGCCGGGGTCGCCGAGCCCGTACATCGCCCAGGTGGACAGCGCGCCGAGCGGCGCGAGCAGACAGGCGAGGAGGATCAGCACGGCCGACAGGGAGCTCCGGACACGTTGGGACACTCCTCCAGGCAAGTCCTCCCGGACGCGTCACGCGAGCGGTTTGCCTGCAAATGGGCGCATATGACAAGCCGAAGGGGGCTCCGCGCCGGTCACCCGGGCCCGGCCTTCGCCGGTACGCCCGCGTGAGCCCCGCTCGCACCCTCGTGAATCCCAGGGGACACAAGGCCCCCGGGCGCTCCGGTGGAGGCCTCACCCGAACGGGTGTTTCCTGGGAGAGGAGAAGGAGGCCGACATGCGCGACACCCGGGCCCTGCGGGTTCCTGCCGCAGCCGCCGTCCGTCGCGGCCCCGTTCACCGGCGGCCCGACCGTCGTGGCGGCGGGCACCACGGCCTCCGCTCCGGACCCTGGAGCCGGACGGGACCATCTCCGGCTCCTCCACGGGCTCCTGGGACCGGGGTCCCAGGGGGTAGGTGAGTGAGTGAGGGAGACGCACGAGACCCCGGCTGCTGCCGGGGCCTCGTGCGCCGTGCGTCGTCGGGACGCGTGCGCGGTGTGTCCGTCGGACGGACCGTCACGCCGTCATCCGACGCGGTGTCCCGCCGCGTCCTCGTGCGTGTAGTAGCGGTAGAAGGCCCCGAGGAACACGCCGGCCCCGGCCACCAGGCCCATCAGCGACGACGCCAGCACCGACGCGTTGCTCTGGCTGAAGAGGAAACCGACCGCGCAGCCCGCGAACGCGCCCCACACCACGGCGTGCAGCTCCCGCTTCATCAGCGGTGCCAGCCTGCTCACGCCCATGAGGAGCAGCGCGAACACGATGGCGCACACGAACCCGAACAGGACGTTCCAGCCGGTGATCGGGCCGCCGTAGCGGGTGATGGCCGCGGCCCAGTAGCCGTAGACGAGTCCGAGCGCGGCGGGCACCGCCCACCGTGCGATCGCGTGCGTGCGCTCCCCGAAGACGTCGGGGGTGCGTGGTGTCCCTGAGGCGGGTGACACAGGTGCCGCTTGAGCCATGGGAACACTCCTCTCTCTCCTCGCCCCTGCCTTCCAGAGCACACCCCGCCCCGGTGCCTGGCAAGTCGGAGGACAGCCTTCGCGACCACCTGTTTCGCCGGGATGCGGGCCTCCCGGGCGCGTGCTTCGCTGAGCTGCATGAAGCTCGTACTTTTCGGCGCCACCGGGATGGTCGGCAGCCGTATCGCCGCCGAGGCGTCCGCGCGCGGGCACCGCGTCGTGGCCGTGAGCCGTTCCGGACAGTCCCCGATCCCGGGGGTCACGGCGACGGCCGCCGACGCCTCGGACCCGGCGAAGGTGGCCGAGCTGGCGGCGGGCGCGGACGCGGTGGTCTCCGCCTGTGTGCCGCCGCGGGACGGGTCGGAGGCCCGCGAGCCCTTCCTCGCGATCAACAAGGCGCTGGTGGAGGGTGCCCGCGCGGCCGGAGTCCGGCGGCTCGTGATCGTCGGCGGCGCCGGCAGCCTGGAGACCCCCGAGGGCCGGGCGATCGTCGACGAGCCCGGCTTCCCCGAGGCCTACCTGTCCGAGGCACTCGCCCACCGTGACGTGCTCGACTACTACCGCGCTCTGGACGACGACGCCGTCGACTGGACGTACGTCTCCCCCGCCGCGGAGATCGCCCCCGGTGAACGCACCGGCACCTTCCGTGTCGGCGGCGACCGGCTGCTCACCGACGACCACGGCAACAGCCGGATCAGTGCGGAGGACTACGCGATCGCCGTCGTCGACGAGCTGGAGAAGGACGCCCACCCGCGCGCCCGGATGTCGGTCGCGTACTGATCCGGTGGCCGGCCGCAGCCCCGCGGAGCAACCACGGACGAGCGCCGGGCGACCCGACGCCGTCCAGCGGCAGACACTGCTGCGCATGCACGGACGCAGCGTCGCCTGGATGCCGCCGCTGCTCCTGCTCATCGGCATCGCCGTGTTCGACTGGAACAGCTCGGGCGAGTTCCGGATCATCTCGTGGATCGTGCTGGTGCCCGGCATCGCGGCGGCGATCTGCGGAGTGTGGGGCACGGCGGCGCTCGCGGTGCTCTCGCTGGCCACCTACATCGGTGTCGACACGTCCTGGCCGCACCAGTACCAGACGGGCCTGCCCGACTTCATCCTCGTCGCCCTGGGCAGCATGCTCGCGGTCCTCGCCTGCGCCGTCCGGGTCCGCGGCGAACAGCGCATGCTGCACATGCGGGACGTCGCCGAGACCACCCGGCGCACGGTGCTGCGCCCGCTCGTACCGGGCTGGGGAGGCCTGGACCACGCGGCCGTCTACCTCGCGGCGGACAGCGACGCCCGCGTCGGCGGGGACTTCTACGACATCCAGCCGGGGCTGCACGGCACGCGCGTCCTGCTCGGCGACGTCCAGGGCAAGGGGCTCGGAGCGGTGGAGGCGGCCGCCGCGCTGCTCGGCACGTTCCGGGAGTCGGGGTACCACGAACCCCTGCTGCGCACGGTCGCCGACCGGCTGGAGGTGCGGATGCTGCGGCACGGCGACTACACGTCCAAGCTCGGCCGCCTCGACGGCGACCGCTTCGCGACCGGCATCCTGATCGGATTCCCGCCGGACTCCACCGACAGCGTCGAGGTCATCAACTTCGGGCACGAACCACCGCTGGTGATCACCGCGCACGACGTGCGTCAGCTGCCGCCGGGCGACGGACTGCCGCTCGGGCTGAGCGAGCTGGGACAGGACCCGCCGCCGCTGATCGAGGTCCCGCTCGCGCACGGCGAGACGCTGCTGCTGGTCACCGACGGGGTGACGGAGGCGCGCGACGCGAGCGGCGCCTTCTTCCCGCTGCGCGAACACGTGGCCCGCGCCCTGACCGAGGACCCGCGCACCGCGGACCCGCACCGCCTGGTCCGCTTCGTCCGCGACGACACGCTGCGGCACTGCGGCGGCCGGCTGGCCGACGACACCACGATCTTCGCCGTGCGCCGCCGATAGCGCCCGCGACCGACCGTGACCGGCCCGCGGAACCCGCGCACGGGCGGGGCGTTCGCCCTCCCGCCGTCCCCGCTTTGCACGCGCAGCGGTTACGGTGCTGCCGTACGTGATCGATGGGGAGGGGAATCTGTGCCCGGAACCGTGCTGCTCCTCGCGGCCTCGCCGGTGGGCAAGGGGTGTCTGGTGGACGCGGCGTCCGTGCTCCCCGTCCTGGCCGCGGTGTCCCCCGCCGTGCTGTCCGGCACCGACACGGCGAACGTCGTGGAACTGGCCGACCCGCTGGAGCCGCAGGCCGTCCTGACCCGGCTGCGCGCGGCGGCGGCCTCGCCCGGCCCGCTGACGGTCTTCCTCACCGGCCAGCTCCAACTGGACCGCCGCCAGCGACTGCCGCACCTCGCCCTCGCCCGCACCACCCCGGCGACGGTCCGCTACACCGCCTTCCCCTGGCACTGGATCACGGAGGAACTCCGGCTGCGCCCCGCGGGCACGACCACGCTCCTCGTCGACCTGCACGCCGACGCGGAGACCTGGGACCACCTCGCCGCCCGCCCCCTGACGGCAGGCCCGTCCACCGCGCTGTACGGCCGGATCGCGCCGCCGCCGCCCCGCCGCAGCGTGGCGGCCCCGGCGTACATGAGGGCGGCGGCCACCGTCCTGCGCAGCGGTCACCGGCCTCCCCTCGCCGAACTGCACCAGCAGGCGCTGACCCGGGCGACCGGCGAGGAGGCCAGGCCGGGGCCGCCCGACATCGTGCTGACGCCGCAGGCGGTGGCGCGGCCGTGGCACGGCGCGTACGGCGCCGCCGAGGCGGTGCCCGTGGCCGCCGTGCCCCCACCCCTGCCGGCCGTGCCGCCCACGGCCCCGCCGACCGGCGGCTTCCGGCCGGCCGGGCGACCCGCCGCGGCCTTCGCTCCGGCGGACGCCCACACCGGTTCCCCGGCGGGTCCAGACCCGCACGAGACCATCACCGCCGCCGTCCAGGCCGGCCGGCACGGCGAGGCCGAGGCGCTGGCCGGGCGGCGGGAGCAGGAGGCGCTGCGGACGTACGGGCCCGCCTCCGAGCAGGTGCTGCACTGGATGGAGGTGCGCGCGGACCTGGCGATGTTCGCGGCGGACCCGGAGCGCAGCTGCCGCACCTGGCTGGCGGTCGCGGACGCCCGGCTGGGCGCGGGCGAGGCACCCGACTCCCCGGCGGTGGAGTCGGCCGTGGACCGGGCCCACCACCAGTGGGGTCTGGTCGGCGACGCGGTGCCCGCCCGTGAACTGGGGTCCGCGCTCGCCGAGTTGCGAGGACGGGTGCCGGGCCGCCGGCAGGGGGCGCTGGACCACGTACGGCAGCACCTACGCCAGCTCCAGACGCAGGCCTGAGGAGCAGGTCAGGCGACGTTCAGCGACACCAGCGCCCCCGACACCAGCGTCCGTACGCCCGGCGCGACCACGGACAGGTCGGGGGCGAACAACGGGCTGTGGTTGCCGGGCACGGCGGCGAGCCGGTCCATCAGGTCGCCGCCGCCCGGAGCCGCGTCCCACACGTCGGCCGGGGTGCTCGTCACGAACCAGTAGGAGTAGGGGAGTTCGCCCAGCGCGAGCCGGTCGAAGTCCTCGCTGCCCATCGCCGGCCCGGGGTCGAGGACCGTCCCCGCGCCGAAGACCTCGGCGTGCACGGCGGAGACACGGCGGTCCGTGTCGGGGTCGTTGACGGTCACCGGGAAGCTGCTGCCGACGGTGACGTCGGGTTCGCGGGGGCAGCCCGCCGCCGCGCACTCGCCCCGCGCGACACGGCGCACGGCGGCGATCATCCGCTCGCGGACCTCCTGCGACTGTGTGCGCAGGTTGAGGGACAGACGCGCCTCGGACGGAATGATGTTGTGCCGGGTGCCCGCCTCGATCCGTCCGACCGTCAGGACCGCGGACTCGCGCGCCGCGACCTCGCGGCTCACGACGGTCTGGAGCCGGGTCACGATGTACGCCGCCGTCACCACCGGGTCGACGGTCGCCTCGGGGCGCGAGCCGTGGCCGCCGACCCCGTGCACCACGATGTCGATGTCGGTGGAGGCGGACATGATCAGGCCCGGCGAGTGCGCGTACAGGCCGGCGGGGCCCGGCGCGACGTGCTGGGCGAGCAGCACGTCCGGCCGCGGGACGCGCTCGTAGAGGCCGTCCGCGAGCATCCCGGCCGCGCCCTCCCCGGTCTCCTTGGCGGGCTGGCCGACCAGCACCAGCGTGCCGCTCCAGGTGTCGCGTCCGGCGGCGAGCGCGTCGGCGGCGCCGGCCAGCCAGGTGACGTGCAGGTCGTGACCGCAGGCGTGCATGACCCCGGGCGTCGTCGAGGCGTACGGCAGGCCGGTCTCCTCGGTGACGGGGAGCGCGTCCATGTCGGCGCGGAGCAGGACGGTGGGGCCCTCGCCGTTGCGCAGCACGCCCACGACGCCGGTGCCGCCCACACCGTCATGGGTCTCGTACCCGGCCCGGCGCAGCCGCCCGGCGAGCCGGTCGGCCGTGCGGTGCTCGCGCAGGGACAGTTCCGGATGGCGGTGCAGGTCCCGGTAGAAGTCCTCCAGGTCCGGGACCGGGAGGTCGGCGGTGAGGTCCAGCGCGGTGCGGGCGGCGGGAGAGGTCACGGGGTCAGCGTAGCCACGGAGGGCCGACGTGGGAGGGGAGTGCGTCAGGAGCGGGCCGGGGGCGGAGCGGCGGTCACCGGACGGCCACCGGCGGGAGGGCGGCGGTCACCGGGGCGGCGCCGTGGTCGTCCGGCGGCCGCCGGCGGAAGGGGGAGTTCCGCCGACGGCCGCCGTACGTGCCGCCCCAGGGCGGCGGGCACCGGGGTGGGCCGGGTTCCCAAGGGGGGGCGGGACCCGGCCGGACCTCAGCGCCCGGTCTGTGCCACCGTCGACGGCACGTGCTGGGTGGGGCGGGGCGGTTCCGCCGCCCGCGCCGGGCCCGCGTTCGCGGCCGTGACCAGTGCCGCCACGGCGACGACGGCCGCACCGAACCCTCTGGAGTAGCGCGCGAAAAGACGTCGGACCACGGCGACCTCGCAACAACAGCAGCTTATTAAGCAGGCTTAATCCGTCGCTTAACGTAGGGGCTGCGGGCGTCAAAGAGCAAGAGCCGCCAGGAGGTTGGACAATAGTCAGGAGTCGTCCGAATGTAAGTCGACTTAATGGCATGCTTAATCCATGGCGGAGCGCGACGACCCGGAGATCATCGGGCGCAGGGTGCAACAGCTGCGTACGGACCGCGGTCTGACGCAGAAACAGCTGGCGGAGCCCGCGTACACGCCCGCCTACATCTCCACCCTGGAGGCAGGCCGGGTGCGGGCCTCCGAACCCGCGCTGCGGCACATCGCCGAGCGGCTCGGCATCGCCTACGAGGAGCTCACGACCGGGCGGCCCGCCCATCTCGCCACGGGTCTGCGGCTGCGGCTGACCGACGCGCAGCGCACGCTCGCCACCGGAGAGGCCGAGGTCGCGGCGGAGCAGTACGCCCTGCTCCTCGCGGAGGCGGACACGCACGGGCTCATCGCCGAGCAGGCCGCCGCGCTGCTGGGCCTCGGTGAATGCGCCCTGGAGACCGGCGATCTGGCCACCGCACGGGAGCGCTTCGAGGAGTCCGAGCGCCGCACGGGAGACGCGCCGCTGCCGCAGCGTGTGCCCGCCGTGCGCGGGCGCGCCGTCTCCCACTACCTGGCGGGCGAACTGCGCTACGCCTGCTACCTGTTCGAGTCCACGCTCGACGAGCTCAACCGCACCGGACTGCACGACCCCGACGCGCTGCTCCTGCTCTACACGGGAGTCATCGCGCCCTACATGGACATGGGCGCGCACGCCCGGGCCGCCCAGGCGGCCGAGTTCGCACTGGCCCTCGCGCCGCAGGTCGGCGATCCGGCGCTGGTGGCGCGGATGCACCGCTCGGTGGCCCGCACGATGATCGCCGAGGGGCGCATCGCCGAGGCCGACGTGTCCCTCGCCAAGGCGGCCGAGCTCTACCGCCAGCTCCAGATCCGCACCGAACTGGCCAACTGCCACTGGATGCGCGGGTACCTGTACGCGCAGAACGGCGAACTGGAGCGCGCCGAAGCCGAGTTGCGCGAGGCGCAGGCGATGCTCTCCGCCAAGCGGGCCGCCCTCTACACCAGTCAGGTCGCCGTCGAGCTCGCCGACGTACTGCACCGGCGCGGCAAGTCGGAGGAGGCCGCCGCCCTGCTGCGGGAGGTGCTCGGCGACCTCAGTCCCGAGCGCGGAGCCATCCACTCGGCCGCCGCGCACCGGCTCCTCGGCATCATCGCGGAGGACGCCCGGGAGACCGAGGCGGCCGAGGAGCACTATGTGCGCGCGATGAGCCTGCTGGAGCGGGCCGGGGCGGCGGGGGACCTGGCCGACCTGTGCCGGCTCCTCGGTGACCTGCTGCGCCGCACGGGCCGCATCGAGGCGGCGCTCGACGCGTACCGCACGGGCCTCGGCCATCGCACCGCGCCGGGCACGACGACCCTGGGGCCGGCCCCGGCGCAGCCCCCGCTCTGACCTCCCGCCGACGGCTCGGCCGCCGGGCAGGCGCTCTCGGAGCGGGCCCGCGCGGGGCGGGCGCGCCGGGAGCGGGGTCGCGCGGGGCGGGCGCACCCGCAACCGGGTTCCTCGGGGCGGGGGTGCCCGGAGCGGTGCCGCTCGGGGCGGGCGCACCTGGAGCGGGGTCGCGCCCCGGCGGGCCGGTCACCCCATGCGTTCGACCGCTTCCTTGGCCTCCTTGAGGTCGGCGCCCGTGGCCTCGCGGTAGGCCTTGATGGCCTGGATCTTCTTGCCCTCCCGCAGCAGCGCGGTGACCTGCGGCAGCTCCGGGTCACCGGCGTGCAGGCCGAGGTGGTCGAGGATCAGGTCGAGCTTGCGCTCGACGCGGGCGATTCTGCGGTCGGTGCGGCCCAGCTTGCTTTCCAGTCCGGCGAAGCTCGCGATCATCAGTGCGGCCAGGACGAAGAGACCTGTCAGTTCCATGGGCACCGATCCTAGGACCCCTCGTCCCGCGGGCCGACGCGGCGCAACAGTGCGAGCAGCGTGGCCCGTTCGTCCTGGTCGACAGGCGGTTCCAGGCCGTGCCCGAAGCCGGGCACCTGCCGCACCTCGAACAGCCCGCCGCCACGTTCGCCGCGCTGGACGCGTATCTCGACGGCCTTTGTGACGACCGCGCGAAGACCGGCCGGCGCCGCTCCGCGGCGTCCGGACTCCGGCCGCCCGCACGGCCACCGGCCGGCAGCCCGGACCGCGGCCACCCGCCGTCCGCCCCGAGGGCCTAACCGCCCGAGCCGGCGCCCGTGCCCGCGTTCGCGTCCGGACCTGCCGTGGACCGGTCGCCGGTGGACCTGGGCGCCGACCCCTCGATGTCGATCACCGCGCCCAGCTTCACCTGCTTGTACAGCCATGCCGCGTCCGTCGAGCGCAGGCCGATCCAGCCCGTCGTGTGGTCGTAGTTGCCGGGCGCCTTCTCGTCGTGCGCGATGGCGGCGATGAAGTTCGCCGACCCGTCGGAGAAGGACAGTTCGATCACCCAGGACAACTTGAGGTCGTAGTCCGACTTGAGGCCGACCGTGGTGGCGGGCATCACCTTGGCCGCGCTCATGGCGGTGACCGTCATCCGGCCCGTCGCCGTGGGCCGGAGCTCGGTGCCGGAGGTGATCGGCAGGACACGGCCCGCGATCTCCATCTGCCGCCGGGACAGGTCGACCGTGGCGTCGGGCGCCGCCGGAAGGCTGGGGGTGCCGGTGGGGCTCGCGGCGGGGGCGGGCCGCTGGTCCGTGCCGCCGCCCAGGTCGACCGCGACGAGCAGGGCGAGCGCCGCCGCGGCGGACACGGAGGCGGTCGCCACGACAGCGCGCCGGCGGCGTCGGCGGCTTACCGCCCGGCCACGGATCTCCGCGCCCGTCAGCGTCGGGTGGGTCTCGCCCTCGGCGGCCAACTCGCGCAGGTTCGAGGTGAGTTCATCGGACACGGCCGTCCTCCCTCTCCTCCTCGTCCGTCGAGTCCGCCGAGAGCACCTGGGCCAGTGCCGCCCGGCCGCGGGACAGACGGGCCTTGACCGTGCCCACGGGAGCCCCGGTTTCGGAGGCTACCTGCTCCACACTCATGTCGCACAGATGGTGCAGAACCAGGGCCATCCGCTGCGCCTCCGGCAGGGTGCGCAGCGCGGCGACCAGAGCGGTGCGCTCCGGATCGGGTCCCGGGGTGTGCTCGGGCGGCGGAGTGCGCCGCACGAGTTCGAGCCAGCGGCGCGCACGGCGCCAGCGGCTCACCGCGAGCCGCATCGCCACCGTCCGTATCCACGCCTCGGGCGCCCCGTCGGCGAGGAACTCCCGCCGCCGGTCCCAGGCGCGGACGAACGCCTCCTGGACGACGTCCTGCGCCTCACCGTGGTCCCCGGTGAACGCGTAGAGCTGACCGGTCAGCCGGGGGAACGCGGTCGCGTAGAACGCGTCGAACTCTTCCTCGGTCATGCCCCCCGCCGGAGATTCCGGAATTTCCGCGGCCCGATGCAACCCGGCCGTCCCTGCCGTGCGTACAGGTCCCGTACGTGGCACATCGAAACACACCACAGGGGGATCACGATGACCACCGGAGTCAGGGGGCGCCGGCCGGGCCGCGCCTGGGGGGCGGCGGTGCTGGCCGTGTGCGCGCTCGCACTGGCCGGCTGCTCGGGGCGGGCCGTGGCCGACGGGAGCGGAGGCACGGGGACGGGCGCCGCACCGGAGGCCACCACGACCGTCAACCCGGGTCCGCAGAAAGGGCACAAGCCCACGCCGAAGCCGCTGAAGTCGCTGCCGGGCGCGCACGTCAACATCGCCGACCGGCAGACCGTCGGCGTCGGCATGCCCATATCCGTGACCTTCGACCGTGCCGTACCCACCGCCGAACGGGCGGACGTGGAACGGCAGTTGAAGGTCACCGCCGACGTCGAGGGCGCGTGGAGCTGGGTCAAGGACCGCAATCTGCTCGACGGGCAGCGCGTCGACTTCCGGCCGCGCACGTACTGGAAGCCCGGCACGGAGGTCACCGTCCGGGCCGGTGCCGGGATCACTCGGCATTTCACGGTGGGCCGCTCCCTCGTCGCCACGGTCGATGTCCGCACACACTCCATGACGGTTGAGAAGGCCGGTACGACGCGAAAGGTTCCCGTCACGGCGGGCGCCCCGGGCATGGAGACCTGGAACGGCACCATGGTCGTCTCCGACAAGGCGACCAAGGTCTTCATGAACTCGCAGACCGTCGGCTACGGCGACGCGTACGCGGGTTACTACTACTACGCCGTGCACCTCACCACCTCGGGCACCTATCTCCACCAGAACCCGAAGGCCAACACCTACGCCGGGCACCAGAACGTCACCCACGGCTGCGTCGGACTCGCCACCGACGGCACCGCGAAGAGGTTCTACGACGAGGTCATCCCCGGCGACGTCGTCAAGGTCGTCGGCTCCAAGGACACGGTGGCCGTGGGCAACGGATACGGCGACTGGAACCTCGGCTGGGAGCAGTGGAAGGCGGGCAGCGCACTGTCCTGAGATCGTGCGGGAAATTTCCCGCCGGGTGTCATCCGGCGTACGGGCCAACGGAGTTTGGAGGAGTGGAGAGGCGCCCTCCGCACCCTTTCACCGCCGCACGTTCCTCATATCGCAAGGAGAGTCCGTCCATGACACGGATGCAGAAGTATCTGGCCGCGACCGCCGTGGCCGTCGCGCTGGTCGGGGCGCCCACGGTGTCGTACGCCGTCTCGCAGGGGAAGGCGGCGTCCGGCACCTCCACCCACGCGGCGGCGCGGACCGAACACGCCACCGCCGCCCGGCCGGTGGCCGAGGCCGCCGCCAGGAAGGCGCCCACCGCCCGGATCGTCGCTCCCGGCGAGCACGTCGCCGTGGGCGGCGGCGCGGAGATCTGGCTCACGGCGGAGGGCAAGCACTGGACGACGGCCGGCGACCCCGAGCCGCAGTTCCGCAGTGTCGTCGACGGCAACGTCGACCTGACCCGGCCGGGTGTGTCGATGCAGGCCGAAGGCGACGCCGAGGGCCGCTACTTCCTCTCCGGTCTCTACTACGGCGGCAAGGGCACCGCGTCCCGCGTCACCGTCGAGACCAAGGCCGGCACCGTGCACGGCAAGCTGCTGGAGCTCGCCGGCAAGCCCGGCTGGGGTGTCTGGTACGCCACCGCCCAGGTCCCGGCCGACGGCAAGGGCGACCCCGACTTCCTCGGCAACGTCACCGTCCGCGACACCAAGGGCCGGATCTACGCCCAGCTGAAGTGAGCCCGGTGGTGCGGGAGAGCCGGGTTGTTCAGGTCTCGGCTCCCCCGCACCGCCTCCACCCCCACGTACCCGACACCGAGGGACCGCCGGCCGTGCCGCTCACCCCCACCGACGCCTCCCAGGACTCCGCAGACGACGGCGACTTCGCCGTGTACGCGACCGCGGCCTGGCCCCGCCTGGTCCGCACCGCGCACATGCTCACCGGGGACTTCCACGAGGCCGAGGATCTCGTCCAGACCACGCTGGCCAAGGTGTACGCGCGCTGGCGGCGCATACCGCGCGACGACGTCGACTTCTACGTGCGCCGCTCGCTGGTCAACAACAACCTCAGCCGGGTGCGCAAGAGACGTGTCGTGCAGCTGCTGATGCCGTTCCTGCCCGAGCGGGTGGACGAGAGCGAGCCCGGCCACGCGGAGGCCGTCGCCCAGCGAGCGGCCCTGGACGAGGCGCTCGCGGCCCTGTCGGCGCGGCAGCGCGCCGTGATGGTGCTGCGCTACTGGGAGGACCTCGGCGAGGCCGAGACGGCCCAGCTCCTCGGCTGCTCGGTCGGCACCGTCAAGACCCATGCCCGGCGTGGCCTCGAGGCCCTGCGGGCCCACCCCCTGTTCGACGGCCGACACCCCGTTTCCGGAGCCCGCCCATGAACCACCCGTTCCGTTCCCCACCCCCGCCGGCCGAGGCCGAGCGGCTGCGCGAGGTGTTCGCCGAAGCCGCCTACGACGTCACCCCGTCCGTGGTTCCGCTGGCCGCCATCGAACGCGAGGGCCGGCTGCGCAGACGGCGGCGCGGAGCCGCCGTGCTCGTGGCGGCCTGCGGTGTGCTGCTGGTGCCGCTGGCCGTGGTGGTGTTCCGCACGGGTGCGGCCCAAGAGCCGTCCGGTCCCGGCAGCAGTGTGCGCCCGCCCTCCCCGACGGCCGGCACGGCGAGCCCCTCGCCCTCGGCGCCCGCCGGGAAGGTGCGCGTGGTGGCGCCCGGCGAGCGCGTGACGGTCTCGCCCGGCACCAGGATCTGGCTCACCGAGGACGGCAAGCACTGGACGGAGCCGGACGAGACCGGCTCCCAGTTCCGCAGCGTCATTGACGGCAACCTCGACATGAGCAGCCCCGGCATCAGCCTCCAGGAGTCGGGACAGGGCGACGTCTACTTCCTCTCCGGCATCTTCCACGGCCCGGGAGAACCGGCCCGTGTCACGGTCACCACGTCCGCGGGCGACGTCGACGGCACCGCCCTCGTCCTCGCGGGCAAGCCCGGCTGGGGCGTCTGGTACGCGCGGGTGAAGGTGCCGAGGTCCGCCACGCCCGACGGCACCATGACCGGCGTCACTGAGCGAGTCACGGTCCACGACTCGGCGGGCCGGGTCGTCGCGACCCAGGACTTCACCCCGTGAGCGCCCCGGACACCAGGCGCGTGGCCGCCGCCTCCGGCGTTCTCCCGGCCGCCTTCACCGGCGGCGCCGGGACACGCACCCTGGGGCGGACCACGTACGACGACGGCCGCGCCGTCAAAGCCGCGTTCCTCGCCCGGCGCCCCGCCTTCCACAGGCACGCCGCCCGCGCGGCGCGGTTGCCCGCCGGGGCCGGCGACCTCGCGGTACGCGTCACCACAGAGGTGCGTGACCGGCGGGAACAGCCGTCCCCGGGGGAGGCCCGCACCCCCGTGCCGGACTCCCCGGCGTGGGGCGGCGGGGAGGTGCCGTGACCTGAGGTTCGCGCGATCGAGACCTTCACGGCCCTTCCGTCCCCGTGCGGCACAGCCATACTGGACGCACGATGACGAAATCCTCCGCGCCCAGGCGCCACCTGCCCACCAGCCCCTTCGCCGCCCCGGCCGTCCCCGTGGCCAAGGAGTTCAGCCTCGGAGACCGCGTCTCCCACGACCAGTACGGCCTGGGCACGATCGTCGGCGCCGAAGAGGGCATCGCGATGCTCGTCGACTTCGGTGCCCAGCGGGTTCGCGTCCTCAGCCCGTACGGCCGGATGGACCGGCTCTGACCCGCCCCACGAACGGCCCACACGGCTAGCCGCCCAACAGGCCGGGACCCACGCTGGACGCATGACTGTCCCGGCGCGTGACGACCTGCCCTTCGACGACCTCACCGACTTCGAGAACGCCGACCGGGGATTCATCGCTGCGCTCGTGCCGGGCGTCGTGCGGGACGCCGACGGCGGGGTCGTGCACGACGCGGACGCCTACGCGTTCCTGGAGGACGACTGCCCGGACACGGCGCACCCCAGCCTGTGGCGGCAGGCCCGGCTGTGCGCCCGGCAGGGCCTGTACGAGGTGACCGAGGGCGTCTACCAGGTCCGTGGCCTCGACCTGTCGAACATGACCCTCGTCGAGGGCAGCCGTGGCGTGATCGTCATCGACCCGCTGATCTCCGCCGAGTGCGCCGCGGCGGCCCTGGCGCTGTACCGGGAGCACCGCGGGCAGCGGCCCGTCACGGGACTGATCTACACCCACTCGCACGTCGACCACTTCGGAGGCGCCCGCGGGGTGCTGCCGCACGGCACCGAGGACGGGGTGCCCGTGCTCGCCCCCGAGAACTTCCTGGAGCACGCGGTCAGCGAGAACGTCTACGCCGGCAACGCGATGCTGCGGCGCGCCACCTTCATGTACGGGTCGTGGCTGCCGACAGGACCGCGGGGACGGATCGGCACCGGCCTCGGCACGACCACCTCCACCGGCACCGTCGGTCTGGTCGCGCCGACCGTGGACATCACCCGCACCGGCCAGACCGAGGTCGTCGACGGCGTACGGATCGTCTTCCAGCCGACGCCCGGCACCGAGGCGCCCGCCGAGATGAACTTCGTGCTGTCCGAGCAGCGCGCCCTGTGCATGGCCGAGAACGCCTGCCACACCCTGCACAACCTGGTCACCCTGCGTGGCGCCCCGGTCCGCGACGCCCGCGTCTGGGCCCGCTACCTCGACGAGGCGATCGACGTCTTCGGCGACACCTACGACGTCGGCTTCGCCTCCCACCACTGGCCGACCTGGGGACGGGACAACGTCGTCAGGTTCCTCGGCGAGCAGCGTGATCTGTACGCCTACCTGCACGACCAGACGCTCCGCCTCCTCAACGAAGGGCTCACCGGCACCGAGATCGCCGAGGAACTGCGCCTGCCGCCGGCTCTGGAGACCGCCTGGCACGCCCGCGGCTACTACGGCTCCGTCAGCCACAACGTCAAAGCCGTCTACCAGCGCTACATGGGCTGGTACGACGGCAACCCCGCCCACCTGTGGGAGCATCCGCCCGTCGAACTCGCCCGGCGCCACGTCGACGTGGCGGGCGGCCCGGAGCAGACGCTGGCCAAGGCCCGTACGTACGCCGAAGCGGGCGACCTGCGCTTCGCCGCCACCCTGCTGCTCCATCTCGTCTTCGCCGACCCGGAGAACACGGTCGCCAAGGAGGAGCTCGCCACCGTCTACGAGCGCCTCGGGCACGGCTCCGAGAACGGGCCCTGGCGCAACATCTACCTGACGGGCGCCCTGGAGCTGCGGGAGGGCCCGGCCGCCAACGAGGTCGACACCTCGGGCACCGAGATGGCGTCCGCGCTGACCGTGAGCATGCTCCTCGACTCGCTCGCCGTCCGCATCGACGGCCCGCGGGCCTGGAACGACCACATGACCCTCGACTTCGTCGTCATCGACGAGCAGCGCCGCCACCGGGTCAACCTGCACCACGGCGCCCTGACGCACCGTGACATGCCCGTCCACCACACCCCGAAGCCGCACGCCGGCCTCACCCTGATCCTCACCCGCCCGGAACTGATCGGCGTCCTCGCGGGCGGGGGCCTGGCGGGCATCGAGACGGACGGCGACCCGGACCTCCTGACCCGCCTGCTCTCCTACGCCTCGGACCCCGACAGGGCCTTCCCGATCGTCACACCGTAGGAACCGGGCTCGGGCACGGCCCGAACGCACCCCTGCCCGAACGCACCCCTGGGCGCGGGCGGTTCCCCCGACTCCTCTGACGGGCCGACTTCCACGAGAGGGCGACGGACACCACGCGTACGGCGCGACGTGGGACCGGCCCGATCCCCCGATCGGGCCGGTCCCACGTCTTCGTGCGGGGTGGTGTCAGCCCTGGGTGGGGGCGGGCGACTTGCCCGCGAGGACGTCGCTCAGGCGGGACGCGCCCGCCTGGACGGCCTGGGTCGTGGAGTTGCTCTCGGCGCCCTGGAGACCGCCGTTGGTCAGGGACAGCGCGCTGTCGCCGACGCGGACGGCGGCGTAGTCCAGGGTCAGGGTGGTCGGTTCGCCCTCCATCGAGCCGTTCATCGTGATCTGGAGTCCCTGGCGGGCGTCGGCGACACCGGGCAGGGACATCTCGATGACCTGGACGGTCTGCTTGCCGCCCTTGGCGTCGACCGCCGTGAACTGGTCGCACTTGTCCGGCAGGGTGCCCAGCCACTTCAGGTTCGCGTCCACCCCCGACTGCCCGTAGGCGGCCACCTGGTAGCGCATCTGCCCGTCGTTGTCGCTGTCGTCGAAGCCGGTGTTCGCGTGGGCGCCCGTCGGAGCGCCGAGCAGGTTCTCGGCGTACAGGCCGTCGAGCAGCTTCTGGCAGTCGGCGGCGTTGCCCTTGTCCGTGACGAACGACTGCTGGTCGACCTTGCTCTTGAGCAGGGTGTCCCGCCAGGCCGCGGCGCCCTTCGACGTGGTCCACTGCGATCCCAGGTCGCTGTTGGTGATCAGAGCGGCCTGTGCTTCCGACTGGCTGAGCGTGCGCACGGAGGGCGAGGCGCCGGGGGACTCCTTGGCGCTGGGGGAGGCGGAGGCGCCCGTGCCGCCGGATTCGTCGCTCGAACACGCGGCGGTCGCCAGCAGCACGCCCGCGGCCAGGGCGGAGCCGAGGACGCGGGAGGAGCGGTGGCGGGCGGAGGCGGTGCGACGGGGCGGACGGTTCATGGCGGGAGGCCTCCGGAGGACGCGGTGTGTGTCCCCTCCACGCCACCACCGGCCAGGCACTCCCACCAGCGCACCGGGCCGTCCGGGTGAGCCGCCGGCACCGCCGCGGTCAGACCGCCAGTACGGCCCTGACCGTCTTGCCGCCGAAGCGGGTGCTGACGACCTCCAGGCTGTGGGCGAGCTGCTGGACCATGGCGAGCCCGCGCCCGCTCTCCGACTCGGTGTCGAGCAGGCCGACGCGCGGGCGCCCGGGGCTGTCGTCGTGGACCTCGACGGTCACGTGCCCGTAGCCCAGTTGCAGACGCAGTCGGCAGCCGGTGCGGCCGTGCCGTACGGCGTTGGCGACGAGTTCGGAGGCGATGAGCGTGGCGTCGTCGACCTGGTCGGCGGTCGGCGGTGCCATCGGCGGCCGGGGCACGGTGAGGAACGCCGACGTCAGCCTGCGGGCCCTGCCCGCCGAGACGGCCGCACGCGGCAGTGCGTACTCCACGCGGGCGGTCGGTCGGACGGTGCGCTGGTGCGCACGCATGACGGACACCTCTCTTCCCCTCCCAGGACGACGAGCACCCGGCGGCTCCATCCCCGCCGGCCGGGACCCGCGCGACACGGTGCGCGGCCGGTCCTGCCCCCGGGTGATGCCCATCCCCGGCGATCGGCAACCGGCGTCGTACGTCACAAACCCGCCAAGTGCCTCCTCGGCGAACCACCGGTATGAGTCGCGCATGTCTGGAAAGGTGTGGCGCATGCCGACCCTTCAGAGAAAGCTGCTAGGTCTGCTTCCCCGGATAGGGGTGCGGGTGCTGGATCTCGGTTCGGGCGCCGCGGTGCTGTACCGGCGCGGTGAACGCACCCGCGTGCCGATGGGCCGGGGAGCCGATCTGGTGCTGCGCGGCGGTGCCGAGGGGTGGAGGAGCGTGCCGCTCGGCGACAGCGGGGCGCGCCTCGTCCTCGACGAGTCGCGGGCGGCGGCCGACGAGCGCCGGTTTCAGCTGGCGGCCGCGTCCTACCTGTGCGGCCAGCACGTCACCGCGCTCCTCGACCGGTACGCGGTGAACTGCGTCTTCGACGTGGGCGCCAACGCGGGCCAGTACGGACGTCAGTTGCGCCGCCTCGGCTACACCGGCCGGATCGTCTCCTTCGAACCGACGGCGGAGGCCTTCGCCAAGCTGAGCGAGGCCGCCGAGGAGGACCCCGACTGGTGGGTGTACCAGGTCGGCCTGGGGCGCGAGGACGCCACCCGGTCCATCCACGTCGGCTGGAACACGATGAACTCCCTCCTCCCGCCCAGCGATTACGGCAAGGACCGCTACAAGCGGTTCGCGAAGACCCGTACCGAGGAGATCGAGATCCGTCGTCTCGACGGCATGATGGACAAGGCGCTCGCGGGGCTCGGCGACCCCCGTCCCTATCTGAAGATGGACACCCAGGGCTACGACCTGGAGGTGTTCGCGGGCGCGGGCGACCGTGCCGGGGAGTTCGTCGGGATGCAGTCCGAGGTCGCGACACTGCGGCTGTACGAGGGCAGTCCGCGCATGGGCGAGGCGATCGCCGTGTACGAGGGCAGCGGCTTCGAGATCACCGGCATGTACCCGGTGTCCCGGGAGGCGGCCACCGGGCGCGTGGTGGAGTTCGACTGCGTGATGGTGCGCGCGGCGGCGGTGCCGGCCGCTGACTAGGGCCCCGCGCGAGCGAGGACGGCGGGCCGGTGCGGGTCCCCGTGCGCCCCGGTGGCCGGCTACGCCGGATACGCGTGCGTCTGCGCGGCCTTCACCGTCGCCCAGACCGGCGCACCGGGACGGAGGTCGAGTTCCGCGGCGGCGACCGTCGTCAGGTCGGCGGCGAGCGGGAGTTCGCCGGTGAGGTCCGCGCGGATCTGGTCGCCGTGCGTCTCCAGCCCGCCGACACGGCACTGCCACAGATTGCGGGCGCTGGAGCCGGTGGGGCGGTCGCGGTGCAAGGTGACGGCGCTCGGCGGGAAGGCCACGAACACCGGTCCGCCGAGGTCCTCGGTCGTGGTGATCTCCGGTCCCGCGTCGAGCCGCACGATGTGGCCCTCGGCCTGTCCGCGGTAGAGATTGAGGCCGACCAGCTGGGCGATGTAGTCGGTGCGCGGATGACGGGCGATGTCGGACGGTGTCCCCTCCTGGACCACCCGGCCGTGCTCGACGACGACGAGCCGGTCGGCCAGCACCATCGCGTCCAGCGGGTCGTGGGTGACCAGGACGGCGACGGCCTCGAAGTCGGCCAGGTGGCGCCGGAGCTGGGCGCGCACCTCCAGCCGCGTACGGGCGTCGAGCGCGGCGAGCGGCTCGTCCAGCAGGAGCAGCCGGGGGCGGGTGGCCAGCGCGCGGGCCAGGGCGACGCGCTGGGCCTGACCGCCGGACAGGCGGCGCGGCTTGGCGCCGGCGTGGTCGGCCAGGCCCATGCGGTCCAGCCAGGCGGCGGCCTGCGCCCGCGCCTCCGCCTTCGGCACGCCCTGACAGCGGGGCCCGAAGGCCACGTTGTCGAGCGCGGACAGGTGCGGGAACAGCAGGTAGTCCTGGAAGACGACGCCCACCGGGCGGGATTCGGTCGGCGTACGGTCCAGCGCGGCACCGTCGAGCCGCAGGCGTCCCCCGTCGGACAGCGGTGTGAGGCCGGCCAGCGCGCGCAGTGCCGTGGTCTTGCCTGCGCCGTTCGGCCCGAGGAGCGCGACGACGTCTCCGGGGGCGGCGGTGAGTGCCACGTCGAGGTGGAAGGAGCCGCGGTGCACGACGAGCCGGGCGTCGAGGCCCTTGTCGGGGCCGGAACCGGAACCGGGGTCGGTGCCGGGGCCGGTGCCTGGGGCGTACCCCTTGTCGGGGCCGGGGCTCCCCTCGCCCGCGGCGGGCGGTGTGTCCGTCATGGCGCCCTCATCCGTCGTCCGGTCCGTCATGACGCCGCCGTCATCCAGCGGTCCCGGAGCCCGGCGAGGACCGCGATGGACACCGCGAGCAGGACCAGGCTCAGCGCGATCGCGGCGGCCGGATCGCTCTGCAGTGCCAGGTACACGGCCAGCGGCATGGTCTGCGTACGGCCGGGGAAGTTGCCCGCGAAGGTGATCGTCGCGCCGAACTCGCCGAGCGCGCGGGCCCAGGCCAGTACGGAGCCCGCCGCGATCCCTGGTGCGATCAGCGGCAGCGTGACCCGGCGGAAGGCGGTGAAACGGGAGGCGCCCAGCGTCATCGCTGCCTCCTCGTAACGGGGGTCGGCAGCCCGCAGCGTGCCCTCCACGCTGATGACGAGGAACGGCATCGCCACGAACGCCTCCGCGACGACCACGCCGGCCGTCGTGAAGGGCAGCGTGATGCCGAAGGCCGACTCCAGCCACTGCCCGACGACGCCGTTGCGCCCGAGGGCCAGCAACAGCGCCACACCGCCCACCACGGGAGGCAGGACGAGCGGCAGGGTCACCAGCGCCCGGACGAACCCGCGCCCGGGGAAGTCCGTGCGGGCCAGCAGCCAGGCGAGCGGCACACCGAGGACCAGGCTCACCGCGGTGGCCGCGGTGGCGGTGATCAGCGACAGCTGGAGCGCCTGCCAGACCTCCGGACTGGTCAGCTGTTCCGGCAGGCTGCCCCAGGGGGCCCTGACGAGGAGGGCGACCAGCGGGAGCAGCAGGAAGGCGAGGCCGACGAGGGCGGGCAGCAGCAGGGGGAGCGGGGCACCGCGCCGCACCCCGGCGCGCCGCCGCGGCCCGTCCCCGCGGGTGTCGCCACCCGCGAGCACGTCGGCCGCGGCATCGGCCTTGCCCAGCTGCGTCACGGCTGGAGGAACCCGGCGGCGGTCAGCACCTTCTGGCCCTCGGCGGACTGCACGAGCTCGATGAACGCCTTGGCCGCGGCCGCGTTGGGCGCGTCCTTGAGCAGGGTGATCGGGTAGTCGTTGATGGCCTTGGCCGACTCGGGGAACTCCACGCCCTCCACCTTGTCACCCGCCGCCTTCACATCGGTCTTGTAGACGACGGCCGCGTCGGCCTCCTTCAGCTCGACCTTCGTCAGGGCGCTCTTGACGTCCTGCTCGTACGAGACCGGGGTGAGCTTGAGGCTGCTGGCGTCCAGCGCCTTCTGCGCGGCGGCGCCGCACGGCACCGTCTTGTCGCACAGGACCACCTTGAGGCCGGACTTGGTGAGGTCCTTCAGGGAGGCGACCTTGTCCGGGTTGCCGGGCAGGGTGGCGATCTCCAGCTGGTTGCGCACGAAGGTGGACGGGGTGCCGACCGCGTCGCCCTTGTCCGTCACGATCGCCATGGTCTTCGGGCTCGCGGCGGCGAAGACGTCCGCCGGGGCGCCGCCCGTGATGCTCGCGGCGAGCGTGTCGCTGCCGCCGAAGCTGAAGGTCACCTTCGTGCCCGGGTGCTCCTTCTCGAACTCCTTGCCCAGGGCCGTGAAGCTCTCCTTGAGGGAGGCGGCGGCGAAGACGGTGACCGTGCCGGAGAGCTTCGGGGACGACGAGGCGGACGAGTCGGACTTCGTGGAGCCCGAGCCGGAGTCGTCGGAGGAGGAGCAGGCGCTCAGGGCCAGCAGCGCGGCGGCACCGACGGCTGCGACCTGCAGGGGTCGGGTGCGGTGGGTCCGGCGCGCGGATCGGGTCATCACGGTTCTACTCCCTCGTGGCTTCAGGCAGGCATACGCAGATCATACTTACGCAGATACCAGCCGGAAGTCTCCTGTCGCATCGCATGAGCAATGTGATCGGCGATGGGATGTACGCATGTGCGTTTGTACGGGTCCTCCTGCCGGGTACGGTCCTCCGGGAGGTGGTGCCCGTGAGCCAGTCCGCGACCCAGCCACCCGCTCCCCCACTGGCGGAGCTTTCCCTGACCGGAGATCTCGCCCGGCCCGTCCGGCTGACGGTGCCCGACCTGCTGGCCTGGCCGCAGCACCGGGTCGGTGTCAGCTTCGAGTGCGCCACCAGCGGTGTGCAGCACCACCGCTTCGCGGGCCCCCTGCTGCATGACGTCCTGCGCGACGCCGGGCCCGGCTTCGACCCGGCCCGCCGCAAGGACCGGCTGCGCTTCCTCATCGCGGTGACCGGGGCGGACGGCCATCACGCCCTGCTCACGTGGGCCGAGATAGACCCCGACTTCGCGCACGCCCCCGTACTGCTCGCGGTCGGCATCGACGACACCCCGCTCGACCGGGCCGGTCCCCAGCTGGTGCTGCCGCAGGACCGCTGCGGCGCACGGCACATCAGCGGCATCAACGCGATCCGCGTGGACGGGCGTTACCCGTCCTGGGCGTAGCTCCCGGCTCCCGTTCCCCGTCGCTGCGGGGACGGCGCGTCACGTGCGGTCGATGTGCACGTTGGTCGACTTGACCCGCGCGGTGGCCTCCACGCCGACCTCGAGGCCGAGTTCCTCCACGGCCTCCCGGGTCAGCAGGGAGACCAGCCGGTGCGGGCCCGCCTGGATCTCGACCTGCGCCGCGACGTCGCCGAGCTTGACGGCGGTGACGATGCCCGGGAAGGCGTTGCGGACCGAGGTGTGGGAGGCGGTCCCGTCCTCCCCGCCGGTCTGCGCGAGTTCGACGGAGAACGCGGCCAGGTCCCGCCCGTCGATGAGCCGCCGCCCGCCCTCGTCCCGGTGCGTGGGCACGCGCCCGGCGTCCGCCCATCGGCGGGCGGTGTCGGGGCTGACGCCGAGGAGCCGGGCTGCCTGCCCGATGGTGTAGGACTGCATGCGCGCCAAGATATCCGCCGCTCCCACGGCCGGACGCGCACCGGGCCCCGGCGACGGCGGGCGGATGCCGGGCGCGGTCCCGGTGAGGGGGGTCGCATGCTGTGCCCGGCCCCGGAGCGCACGCGTACATCCGGTGCCGTCACGCGGGCGGCGGGCGGTGCGCGGCGGACAGTGGACGGTGCGCGGCGGCCCGACCCGGTGGCCGGCGGACGCAACCTCTCGCCCGGCTCGCGCCTCCTACCAGTCGTACGCGTGCCCGTCGTGCGCATCCCGGTCGTGGACCTTCCGTCGCGGAACCGGATGCCCGGAGAAGGAGCGTCAGTTGGCCCGTCCGCTGTCCCGCCGGAAGTTCATGGTCTACTCGCTGGCGGCGTCCACCTTGACCGTCGCGGCGCCGCTCGGCTGCGACGCGTCCTCGGCGGAGGGCGCCGAACCCTCCGGAGCGGGTGCGGGCGGCCCGTCCGACGTGCTGGTGACCGGCACCGACGAGGAGATGCTCGTCCTGGAGGTCACCGCGGCCAACAGGGTCGTCGTACGGCTGCCGCGCGTCGAGGTCGGCCAGGGCATCACCACCGCCGTCGCCATGATGATCGCCGAGGAGCTGGACGCCCGGCTCGCCGACGTCGACATCCCGCTCGCCGAGGCCCGCAAGGAAGGCAACCAGTACACCGGCGGCTCGAACTCCGTCTCGTCGCTGTACGACCCCGCCCGCGCCCTGGCCGCCACCGCCCGCGCCAAGTTGGTGACGGCCGCCGCCCGGCGGTGGCACCTCGCGCCGCGCCTGCTGCGCACCCGGGACACCATGGTCGTCGCCCCCGACGGACGCACCGCCACCTTCGGGTCCCTGACGGCGGCCGCCGCGGTGATCCACCGGCCCGCCGTGCCCGCCGAGCCGAAACCGGCGTCCCGGCACCGGGTGATCGGGCGGCCGACCACCCGTGTCGACGCGCGGGACATCGTCACCGGAAAGGCGACCTACGCCGGGGACCTGACCGTGGCCGGGGCGAAGCCGACCGTGGTGGCTCGGCCGCCGACCCTCGGCGGGAAGCTCGTCTCCGTCGACAGCCGGGCGGCCCGCGCGATGCCGGGCGTCCACGCGGTCGTCCGGGCCGCGGGCGGTGTGGCCGTCGTGGCCGACACCTTCCACCACGCGTTCCGGGCCAGGGACGCGCTGCGCATCACCTGGGCGCCGGGCCCGCTCGCCGCCCTGTCCGACGACGCCGTCCGCGCCCGGCTCCGCGCGGCCGTCCCCCCGCTCGGCACGCCGCTGCTCGGAACCCGCCAGGTGACAGGGGAGTTCGAGTTCGCCTTCGTCTCCCACGCTCCGATGGAGGTGCTGACCGCGGTCGCGGACGTGCGCGCGGACCGGGCCGAGATCTGGTTCTCCTCGCAGACGCCGACGGACGCGCGCGACACGATCGCCTCCGCCGTCGGACTTCCCGGATCGAAGGTCAGGGTCCATGTGATGCGGGGCGGCGGCTCGTTCGGACGGCGTCTGAACTACGACGCCGCCGTGGAGGCGGCTCTCGTCTCCAAGGCCGCCGGCCGGCCGGTGAAGCTGATGTGGAGCCGCAACGACGACATCCGGCACGGCCGGATGCGCCCGGCCAGCCACCACCGCATCCGGGCCAGTCACGCCGGCGGCCAGGTGGTCGCGTTCACCCACGCGACGGCGTCGGTGAGCGAGGTGTTCGAGGAGTCCGGCTTCGCGGTGCGGGGCGGGCGGTCCGGCGCGGTGCGCGCCGCCTCCCGCGGTGGGCGGACGCCGCGGTCCGGCCCGCTGCCCAGCGACAGCGGCCTGTACAACTTCGGCCGCGTCAAAGAGGAATCCGGCTCCGTCGAACTCGCGATGCCGCTGGGCGCCTGGCGGTCGGTGGACTCCGGGACGATGCGCACCGCGGAGGAGATCGTCGTCGACGAGATCGCCGCGAGCCTGGGCGAGGACGCGGTCGCGTTCCGGCGCAGGACGCTCAGGAACAAGGCGGTCCGGGCCGTCCTCGACAAGGTCGCCAGCGCCGGTCACTGGGGCCGCGCCCTGCCCAGGGGCAGGGCCCAGGGCGTGGCCGTGCACGAGGAGTACGGATCCTGCGTGGCCTGCCTGGTGGAGATCGACGCCACCGACCCGGACGAACCGCGGGTGACCCACGCGGTGATGGCCGCCGACGTCGGAACGGCCGTCAACCCGCGCGGACTCGAGGCCCAGCTCATGGGCACCGCCGTCGACGGGATCTCCACGGTGCTGCGGGCCGGACTGCACATCGACCGGGGCGCCGTCCGCGAGGGCAGCTTCGCCGACTTCCACTACGCCCGCCAGCGGCACGCCCCGCTGCGCTTCGAGGCGCACATCATGCCCTCCACCGGCGCCCCCGGCGGTGCCGGTGAACTCGGCGTCCCGGCCGCGGCGGGTGCCGTGGCCAACGCCTACGCCCGTGCGACGGGCACCCGCCCCCGCCGCTTCCCCCTCACCTTCTGAGACGGTGCCGATGCCCTCCTACTCCTTCGTCCTCAACGGGAAGCCGGTCACCGTCGACGCGCCGGCCGACATGCCGCTGCTGTGGGTCCTGCGCGACCTGCTGCACGTCACCGGGCCCAAGTACGGCTGCGGGGTCGGGGTCTGTCGTGCCTGCACCAGCCACCTCGACGGCGCCGAGATCCAGCCCTGTGTCGTCCCGGTCGCGGACTGCCGGGGCCGCGAGGTCACCACGATCGAGGGGCTGGCCGACGGCGACACGCTCCACCCGGTCCAGCAGGCCTGGATCGACCACGACGTCGCGCAGTGCGGCTTCTGCCAGCCCGGGCAGATCATGGCCGCGGTGGCCCTGCTGAAGCGGACGTCCAGCCCGACGGATGCCGACATCGACCGGATCGAGAACGTCTGCCGCTGCGGCACGTACTGCCGTATCCGCGAGGCGATCAAGAGCGTCGGCCCGGCCTCCTAGCGCCCGGGTTCGCGGCCCGCACACGCCTTTGCCGCGGCCCGCACCCTTCTGTCCCGCGGCCCGCGTGCCCCTGTTCCGCGGCCCGCGTGCCGCCGTTCGGCGACCCACGCGCACCCCGATACGCCGCGCCCGCACCCCCGTTCAGGTGCGCCGCGGCCCGGCGCCCCGCCCCGCCCCGTCACCCGCGTGACCCGGATCACAGCGACGGAGTGCATCGCGGGGCGGGGGCCAGTGTCTTTATCCCTGGTGCAGGGAGCTGGGTCCCTGGTGGGGGAGCCGGCGAGAGCGGGGGACGATGCGGATGGAGCAGGCCCGGGCCGACGGGTTCGACGGGTTCGTGGCAGCCCGCTGGTCGGCGTTGTTCCATCTCGCGCGGCTGCTCGTCGGAGGCGACCGGCACCGGGCCGAGGACCTGCTCCAGGAGGCCCTCGTCAAGCTCTGGTTCGTCTGGCCCAAGATCGCAGACGAGGCCCCGGAGGCGTACGTCCGCACGGTCCTGGCACGCGCGGCGGCCCGCTCGGCCCGCCGTCGCTGGTGGGGCGAGAACCCCGTCGCGCAGGTCCCCGAACGGGCCGAGGACGGTGATGTGTCCGCCTCCGTGGTGGAGCGGTCGCGGCTGGAGGCGGCGCTGGCCCAGCTGCCGCCGCGGCAGCGCGCCGCGGTGGTGCTGCGCTACTACCAGGACCTGCCCGAGAAGCAGGTCGCGGAGGCGCTCGGGTGCCCGGTGGGCACGGCCCGGTCCCATGCGTCACGGGGTGTGGCGCGGCTGCGCCGGCTCCTGGCCGATGTCATCGAGCCGGTGGGGTGAAGGGGAGTCCGATGGATCACTTCGAGCGGGAGCTCGCGCGCATGATGCGCGACTCCCAGGAGTACGCCCCCTTCGAGTCGCAGCACCAGGTCCGACTGCGGGACGGTGTCCGGGCCCGCCGCCGTGCGCGCGCGGCCCGCAGGGCCGTGGGGTCCGTCCTGGCGGTCGCGGGTCTGGGCATCGGCCTGTTCCTGCTGCCCCGCGACCCCGGCCGGGACCAGCCGCAGGGACCCGTCCCCCGGCCGATGACGAGTCCGTCGTACCCGTACACGACCCCGTCGCCGACGCCGGACGTGTCGCCGAGCGAGGCGCCCTCCTCGACCGCGTCGAACACCGCGGGGCCCGATGAGGAGACCTCCGGACCGCCCCCGTCGGCGACCACGACAGGCGGTTCGGCCACGGTGACGCCGGACCCGACGACGACCACGACCAGGGCCGTCACGCCACCGCCTTCGGCCACGAACCGGCCGAGCCCGCCGGTCAGTCCGACGACCACGCCCTCGACCGTCGAGTCGTCGGCGCTCGAAGGCTCGGCCGACCCCGGCTAGCGGCCGACGCCTCCGCCTTCGACCGCCGGCCCCGGCCTGGCGGCTCCCGACCTCCGGCCCGCCTTCGGGCCCCGACCCCTGACCGGCCCCCTTCCGTGATCGCGGCTGCGCCGTCGACGACCTCGGCACGCTCCGCGACAGAAGACAGATACGGATCGATCGTGACAAAAGCAGGGACGACCGCCTTGACGGACCCCCTCATGAGCCGCCCCTCCGGGGACCGCCGGCACCCGGAGGGCGGTGTCACGGACCGCCGTGCCCCGGACGCCCGTCCCACGGACCGCCGTGCCCCGGACGCCCGTCCCACGGACCGGTGCCCCGCGGACCGCCGCCCCACGGACGGGCTGCCGCTGCGGACGCCGGTGTCCGCGCACCACCGGGAGCCCGTCCTCGACGTCGTCGTCCCGGTGTTCAACGAGGAGAAGGACCTGGAGCCGAGCGTGCGGCGGCTGCACGCCCATCTGCGCGAGACGTTCCCGTACCCGTTCCGGATCACCGTCGCCGACAACGCCAGCACCGACGCGACCCCGCGGATCGCGGCCCGGCTCGCCGCCGAGCTGCCCGAGACGGAGTGGCTGCGGCTGGCGGAGAAGGGCCGGGGCCGGGCGCTGCACACCGCGTGGTCGCGTTCGCCCGCCCCGGTGCTCGCCTATCTCGACGTGGACCTGTCCACCGATCTGTCGGCGCTGCTGCCGCTGGTGGCCCCACTGATCTCCGGGCACTCCGACATCGCCATCGGCACCCGCCTGGCCCGCGGTTCGCGGGTGGTGCGCGGACCCAAGCGCGAGGTCATCTCCCGCTGCTACAACGTCCTGCTGCGCTCCACGCTCGCCGTCGGCTTCTCCGACGCGCAGTGCGGGTTCAAGGCGGTGCGGCGTGACGTCGCCGAGCGGCTGCTGCCCCTGGTGGAGGACTCGGGCTGGTTCTTCGACACCGAACTGCTGGTGATCGCCGAGCGGGCCGGGCTGCGCATCCACGAAGTGCCCGTCGACTGGGTGGACGACCCCGACAGCCGGGTCGACATCCTCTCCACGGCGCTGGCCGACCTGCGTGGCATCGCGCGGATCGGCCGGGCGCTGGCCCGCGGCACGCTGCCCACGTCCGGACTGCGCCGCGGCCCCGACGGGGGAGCACGGGGCGCGCTGGCGGGCCAGTTGGCGCGCTTCGCCGCCGTGGGCGCGGTGAGCACCGCCGGCTATGTGCTGCTGTACGCGCTCCTGCGCCCGGTGGCCGGGGCGCAGGCCGCCAACGCGCTGGCGCTGCTGGTCTGCGCGCTGGCGAACACGGCCGCCAACCGGCGGCTCACCTTCGGGCTGCGCGGCCGGGGCGGCGCCGTCCGTCACCAGGCCAAGGGACTCCTGGTGTTCCTGGTGGGCCTGGCCCTCACCGCGGGTTCGCTGGCCGCCCTGCACCGGCTGGCGCCCGGGGCCGCGCACATGACCGAGATCGTCGTGCTGGTCGCCGCCAACCTGGCCGCGACGCTCCTGCGTTTCCTGCTCTTCCGGGCCTGGGTGTTCCCCGTCCGGTCCCGCCGAGACCGGACGGGGGCCGAGGGCTCGTGAACCGCACCACGCAGACGGCCCCGCCCGTCACCGGCAAAGGGCCGCACCCCGTGACCGCGGGCGCCGCCGAGGCCGTACCCGCCTACGAGCCGGCACCACGTCGGCCGCGGACCGAGCGGTGGAACCTGCTCGTCCGCCGTACGGCCGGCCGGTACGGTCCCGTGCTGGCCCTGTACGGGACGCTGAAGCTCGTCGGCTTCTCCGTCTTCATGTATCTGCTGCACTCCGCGGGCGACTACCGGACCAAGAACCCCCGTTTCGGCGGCGGCGCCCACCCCTGGGACGTGCTGGCCAGCTGGGACGGCTGGTGGTACCAGCAGATCGCCGCGCACGGGTACGACCCGGCGCTCGTCCCCGTCCCCGGAGCCAGGGGACTGATCACCCTCGAAGGGAACTCGGCCGCGTTCTTCCCGCTCTACCCGGCCCTGATGCGGCTCGTCTCCGAGTGCACGGGCCTCGGCCTGTACGGCGCCGGGATGCTGGTGTCGGTCGTCACCTCGTTCGTCGCCGCGCTCGGCATCCACGCGGTCACCGCCCGGATCGGCGGACCCCGTGCCGGGCTCGCCGCGGCCGGACTGTGGGCCGTCTGGCCGGGCTCGGGCACGGAGTGGTCGGGCTACTCGGAGTCCCTGTACGTCGCCCTCGCCGCCTGGGCCTGTCACGCCGTGATGAGCCGCCGCTGGCTCACCGCCGGGTTCCTCACCTGTGCCGCCGGGCTCACCCGTCCCACCGCGACCGCGCTGATCGCCGCCCTCACCGTGGCAGCGCTGCTCGCGCTCGTACGCCGCCAGGACGGTGTCGCGCGTCCCGTCGCCGCCATCGCCGTCGCCCCGCTCGGCCTGGCCGGCTATCTGGCCTGGGTGGGCCACCGCATGGGCGACTGGGGCGGCTACTTCAAGCTCCAGACCGGTGCCTGGGCCCACACCTTCGACTACGGCCGGCACAGCCTCGACGTGTTCGGCTCGGTCGCGGTGGGCCATTTCGACTACCTCTTCGCGTTCCCTTTCGAGGACGTCATCGGCGTCGCCGTCGTCCTGGCGGCCCTGCTGCTGATCCCGCTCCTGATCCGGCTGCGTCCCCCGGTGGTGCTGGTCGTCCACACCGTCCTGACCGTCGCCCTCGTGCTGGGCAGCCAGCAGATATTCGGCAACATCTCCCGCTATCTGCTGCCGGCCTTCCCGCTGTTCGTCCCGCTCGCCCTCCACCTGCGCCGCCTCGCGCTGCCCCTCCAGATCACACTGCTCGGCGTCGCCGCGGTGGCGTCCGGGTCGTACGCGGGGTACGTCCTGTTCGAACTCGGCGTCCCGTAGGCCGTGTTCGGGCGGGACGGGCGTCCTCAGCCGCCGCCCGCACCGCCCGCGCCGCCCGCACCGCCCGCGCCGCCCGCGCCGACGGGGCCGGCGCGCACGGCGTCGAGGTAGTCGGCGACGGCGTCCCTGTTGCGGGACAGGCAGCGGATGCGCGCGGTCATGCGGTCGAGTTCACGTTCCAGCGTGGCGATCGTCTCCGGGGTCGCCTCGGGTATCTCGATCGTCCGGGGCCGCCCGAGGCAGGGCAGGATCTGCTTGATGATCCGGGTCGGCAGCCCGGCGTCGAGCAGCCCCCTGATCTGCAGGACCCGGTCCACGTAGGCCTCGGCGTAGTCCCGGTAACCGTTGGCGCAACGGCCGGGGACGATCAGTCCCTGCTCCTCGTAGTAGCGCAGGAGCCGGCGAGGGGTGCCGGTACGCTCGGACAGCTCGCCTATGCGCATGTGACTCACCTCATGACGGACCGGGTTGACCCTCACATCAGTGTGAGGGTTTGACCATACCCGCATGTCGACTTCCCAGCGGAACCTGCCAGTTGAGCCCCATGAGCAGCCCGGGCCCGCCGCTCCGGCCGAGCGTGCCGCTCCTGCCGATCCCACCGCGTCATCCGGGTCCTCGGCCCGGCCCGGCTCCTCCGTCGAGTCCCGCTCCTCCCTCCCGTCGGCGTCGTCCGCGTCGTCCGCCCGGGGCGAGGGCGACCGGCTGCCCCTTTCCCCCCTGCTGGCCCTGGCCACCGCCGCGTTCCTCGGTGTGCTGACCGAGGCGCTGCCCGCGGGCGTGCTGCCCGAGATGGCCGGGGACCTGTCGGTCGGCGAGTCCGCGATGGGGCAGGCGCTCACCGTCTACGCGATCGCCACGGGCGTCTCGGCGATACCCCTGTCCAAGGCGACGGCCGCATGGCGGCGCAAGCGGCTGCTGCTGACGGCGGTGGGGGCCTTCGCCGCCGCCAACACGGTCACGGCCTTCTCGTCCGACTACGCGCTCACCATGGTGTTCCGGTTCGTCGCGGGCATGGCCGCGGCCGTCGTGTGGGCCGAACTGGTCGGCTACGCACGCCGGCTGGCGCCGCCCCGGCTGCGGGGCAGGGCGATCGCGATCACCATGGCCGGCATCCCGCTGGCCCTTTCCCTGGGCATCCCCGTGGGGACGTTCCTCGGCGGAGCGTTCGGCTGGCGCCTGACCTTCGGCCTCGTCACCGCGGTCGCCGTCGTCCTGGTCGGTTGGATCGCGGCGGCGGTCCCGGACCACCCCGGGCAACGCTCGGAGCACCGCGCGCCCGTGCTGGGAGCCCTGCGCCTGCCCGGGGTGGTGCCCGTCCTCTTCGTGGTCGCCACCTATGTGCTGGCCCACAACATCCTCTACACGTACATCGCCACGTTCCTCGACGCGCACGGCATGGGGGACTCCCGCGACACCGTGCTGCTGGTCTTCGGCATCGCCTCCCTGCTGAGCATCTGGGTCACCGGAGCGTGGGTCGACCGGCGGCTGCGGGCGCTCACCGTGGCGGGCGCCGCCCTGTTCCTGGCCGCCGCCGCGCTGCTCGCGCTGCTCGCCGGTCACCCCGCCGTCGTCTACACCGCCGTGGTCCTGTGGGGGCTCGGCTGGGGCGGCGTCGCCACCCTCCTGCAGACCGCGGTGACCGACGCCGGGGGCGACCGGGGGCAGGCCCTGCTGGTCACCACCTGGAACTCGTTCATGGCCGCCGGCGGGGCCGTGGGCGGTCTGCTGCTCGACCTGCGCGGCGCCGGGGCCTTCCCGTGGAGCGTCCTCGCGCTCCTCGTACCGGCGTTGCTCGTCGTGGCCGGAGCCCGGACGCACGGCTTCCCCGCCCGGCGGCCTGGCGGGTCCTGAACCCCGCGGCCCGGGCCGGAGCCACGCCCGGCACGCCGGGCCCGTGGCGGCGTACGTGTGCCGTTCGGCCGTCTCCCGGTGGCGCCGCCGTCCGGGAGACGGCTTGCATGGTGCCGGGGACCTGATCGGAGGAGGCGAACGGCGCATGCAGACAACGGGCCCGGGGCGACGGACGCCGTCGGGGCGGACCCCGCAGACCCGGCGGACGGCCGGGCTCCAGACCCCGCGGGCGGCCGGGCTCGCCGGGATCGTGTTC
This sequence comes from Streptomyces siamensis, assembly GCF_039543605.1. Classification (NCBI taxonomy): domain Bacteria; kingdom Bacillati; phylum Actinomycetota; class Actinomycetes; order Kitasatosporales; family Streptomycetaceae; genus Streptomyces; species Streptomyces siamensis. The sequence continues at coordinate 310,130 of NZ_BAABKB010000001.1, read as the reverse complement.
GCGCTGCTGCTCGCCGCGGCCATCGTGCTGATCCGGCTGGGGATTCCCGAGGGCGCCGACGGGGTCACGCCCCAGGGGTTCAGCGACTCGGCGCGGCGCACCGCCGTGCGGACGGCCCTCGCCCTCGTGCCGTTCGCCGGCATCTTCTTCCTCTGGTTCGTCGGCGCCGTACGGGCCCACGTCGGTGAGGGCGAGGACAAGTTCCTCGCCACCGTCTTCCTCGGCAGCGGGCTGGTCTTCACCGCCAGCATGTTCGGTGCCGCCGCGGCGGCCGGGGCCGTGCTGTCCACCGCACACCCCGCCGGCACTAACCCCTCGCTGCCTACCTGGGACTTCGGCCGTCACTTCGCCTACACCCTGATGACCGGGTACGCGATGCGGATGGCGGCGGTCTTCGCCTGCTCCCTGTCGGTGATCGGGCACCGCCTCGGCGTCCTGCCCCGCTGGCTCACCGTGCTCGGCTTCCTCACCACCCTGACGCTGCTGTTCGTCTCGTCGAACGTCCCCTGGGCCGAACTGGTCTTTCCCGCCTGGTCGTTGATCATCGGCGCCCACATCTTCGTGGTGGCGGGCCGCAGCGCGCGGATCCCCGCGGCGGACTGACGCCCCCGGCCCGGTGTCCTCACCCGATCGGCCACTCCCGGCGGGCGCGGGACCCGCCCGGCACCCAAGCTGACTTGCGGGAGATGACCGGGACCCCGTCCCCGGGCGAACGCCGAACAGGCGGTGCGCAACGGACCCTGCCGTCGAAAGGTCGAAGCGTCGATGAGACTTGTCGTCGATCTCAACAAATGTCAGGGATACGCGCAGTGCGCGTTCCTCGCGCCGGACGTCTTCTCCATGCACGGCGAGGAGGCGCTGGTCTACAACCCGCGGGCCGAGGAGGAACAGCGCGAGAAGCTGGCGCGCGCCGTCGCCGCCTGCCCCGTCCAGGCGATCACGGCCGACGGACTGCACGGCGCGGGCGCCGGGTCCGACGAGGCCGCCCGGGAGTCGTCCGATGCCCACTGACTATCTGGACTGGTTCAGGCGCGAGGGCCGGATCGTGATCGTGGGCGCCTCGCTCGCGGGCCTGCGGGCCGCGGAGACCCTGCGCGCCGAGGGCTTCACCGGTTCCCTCACCATGATCGGCGACGAGCCCTACGACCCGTACGACCGGCCGCCGTTGTCGAAGGCCGTCCTGCTCGGCAAGGCGTCCGCCCTGCACACCGACCTGCCGCGGCGCAGGGAGATCGACGCGAAGTGGCGCCTCGGTGTCGCCGCGGCCGGGCTCGACATGACGGCCAAGCGGGTACGGCTCGCGGACGGGGACGAGGTCGAGTACGACCGGCTGCTGATCGCGACCGGCGTCCGCGCCCGGCCCTGGCCGAAGGAGTCGGAGGCGGACCTGGACGGCGTCTTCCTGCTCCGCACCCGGGACGACGCCGCCGCCCTTTACCGGCGGCTCAAGGCCGGCCCGCGCCGTGTCCTCATCATCGGCGCCGGGTTCGCCGGGTCGGAAGTCGCCTCGGCCTGCCGGGAGATGGGCCTCGCGGTCACCGTCGCGGAACGCGCGGGCGCACCCCTGGTCGGCGCCCTCGGCGGGGTGATCGGCTCGGTGTCCGCGGAGCTGTACCACGAGAACGGCGTCGACCTGCGCACCGGCGTCATGGTCACCGGACTGGAGAGCGACTCGGTGGGCCGGGTGAAGGCCGCCCACCTCTCCGACGAGAGCGTCGTCGAGACGGATCTCGTGGTCGTCTCGCTCGGCTCGATGCGCAACACCGAGTGGCTGACCGGGTCGGGGCTCGGCGCGGGGCCCCGGGGCATCGCCTGCGACGCGGGCTGCCGCGCCTTCGACTTCCGGGGCATCGTCACCGACGACATCTTCGTCGCCGGCGACGTGGCCCGGTCCCCGCACGCGCTGTTCGGCTACCAGTTCCTCTCGCTGGAGCACTGGGGCAACGCCGTGGCCCAGGCCGAGGTCGCCGCGCACAACATGATCAGTCCCAGCGCCGAGCGGCGTCCGCACCTGTGGGTGCCCGCCTTCTGGTCCTCGCAGTTCGGGGTGAACATCAAGTCGGTCGGTGTCCCGCCGATGGGCGAGCAGATCATGATCACGCAGGGCTCGTTGGCCGAGCGCAGGTTCGTCGGGGTCTACGGCTATCAGGGACGCATCATCGCCGCCGTGAGCTTCGACAACACGCGGTGGCTGGAGTTCTACGAGCGGCAGATCGAACGGGGCGCACCGTTCCCCGTGGAGTTCCCTACCGTCGACCGCCGTCCCGAGGGCCGGCAGCCGGTCGACGCCGCGTTCCCCGACCCGTCCCTGCCGACGCACGGCCCGACCGTGACCCTCAGCGGTTACTCGCCGTCCGACCGGCAGCTGGTCTTCACCCCGGCCCGCCACTGACCGGAGTCCCGCCCCCGCTCCACGTCCCCACGGACCCGCACGCCACCGAGGACCACTCATGTCGCAAGCCCCGCTCCTGCGCCAGATCACCGACTTCGCGAACCGCGCCAACCCGTATCCGCTGTACGAGGAGCTCCGCAAGACCCCGGTGCTGCACGAGGAGGAGGGCGGTCCGTACGTCATCAGCTCGTACTGGGACATCGAGAGCCTGCTCCACGACCCGCGGATCAGCTCCGACTTCACCAACCTCGCCGTCGCGAGCGAGGACGAGCTGTCCGGGCCGGAGGCGACGGGGCTGCCGCCGAGCTTCATCCGGCTCGACCCGCCGGAGCACGACCGGCTGCGGCGGATCGCCAACAGCTCCTTCGGTCCCCCGCACCGGCCCACCCGCATCGACTCCATGCGCGGTGAACTCGCCCAGATCGTCACCGACCTGATCGACGGGTTCGGGGACGCGCGGAAGATCGACGTGGTCGACCAGTTCGCGTACCCCTTCCCGGTGACCGTGATCTGCCGGCTCCTCGGCGTGCCGCGCGAGGACGAACCCCGCTTCCGCTCCTGGGTGGACCCGATCGTGGCGGGCCTGGACCCCGACACCCGTACGAGCGCCGAGTCCATGAAGACCGCGCAGGAGGCCCGGCTCCAGCTCGGCATGTACCTGAACGGGCTGGTGGAGCAGCGCGCCAGGGAACCGCGCGAGGACATGCTGTCCGACCTGGTGAACAGTCACGGTCCGGACGGCGCGATGACCACGATGGAAGTGCTCAGCACCGCGGTGCTGCTGCTCATCGCCGGTCACGAGACGACCGTCAACCTGATCACCAACGGCATGCTCACCCTGCTGCGTCACCCGGAGTACCTCCGGCGGCTGCGCGACGACCCGGGCCTGTCCGTGAAGATCGTCGAGGAACTCCTGCGCTACGAACCGCCGGTGCAGCTCGTGCCGCAGCGCACCTGCATCGCGGACATCGAGCTGCGCGGGGTCACCATCCCGAAGGGCTCACGCATCTGGCTCGTCCTCGCCGCGGGCAACCGGGACCCGGAGCGGTTCCACGAGCCCGACCGCTTCGACCCGGACCGTGAGGACATCCAGCACCTGGGCTTCGGCAGCGGCATCCACAGCTGCTTCGGCGCACCGCTGGCCCGCCTGGAGGCCCAGATCGCCCTGGCCGAACTGGCCCGCCGGCTCGACAACCCGCGTCTCGTCGAGGACCCGCCGCCCTACCGCCCGAACGCGGTCCTGCGCGGCCCGCGCCACCTCGAGATCACCTTCGACGCCCTGCGCTGACACCACCGCCCGCGCCACCCGGCCGGTCCGCTCCGCGCCACGCGCCACCCGGCCGGTCCGCTCCGCGCCACCGGCCGGGCGCGGTCGCGCGTGCGACGGGCGCCACCGCCTTCGGTCCGGGGCCCTACCCCCGACCCGCGTGCGGCATCCGGACGACCGCGACCCCTCCCTCCAGGTCCACCGTCGTGCGGTGGGGCGGCGCGCCGTCCTCCTCGTCGTCCCGCATCACCAGCGAGGACTGCCGCTCCTTCAGCTCGTCCTGCTTCCCGGGCGACAGGCTCGCGTGCAGCTGCTCGAAGCCGGTCGCCGATATCTGCCCCTGTCGTGCCCCGTTGCGCCACGGCAGCAGCCCGGCCCGCCCGGCCCGGAGCAACAACTGGTCGGCGAACGCCACGGCGGTCAGCGCGATCACCAGCCCGGGCAGGGTCATGAGGACGGCGAATTCCATGACCCGAGTATCCGCACGCGAGGGCCGATGCCCAGAGCATGGGCAGCACCCGTGGCAATGCCGAGTCCGGTTTCATCCGGAGCGTCGACGACGCCGTTCACCGGTTCCATTCCACGGTGGTGATCCATCTTGACCCACCGACCCCTCGAGGGGCGCGGTCCGCTCGGCTCCCGCCTCGGCGCCACTCGCGCGCAGGTGCTCGATGCCGGTGTCGAGTGCCGCCTTCAGATGGGTCGGGTCGCCCGTGGACATCATGATGGTCACGCCTCCCTGGATGCCCGCCAGCAGCGCGGCGGCCGTGCGGTCCACGTCGAGGGCCGTGGACACGAGGCCGTTCGCCTGGAGGGCGCGCATGCCGTGGGCGAGCTCCCGCTGCCACTGGCGCATCAGCTCGGTCACGATCGCCCGTGCTCCCGGGCTGGACCGGCCGACCTGGAGGAACAGGGCGCCCAAGGGGCAGGAGTCGCCCTGGCGTTCGTAGCGTTCCACCACGACATCCCGCCACCGGCCCCAGGCCTGCCACGAGTCCAGGCATCCCAGGTACGGCTGCTGGTCCTCCAGGACGCGGTCCGCCTCGAACCGGGCCACGGCCAGCAGCAGTTCGCTCTTGCCGTCGGGGAAGTAGTGGAAGAGCTGGCTCTTGCTCGTGCCGGTGCGGCTGCGGATGTCGTCGAGCGTCGTGACGGCGACACCCTGCTCGCGCAGCACCTCCGCGGCCCCCTCGACGATGCGGGCCCGGGTGGCACGGCCCTTCGCGGTCGGGGCGTCCGACATCGGCCTCCCCTCCTTCCTCGGCTGGACAGCTATGGACCGACGGGTCCATTTTACGGCAGGCGGGCCCGGCTCCGCGGGTCCGCAGCCTCCCCGAGGGACCCCTCCCAGTCTGGACTTGCTGGTCCATTTTCTGCGACGCACAGTGGTCCGCACACCGCGAGACAAGGGAGAGCGCGTCATGGCTGAACGACTGCGGAACAAGACGGCGCTGGTCACAGGCTCGACCAGCAATATCGGGCAGGCGATCGCCGAGGCGTTCGCCGCCGAGGGCGCCCATGTCGTCGTGTCCGGGCGCCATCAGGAACGGGGTGCGCAGGTCGTCGAGGGGATCCGGGCGGCCGGCGGCCGGGCCGATTTCCTGGCGGCGGACCTCGACGGCAGCGCGGAGGCTTCCCGGGACCTCGCCGACCGGGCCCGTGCGACCTTGGGCGGGCGGATCGACATCCTGGTGAACAACGCCGGCATCTACCCGGCCCCCGGCACCGTCGACACCGACGAGAAGACGTTCGACAAGGTCTACGGCGTCAATGTGAAGGCGCCGTTCTTCCTCACCGCCGCCGTCGCCCCGGCCATGGCGGAGTCCGGCGGCGGGGTGGTCGTCAACCTCGGCTCGTGGATCGCGCGCCTGGCCGTTCCCCTCGGCGCGCTCTACAGCTCCACCAAGGGAGCCATGGAGACGCTCACGCGGGCCTGGGCCGCGGAGTTCGGGCCGATGGGCGTGCGGGTGAACGCCGTCTCGCCGGGTGTGATCCTGCCCCCGGCTCCCGAGGGCGCCGAGCCGCATCCCGGCGAGATCATGATGAAGGGCACCCCGGCCGGCGGCGTCGGCACGCCGGACGCCATCGCGCACGCCGTGGTCTGGCTGGCCGGCGACGAGGCGGCCTTCGTGCACGGGACCGTGGTCGACGTCGACGGAGGCAGGACGGGGGTCGCGGTCGTCGCGGCCTAGCGCGGGGATCCGGGATCCTCGCGCACCGATCCCCGACCCCCGAACCCCGACCCTCACGCCTCGACCCCCGATCCTCGCGCCTCGGCCCCCGTACCGCCGTGGCGCCGTACCGCCCAGGCGTCGGCGGCCTGTGGTGGGGGAATCGGCGCTCCGTTCACCCTGCGCACGCCGAAGGCCGTCACCCGTACTGGTGACGGCCTTCGGCGGAAGCCCCCTGTGACGATCAGGGGCAGCTGATCCGGGTGTCGCCCGTGTCCGCCGTGCAGGTGTCCGTGCCGAAGCCGCCGTTGGCGGTGTCGTTGCCGGAGACGTTGTCGACGGCGTCGAGGTTGTCGTTGCCGTAGTTGCCGAGCAGGTTGTCGCTGCCGGGGCCGCCGTTCAGGGTGTCGGTGCCGTAGCTGCCGTCGAGGCGGTCGTTGTCGTAGTTGCCGTACACGGTGTCGTTGCCGAAGCCGGCGTTGACGGTGTCGTTGCCGCCGAGGGCGCAGATCACGTCGTTGCCGTAGGTGCCGTTGATGGTGTCGTCGCCGCTGGTGCCGATGATCGTGCAGCCGCGGTTGTTGTTGACGGTGGTCGTCGCCGTGGCGGAGTTGTTGCCGGGGGCCGGGTCGGTCTGGGTGGCGCTGATCGTTGCCCGGTCGGACAGGGTGCCACTGGCCCGCGGCTCGGTGGCGATCTTGACCGTGGCACTCGCTCCGGGGGCGAGCGTGCCCAGGGCACAGTTCGCCGTCGTGGCGGTCCGGGTGCAGGTGCCCTGGGTGGTGGTCACCGAGGTGATCGACGCGGCGGGACCGCCGAGCGTCTCGGACATCTGGATGCCGGTGGCGGAGGCCGTGGTGCTGTTGTTGGTCACGGTCACCGTGTACGTCGGCCGGTCGCCGATGCTGACCGTTGCGGGGCCGGTCTTCTTGACCGCCAGGTCCACCCCGGGCGGGGGCGGCGGTGTGCCGGCGACCTGGTAGCGGGCCAGCGCGAAGTCGGTGTTCGGGCCGCCCTGACCGGCGGCGACGATCTTTCCGTCGGACTGGAGCGCCACGCCGCGGGCCTGGTCGCTGCCGCCGAAGTCGGTGGTCACCAGGCCGCCGGTGCCGAAGCCGCTGTCCGGGCTCCCGTCGGTGCCGTACCGCAGGACCGCGAAGTCGCCGCCGGGCCCGTTGTTGCCCGCCACGACGATCCTGCCGTCGGACTGCAGCACCACGTCCTGGGCCCCGCCGCCACCGGGCGTGAGGACCCGGCCCGCGGTGCCGAAGGTGGTGTCCAGGCTGCCGTTCCCGTTGTAGCGGGCCAGTGCGAACCTGCCGCCGCTTCCCCCGGCCGCGACGATCCTGCCGTCGGACTGGACCGCCAGCCCCTCCACGGACTCGTAGTCGCCGAAATCGGTCCGCTCGATGCCGTCACCGCTGAAGCCGGTGTCCAGGGTGCCGTTGGCGTTGTAGCGGATGAGGACGAAATCGAAGCGGGTCGTGCCGACTTCGCCTCCGACGACGATCTTTCCGTCGGACTGCAACGCCAGGGTGCGGGCATCGCCGCCCTCCTCCAGCGATCCGGGTGACGGGTCGGTGGCCACCATGCCGCCGGTTCCGAAACTCGGGTCCAGGGCGCCATTGGCCAGGTAGCGGGCCACGGCGGCCCGGCCGCCGGAATAGCCCGCGGCGACGATCTTGCCGTCCGGCTGCAGCGCCACGTCCATGGCCTCGGTCGGGCCGGCGAAGTCGGTGAGGACCCTGCCGTTGGTGCCGAACGACGTGTCCACGCTGCCGTCGGCGTTGTAGCGGGCCACCGTGAACCAGCAGCAGTCCTCGAAGTCCCGCCAGCTGGTGCCCACCACGACGATCTTCCCGTCGGGCTGCACCGCCACCCCGTGGGCCTCGTCGTACTGGCCGTTGTTGATGTCGGTGGTCACCTTGCCGTCGCCACTGAAACCGGTGTCCGGGGTGCCGTCGGCGTTGTGGCGGGCCACCGCGAAGTCGCCGTCCGACGAGCCGACGGAGACGACCTTGCCGTCGGGCTGCACCTTCACGTCGTCGGCGTAGTCGGTGCCGGCGAAGTCGGTGAGGACCTTGCCGTCGCCGCTGAAGGCGGGGTCCAGGTCGCCGGGGGCGGCGGCCGCGGTGCCGGGCAGGGCGAGGACGAGCGCCAGGCCGGTGGCTGCCACGAGCCCGGCCAGGACCGACCGTGGCCGGCGGCGTCTTCCCCGGTACGCGCGCAGCGCCGGTCGCAGATGAGAGATCAGCATGGGCCGCAGCTTCGCGGCGGACGTACGGCCTTCCGTCCGTCGCTGGGCCGCGTTGCGCTCACTGGACGCCGAAATCCACACCCGGGGGTGAGGGCGTGCGCCGACGGCGGTGCCCGGGGTCCGGCACCAGGACCGGCCTCCGCACACCAGACACCCGTCGACCGAACGACCGGAACTCCCCCGCGCACAGCGCCAGTTCGAGAAGCCTGCCTGCTTCACGCACACACCCTGGAATTCAGGGCCGTCACACCTCCGTCGACGGCCACTGGCGTTCCTCGGGCTCCGGCACCAGCACGACCGCACCGGTCGAGACGGGCCTCCGATCCTCGGCCGACGACCGTCGACCACGACGGGGCGACGACTCCTCGACGTCACGCTGTGAAGGTCATCACAACGACTTCTCTTTCCGGCGCAAGAGGATTTTAGAAGACAACCCTTTGGACTCACGGCGCGCGGAGCGATGCGCGGGTGGACATGAATGAAGAAATGTTCTCCTCAACGATTCCCCTGCGCTAGGGTCACTCATTTGCCGCGCATCTGGAGCAGTGGGAGCGGCGTTAGCGGGATATGACGAAAGCAAGGCCTCATGGCATGCCTCGCTGCGACACGGGGGAGGGTAAACCGCTCGTGACCCGTGACGCGAAAGCGGAGAAATACGCTTACGTGACTGGTGTGGCACACTCGGCGCTCGTGCCGCGTAACGCCTTGCGTGAGGGTGACGCGCGAGTCAAAGTGCAGGTCGGTGAGTCGCTGCTCCGCGAGTTCCTTGTGCTGCTGGAGGCACTGCAGGAGGAGCTGGACCAACGGTGGAACAGTCAGGAAAAGTTCGACCGTCACGCGGACCGTGTGTAAAGGGGGCGCATTTCTGTGAACCGAGAGTATGCGGATCCCTCCTTTGCCCAGCATGAATGGTATTCCGACGCATACTCATATGGGTCGGGTGCCGGCTGGCACGACACCCCTGTCGATGCCTCACACCCAGGGGCGCCATTGGTGATGCCCCCCGACTCGGGCTGGGACCCGGTCGAGGAACTCGCGTACCTCTTGCAGGAGGCCGTTCCGGCGGAGCCGGCGGGCGTTCCGGCGGAGCCGGTGGCCATGGTTCCGCCACCGCGCAGCGAGTCGGTACCCGACGTCGAGTTCAACGACCCGATGGAGAATCTGGCGAAGATCACCGCCCAGCTTCCACCCATCCGGAAATCCTCTGCCGGGCATCGGAAGATTCGCGTCAGAAGACCCCGGATCAAGTGGCTGCGAACGGGCAGCCTGATCATCCTCGCCTTCATTGCCGTCATCGTGGCGATGGTCAGCGTTTTCGGCGGCATGGCGGCCTACGCGCCTCTGCAGGGCATTTCGTCCGGATCGCGGAGCGGGACGATCCCTCAGTGGCCGATTCTCGTGTACGGCCCCTGGATGGTGGCCTCTCTCTCCATCCTGCGAACCGCGCTGCATCGGCGCCGGGCCATGCACTCATGGTTCATCGTTCTGCTGTTCTCCTCCGTGGCGATCACGCTGTGTGTGGCTGAGGCCGACAAGACCCTCACCGGTATCGCCGGAGCCGCCCTGCCCGCTGTGGCGTCCCTGGCGTGCTTCCAGCAGCTCGTCCGGCAGATCACCTTGACCCTGCCGCCGCGGCAGGCGTCACGCCGTCACCGCCACTAGCGCGGACCCGGCCGGGGCCGGTCCGCGCGGGGAGCGGAGCGGGCCGCCTCGGCCAGTAGTGAGCGTTGTGACGCGGTCGGTCTGCCGGGGCTCGAAGTCGGGTGCGCGGGGCGGAAGTTCGATGCCCTGAACAGGGTGATCCGGACGGTCGGCGTTCCGGCGCGCACCCGGCATGCAACGCGTGTTCGCAGCGGACAGCGAAAAGGCCCGGGTCGATGACCTGGGCCTCTTTCATGGAGCGGGGGACGAGAATCGAACTCGCGCTCTCAGATGCGCGCCCGGCGTCACACAGTGGTGACGACCTCGTCGTAGGCCAGGCGCGGGCTGCGCGAGAACCAGGCGGCATCTCCGGGTGTGCCGATGTTGACCACGACCAGTACGGAGTGCTCGCCGTCACCGAAGAATTCCTTGTCGATCCCCTCGGCGTCGAATCCCGTCATCGGGCCGGCCGCCAGACCAGCGGCGCGGACGCCGACGATGAAGTAACCGACCTGCAACGCTGCATTGAGCGCAGCGGACCTCTCCCGCACCACGCGTTCGGTGAAGAGCAGGTCCTTGGCCTGCGGGAAGTGCGGGAACTGGGTCGGCAACTCCTCATGGAACTCGTTGTCCGCGGCGAGGATCGCGACCAGCGGGGCGGTGGCGGTCTTCTTCTGGTTGCCCTCGGCGAGATGCGGCACCAGCCGCTGCCGCGCGTCGTCGGAGCGGACCAGGACGATCCGCAGCGGCTGCTGGTTCATCGAGGTGGGGCCGTACTTGACGAGGTCGTAGATGGCCCTCATCTGTTCGTCGGTCACCGGCTCATCGGTGAAGGTATTGGCTGTCCGGGCCTCTCGGAACAGAAGGTCCTGGGCGGCGGGGTGGAGTGCGAGAGACATGACGCATCCCTATCTCGGCAATGGTGGATGATGTGCGCAAAAGAGTCGGGCGCTGACGCCCGGCCGATTCACGGCGGTGTTGGTGCGCCTGCGGCGCGGGCGCGTTCGACGGGGACGCCGCCTGGACCGACGGCCTCGAAAAAAACCGGCGTCGACGCGGCCGCGCCCTGCGGTCCGCTGGCATCGCGACCAGCTTCGGGCAGGCGGCCGGCCAGGGGCATCGCCTATTCGCGCGATCCTTGCTGCTGGATGGCCAACCGGAGCGTGCCACAAAGGAAGCGGTCTGGATGAACCCCGCGATCCCTAAGGCTGATGGCCCTTCACCTGATCGTCCGGGGCGAGCAGCACAGGGTGGTGCGGCGTGATGTCGGAGCCACCACCTGCTGTATGGAGATGCCCGGCAGGTGCACCGCGTCAGGGTCGATGTCGCCCGGCTCGACCAGCTCCTCGACCTCGGCGATCGTGACCCTGCCCGCCATGGCGGCCAGCGGGTTGAAGTCGCGGGTGGACCTGCTGAAGACGAGGTTGCCGTGCTGGTCGCCCTTCGCGGCCCGCGACGACGCACCCTCCGGCAGATCCGAAACAGCCTCCAAAGCCGTGGCGACCACCTCATCCGTCTTCCTTTGTTCTGCCTCTCGCCGATGTGGACCCACCGGACGCTGCTTTTCGTGACGCAACATCAAGGATTCGGCCGGGCTCTCCAATATCGTTGCGGATGTCGTGGGAATTGCGGGAGCGGATCCGCCGCGGACCCGCCCGCCTCCTCGCGTCGCGTCCCACCCGTCAGACACGTGCTTCCACGCTGCAACGCCTGGGCATCCATCGGCATCCCGCAGATGAGGGATATCGCATCCGATCCACAGGCCGCCGGGTCGGTGCACGTCGCGCGAAAAGGGTATTCCCGCGCCGATCCGCGTTATCACTCACAGTTCTTATTGACGCACATCATCCGAGTGTCGACGCTTCCCTCCATGAATACAGGAGTGGTAGGACCGAGGAAATTCTCATGAAGACATTCGTGCACCGGGGGCAGATCACCAAGGTGGTCTTCGGCAGCGGTACGCGCAGCCGCATTCCGCAAGAAGCCGATGCTCTCGGATGCCGCCGGGTGCTCATCCTGTGCACCCCTGGTCAAGTGGAGCAGGCGGCCCAGATGCGCGACCTGCTGGGTGCCGCAGCAGCGGGAACTTTCACCGAAGCGGCTGCGCACACCCCGGTCGACGTCACGGAGAAGGCGGTCGCGTATGCCAGAACCGTGGGAGCTGACTCCGTGCTCGCCCTCGGCGGTGGATCGACCATCGGCCTGGGCAAGGCCATCGCCGTACGGACCGGTCTTCGGCAGCTGGCGCTACCCACCACCTACGCGGGCTCGGAGATGACGCCGATCCTCGGGGAGACCGAAGGCCGCAGGAAGACGACCCGACGGCTGCCGGAAGTGCTGCTCAACACGGTGGTGTACGACGTCGACCTGACGCTCACACTTCCCATGGCGACATCGGTGGTCAGCGGCATCAACGCCATGGCGCACGCCGTCGAGGCCCTCTATGCACAGGACCGGGACCCGGTCGCCTTCCTGATGGCCGGTGAAGCACTCGACTCCCTCATCCGATCCCTTCCGGTCGTCGCGCGGCGTCCGGACGACGTGGCCGCGCGGGCGGATGCGTTGTACGGGGCGTGGCTGGCGGGCACGTGCCTCGGCACGGTGGGCATGGCCCTGCATCACAAGGTGTGCCATGTACTGGGCGGCACGTTCGGGCTTCCACACGCAGAAACCCATGCCGTCGTCCTGCCGCACGTGGTCGCCCACAACGGGCCGGCGGCCCCGGAGGCCATGGCGCGCATCGCGCAGGCGCTGCCGGGGGACGACGCCGCGACCGGTCTCTTCGACTTCGCAGGGAGGCTCGGCGCCCCCCGGGCGCTGCGGGACCTCGGCATGCCGGAATCGGGGATCGAGCAGGCGGCCGAACTCGTCATGAGGGACGGCTACTGGAATCCGCGACCGGTGGACCGGATCGCTGTCCGCGCCCTGCTGACCCGCGCCTGGGCCGGGGAAGCGCCGTCCGTCTCACCGGGCAACGAAGATCCTCAATCCGACTCCGTCATCGAAGCCTCGACCACAACGGGAGCACGCCATGCGTGATCTGACCAGCGACACCATCACCGAGGCCGTGATCTCGACCATGCGGGACACCAAGGACTCCCGCCTCGCGGAGATCATGGAATCGCTGGTGCGGCACGTCCACGCCTTCGTCCGTGACGTGGAACTGACGGAGGAGGAGTGGGCCCGGGGAGTGGACTTCCTGACTCGCACCGGGCAGATGTGCACCCCGACGCGCCAGGAGTTCATCCTGCTGTCCGACGTGCTCGGGGTCACCATGCTCGTCGACGCCCTGAGCAATCGACGCCCTGCCGAAGCCACACAGAACAGCGTCCTCGGCCCCTTCTTCAGGGACGACAGGCCGCAGCCTCCCGACGCCGCCGACATCTCTGGAGGATTGCCTGGTACCCCGCTGTTCTTCGAGGGACGAGTCGTCGACCGTGAGGGAGCGCCAGTGGCCGGCGCGGCGGTGGACGTGTGGCACAGCGACGCGGAGGGCCACTACGACGTGGATGTGCCCGGCCGGGTCGACCCGGCCATGCGTGCGCTGTTCCGGACCGAGGAGACGGGACACTTCAGCTTCCGTTCCATCCGCCCATCCAGCTACCCGATACCCGGTGACGGCCCGGTCGGCGAGATCATGGGCGCGACCGGCCGGTCGCTCATGCGTCCCGCCCATGTGCACCTGCTGATCGAGGCTCCGGGATTCCAGCGCGTGACCACCATGCTGTTCCCTTCGGACGACCCGTATCTGGATGCGGATCCGGTGTTCGGGGTCAAGGACTCGCTGGTCGCGTCCTATGACACGTACGCGGCCGACTCCGGGCCCGGGCGCGGGCCGACCGACCAGCCGTACACGGTGCTGCGCCACACCTTCGTCCTCGAACTCCTCCCCGCGGACTGAAGCGTCACCCCCGCCGCGTAAGCAGTCGGCTGTCTGCACGCCATGAACGAGGGCCGGCCCGCGACGTGACCCGGAACTCGGCGAAGCACGATCCGGCCACCGCGCGCCGACCTCGCGTACGTCACAGGGCAGCCGCCTGCCTTCCCACCCGCTCGAACGATCAAGCCCGCCAACGCACCCAGCAGGACGGTGAGTTCATCCAGCGCCCTGCGCAACAAAGGTCGACGCCTTTCCCGACTCTCACGGAGGTCCTGCGATGACTGAAACCCTTGACATGACCGTCGATTTCCGAGCCACGATGAGCCGGCTCGCCACGGGTGTCAGCGTGATCACCACGTGCTCCGGAAGCACGCCCATCGGCATGACGGCGAGTGCCGTGTCCGCCCTCTCCCTGGATCCGCTCCAGCTGCTCGTCTGCATCGGCAACCACCTGTACACGCGGACCGCGATCGCGGAACACGGCCGCTTCGCCGTCAATGTCCTGGGCGAGGACAGCGAGCACCTGGCGCGGAACTTCGCCGTTTCCAAAGCGGACAAGTTCGCGGGCGTCGAGACCTTCGACGACCACGGCGTGCCGGTGTTGAAGGACGCCATCGCGGCTGTCGTGTGCGACGTCGCCGAGGCGCTCCCCGGTGGCGATCACACCATCTTCGTGGGTGACGCCCGCCAGTGGGCACACAAGGCGAACTGCCGACCGCTGGTCCACTTCGCGGGCGGCTTCGGCACGCTCGGCGCTGCGCACTAGACCCGGCGGCAGCGGTCCGAACCAGGCCGCCTGGCCCGTGACCGGCCGGCCACCGCCCCCGATGTCCGGCTCCTGCGAGGCGAGCTGTGGACGTCGGGGGCTCCGCTCGTTTCGACGACCCCACGGAGAGTGTGATGACCAGCTCCGTTGCGGCATTCAAGCTGCATCCTGCGACCCAGCCCCCGCATCTTCTGAGCCGCCCCCGTCTGCTGCGCCGGCTTGACGCGGCGACCGAGCCCGTCGTGGTGCTCTCCGCGTCGGCCGGCGCCGGCAAGACGGTGCTCCTGACCGAGTGGTCGCGCCGTCTGGTGGCTCGCGGAGAGTGCGCCTGGCTCAGCCTGGACGCCCACGACAACGCCCCGGGCCGGCTCTGGTCCTGCATCCTGCGGGCGCTGCACCAGGTACTGCCGGATCTGCCCGCCCGCCTCGACGACGACGGGTGGACGGTCGATGCGTGGCTAGAGGAGATCCTGCCGAGTCTGGTGAGCGGACTGGGCGCGCAGAGGCCGCTCACACTGATCCTCGACGGATGGGAATCCATCACGGACGTCGACGCGGTCCGCAGCCTGGGGGACTTCCTGGCAAGGCTTCCCCACGGATTCCGCATCATCGTGTCGACCCGGCACCTCCTCGGAAGTCCGCTGCCGGCTCTGCGCGCCCGAGGTCTGGTTGCCGAACTCGACCAGCACGACCTGGCCTTCACCCCTGAGGAAGCACAGGCCGTGCTCACCGGTCTGCTCGGGTCCGCTCCGAGCGCGGAGACGTCGAGAGCGCTGTATGAGGCCACCGAGGGATGGGCGGCGGGGCTGTGCATCATGGGGCGCGCTCTGGCCCGCTCCGTGAACGAGTCCGATATGGACAGGGAGTTGGCCCTCGGCAGGCAAGCGGTCTCCGAGTACCTGGCCGGCGAGGTCCTCTACCGGCTCACCACCGAGCAGCGCGAGTTCCTGCTGCGGACCAGTGTCCTCGACGAGCTGAGTGCCGGACCGTGCCAAGCCCTCGCCGGGGAGCAGGCAGGCGTGGTGCTGCGTGAACTCGCGCGGACCGTGCAACTGCTCGTGCCCGCCGCCGATCCGTCGGCGTACCGGCATCACCGGGCACTGTCTTCGCTGCTGTCCGACGTTCTGATGTCCCAAGGGCCGGACACTGTCGTGTCCCTGCACCGGTCGGCGGCTCAGTGGTACGCCCGGCGGAGGGAGACGACCGCGGCCGTACGGCACTGGGTGCGGGGCGGCGATGAGCCCGCGGCCGTCGCGTCGGTCCTCGACGGCTGGGAGGAGGCGGTCTCGGCAGGCCGTGGTGCGGAGGTCTCGCATTGGCTGGACCTCTTGCCGCCCCGCATGGTCGCCGCCGACGGGAGATTGTGCGTTGTGGCGGCGATGGCAGCCCTGTCGGGGGGAGCCCCGGAAACAGCCCGGCGCTGGCTGGATGTGGCGCAGCTCAGGCACACGGGAGCAGAGACGGTCGGCGAAGGCAGCACGGTGTCCGATGCGGCAGCCGTGGCTCAGGCCGTGGCCTGCTGTCTGAAGGGCGAGGTGCTGACCGCCGACCGTCTCGGCGAATCCGCCGTTGCCGGCACCATGCCGTTGACTTCCTGGCGTGCCCTGGCCTGTACGGCCCGGGGTACCGCTCTGCTGTGGACCCGCCGTTACGGGGAGGCAGAGGCGCTGCTCGGCGAGGCGACCCGTGACGCACACGCCGCCGGGCACGGTCTGGTGCTCGTCCGCGCGCTGGGTCTGCGGGCGGTGTGCGCGCTGCTGGCCGGACGGCACGAGCAGGCGCGCGTTCTGAGTGACGAGGCCCTCCAGGCGGCCGCGACGGCCGGTCTGGGCGGGCACTTCGTCGCCATGTCCGCCTACATCGGCCGGGCCGGCCTACTCCTCGAAGAGGGAGACATCGATGGGGCCGAACGGGCTCTGGCCGACGCGGAAGCGGTGCTGGCGGGCTCGCCCCGGGCCGGAAGCGAACCCCAAGTACGCGCCCTGTGCCACGTCATGCGGGCGCGGCTGGAGAATGCGCGACACAACACGGACGCGGCCCGGGAGGCCCGCGAGGCGGCCGAGCGGGCGGCGGCCCGGTGCGAGTCGCCAGGGGCACTGACGGATCTGCTCGGCCGAGTCGGCGAGGACAGGGCCGTGACGCCTGCCGCCCCCGGTCCCCAGGACCTGTCGCTGGGGGAGCGCCGAGTGCTCCGCGCCCTGTGCGGGCCGCTGACGCTGCGGGAGATCGCCTCCGAGCTCTATGTGTCCCACAACACGGTCAAGACACAGGTACGGGCCATCTTCCGCAAACTCGACGCGCACGACAGGAGCGCAGCGGTCGCAAGGGCCCGGGAGCGCGGTGTGCTCTGACCCGGGCCCTCGAATTCCGCCTACTTGGCGTCCTGGCGTCGGGCGTAGTCCGCCTGAGCCGTGTACGCGGTCTCCTTCTCCTCCTCCACCTTCTCGATGCCGCAGACCTTGCGCGCGAGGTCCGCCATGATGCCGCTCGGGGACATCTCGGCGCGCTTCATGGTGAGTGTGCGGATGGCCAGCAGGGGCGTTCCGTTGAAGTTCTCGAAGGTGCTGATGCGGTCGCCCCAGTCGGACAGGAACAGGTCGCGGATCACGCGGCTGATCTTCAGCCGGTCATGCGGCCTGCCGACCGGTCCGGTCTGCAGCGCCTCCAGCCACGGCCGCAGTTCGGGCCGCTGCCACTGCCCCTCGGTCGGGAAGATGAGCGAGGCACGACCGGCCAGGTCGACGATCTCGTGGGCCATCTCGGCGACGTTCTCGAGGTAGTACGCCCGCCCGAAATCGAACATCAGGACGTTCGGCTTATAGAGGCCGCCGGGAGTGTGGAACCCTTCCTCTTCGGAAGCGATCACATGTGCCTTGAGCGTCTGGTGGAAGCCGGCGAACCGGGAGATCCGGGTCTGGACCGGCGGCAGCTGGTAGGTGCCGATGTGCTCGGTGACCAGCAGGGCCAGACCGAGCATCAGCTCGGCGCGCACCATCTGCCGGACCAGGGCCTGGTAGTGCAGCCAGTCGAAGACGCGTTGCGGGTACAGCGACGCGTGCTTGGGGTTACCGATGTGGAACACCTGGTTCCAGGGGATGAACACGTCCTCGAACACGATGACGCTGTCCAGCTCGTCACCCTGGGAGGCGAGCGGGTGCTCGACCTCCTCCCCGTCCCGGACGTTGCTCTCGCGGCAGATGATGGTGACGCCGGGGGTGTTGGGCTTCACCGCCCCGAAGATGATCTGCTCCGGCAGAATGCCGGGGCGGTAGAAGACGCCGATGTGGATCCAGTCACCGAAGGCCGCACCGGTGCCGATCGCCTTCACGCCCCGCACGGTGATGCCGTCGTCCGAGGTGCCGACCACCTGCAGGGCGGGGGACTCGGCCTGGGCGGAATCGCGTGAGCGGTCCGTCTGCGGGTCGACGAACGCGGGCGTCGTGTTGAGGTCGCCCTCGCGCACCAGGTTCCAGAAGTCGAGGATCCCCTTGGTCAGGTCCCTCCCGTCGGTGCCGACGGCCTGGCTGCTCCAGGGCTCCGGGTCGTCGACGTAGGTCAGCAGGACGTAGTTGTTGACATCCGGGGTGCGCGGGGTCGCCCCGCCACCCGTTTCCCGCAGGACCGTCTCCATGTAGCGCCGCTTGCGCTTCAGGTCCTCCTTGGAGCGGTGCTGGAACCACGTCATGGACCGCCGGACGCCGTCCTCGTCCACGAACGTCATGACGTCCTGGAGGTCCGGGCGGTGGTGCAGGTCGTAGAAGCCCGCGAGGCTCCGGGCGTACGCCCGGGTCTTGGGGTGCGTGGCCACGTTGTCGACGAGTTCGTCGCCCACCCACACCGTGCGGCCGTCGTTCAGTGCTGCCAGGTATTCCTTGCCTGTACGCACGTTGTGCTCCTCTCCAGGGGCAATCCGGACGGCACGGAGCATGCGACGCGGCAGGGTGAGACGACGGCGCACAACCGGCAATCACCCGGGTGAAAGCGGCGATCTGCGGGGGAGCGACGTTGAGGGCGGATGCGGCCGTGCGCCATGCTTCCCCCATGAGCAGCACAGACCCCGCCGACGACCAGGCCGGCGGGCGTGGGAACCAGGCCATGACCGGGCTGCGCCTGCGGGGACGGGACCGCGAGATCGTGGTTGTCCGTGAGGCCCTAGACGCGATTCGTGGCGGACGGAGCGCCTGTGTCGTCGTGGAAGGCGCGCCTGGAGTCGGCAAGAGCCGGTTGCTCGCGGAGCTGGACGGGATGGCGCGGCGGTTCGGGTTCGATGTGGTCTCGATACGGGCCGATGTGCTCGACCAGTACGCGGCAGGAGCCGCACTGCTGTCCGCGTTGCAGTCCTCCGACGGTTCCGACCGAGCCGCCGCAGCCACCGACGACCAGCGGCTCTGGCTGCTGGACAGCATCACGGACGCGCTGGAGGACCGGGCTCAGCGCGCCCCGGTGGCCGTGCTCGTGGACGACGCGCAGTGGGCGGATCCGGCCACGCTCTTCGTGCTCCGCACCCTGCCTGGACGACTGGCCGCCTCGCGGGTCCTGTGGGTCCTGGCGGTCCGGTCGGACACCGAGCGACCGACCGTGGCCAGGGTGCGGGAGGACCTCGAACGCCTCGGAGCCCGATGGCTGACCCTCGGCCCCCTGCCACAGCAGGAGCTGCAGCACATCGCGGCCGATGTCCTCGGGGCGAGCCCGTCACCCGGTCTGGCCAGGCTCCTGCGAGGCGTCGGGGGTAATCCCTTCCTGGCGATCGAACTGGTGCGCGCTTTCGCCGACACGGATGCCGTCAAAATGGAGGCGGGCGAGGCGAGCCTCCTGCACGACGGCATCCCCATCACCTTCCGGCGGAGTATCGCCGGACGTCTGGACCGGCTCCCGGAAGACGCCGTGCGCCTGCTCCAGATCGGGTCGGTCCTCGGTCGCGAATTCGACCTCGGCACGGCCGCCCGAATGCTCGGCAGGCATGTCGGCAGCCTGCTGGCCGGCGTCGAGGCCGCCCTGAGCGCCGGTCTGCTCTCGGCCGACGGCCCGCGACTCGCCTTCCGCCACGACCTCATACGGCAGGCCGTCCACGAGAACCTGCCTCTGGCCGTACGGACCGCTCTGCACCGGGAGGCGGCGGACAGTCTGCGTGCCATCGGTGCACGATCGGCCGAGGTGGCCTGGCACGTCGTCATGTCGGGCGGCCCGGTCGACGACGATGCCGTGACCACGCTGTCCACCGCCGTACGGGAACTGTCCTCGTCGGCCCCCGACGCGGCTGCCGACTTGGCTCAGCGGGTCGCCGGACTGCTGCCCCCACAGGACCGGCGTCGCATCTCCCTGCTGACCGACGCCGCCAAGTACCTCGGCCGGACCCGCCGGGTTCACGAGGCGCTCGACCTGGTCGACGCCACTCTGCCGGAAGGTCTCGAGCCACTGCAGGAGGCATACCTGCGCCTGGTGGCCGCCGAGATCCACCAGGCCGCGGGCGACGACGCCGCCGCGATGACACACCTCCAGCAGGCCCTGGACCTTCCCGCGCTGCCGCCCCACGTGCGCGTCCTGCTGCTGAAGACCAAGGCGACGGGCCACGTGTACCTCGGGGACATCGCCGCTGCCGAGCAGACCGACACCGGCCTGGTCGAGGCCGCCTACCAGAGCCACGATCCGGCTGTCGTCGTCAGCGCCATGGTGTTCCAGTCGCAGACATTCTTCTACCGCGGGCACCTGGCCCGCGCCCTCGAGCTTGCCGAGGAGGCCACCCGACGCGCCGGCGCCCAGTCCGCCGCGCTCTACCTGCGGCCCCCGCGGATTCCGGCGCTGTGGCTGGCCACCGTGCTGACCAGCACCGACCGGCTCGCGGACACCGAGCGGATTCTGCGGGAGGGACAGCGCGAAGCGGAGGCGCTGGGCCTCGGCTGGTCGCTTCCCCACTGGCATGCCGCCCGTGCGTGCGCACTACTCGAACAGGGAGCGCTGGACGACGCGGCCGTGGAGGCCGAGGCCAGTCTGATGGTGGCGGACGAGCTGGAGATCACTCTGCCGAATCCGCAGGCCCGCTCCGTGCTGGCATTGGTGGAGATCAGACGCGGTGACCTCGCCAAGGCCAGGGACCACCTCCGCGCCGCGGAAACCGGTTCCGGCACGAAAACGCAGCGGTACGGTCCTTGGGTGTCTCTGGCGCGCGCCGGTCTGGCGGACGCGGAGGGCGAAGACGGCGAGGCGGCGGCTGCACTCACGGGAAGCTTCGCAAGCCGTGAGCCGACGCGGCTGCTCGCGATACCTCTGTCCCACTGGCCCGGGATCGTGCGCATCGCGCTCGGGGACGAGGACCCTTCGGTCGCACAGGCCGTGTCCGGAGCACTGCGCAGCCTGACTGCACAGGACGAGAGCCGGCAGATCATCGGGGCGGTCCGCGCCCACGTGGACGGCCTGCTCGACCGCGACCCGCGTGCGCTGGTGTCCGCCATCACCGGCTACCGGAACACCGGCAGGCCGTTGGCCCTGGCGGCGGCGTGTGAGGACCTTGGCGAGCTCATGGCGGCATCGGCCGATACGACGCCGGCGATCCCGTACTTCGAAGAAGCGGGTCAGCTGGCGTCGGCGTCAGGAGCCAGGCGCGATCAAGAACGGATCAGGCGGCGCCTGCGCCAGCTTGGCGTGCGCACCGCCCCCGTGCGGAACCACACGGCCAGCCCCCAGGGGTTGGGAAACCTGACGGAATCCGAGCAGAAACTGATCCCGCTCGTCGTCCAGGGCCTCACCAACCGGGCCATCGCCGACCGGCTCTACGTGTCCGTGCACACCGTCAACACCCACATGAAGCACATCTTCACCAAGCTCGGCATCAACTCGCGGGTCGAGCTGACCCGGCTGGCTATCGAGCGGGGCACCAGCGCCGACGCGGCCGACTGAGCGGTGCACCCACCGCGAGGCAGGGCGGCAATGATCCCTTGAATGGGTGACGCCCGGCTCCGGCACCGCCCGTGATGCTGGATGCGACGGCGTGGCCTCCGGCACGGCACCGTCATGCGCCCCGCCGGACCGCGACGCACTCGACTCCATCAGTGAGTTGATCACAATCGGACGCTTCAGCGACCGAGTCGTGCCGCTCGCGCACACCCGCGTCGCGTACGAGGCGCGCTCGAAAGGAGCACTGGCGTGGCAAGGCCGTCGCCCATGTCGCCGACCGGTAGTCAAGCGCAGCCCAGAGCGGTCGGGCTCGGCGCTCCTGCCGGCACCGAGCGCGGATACCGCGGCCGACTCCGGGCCGCTGTGACCGCGAGCGCGGCCCCGCACGGATACACACTGGCACTGTGGACCGCCACCGCGGTGACGTCGTCCGAACAGGGCGCCCCAGGGGCAGCTGAAGTCCTGGCGCTCCTTGCCGGCGCGACGCTCGCCTTCGTCGCGTTGGCCGCGGCCGCCCACGGAACTGCCCCCATGACGCCGGACTCGTCCGCCCACGCCGGCACGCGGATCTGGGCGGCCTTCCATCTGCCCATGGCGGCTTGCGCCGCGCTGGTCAGCCTGCTGCTGACACGGTGCTGCTCAGGGCCCCTCTTGTGGGGGCTGGTCGGCACGACCGCGACTGCCGTGTACCTGCTGGGTGTCAGCGCCCAGTTCCTCTGCTTTGCAGTCCGCCATGACACCCAGCAGACACAGACACTCACCCACCAGAGGTTCACCACCCCCCTCGCGCTCGACCCCGCAGCCCAGGACCTTCTGTTCCGGCAGGCGGGGACCGTCGACTCCTTCGCCGACGAGCCAGTGACGGACGATCAGATCGAGGCCGTCTACGAGCTCATCAAGTACGCCCCCACCTCGATGAACCAGCAGCCTCTGCGTATCGTGCTGGTCCGATCCGCCCAGGCGCGCGAGCGCCTGGCCGAGCACCTGTCCCAGGGCAACCGCAACAAGTCCGCGGCAGCCCCGCTCGTCGCCGTCCTCGCCGCGGACCATGAGGTCCACGGGGAACTGCCCAGCCAGTTCCCGCACCTCCCACAGGCCAGGGATCTCTTCGCTGAGCGTGCCGTGCGCGAGCGGTCCGCGAATCTCGACGCGCTCCTCCAGGTCGGCTACTTCATCATCGGCGTCCGCGCCGCCGGCCTGGCCGCAGGGCCGATGACCGGCTTCGACCCCGAAGGCATCGACAAGGAGTTCTTCAGCGACGGCGAGCACTCGGTCCTCGCCGTCGTCAACATCGGCAGGCCGGGCGAGAACGCGCGGTGCACACGCTCCCCACGTCTGACGTACGCGCAAGTGGTCACCACCGTCTGATCCAAGGGCGACGGTCGGTCGGCTGCAGACAACAAATAAACCCCAGACCACTGGTCCGGGGTTTCATCATGGAGCGGGTGACGAGAATCGAACTCGCGCTCTCAGCTTGGGAAGCTGATGTTCTACCATTAAACTACACCCGCGTAAGACGCCGGTTGAACCGGTGTCGAATGCTCGCTCACTGTACCTCATGCCTGGCCCCCGGCGCTGAAGCCGCGGGGCCCGGTCGCGTTTTCGGGGGGTGGATGCGGCTGCGGGCGGCTGGAGTTGGGGCGTACGGTGGAGGTGTGGGAGAGGGCCCGCGCGGGACCGGAGTGCCGCCTGGAGAGCCGTCCCTTTCATCCCGTAATGTGGCTTTCGTCGTCAGTCAGACGCGCTCTTGGGGAAGGGACTCTGAGGACTTGATGGAGCACACCGTCGTCCGTTGTGCCGAGGGGCACGTGTTCAGCACCGCTTCGTTCCCGATGCAGAAGGCCGAGCGGCTCGGCCCCGGCCGGCTGGTCCGGTGCCCACGCTGCGCCCGGCTCCGCAGTGTGGTGCCGGTCGCACTGGAGAAGCGGTAACGAGCAGGACGGGCGCGCGGCGTCATCACGATTGTGGTGGCTCCGCGCGCCTTGCGTATCCTCAGGGCGTGCTTCTCTCAGACAAGGACATCCGGGCCGAGATCGACGCCGGGCGGGTGCGGATCGATCCCTACGACGAATCCATGGTGCAGCCGTCGAGCATCGACGTGCGGCTCGACCGCTACTTCCGGGTGTTCGAGAATCACCGCTACCCCCACATCGACCCGTCGATCGAGCAGACCGACCTGACCCGGCTCGTCGAGCCCGAGGGCGACGAGCCGTTCATCCTGCACCCCGGGGAGTTCGTGCTCGCCTCGACCTACGAGGTCATCTCGCTGCCCGACGACCTCGCCTCGCGCCTGGAGGGCAAGAGCTCGCTCGGCCGGCTGGGCCTGGTCACGCACTCCACCGCCGGGTTCATCGACCCCGGGTTCTCGGGCCACGTGACCCTCGAGCTGTCCAACCTCGCGACGCTGCCGATCAAGCTGTGGCCGGGCATGAAGATCGGGCAGCTGTGCATGTTCCGGCTCAGCTCGCCCGCCGAGTTCCCGTACGGCAGCGACCGGTACGGGTCCCGCTACCAGGGCCAGCGCGGGCCGACGGCGTCCCGGTCCTACCTCAACTTCCATCGGACCCAGGTGTGAGCGGCGAGGACGTGAGCGAGATCGGCCCCGCACGGGAGAACCTCAGCTACGAGCAGTTCGGCATCGCCGTCCGCGAGCTCGCCCAGACCATCGCCGACGACGGGTTCGAGCCGGACATAGTGCTCTCGATCGCCCGCGGCGGCGTCTTCGTCGCCGGAGGGCTCGCCTACGCCCTCGATTGCAAGAACATCCACCTGGTGAACGTGGAGTTCTACACCGGCGTGGGCACCACCCTGGACATGCCCGTCATGCTCGCGCCGGTCCCCAACGCGATCGACTTCTCCGACAAGAAGGTCCTGATCACCGACGACGTCGCCGACACCGGCAAGACGCTCAAGCTGGTGCACGACTTCTGCGTCGAGACCGTGGCCGAGGTCCGCAGCGCCGTGATCTATGAGAAGTCCCACTCGCTCGTGAAGTGCGAGTACGTGTGGAAGCGCACCGACGACTGGATCAACTTCCCGTGGAGTGTTCTGCCTCCGGTGCACAGGTCGGGGGAAGCGGCCAAGGCGAACAAGGAAGCGCTCTGACCCGCACGGACTGAGCGCACCGTACGGGTGCGCGCGCCGCCCCGGTTGTGCGGTGGAGACGTGGGAACAACCGCGTGGTGAACCCTTGGCCGACGCCGTAGGCTCCCTCCGGACGATCAAGACTCCGTGGGGGGACATCCATGCGCACAACCACGCGCCTCGCCTTGCTCGGCACCAGCGTCGCCCTGGTCGCCACCGCGATCAGTGCGACCACCGCCCAGGCGGAGGACGGCGGCGCGGGCGACATCACGATCGACAAGGTCGTCGTCAACGGCGGCAAACCGGTCGTGGTCGGTACCACCAACGTGGTGTCCGCCAAGGTCTCCGTGACCGCGTCGGACGATTCGGGCATCGCCGAGACCACCTACATCAGCGCCTCCGGTCCGAAGCCGAACTTCGCGCAGATCTGGTACGACGACGGCGACATCACCTGCGTCAGGGCGAGCGCCACCACGTCGACGTGCACGGGCACGCTGACGTT
Source organism: Streptomyces siamensis (assembly GCF_039543605.1). Lineage (NCBI taxonomy): Bacteria > Bacillati > Actinomycetota > Actinomycetes > Kitasatosporales > Streptomycetaceae > Streptomyces > Streptomyces siamensis. The sequence goes on along the minus strand of NZ_BAABKB010000001.1, from coordinate 285,279 downwards.
CGACCCGCAGGCGTCGACCGGGTTCGTCGACAACGGCGCGGCGGCCACCTGGAACCTCGCCACGCTGGTCTCCGCCAACGACTACGACTACATCCACCGGGACGCGGCCACCACGTTCAAGGTGCAGCGCTACTCGAAGCTGACGGTGAACGCCTCGCCGGAGCCGGTGAAGAAGGGCCGGACCATCACGGTCACCGGCAAGCTCTCCCGGGCCAACTGGGACGACAACAAGTACCACGGCTACACGAACCAGTCGGTGAAGCTGCAGTTCCGCAAGAAGGGCAGCACCACCTACACCACGGTGAAGACGATCAAGACCGACTCGACGGGCAACCTGAGGACGACGGTCACCGCCTCCACCGACGGCTACTTCCGCTACAGCTTCGCGGGCACGGCGACGACCCCGGCGGTCAACGCGACCGGCGACTTCGTGGACGTCCAGTAGCCGACCGCGAAGAACGTCTCCAGCGAGGGGCGCCCCGCACGGGGCGCCCCTCGGCCGTTTCCAGCGGGCGGCTCCGGATCGCCGGGCTCAGCCGCCGAGCGACTGTCCGAACTCCTCCCCGGGGTCCACACCCGCGCGGCCCACGTTGTCGGAGCCGAAGCTCAGCGAACCGGTGCTGGTGAGCCCGCTGCTGCTGCCGCGCAGACGCCAGACGGCGCCGGCCGGGTCGATGGTGCCGGGCGGGGCCTCGCCGACGGCGGAGACGGCCAGGTCGGTCCTGCCGTTGTCGTTGATGTCCGAGAGCAGGACGACGGAGCCGAACCGGTCCTTCTTCTCCGCGGTGCCGGGGATTCCGGTGCTGTTCTGGGTGAAGGCCTGGTTGCCGGTGGTCGCGACGCCCTTGGACGAGCCGCGCAGCAGTACGACCGTCCCCGCGTCGACGACGCTGCCGACGTCCTCGCCGGGCGACCCGACGGCCAGGTCGGCGTATCCGTCGCCGGTGACGTCGCCGAGCGAGAGGGAGGCGCCGAAGGCGTCGCCCTTCTCCGAGGAGCCCGGAACACCGGTCGAGTTCTGGGTGAGAGCGCCGGCCGCCCGCGTGGTGCCGAGGCCGCCGGCGGCGCCGTAGAGGACGGTGACCTTGCCGCCGACGGCGCTGGTCTCGTGCGAGTCCGCGACCGCGATGTCCGCGTAGCCGTTGCCGTCCACGTCGCCCGTCGCGGAGGTCTCGCCGCCGGGGAGGACGGCCTCCTGGACGAGTCCGCCGCCGGTGGCGGAGCCCCGGAAGTACCAGCCGTGGGTTTCTCCGGTGCGCCAGGCGCGGAACTGGACGACGAGGTCGTCGGCCGCGTCGCCGGAGATGTTGCCGGAGGACAGGAAGCCGTCGGCGTACGCCGACGTGGCGGGCAGCGTCACCGTGGACACGGTGCCCGAGGATCCGGTGCGGGTGAACGGGCCGTGGATGACGGAGACGGTGGAGAGCAGTCCGTTGTACGCGGCGAGGTCGGTGTGCCCGTCGCCGTCGAAGTCCCCGGTGGTGAGGGCGCCGCCGAACTCGTTGCCGTCCTTGGCCACGGGGTCCTTGACGGTGGTGGCGGAGGTGCCGAGCCCGCTCTTGCCGCCCCAGAAGAGGGTGACGGCGCCCTGATCGGAGTTGGGGCCGATGTTCTCGCCGGGAACTCCGACGGCGAGGTCGCTGTAGCCGTCGCCGTCGAAGTCGGCGACGGACAGTTCCGCACCGAAGAGGTCCCCGCTCTCCGGTGATCCCGGGGTGCTTCCGGACTGGCCGAGGACCTTGTGCTTGGCCGGGTCGAGGCCGGCCGAGGTGCCGTAGACGACGGACACCCAGCCGGCGTCCGTGAGGCCGTCGTCGCCGTTCGGCACGCCGACGGCGAGGTCGCGGTAGCCGTCGCCGTTGAAGTCGCCCTGGAGTCCGGTGCCCGCGGCGGTGGCGGTGCCCGCGGTCAGGACCAGCAGGCTGCCGGTGAGCGTGGCCGCCGCGGCCATCGCGAGCGAGGTGCGTATGGGGTTGTGCATGCTGGGCCTTCTCCTGTGCATGCGGGGATGCGCGCGGGCATCCCGAACCGTTCGGGGTGCCACGGGGCCCGTTCGCGTCGTCTGCGGCGACCGAGAACGGTGGTGGCCTATCCCAGACCGTCGGGGCAGGTCAGGGGTTGTACGAGAGGCGGAAGTTCCGGAAGTTCCCCGCGTGGCGCTTCCCGCCGGGCCCTGGTGGTCGAGGGTCGGCGGGACGGGGCCCGGCGCCCGTTCCCGGGGATACGGCGGAGGGGCTCCCCGGTGTCCGGGGAGCCCCTCCGCTCCGTCTGCGTGCGGTGCCGGCCGCTAGAACGTGCCCAGCTTCACGATCGACAGGATCGCGATGAGCTGGATCGCCGACGCGGCCAGGGCCTTCGGCCAGGGCAGGTCGTGGGAGCGGCTGACCATGAGGGTCAGCAGGGCGCCCGCCCCGATCCAGGTCGCCCAGCCGAGCAGCTGGACGAAGGAGGCGTCGCCGCCGAAGAACATGGCGACGACCAGGCGCGGGGTGTCCGTGATCGACATGATCAGCATGGACAGGCCGACCGTGGGCTGCCAGGCGCCGTCGCCGCCGAGCTGGCGGGCCAGGGTGTGGGTGACCACGCCCAGGATGAAGGTGCTGATCACGATGGCGACGGCGGTCGTCAGGACGATCGGGACGGCGTTCGAGAGGGTCGCCTCGATCGCGTCCTTGCGCGCGCCGTCGAAGCCGAAGACGGCGATCAGACCGTAGAGGAACGTCACGATGAGGGCCGGGGCCCACATCGTGTAGTCGCGCATCTGCAGGAAGGTCTGGTTCGGGGCCGTCACGATGCCCCTGAGCAGGTCCTTCCAGTGCAGCCGGGGGCCTATCGGCGGGGCCGCCGCCTGGCCGGCCCGGTAGGTCTCGCCCTGGCTGTAGGGGTCCTCTCCGATCGAGAAGGCCTGGGTGTGACCGGGGCTGTTCGCCGCGTACGGGTCCGGGCCCTGCTGGGGGTGTCCGTCACCGAAGTACTCCGGCTCGCCGTGGCCGCCGTGGGCCTGCGGCCAGCCGCCCTGCTGAGGGCCTCCGTGCTGCTGGCCGCCTCTGTACTGCTGCTGGCCCCCGTACTGCTGCTGCTGCGGCGGCGCAGGCGGGTAGCCGTACGGCTGCTGCCGGCCCTGGGGGCCCTGCTGTCCGTACGGTGCTTGGTGTTGTTGCGGGCGCGCCTGCGGGGAACGGTTGTCCCGGGCGCCGCGTCCGATCCTGAATCCAGCCACGTCATCGAACGTACCTGGTCCCGGCGATCGACGTGCGCGGCCCGGGGCAACGGGCCCTTCATTGGGGCCGACCTGTGACATCCCTTAGGGGGATCGACGGGCACCCCTTACGGGGGTGCCCGTCGGCCGGCATCCCCTAGCGCAGCAGGGCGAACCCGAACCGGGGGAAGCCCGTCGTCGGGACGCCCGCGGACGACGGTCCGAAGCTGAGCGCGTTCTTCGTGGTGATGCCGGAGGACGAACCGCGCAGGACCCACAGGCCGCCGTCGGCGTCGTTCTCGCCGTCCGCACCGATCGCGAGGTCGGCCCGGTGGTCGCCGTCGAGGTCGGCCAGACGGACGGCCTTGCCGAACTGGTCGGTCTTCTCCGCCGTGCCCGGGACGCCCTCGGTGTCCTGGGTGAAGCTCTTGACCCCGGAGGTGGACAGGCCCGACGAGGAGCCGCGGAACACGGTGACGCTGCCGGCGAGGACCGCGGAGCCGATGTCCTCGTAGAGCGCCGACACGGCGAGATCGCCGCGGCCGTCACCGTCGATGTCGTCGATGGACAGGGCCGAGCCGAACCAGTCGCTGTCCTCGGACGCGCCCGGTACGCCGGGGGTGTCCTGGTCGATGGTCTGGCGCGGTGTGGATCCGAGGCCGTCGGGGCCGCCCAGGTAGGTGCTGATGGACCCGCCGTCGCCCGGTCGCACGTCGTCCGGCTCCGCGCTCGCGACGAGGTCGTCGTAGCCGTCGCCGTTGAGGTCGCCGACGGCCGTCGAGTCCCAGTTGTCGTTGTCGATGGCCCGCTCGAAGGTGAGCCCGGCGGACGAGCCGCGGTAGACCAGGGTGCCCTCGAAGATCGTCCCCGGTTCCGGGTAGTAGGAGCCGCTCAGCACGAGGTCGTCCGTGCCGTCGCCGTTCAGATCGCCGGCGGCCATGGAGTGCGGGCCGCCGATCGCGCCGCTCTGCAGGCCGGTGACGACCTGGTAGCGGGACGCGGGCCCGGAGGCCTTGGTGAAGCCTCCCTTGTGGATCGCGACGTCCTTGCCGTCGCCGGCGACCGCGAGATCGGCCCGGCCGTCGCCGCTGAAGTCGCCGACGGCCAGGGTCCGTCCGTACCGGTCGTGGGCCGTGGGCGCCGGGTCGGAGACGGTGAGGCCGCCGGAGAGGCCGTTCTTGCCGCCCCAGACGATCACGGCCGTCCCGCCGTCGACGTCGCTGCCCACGTCCTCCCGTGCGGCGCCGACCACGAGGTCGGCGTATCCGTCGTTGTTGAGGTCGCCGGAGGCGAGGGCGGCGCCGAACTCGTCGTCCTTCTCCGCGGTGCCCGGGATGCCGCTGGTGTTCTGTGTGACGACCGTGCGCCGGGAGGCGCTGATCCCGGACGCGGAGCCGTAGTTGACGACGACGGCGCCCGCGTAGGCGGCGCCGCCCACGGTGGCGTACGGCGCGCCGGTCACCAGGTCGCGGTATCCGTCGCCGTTGAAGTCGTCCGCGTACTTGGCGGGGGCGGCAAAGGCCGGGGTGGTCAGGGTCAGGGGTGTGAGGCCCGCCGTGAGGAGGGCGGCGAGCGCTGCCGAAGTGCGTATGCGCATCAGGTCGGTTCTCCAGGTGAACCATGCGGATCGTGGGGACCACGCCGGCCGGAGGGCCGGAGGGCCGGATGTGCCGTGCGGGGCCGTGCGGGCCCGGTGGTCCGCACGGCCGGTCCGGGTCAGCCCGCGAAGACGTTCCCGAAGTAGGCGAGGCCCGAGGGGCCGCCCAGGGTGGTGCTGCCGAGGGACTTGGAGCCGGTGGCGGTGGTGCCGGAGGAGGTGGACTTGAAGAGCCAGACCGCGCCTGCGCCGCCGTTCTCGCCGCGGGCGCCGACCGCCAGTTCCGCGCGGCCGTCGCGGTTCGTGTCCGTGAGGAAGACCTCGTCGCCGAAGTAGTCGTCGGCCTCGGCGGTGCCGGGGACGTTCGCGGTGTCCTGGGAGTACGACTTGGAACCGGTGCCGGTCAGGCCGGAGGCGGAGCCGCGCAGGACGGTGACCTGGCCGGCGTGCCGCTTGGAGCCGAGGGACTCGCTGTCCGAGCCGATCACGACGTCGGCGTAGCCGTCGCCGTTGGTGTCGCCCGAGGACAGGCTCCAGCCGAAGCCGTCGCCCTTCTCGGCGGTGCCGGGGACGTTCGCCGTGTCCTGGGTGATCCGCACCGGCGTGCGCGTGCCGAGGCCGCCCGACGCGCCGTACGTCACGGTGATCGCGCCGCCGAGGCCGCCGTCCGGCTCGGTGGTGGACTTCTCCATGAAGTTGCCGGTGACGATGTCGCCGTAGCCGTCCTTGTCGACGTCGGCGATGGTGGCCGTGTAGCCGCCCGCCAGCTTCTTGCCGGGCTTCGGGCCGGTGGCCGAGCCGGTGTAGAGGACGCTGCGGGTGCGGTTGCCGCCGCTGCTGGTCTCCTCCTGGCCCATGACGAGGAGGTCGGTCTTCCCGTCGCCGTTGACCTCGCCGGCGACGAGCTTGTCCGGGTAGATCGTGGTCTGCTCGACGGTGTCGATACCGATGAGCGAAGCGGCCTTGCCGGTACGGGAGATGGGGCCGCGGAAGACGTTCAGGGAAGGCGACGAGTTGTTGCCGGCGGCCAGGTCGGTGTGGCCGTCGCCGTCGAAGTCGCCCGCCGCCAGGGCCCAGCCCAGTTCGCTGCGGTACTGCGGCAGCGGCGAGGAGATGTCGGTGCCGGACTTCACACCGTCGGCGCCGCCCCACAGCACCGTCAGCGCGCCGAAGTCGTCGGTGGAGCCGATCCGCTCGCTGTGCACGCCGACGACGATGTCCGTGTAGCCGTCGCCGTCCATGTCGCCCGTGGTCAGCCGGTCGCCGAAGTAGTCGGAGGACTCCGGGGTTCCGGGGATCCCCGTCGTGGCCTGGCTGATGATCTGCCGCTTGGAGGTGTCCAGGCCGCTCGCCGTGCCGTAGACCACGGCGACGTAGCCGGCGCCGGCCTTGCCGGAGATCTTGGCGATGGGCGCGGCGATCGCGAGGTCGCGGTAGCCGTCGCCGTTGAAGTCGCCGGACAGGCCGGAGGGCGCGGCGGCGGCCGTGGTGGCGGGCAGTGCGGTGAGCAGGCCGGTGGTGAGGGTCGCGGCCAGCAGGAGGGTGCGCTTGCGCATGGGGTTCCCCGTTCGAGAGGAGGAGGGCCGGGCCGTGGGCCCGGCGCGCGAGGACGGAGGTCAGTCGAGGACGCTGCCGCCGAAGTCGGACAGGGTGAGGGCGCCGGTCGCCGTGGGCACGGTGGAGGTGCCGCGCAGGACGAGGGCGTCGTCCCCGGTGCCGACCGTGAGGTCGGCCTTGCCGTCGGCGTTCAGGTCGCGCAGCCGCAGCGCGCGGCCGAAGGCGCTGTCGGAGGGGGCCGCGCCCGCCACCGTCTGCGGGATCCATGAGGAGCGGGCGCCGTTGAGGCCGCCGGAGCCGCCGCGGAACAGGTGGACGCCGCCTTGGTCCTCCATGCCGTCGACGTCCTCGAAGGGGACGCCGACCGCGAGGTCCGCGTAGCCGTCGCCGTTCGCGTCGGCGGCCGAGACGGCGTACCCGAAGTTGTCGTCGGCCTCGGGGGTGCCGGAGACACCGGAGGTGGCCTGGGTGAAGGTGGTCGAGCCGCTCGGCCCGGAGGCGGTGCCGCGCCAGACGGTGACCGCGCCCTTGCTGCTGCTGCGGTCCGGCTGGCCGAGGGCGATGTCGCCGTAGCCGTCCTTGTCGAAGTCGCCGACGGCGGCGCTGGTGGCGTCGCTGTCGAGGGTCTTGGAGGCGCCCGAGGTCAGGCCGCCGGAGGAGCCCTTGAGGAACCAGACGCGGCTGGCGACGCTGCTGCCGGAGAACTGGGCGCCGAGGACGACCAGGTCGGTCTTCCCGTCGCCGTCGACCTTGCCCGCGGCGAGGCCGTAGGAGTACCAGCCCCCGTCCGTCTTGTCGATCTTGCTGACGGTGCCGTGGGAGCCGGACCTGGAGAAGGAGCCGCGGTACAGCCAGGCCTCCTGACCGCCGATCACCGCGAGGTCCGGGGAGCCGTCGCCGTTGAAGTCGCCGGTCGCGAGGTCGGAGCCGAAGTGGTCGCCGGCACCGGACTTCGGGGTGAGGTTGGTGCCGCCGGACAGTCCGGAGCGGGAGCCCCAGACGACGGTGACCGTGCCGCGGTACTGCGCGCTGCCGACATGTTCGGTGGGGTTGCCGACGACGAGGTCCGCGTAGCCGTCCTTGTCGAGGTCGGCGCTGGTGAGCGACTCGCCGAACATGTCGTCCTCCTCACCGGTGCCGGGCACGCCGGGGCTGTCCTGGTGGACCACCTGGGTGTGCGAGGTGTCGAGCCCGTGCGCGGTGCCGTACGTGACGACGACGGCGCCGCCCTGCCAGCCGTCCGCGCCCGAGATCCCGCTGTAGGCGTGGGCGTAGGCCAGGTCGCGGTAGCCGTCTCCGTTGAAGTCGTCGTACTGCTTGGCGACGGCCGCGCCGGCGGGGGCGCTCAGGGCGAGCGGGGCGAGGCCCGCCGCGAGGAGGGAGGCCGCGAGGGCGGCCGAGGTGCGTCTGCGCATGGCGGAGCTCCAGGAAGGAGCCGGGCCCGTGCGTACACGGGCCCGGCGAGAGGTACGGCTACGGAGAGGCGAGCTGCGGAGGACGAACTGCGCGCCGGGGCAGGTCAGTCGGCGAACAGGGCGCCGAACTGCGGCGTGCCCGTGGTCGAGACGCCCGAGGTGCTCGGCGAGACGGTGCGGGAGCCGCTCGTGGTGATCGTCGTGCCGTTGGAGGGCAGGTAGGTCACCGCTCCGTTGGCGCTGTTCTCGTACGAGCCGACGACCAGGTCCGCCTTGCCGTCGCCATTCACGTCGTCGAGCTTGACGTCGGCGCCGAAGAGGTCGCCCTTCTCGTCGTTGCCGGGGACGCCGGCCGTGCTCTGCGCGAAGGCCTGGGCGCCGGAGGCCACCCTGACGCCGCTCGCCGAGCCGTACAGGACGGTGACCATGCCGGTGTTGGAGACGCCGTCGATGTCCTCGTTCGGGGTGCTGACGACGAGGTCCTGGAAGCCGTCGCCGTCGACGTCGCCGAGGTCGAGGTCCCAGCCGAAGCCGTCGTCGGTCTCGGAGGTGCCGGGCACGTTGCCGGTGTTCTGGGTGATGCCGGAGGTCGAGCCGGGACCGGAGGCGGTGCCGTAGGTGATGTTCACCTTGCCGCCCTTGGCGGAGTCCGGGATGGCGGTGCCGTCGTCGAGGGTGCCGTTCCAGGAGGCGCCGCTGACGATGTCGCCGTAGCCGTCGCCGTTGATGTCGCCGACGGCCGTGATCATGCCGGTCTTCAGGGTTTGGGCGGAGGAGACGCTCAGGCCGGACGCCGTGCCGGGCACCCAGTAGTTGGTGTTCCAGCCGGTGGACGTGGTCGTCTCGAAGCCGTCGACGATGAGGTCGGTGCGGCCGTCGCCGTTGACGTCGCCCGCGGTGAGGCTCAGCGGGCCGTACGGGTTGTCGTTGGTGCCGGACTCGATCGGCGGCTTGATGGTGGTGCGGCCGCCGGGGGTGCCGGCGGTGGTGAAGCCGCCCTTGTAGACGTAGATGGTGGCGGAGGAACTGCCGACGGCCAGGTCGGCCTTGCCGTCGCCGTCGTAGTCGCCGGCGGCCAGGTCCTTGCCCCAGAAGTCGTGGGAGGAGGCGGCCGGGTCGGGGATGTCGACGCCCTTGCCGGTGAGGCCGCTCGCGGAGCCCCAGAGGATGGCGAGGCCGCCGCCGTTGGTGTCGGTGCCGACCTTCTCGTTGGGGGTGCCGACGGCGAGGTCGTCGTAGCCGTCGCCGTTGAAGTCGGCGTACGCGAGTTCCGAGCCGAAGGCGTCGCCGGCCTCGGCCGTGCCGGGGACGCCGGTGGTGTTCTGGCTGATGGTGGTGCGCTTGGCGGAGGACACGCCGGTGGCGGTGCCGTAGAGGGCGATGACCTGTCCGGCGCCCTTGTGGCCGCTGACGTAGGCGGTGGCGGCGGAGGTGGCGATGTCGCCGATGCCGTCGCCGTTGAAGTCGGCCTGGGCGACCTTCGTCGAGTCCGCGGCGGTTGCCGTCGCGGCCGAGAAGCCGAGCAGACCGCCCGTCAGCGCGGCCGCGGTGGCCGTCGCGAGGGCGAGTCGTCGGTGGTGCGCGTAGCGCTTGTGCATGCGGGTTCTCCTGCGGCATGCGGGGGATGTCTGGCGGACATCCACAGTCGATGGGGGCGTACCGCTCGCGTTCTCCTGGAGTTGTCCGAGGGTTCGCGTGGCGGTCGGCGAACAGGAGACCGTTCAAGGGGCGCAAGGGTTGTACGTGAGTTCGGTTAATTTTCGAGGCGGGTGGGGGAATGGGGGCGAAAGGGATTTTCGGTGGTCCGGGGGTGTGGGAGCGCTTCCTCCGGACGCCGTGAACGCGCCGGGGCGGTGGGCCCGGCGCGGGGTCCGCCGGGAGCCGGGTACGTCCCTGAGCCCGGGTGCCGGGCCGGGGTCTCGGACCGTGTCGCGGACCGGGTACCGGGGAGGCCGGAGGCCCGGGTCTCCGGGCCGGGCTCAGGGTGCCGAAACCCCGTCGGCCCGGCACCGGTTCGGGCGTCCACCGCGTCGCCGGAGCATGGGGGGCAGCGTTCCCGCGGCTGCGGGATCCGCTCAGGAGTCCATGCCGAGGAACTCCGAGCTGGAGAAGGTGACCGACGGCTTCGCCGACAGCAGGCCCCTCTTGGTGCCCGCGAACACGGCGACGGTGTCCCGCGTCTCGCCCGGGTAGGTCCGTACCGCCAGGTCGTCCCGCCCGTCCCCGGTGAAGTCGCCCACGGCCAGCACCCGGGTGGTGCCCCGGGCGGGCGGCCGCACCGTGACCATGCCGGTCGCGGAGAGACCGGCCGTACGGCCCCGCAGGACCCGCAGCTCCGTACCGCTGGAGACGAGTTCGCTCAGCCCGTCCCCGTCGAAGTCGCCGGAGTCGAGCACGGAGCCCGCAGTGGCCAGGCTGCCGCGGCCGGCCGTCGGGAGGTCGTAACGCAGTGACGTTCCTCCCATCGAACCGACCGCCGCGTCGAGGGACTTGCCCTTGCCGAAGCGGCCGAAGGCGACGTCGATGCCCTCGGGCAGGACGACGCCCGTGCGGGTGGGCCCTGCCGGACCGCCGAGGACCACCGCGGACTTGGCGGCACCGTCGGCCGCGCGGACGAGGAGGTCGTCGTAGCCGTCGCGGTTCACGTCGGCTGCCGGACCGGTCGGCACGTTGCCGGGGGAGGCGAGCGGCTTGCCCGCCGCGCGCGGCGCTCCCTTGCGACTGAACGGGCCGCGCAGATAGCTCAGTTGGCCGTCGGAGGCGTGGGTGACCAGGTCCTGGGCGCCGTCGCCGTCGAAGTCGCCGCACACCGGCTGGTCCGGCCAGTCGTTGCCGAAACGTGCCTGCGCGGGGATGTCCAGCTTGACCGCCTTGCCGGTGAGGCCGGCGGGGGAGCCGAAGAGGATCTGGAGCGGGACCGGGGGCTGACCCTGGCCGTCGTAGGGCGGGTCCGTCGACACGACGAGGTCGGTGAACCCGTCCTTGTTCAGGTCGCAGCTCGCCTCCGCGTCGAACACGGCGGGCAACTGGCCCTTTGTGGGGGCCGCCCGCTTCGCCGGGTTCAGCAGCTGCCGTGCGCCCGGGGCGAGTCCGTGGGCCGTCCCGTAGACGATGCCGATGCCCGCGTCGTCGCTGTGGCTCTGGTCCTTGACGAGGTCGTTGAGGACCAGGTCGCGGTGGCCGTCCCCGTTGAAGTCGTCCGCGACCTTGCTGCCCTTGCCGCGCGGAACGGGCAGCTGGGCCGGGGCCTTGGCCACGGTCGCCGGCTCGTGCCGGTCCGACGTGGCGTGGTCGTTCGAACCGAGCCCCGCGCAGCCCGACAGGAGGAGGGCGCAGCCGGCGCCGGCCGCCACCGCGGCCGTCCGTATGCCGCTGCCGCCGCGGCGTCCGCCGCGGCCCGCGTTCCGGCCGCCGCTCCTGCTCCCGCTTCCGCGCCCGCCTCTTCGCCCGCGCACCATTCACCCCGACCGAACCGTCGACAACAACCTGCACATGATGGCCTTGTTGCGGCGGGGCGGTAAGAGCGGGGGCGTGCGGGATCGGTCACCCCGGGCCGACAACGGCCGGATGTCATGGGTCGGGGGCGCCCGGGCAGGTCGGATCGGGCGGACAGGCCGGATCGGGGGACGGGCCGGATCGGGGGACGGCGGGGACGAGAACACCCCATGCCCTCCGGCCCGGCCGGGGACATGGGGTGCTTCGTCGTCGGGCTGTACCGCTTCACCGGCTCGGTGCCGTCGCACCGCCGCCGGTCACGGCCTTACTTGACCGGCTCGGGCTCCGGCTCGCTCTCCGACTCGGCCTCGCCCGCCGGGGGCTCGTCGTCCACCGGCGTCTTGACGGACTCGAGGAGCAGCTGGGCGACGTCGACGACCTGGATGGACTCCTTGGCCTTGCCCNGCACAACACCAGCGCACCGCTGAGGACATCGAACGCAAGGCCGCCGGAGCCGCACGGCGCCTGATCACCGGCAACCGGCAGTCCACCCGGTGACGACGGACGTTCCCCGCGCCAGAAGGGTCGCGGGGGACGTCCGTCGTAAGGGCGGTCCTGGTTACCTCACCGGCTCCGGCTCGCCCACCGGGTCGACCGAGGTCCTGACGGATTCCAGCAGGAGCTGGGCGACGTCGACGACCTGGATGGACTCCTTGGCCTTGCCGTCGTTCTTCTTGCCGTTGACCGAGTCGGTCAGCATGACGAGGCAGAACGGGCAGGCGGTGGAGACGATGTCCGGGTTGAGGGAGAGGGCCTCGTCGACCCGCTCGTTGTTGATGCGCTTGCCGATGCGCTCTTCCATCCACATGCGGGCGCCGCCGGCGCCGCAGCAGAAGCCGCGCTCCTTGTGGCGGTGCATCTCCTCGTTCCTGAGGCCCGGGACCTTGCCGATGATCTCGCGCGGAGGCGTGTAGATCTTGTTGTGGCGGCCCAGGTAGCAGGGGTCGTGGTACGTGATGATGCCCTCGACCGGGGTGACGGGGACGAGCTTGCCCTCGTCGACGAGGTGCTGGAGCAGCTGCGTGTGGTGGATGACCTCGTAGTCGCCGCCGATCTGCGGGTACTCGTTGCCGATCGTGTTGAGGCAGTGCGGGCAGGTGGCGACGATCTTCTTCGCCGACCTCGGCTTCTTCGACTCGGGCGTGACGTTGCCCTCGTCGTCCATCTCCTCGCCGAACGCCGTGTTCAGCGCCATGACGTTCTCCATGCCGAGCTCCTGGAACAGGGGCTCGTTGCCCAGGCGGCGGGCGGAGTCACCGGTGCACTTCTCGTCGCCGCCCATGATCGCGAACTTGACGCCCGCGATGTTCAGCAGCTCGGCGAAGGCCTTGGTGGTCTTCTTGGCCCGGTCCTCCAGGGCGCCGGCGCAGCCGACCCAGTACAGGTACTCGACCTCGGTGAGGTCCTCGATGTCCTTGCCGACGACCGGCACCTCGAAGTCGAGCTCCTTGAGCCACTCCAGGCGCTGCTTCTTGGCCAGGCCCCAGGGGTTGCCCTTCTTCTCCAGGTTCTTGAGCATCGTGCCCGCCTCGGACGGGAACGCGGACTCGATCATCACCTGGTAACGGCGCATGTCGACGATGTGGTCGATGTGCTCGATGTCCACCGGGCACTGCTCGACGCAGGCGCCGCAGGTGGTGCAGGACCACAGCACGTCCGGGTCGATGACGCCGTTCTCTTCCGCGGTGCCGATCAGCGGGCGCTCGGCCTCGGCGAGGGCCGCGGCCGGCACGTCCTTCAGCTGCTCCTCGGACGCCTTCTCCTCGCCCTCCATGGTCTTGCCGCCGCCGGCCAGCAGGTAGGGGGCCTTGGCGTGCGCGTGGTCGCGCAGCGACATGATCAGCAGCTTCGGGGAGAGCGGCTTGCCCGTGTTCCAGGCCGGGCACTGCGACTGGCAGCGGCCGCACTCGGTGCAGGTGGAGAAGTCCAGCAGGCCCTTCCAGGAGAACTGCTCGACCTGGGAGACACCGAAGACGTCGTCCTCGCCCGGGTCGGTGAAGTCGATCGGCTTGCCGCCCGAGGTCATCGGCTGCAGGCCGCCCAGTGCCGTGCCGCCGGTCGCCTCACGCTTGAACCAGATGTTCGGGAAGGCCAGGAAACGGTGCCAGGCCACACCCATGTTGGTGTTCAGCGAGACCACGATCATCCAGATGAACGACACGCTGATCTTGATCATCGCGACCAGGTAGACCAGGTTCTGGAGCGTGCTCAGGCCCAGCCCCTTGAAGGCCACCACCAGCGGGTACGAGGCGAAGTACCCCGCCTCGTAACCCTCGACGTGGTGCAGCGCGCCCTCGAGACCGCGCAGCGTGTAGATCGCCAGACCGATGGTGAGGATGACGTACTCGACGAAGTACGCCTGACCCGCCTTGGAGCCCGCGAAGCGGGACTTGCGGCCCGGCCGCGAGGGCAGGCTCAGCAGCCGGATCACCATGAGGACGGCGATGCCCAGCACGGTCATCGCGCCGATGAACTCGGTGTACATCTCGAACGGCAGCCAGTCGCCGATGATCGGGAGCACCCAGTCGGCCTGGAAGAGCTGGCCGAACGCCTGGGCCAGGGTCGGCGGCAGCGTCAGGAAGCCGACGGCGACGAACCAGTGGGCGACGCCCACGATGCCCCAGCGGTTCATCCGCGTGTGACCGAGGAACTCGCGCACCAGGGTCACGCTGCGCTGGTAGGGGTTGTCGGTTCGGCTGCCGGCGGGCACCGGCTGACCCAGTTTGAAGTACCGGACGAACTGGCCGATGGCGCGTGCGAGCAGCGCAACGCCGACCACGGTCAGGACCAGCGACACGATGATCGCGGCGAGTTGCATTTGGGGGCTCCTCGGGCCTGCGAGGTGTTGCTCCGAGTGTGCACTCGAAGTGATTACTAAGCGGTAACTTATGCAGTCCGTCTGAGACTACCCACTTCTAGCGCCGCACTGTAGCCAGGAGTGCGGTGATCTGCGTCGCTGAGGGTTGCCTGAACAGGCGGTGTCACCCTTCCCCGCTCCGGGGCCCGGTGCCGCGGGTGCGAGGCGGTGGCGCCCCTCCGCGTTCCGGTCGCGAGACACCCGGCCGGTTCCGCCGTTCGCGGGGACACGTGACGCTCCGTCGTGCTAATCACACGATACTGTGACAACACGGCTTAAATTTCTCGTCGTGTTGTACGGGATCGCCGCCGCCACCGCCGCCCTGCTCCTGACCGCCGCGCTCGCCGCGCTGCTGCGGACGATCGCCCTGCGCCTCGGGGTGGTCGACCGACGGCGGGCCCGGCCGGTCGCCCTGCTCGGCGGGGTGGCCGTCATGGCCGGCACCGCACTGGTCGCCGCCGTCGGGGACTGGACGGACGTCGCCCCGCTCGGCCCGGAGGCCGGCCGGCTGCTGGTCGCCGCGCTCGGACTCGCCGCGCTCGGGCTGGCCGCCGACCTGTGGACCGTGCCGCTCGCCGTGCGGGTCTGTGCCGTGACCGCCGCCGCCGCGCTGACCGTGCCCTACGACGTCCTCGGCCTGCCCGCCGGACTGCTGGCCGTCGCCTGGATCGTGTTCGTCACCCACGCCTTCGGCTCGCTCGACCACGTCGACGGGCTGATGGGGACCGTCGGCGTCGTCACCGCCTTCGCGCTCGCCGGGTGCGCGGCCGCCGAGGTCATGGACGGGCTCGCGGCGCTGCTCAGCGTGCTGGCCGCCGCCCTCACCGGGTTCCTGATGCACGGCTGGCACCCCGCACGGATCGTGCCGGGGCGGTGCGGCTCGCTGTTCGCCGGGTTCGTGCTGGCCTCCGCCGCCGTGCTGGTGCACTCCGAGCGGGAGGCGGGCCCCGGGATCGCTGCCGGGTTCGCGCTCACGGCGCTGGCGACCGCCGACGCCGTCCTCGTCCTCGTCTCGCGGCGAAGGGCCGGACGTCCGCTGCTGCGCCCGGGACCCGACCACCTCGGCCACCGGCTGCGCCGGCTGGGGCTGACTCCGCAGGGGTGCCTGGTCGTCCTCGGTGCCGCGGCCTTCGCGGCGGTGCTCGTGGGCCTGCTGATCGACCTGGGCTGGGCGGGCGCGGACGCCGCCTGGTGGGTGGCCGGAGCCGCCGCGGCCGTCGTCGCCGGGTTCGCCCTGCGGCCCGTGCGTGATCCGCGCGGCGCGCGGGAGAGGCGCATGGCGCGCGGCACGCGGGAGACACGTATGGCACGGCAGACCCGCCGGGTGCGGCCGGCCCGCCCGGACCGTGTGCCCTCGCGACCCTCGGTCCCCTCTCCCGGGGGCCCCACGAGCGCCGGACGGGATGAGAATCCGTACGCCCGTGTCTGACGGAGGCCATGCCACCGGCCCGCTACCGTACGGAGAAACCACAGGTCAGGGCTCTCCTGCGTGTAGGGAAGAGATAAGAGTTGAGTGTCCTCGACTCAGCTCTGTTGACCCAGACGCGAGGGTCATGCACACTTGAGTCCGTTCCACTCAAGTCATTGCTGGAGGAATCGAAATGGCACGTGCGGTCGGCATCGACCTGGGCACGACTAACTCCGTCGTCAGCGTTCTGGAGGGCGGCGAGCCCACCGTCATCACCAACGCCGAGGGTGCCAGGACCACGCCGTCCGTCGTCGCCTTCGCGAAGAACGGTGAGGTGCTCGTCGGCGAGGTCGCCAAGCGCCAGGCGGTCACGAACGTGGACCGGACCATCCGCTCCGTGAAGCGTCACATGGGCACGGACTGGAAGATCAACCTGGACGGGAAGGACTTCAACCCCCAGCAGATCTCCGCCTTCATCCTGCAGAAGCTGAAGCGCGACGCGGAGGCCTACCTGGGCGAGAAGGTCACCGACGCGGTCATCACCGTCCCGGCGTACTTCAACGACTCGGAGCGTCAGGCCACCAAGGAGGCCGGCGAGATCGCGGGCCTGAACGTCCTGCGCATCGTCAACGAGCCCACGGCCGCCGCCCTGGCGTACGGCCTGGACAAGGACGACCAGACCATTCTCGTCTTCGACCTCGGTGGCGGCACCTTCGACGTGTCCCTCCTGGAGATCGGTGACGGCGTCGTCGAGGTGAAGGCCACCAACGGTGACAACCACCTCGGTGGTGACGACTGGGACCAGCGTGTCGTCGACTACCTGGTCAAGCAGTTCCAGTCCGGTCACGGCGTGGACCTGTCCAAGGACAAGATGGCCCTCCAGCGCCTCCGCGAGGCGGCCGAGAAGGCCAAGATCGAGCTGTCCTCGTCCACCGAGACCTCGATCAACCTGCCCTACATCACGGCGTCCGCCGAGGGCCCGCTGCACCTGGACGAGAAGCTCACGCGCGCCCAGTTCCAGCAGCTGACGGCCGACCTGCTGGAGCGCTGCAAGACGCCGTTCCACAACGTCATCAAGGACGCCGGCATCCAGCTGTCCGAGATCGACCACGTCGTTCTCGTCGGCGGCTCCACCCGCATGCCCGCCGTCGCCGAGCTCGTCAAGGAGCTGACCGGCGGCAACGAGGCCAACAAGGGTGTGAACCCGGACGAGGTCGTCGCCATCGGCGCCGCCCTCCAGGCCGGTGTCCTCAAGGGTGAGGTCAAGGACGTCCTGCTCCTCGACGTGACCCCGCTGTCCCTCGGTATCGAGACCAAGGGCGGCATCATGACCAAGCTCATCGAGCGCAACACCACGATCCCGACGAAGCGCTCCGAGATCTTCACGACGGCCGAGGACAACCAGCCGTCCGTGCAGATCCAGGTCTACCAGGGCGAGCGCGAGATCGCGGCGTACAACAAGAAGCTCGGGATGTTCGAGCTGACCGGTCTGCCGCCGGCGCCGCGCGGCGTCCCGCAGATCGAGGTCGCCTTCGACATCGACGCCAACGGCATCATGCACGTGACCGCGAAGGACCTCGGCACGGGCAAGGAGCAGAAGATGACCGTCACCGGCGGCTCCTCGCTGCCGAAGGACGAGGTCGACCGCATGCGCCAGGAGGCCGAGAAGTACGCGGAGGAGGACCACGCCCGCCGCGAGGCCGCCGAGACCCGCAACCAGGGCGAGCAGCTCGTCTACCAGACGGAGAAGTTCCTCAAGGACAACGAGGACAAGGTCCCCGGTGACGTCAAGACCGAGGTCGAGGCGTCCGTCGAGGAGCTGAAGGCCGCGCTCAAGGGCGAGGACACCGCCGAGATCCGCACGGCCACCGAGAAGGTCGCCGCCGTCTCGCAGAAGCTGGGCCAGGCCATGTACGCCGACGCCCAGGCCGCGCAGGCCGCCGGCGGCGCCGAGGGTGCCCCGGGTGCCGAGCAGGCCAAGGCCGACGACGACGTCGTCGACGCCGAGATCGTCGACGAGGACCGTAAGGACGGTGCCGCGTGACGGAGGAGACCCCGGGTTTCGACGAGAAGCCTGACGTCCCCTCCGGCGCCACCCCTGACGACGCCGAGTCGAAGGCCGCCCCCGAAGAGGGGGCGGCCCCGGCCGGGGACGCGGCAGCAGCCGATCTGACGGCGGGCCTGACGGCCCAGCTGGACCAGGTGCGCACGGCGCTCGGTGAGCGCACGGTGGACCTCCAGCGGCTGCAGGCCGAGTACCAGAACTACCGCCGCCGGGTCGAGCGCGACCGGATCGCGGTCAAGGAGATCGCCATCGCGAACCTCCTGACCGAGCTCCTGCCCGTGCTCGACGACATCGGCCGCGCGCGGGAACACGGCGAACTGGTCGGCGGCTTCAAGTCGGTGGCCGAGTCGCTGGAGACCGTCGCGGCGAAGATGGGGCTCCAGCAGTTCGGCAAGGAGGGCGAGCCCTTCGACCCGACGATCCACGAGGCCCTGATGCACTCGTACGCGCCGGACGTCACGGAGACGACGTGCGTGGCGATTCTGCAGCCGGGGTATCGCATCGGCGAGCGCACCATCCGCCCCGCGCGGGTGGCCGTCGCCGAACCCCAGCCGGGGGCCCAGACGGTCAAGGCGGACTCGTCGGAATCCGCGGAGACCGCCGACGACAAGGAGAACGGTGGCCCGGACGAGGGCTGACGTTGAACGCATGAGGAAGGAGGGACGTCGAGGATGAGCACCAAGGACTTCATCGAGAAGGACTTCTACAAGGTCCTCGGCGTCCCCAAGGACGCCACCGAGGCCGAGATCAAGAAGGCGTACCGGAAGCTCGCCCGCGAGTTCCACCCGGACGCCAACAAGGGCAACGCCAAGGCCGAGGAGCGCTTCAAGGAGATCTCCGAGGCCAACGACGTGCTCGGCGACCCCAAGAAGCGCAAGGAGTACGACGAGGCACGCGCCCTCTTCGGCAACGGCGGCTTCCGGCCGGGTCCCGGCGCCGGTGGCGGCTCCTTCAACTTCGACCTGGGCGACCTCTTCGGAGGCGGCGCCCAGGGCGGAGGCGCAGGGGGCTTCGGCGGCGGCATCGGCGACGTCTTCGGGGGCCTGTTCAACCGCGGTGGCGCCACCACCGGCACCCGTACGCAGCCCCGGCGCGGCCAGGACATCGACACCGAGGTCACGCTGAGCTTCACGGAGGCCGTGGACGGCGCGACCGTACCGCTGCGCATGACCTCGCAGTCGCCCTGCAAGGCCTGCTCGGGCACCGGCGACAAGAACGGCACGCCGCGCGTGTGCCCGACCTGTGTCGGCACCGGCCAGGTGGCGCGGGGTTCGGGCGGCGGGTTCTCGCTCACCGACCCCTGCCCGGACTGCAAGGGCCGCGGCCTGATCGCGGAGCACGCCTGTCTGGTGTGCAACGGATCGGGGCGCGCCAAGTCCTCCCGGACCATGCAGGTCCGTATCCCGGCCGGAGTCAGTGACAGCCAGCGGATCCGGCTGCGCGGCAAGGGCGCTCCCGGCGAACGGGGCGGCCCGGCGGGTGACCTGTACGTCACCGTCCACGTCGACGCCCACCCGGTCTTCGGCCGCAAGGACGACAACCTCACCGTCACCGTGCCCGTCACCTTCGCGGAGGCTGCACTCGGCGGAGAGGTCCGCGTCCCGACGCTCGGCGGACCGCCGGTCACCCTCAAGCTGCCCCCGGGCACGCCCAACGGCCGCACCATGCGCGCCCGCGGCAAGGGCGCGGTCCGCAAGGACGGCACCCGGGGCGACCTCCTGGTGACCGTCGAGGTGACGGTCCCCACCGACCTCTCGGGCAAGGCGCGTGACGCCCTGGAGGCGTATCGCGAGGCGACCGCGGGTGAGGACCCGCGGGCGGAGCTGTTCCAGGCCGCGAAGGGAGCATGAAAGAGATGGACGGTCGTCGACGCAACCCGTACGAAATGACCGAGGAGACTCCGGTCTACGTCATCTCGGTGGCGGCCCAGCTCTCCGGACTGCACCCGCAAACACTTCGCCAGTACGACCGCCTCGGCCTGGTCTCGCCCGACCGCACCGCGGGGCGGGGCCGGCGCTACTCGGCCCGCGACATCGAACTGCTGCGCACCGTGCAGCAGTTGTCGCAGGACGAGGGCATCAACCTGGCCGGCATCAAGCGCATCATCGAACTGGAGAACCAGGTCGCCGCACTCCAGTCCCGCGTCGCCGAGCTCCAGTCGGCCCTGGACGGCGCGGCCACGGCGATGCAGCAGCGCGAAGCGGCCGTCCACGCCTCCTACCGCCGTGACCTGGTCCCCTATCAGGAGGTCCAGCAGACGAGCGCACTGGTGGTGTGGCGCCCCAAGCGCCAGCCCGAGTAGGACGAGCACCGTGAAGGGGCCCGGAGGTCGAACCTCCGGGCCCCTTCACGTCGTTCCCGCCGGGGCGCGGCGGCGGTGCGGTGCCCGGCCGCCCGGTCGTCCGTCTTCTTCGGTGTGCCCGTGAATGCCGTGTTCACAGTGAACTGCCGTTTGTGGGCCGGATATGGCAATTCATCGCGGCGGCGGCGTTTTGCGCCCGCAGAAGTGAACGGACCGCCCGGTGTGGCGGGTGCGGGGGTGAAGGGGCCGCGGACGCCGTCTCCCCGGTCGGTTCCACGTGTCCCTCCGGGCGGTTCCGGACCGCCCGGGGCGGGTGGATTTCCGGCCGATCAGCGCCCCTGACCACGGCAGTTGGCGGTGCGGACGTGGATGACAGAAGGTGAAGCAGAGGGGATTGGTGGAAGAGGGGGCGTACCCTCTTCCCATCGTGTTCACTTGGGGAACACAGAACGCCGTTGCCATCTCGTTAAGTGGTTACTCCTTGACGCTGAGGTGATCGCCGCGTTGGCTTTCAGCCACCTGGGTCGCAATGCTGCAACCTCGCCCGGAAGGCACCTGATGTGAACACTCGTAACACCCGTCTGCGTCGTACCGTCATATCCCTGGCCTCGTCCGCCATGGCCGTCTCGCTCGCAGGCTGCGGCGTCGTGGACGGAATCGGCGGCGACGGAACCAAGGCCAGCCCCTCGAAGGGCGACGACATCACGGTGGGCCTGCTCCTCCCCGAGAAGGAGAACAGCCGTTACGAGAGGTTCGACTACCCGATCATCAAGGAGACGGTGGAGAAGCTCACCAGCAACAAGGGCACGGTGGCCTACGCCAACGCCCAGCAGGACGCGGCCAAGCAGAACGACCAGCTCCAGCAGATGGTCGACGACAAGGTCGACGTGATCCTCGTGGACGCGGTGGACTCCAAGGCCATCGCCGCCGGTGTGAAGAAGGCCAAGGACGCGGGCATCCCCGTCATCGCCTACGACCGGCTCGCGCAGGGCCCCATCGACGCGTACATCTCCTTCGACAACGAACTCGTCGGCGAGGTCCAGGGCAAGGCGCTGCTCCAGGCGGTCCAGGACGAGAGCGGCAGCGCCACCTCGAAGAAGATCATCATGATGAACGGGTCGCCCACCGACCCGAACGCCGCGCAGTTCAAGGCGGGCGCCCTGTCCGAGCTCAAGGACAAGGTTGTCATCGCCAAGACGTACGACACCACGGACTGGAACCCGGTCAACGCCAAGGCCAACATGGAGAAGGCCATCACGGCCGTCGGCCTCGACAACATCGCGGGTGTCTACTCGGCCAACGACGGCCTCGCGGGCGCCGTCATCGACGTCCTGAAGACCGCCGGCGTCAGCAAGGTCCCGCCGGTCACCGGCCAGGACGCCGAGCTCAACGCGGTGCAGCGCATCGTCAAGGGCGACCAGTACATGAGCGTCTACAAGTCGTACCCGCAGGAGGCCAGCGCCGCCGCCGAGATGGCCGTGGCGAAGGTCCAGGGCCGGTCGATCGAGTTCGACGCGCTCACCCGCGACAAGGTCGACAGCCCGACGAACAAGGGCATCCCGGCCCAGCTCGTGCCGGTCGTCGACCTCACCAAGGACAACCTCGACGACACGGTGATCCAGGACGGCATCTACACCGTCAAGCAGATCTGCACGGCCGCGTACAAGGCGGCGTGCAACTCCGTCGGCCTCAAGTAGGGCGACGGCTGAACCGATCCGGGCCCGTGGGTGTCTCACAGGGGGGCCGCAGGCCGTGGTGCCGTCGTGGACCCGGCGCCGTGCGGCCGTCCCGCCGTCGTCCCGCTGGAGGCACCCCGTGGCCATGATCGGCCTGTTCTGGATCACCGAGGAGAGCGTGCACCTGGGCGCCGAGCCCGAGGGGCACGCGCGCGGTGTGCGGCTCACGGCCGAAGGGATCCAGGCCGTGGGCACGGACCAGCAGGCCTTCTGGCCGTGGCCGCAGGTGCGCGGTGTCGCCGTGCACCACGCCCCGGTGCGGTCCAGCACGCGCTGGCTGGTGAACAGCGTGGCCGACACGGTCATCGACCTGGCGACGGGCGGCGTCGACACCCCGCCCGCCTTCGAGGTCCACGTCCGCACGGCCACGGGGACGGCCGAGCTGACCGTGTACGGCGCGGCCGTCGGCGGCTACGTCCAGTCCGAGTACGAGCTCTCCGTCGACCTGCTGGAGCGGCTCGTGGACGGCACGGTGGACGTGGACCGGCTGCTGGAGTGGGGACGCACGGACAGCGCCGGAGCGACGCCCTGGCGCCCCGCCCGGGAGGCCCTGCTCAGGAGCTGGGCCTCCGGCTGACCGCGGCCCGCCGGGCGTCCCGCCCATGGGCCCCCGGCGCGCAGCCGAAGGCCCGGCGGAAGACCTCGATGAAGGCGCTCGCCGACGAGGGAGCGCAGCGGTGCGCCACGGGCTCGCGAGCGGCTTCACTGGTCATCCGGCCGGCGCCATGTCCCTGCGCACCGCCCTGCTCCCGCTGATCGTCCTGCCTGCCGTCGGCTGCCTCTTCCCGCGCCGCCCGCGAGAGTCGGCCGTGGCCGGACCGTGACGACCGGCACCGCCCGCGGACCGTCGTGTTCAAGCCACCCGTGCACGTCACGCCGGGTGCGGCGATGAACCCGGTGATCCGTGCGTGCAGCGTGAACCCCCTTGCAAAGACCGCGGCTTCGGCCATGTGCGGACCGCTGCCGAAGTTCCCGTGCGTCCGCGTGCGGCTGCGGACTCCACCACCGACAGCTTGTTGCAGGGGCCGGTGGCTGAGGTGGGGACGTTCCGTCATCAAGGCGGGCGAAAAGGCGTGTGCGGACGGTACAGCCGTGTTGCGATGCCGGTCCGCTCCGCGCATAGTTGCGCTGCGGAAGGCGCGAAGGCGGCCTGCCGCAGAAGGGGCTGGAGCCAGGGGTGGGAGATGGCCGGGCACGGGACGGACATGCATCCGCACGGCGCTGACCGACTGTGCGAGGCCGGCGACCGGGTGTACTCCCGGGCTGTGCGGCGCGGGCGTGTGCCCCGTGAGGACGCGGAGGCGGTGCCCTGCCTCCTGGAGCTTGCGCTGCTGCACCCCGACCCCGACGACATGGGCTGGCTGGTGCCGACCTCGCCGCAGGAGGTCATGACCCGGTTGCTGCGCGGGGTCTACGAGGAGGTCAGCGCGAGCCAGGCGCGCGTCGGCGAAGCGGTGTCCGCCTTCGAGTGGTACGCGGGGCTCGGCGGACGCGTCCAGGCCCCGGCCGAGGGTGTCGCGATCCGCGTCCTCGACGGACTGCCGCGCATCCGGGCCGCCATGGACAAGGCGACCGAGGAGTGCACGAGCGAGGTCCTGACGGTGCAGCCCGGCGGCATCCGGCGCGAGGACGAGCTGTCGGAGGGCCTGCACCGGGCGCTGGAGATGCGCCGCCGGGGCGTGCGGATGCGCGACCTGTACACGCATGTCGCCCGGCACGGCCAGGGCCTGCTCAACTACATGGAGCTGATGGGTGATTCGGCGGAGGCCCGCACGCTCGACGAGGTAGTCGAGCGGCTGATCCTCTTCGACCGCAGGGTCGCCTTCATCCCGGCGAACCCGGACCGTACGATCGCGCTGGAGCTGCGTCACCCGGCGCTGGTGGACTACCTGGTGACCGTGTTCGAGCGGTTGTGGCGGCTGGCGATCCCGCTGGCCTCGCCGCTGCCCTCGACGGGCATCGAGGGCATCACCCACCGGGAACGCTCGATCGCGGCTTTGCTGGCGGAGGGCCACCAGGACGCGGTGGTCGCCGAGCGGCTGGGCATCAGCGTGCGGACCTGCCGGGCGCACATCGCCCGGCTCTCGGAGACCCTGGGCGCGGCCAGCCGCACCCAGCTCGGCGTCCGCATCGCCCAGGCCGGCCTGGAGGGCCCACCGCGCTCTGAGGAGCTCCAGACGGTCACTGCCCCTGGCCTTTCTGCTCCAGAATCCCCGACTGCCCGATGAGGTAGCCGAGTTGGGCCCGGCTCTCGCTGCCGAGGAAGGCCGCGAGCTTGGCGATGTGGACGCGGGCGGTGCGGACGTTCATGCCGAGGCGGTCGGCGACGACGGCGTCGGTGTGCCCTTCGACGAGCAGGCTCGCGATGGCGCGTTGGCGGGGCGTGACGCCGTCCAGGGAGGGCTGCGGGGCGGCTTTGGGGTACATGGGGGTGGCCAGGCGCCAGAGCCGCTCGAAGGCCGTGACGAAGAACCTGACCAGGGCGGGGTTGCGGACCTCCAGCGCCAGTGTGCGGTCCTTGCTGGCCGGTATGAACGCCACGGTGCGGTCGACGATGAGGAGCCGCTCGGTGACTTCGTCCAGAGTGCGGGCCTCCGCGTCCCCCTTCAGCACCTCGTATCGGGCGATCACGGTCGGCGAGTGGCGGAGGGTGTGCTGGTAGAGCGTGCGTATGCGGCCCCCGCGATCGAGCAGGGCCTGGTCGCGGCCGAGGGACGCGCCTTGGGCCGCGGCGCCCCTGCCGGTGTGGGGCTGAATGGCGAGGAGTTCCTGCTGGGCGTCGGCCATCGTTTGGGAGATGGACCGGTTGATCTGTTCGAGACCGCTGAGAACGCTGAGCGTCGGCGATTCCCCCGTGGCCGTCTGCGGACTGCCGATCCGCATGAGCGGCTCGAACGCCTCAGCCAGCCGCACTTCTCGCCGGCGCTGGTGCGCGATGGCGTCGGTCGTCGCACGCAGCAGCCGGGGCAGCACGACAGCCGGTGGCACAGGGTGCAGGGACGTCCGGTCCTCGATCTCCGGCTGGAGCAGGCCGAGGTCGATCACGCAGGGAACCAGGGCGGTCTCCTGCAGGGTGACATGGCCCTCCCGCAGGGCGCGGGTGTACAACTCCAGGCCCGCCCGGCACAGTTCTTCGGATGCGTGCTCGTGTGCCGTGGCGGTCACCTGCGGCTCCGGTTCCCCGGTACTCAATGATCCTGGTCCAGGATCCCCGACTGCGCTATGAGGTAGCCGAGTTGGGCGCGGCTGCCGCTGCCGAGGGCGGTGGCCAGCTTGGCTATGTGGGCACGGCAGGT
Organism: Streptomyces siamensis; assembly: GCF_039543605.1. Classification (NCBI taxonomy): domain Bacteria; kingdom Bacillati; phylum Actinomycetota; class Actinomycetes; order Kitasatosporales; family Streptomycetaceae; genus Streptomyces; species Streptomyces siamensis. The sequence goes on along the minus strand of NZ_BAABKB010000001.1, from coordinate 260,352 downwards.
GCGGACGTTCATGCCCAGGCGGCGCGCGATGGCCTCGTCGACGTGGCCCTCCACCAGGAGTTTGGCGATGGAGTGCTGGATCTCCGTGATGCCGTCGGAGGCGGTTTCGTAGGGGGCGCCGGTGGACAGCGGGACAGCGCGGCCCCACATGAACTCGAAGACCTTGATCAGGTAGCGGACGAGGCCGGGGTGGCGGAGCTCCAGGGCGACCTTCTGGTCGTCGCGCGTGGGGATGAAGGCCACGGTCTCGTCGCAGATGATGAGGCGCTCGACCAGTTCGTCGATGGTGCGGTGCTCCACCTTGCCGTTGGAGAGCTGGCTGACGTAGGCCAGCTTCTCCGGGCTGTAGCGGGCCGTGTGCTGATACAGCGTCCGGATCCGCACACCACGTTCGATCAGGGGCCTGTCACGTTCCAGCCCCTGGATGAGGTTGCGTTCGGGGCGGGGGCCGCTGGGCTGGACCGTGAGCATCTCGACCTGGCACTGGGCGGTGGCCAGGTCGAGCGCCGCGTTGATCCGGTCGTTGCCCTCCAGCACGGTGATCGAGTGTGTGGTCGCCGTGGCCTGGGCACTGAGCGCCATGAACGGCTCGAAAGCATCGGCCAGTTCGATCGACAAGCGCCGGGCTTCGGTGATCTCGTGCTCTATGGGGTTGAGACGCTGGGCCAGGGCGATGGACGGTGGTACGGGACGCAACCAGTTGGCGTCGTCGGGATCGGGGTGCAGCAGCGCGAACTCCATCAGGCAGGGAGCGGACTCCACGTCTGCGCGAGCGATGCGTCCCGTGCGCAGAGCATTCGCGTAGAAACGGCTTCCGTCCTCGCACAGCTGGGTCACCGCATGGGGATGTATCCCTCTAGTCCCATTTGTTGCCAAATCTCCACCCCCCAGGGTCCTGAACGTGCAGGAACATGATGCATCGATTGTGTGGCCATGACGTGCCCGAATGAGCCATCGTCGTATTCGACGGGGGAAGAGGGGACCTTCAAGTGAGGACGAAGCCGACTATGCGTAACAAAATGCTTCGCTCGGCGCTTGTCGCCGCCTTCTCCGCCGTCATGGCCCTCGGGGTGCTGAGCGGTCTCTCCGACGCGAGGGGCGACGCCAGGGCCGACAGTGTCTGGCCGGCGGCAGTCGCGACGCACGTGGTTGCCGGTGACAGCGTCTGGCCGATTGCTCCGGCCGGCAAAGACGACAGCGTCTGGGCCTGACATGACCACACCTCCCGACGACCGCTCGTTCCGCCGCGAAATGGCCACGGCCTACCGCTCCGGCTGGCACTTCATCGACCTGGTCACCGCCATCCCCCACAGTGGTGACTCGCTGATGGTGACCGTGTTCGGAGAGCCCGTGGTGGTCACGCGGGACGAGGACGAGGACGTACGGGCGTACCGCTGTCTGCGACGGCCTCGGGGGGCGCCGCAGCCGGTGCGGTGCGCCATCCGATACGGAATGATCTTTGTGAACCTCGACCAGCGCGACCACCGGCTGGCCGGACCGGACGAGCCGGACGTACAGACCATTGCAGCCACCCCCCGCAGTGCCTGACGCGATTCCCCCGTCGTAGTAGATCGCTCAGGTACTTCCCCCCGCAGCGGCGTCACCGTGACCTGAACACGGTGACGCCGCTGCAGTTTTACGCGAAATTTCCTGGTATCGGCGGTTACGACAGAGGCCGAAATCAGCCGCGCCCCATCGCCGAGGTGAGTGTGATCTCGATGACCACCCGTGACGGGTTGGGCGACGGGGTGCGCCCGTAGCGCTCCGCGTACCGGCGTTCCGCCTCCGCGATGCGCGCCGGCTCCACCGACACCGTGGCCCGGCCCTCCAGTGTGGCCCAGCGGCGACCGTCCACCTGGCAGACCGCGACGCGTGCCCCGTCCGCCCCCGCCGCGAGCACGTGCCGCACCTTGGCGCTGGATTTGTTGGCGATCACCCGAGCGAGACCGGCGTCGGGGTCGTATGTCACTCCGACGGGCACCACGTGCGGTCCGCCGTCGGGCCGGAGCGTGGTGAGCGTGCACAGGTGCCGTTCGCGCCAGAAGCTGAGGTAGGCGGCGTCGGGCTGCCGCGGGTCCACCGGATACGAAGCCATGAGACCCGAATCTACTTCCCCGGCGGGGCCCGCTCCGCTTCCGGTGTCATTCTTGAGTGGAATAGACTCAACTTTGTGTACGCTGGACGGGTCAGGTAGACGGTCGGGAAGACCAGGAGGAGAAAGCGAACGTGGACGCCGAGCTGACCAACAGGAGCCGGGACGCGATCAACGCGGCGACCAGCCGTGCCGTGTCCGAGGGGCACCCGGACCTCACCCCCGCCCACCTGCTGCTCGCTCTGCTGGAGGGGCAGGACAACGAGAACATCATCGATCTGCTGGCCGCCGTCGACGCGGACCAGCCCTCCGTCCGCTCCGGCACCGAACGCGTCCTCGCGGGCCTGCCCAGCGTGACCGGGTCCACCGTCGCTCCGCCGCAGCCCAACCGTGAGCTGCTCGCCGTCATCGCCGACGCCGCCGAGCGTGCGAAGGAGCTCGGGGACGAGTTCCTCTCCACCGAGCACCTGCTGATCGGCATCGCCGCGAAGGGCGGCTCGACCGGCGACGTACTCTCCCGGCAGGGCGCCAGTGCCAAGAAGCTCCTAGAGGCGTTCCAGAAGACCAGGGGAGGGCGCCGGGTGACGACTCCGGATCCCGAGGGCCAGTACAAGGCGCTCGAAAAGTTCGGTACCGACTTCACCGCCGCGGCGCGCGAAGGGAAGCTCGACCCGGTCATCGGCCGGGACCAGGAGATCCGCCGCGTCGTGCAGGTGCTGTCCCGCCGCACCAAGAACAACCCGGTCCTCATCGGTGAGCCCGGCGTCGGCAAGACCGCCGTCGTCGAGGGACTCGCCCAGCGGATCGTCAAGGGCGACGTCCCCGAGTCGCTCAAGGACAAGCGGCTCGTCGCGCTCGACCTCGGCGCCATGGTCGCGGGCGCGAAGTACCGCGGCGAGTTCGAGGAGCGGCTGAAGACGGTCCTCGCCGAGATCAAGGACTCCGACGGGCAGATCATCACCTTCATCGACGAGCTGCACACGGTCGTCGGCGCGGGCGCCGGAGGCGACTCCGCGATGGACGCGGGCAACATGCTCAAGCCGATGCTCGCGCGCGGTGAGCTGCGCATGGTCGGCGCGACCACCCTCGACGAGTACCGCGAGCGGATCGAGAAGGACCCCGCGCTGGAGCGCAGGTTCCAGCAGGTGCTGGTCGCCGAGCCGACCGTCGAGGACACCATCGCGATCCTGCGCGGCCTGAAGGGCCGGTACGAGGCCCATCACAAGGTCCAGATCGCCGACAGCGCGCTGGTCGCCGCCGCGACCCTCTCCGACCGGTACATCACCTCCCGCTTCCTGCCCGACAAGGCCATCGACCTCGTCGACGAGTCCGCCTCCCGGCTCCGCATGGAGATCGACTCCTCGCCCGTCGAGATCGACGAACTCCAGCGTGCCGTGGACCGGCTCCGCATGGAGGAGCTGGCGATCGGCAAGGAGACCGACGCCGCCAGCAAGGAGCGCCTGGAGAAGCTGCGCCGCGACCTCGCCGACAAGGAGGAGGAGCTGCGCGGTCTGACCGCTCGCTGGGAGAAGGAGAAGCAGTCCCTCAACCGCGTCGGTGAGCTGAAGGAGAGGCTGGACGACCTGCGCGGCCAGGCCGAGCGCGCCCAGCGCGACGGCGACTTCGACACCGCGTCCAAGGTGCTCTACGGCGAGATCCCGGCCCTGGAGCGGGACCTGGAGGAGGCGTCCGAGGCGGAGGAGGAGGCCGCCAAGGACACCATGGTCAAGGAGGAGGTCGGCCCCGACGACATCGCCGACGTCGTGGGTTCCTGGACCGGTATCCCCGCCGGACGGCTCCTGGAGGGCGAGACGCAGAAGCTGCTGCGCATGGAGGAGGAGCTGGGGCGCCGGCTCATCGGCCAGACGGAGGCCGTGCGGGCCGTGTCGGACGCCGTGCGCCGTACCCGTGCGGGCATCGCCGACCCGGACCGCCCGACCGGTTCGTTCCTCTTCCTCGGCCCGACGGGTGTCGGCAAGACCGAACTGGCCAAGGCCCTCGCCGACTTCCTCTTCGACGACGAGCGGGCCATGGTCCGCATCGACATGAGCGAGTACGGCGAGAAGCACAGCGTCGCCCGGCTCGTCGGCGCCCCGCCCGGCTACGTGGGGTACGAGGAGGGCGGCCAGCTCACCGAGGCCGTGCGCCGGCGCCCGTACAGCGTCGTGCTGCTCGACGAGGTCGAGAAGGCGCACCCGGAGGTCTTCGACGTCCTCCTCCAGGTGCTGGACGACGGACGGCTGACGGACGGCCAGGGACGCACGGTCGACTTCCGCAACACCATCCTGATCCTCACCTCGAACCTGGGCAGCCAGTTCCTGGTCGAGCCGACGACGTCCGAGGAGGAGAAGAAGCAGCAGGTGCTGGAGACCGTGCGGGTCTCCTTCAAGCCGGAGTTCCTGAACCGGCTCGACGACCTGGTGGTGTTCGCCGCCCTCGACAAGGAGGAGCTCAAGCGCATCGCCGGGCTCCAGATCGATCGGCTCGCCAAGCGGCTGGCCGACCGCCGGCTCGGCCTGGAGGTCACCGAGGCTGCCCTGGCCTGGCTGGCCGACGAGGGCAACGACCCGGCGTACGGCGCGCGCCCGCTGCGCCGTCTCGTCCAGACCGCCATCGGGGACCGGCTCGCCCGGGAGATCCTCGCGGGCGAGGTCAAGGACGGCGACACGGTCCGCGTGGACCAGTTCGGCGAGGGTCTGATCGTGGGACCGGCGACCGGCAAGACCCTGTGACCCTTCCGGAGGCCCGGGACGAGTGGGCCTGCGGGCGTACGAGGGCGGTGTCCCCGTCCTCGTACGCGATGCCCGCCGCGCCCCGCTCCCCCTGTTCCTGACGGGGACATGTCGGCTCGGGGCGGGGCCGTGTCCGGATCTTGTCAGCCACCGGCTGAAGGACCGGCCAGGGGTTGCCACTCCCCGCCCCGGATGGGAGAGGATGACAGCATCCGTACGAAGGGAAATACACGGTGAGCATCGACCCGTCCTCGATTCCGAACTTCGGGGGCCAGCCCGAGCCGCAGCCCCAAGGGCCGGCGGGCCCCGTGGTCCCGGATCAGGACCTCGTGAAGCAGCTCCTGGACCAGATGGAGCTGAAGTATGTCGTCGACGAAGAGGGTGACCTCGCGGCGCCGTGGGAGCAGTTCCGTACGTACTTCATGTTCCGCGGCGAGGGTGACCAGCAGGTCTTCTCGGTGCGGACGTTCTACGACCGGCCGCACCAGATCGACGAGAAGCCCGCGCTGCTGGAGTCCATCGACGACTGGAACCGCCGCACGCTGTGGCCCAAGGTCTACAGCCACACCCACGACGACGGCACCGTCCGCCTGATCGGCGAGGCGCAGATGCTGGTCGGCACCGGCGTCAGCCTGGAGCACTTCGTGTCCTCCACGGTGAGCTGGGTGCGCGCCGCCATCGAGTTCGACAAGTGGCTCGTCGAGCAGCTCGGCCTGGAGCAGGAGATCAACGAGGCGGACAAGCCCGAGGACGGCGAGGAGTAGTCCTCCGGCCCCTCCTTCGGCCCGTCCGCTGCGTCCGGCTCCTCCGGTCCGGGCCCGGGGCACGCTCCCCGCGCCCGGCCCCGACGGGGCCCGCCTGCCGGCGGTTCTACAGCGGCGTGTGCGCGAGCACCACCAGATACGCGCCGTACGCGAAAGAGAGCCCGGCCAGGGCGCCGACCACCACGGTCGCGTGCCAGGGCCGGGCTCTCGCCGTGCGCACCAGCGCCCGCGCCAGCGGCAGCAGCAGCGGGAAGGCCGGGAGCAGGAAGCGCGGTTTCGACTCGAAGAAGCCGGAGCCGCCGAGGGCGATCAGCAGCAGGACGCCGCTGTACACGATCAGCGGCAGCGGTGCGCGGTCGGCGATCAGCAGTGCGTAGAGCACCGTGGCCGCGGCCACGATGCCCAGCGTCACGGGGAACACGAAGCGGTCGCCGTCCAGCAGCAGGTGTTTGACGAAGCGGAGTGATCCCTCGCCGAAGTCGAAGCGCGAGCCCCACAGCCGCTGCACCTCGAAGTAGCCGCGGAGCGGATCGCCCCGGCGGCGGCCCACCCACAGCACGTAACCCATCCAGCCCAGCGGTGCGAGCGCGGCGCCCGTCCACAGCCTGTGGGGAACTTTCCGCGCGCGCAGCCGCCAGACCTCGTACGCCGCTGCCGCGAGGACGGCCGCGGCCACCGCGAAGCCGTTCGGCCGGGACAGCCCCGCGAGCGCCGCCAGCACGCCCGCCCACACCCAGTGCCCGCCGAGCACCGCGTACAGCGACCAGGCGGCGAAGGCCGTCAGCACGGGCTCCGTGTACGCCATCGACAGCACCACCGAGTGCGGGAGCAGCCCCCAGAGCAGGACGACGGCGGTGCCGACCGCGCGGCCGTACAGCCTGGCCCCGATGGCGTACATCCCACAGGCGGCGGCCCCGGCGGCGAGCCAGGACACCAGCAGGCCCGCCGTGGACGCGTTGAGCGGGGTCACGGCGGTGACGCCGCGCACCAGCGCGGGGTACAGCGGGAAGAACGCCAGGTCGCTGTGGACGACGGTGGGGCGGAAGTAGAGCGTGCGGCCGTACCCGTGCGCCGCGATCCCCAGGTACCAGATCGAGTCCCAGGACCGTGCGAGCAGGACGATCGGGTGCCTGCCGGTGGCCCAGGCTGTCGCGGCGAGCGCGAGGATGCCGGTGAGGCGCGCGGCGGCGAACAGCCCCAGCGCGGTCATCGCGGCGGCCGGCAGGCTGGGCGCGAGGCGGGACGGTCGGGCACGGTCCCCGGGCTCCGTCAGAGCCGGGCGAGCGAGGGTACTCGGGTGGGTCACACCGGAACTGTGCGTAACTTACGGGGCATTTGCGAGCTTTGCTCGGCTGTGCGGGTAGCGTTCGTGGGGTCCCGGCGCGCCGCCCGCACGGACGGCGCCCACGGTGCTAGAGCAGGTCCGGGCCCGCCGCGGAGCCCCTCTCCGCCGCCTCGCGCGGGGCGGGCGGCACCCGGCTCACCACGCGGCCTTGAGGCGCTTCGCCGCCTCCTCCAGCACCTGTGTCTGCTTGCAGAACGCGAACCGCACGAAGGGCGCTCCCGCCTCGCGGTGGTCGTAGAAGACCGCGTTCGGGATGGCGACGACACCGGCGCGTTCCGGCAGGGCGCGGCAGAACGCGAAGCCGTCCGACTCGCCGAGCGGCCGGATGTCGGTCGTGATGAAGTACGTGCCCTGCGGGCGGAAGACCTCGAAGCCCGCCTCCGCGAGTCCCGCCGCCAGCACGTCCCGCTTGGCCAGCATGTCCGCGCGGAACGCCTCGAAGTACGCGTCCGGCAGCGCCAGCGCCTCGGCCACCGCGTACTGGAACGGTCCCGACGCCACGTAGGTCAGGAACTGCTTCGCCGACCGCACCGCGCTGACCAGGGCGGGCGGCGCCGTCACCCAGCCCACCTTCCAGCCGGTGAACGAGAACGTCTTCCCGCTCGAACCGATCGTGACCGTCCGCTCGCGCATGCCCGGGAACGACGCCAGCGGTACGTGCTCGGCGCCGTCGAAGACGAGGTGCTCGTACACCTCGTCCGTCACCACCAGCAGGTCCCGCTCCACGGCGAGCTTCGCGATCTCGGCGAGCTCCTCGCGGGTGAGCACCGTGCCGGTGGGGTTGTGCGGCGTGTTGACCAGCAGCAGGCGCGTCCGGTCGGTGACGGCGTCGCGCAGCTCGTCGAGGTCGAGACGGAAGCTGCCCTCGTGCGGGCGCAGCGTCACCGGCACCCGGGTCCCGCCCGCCATCGCGATGCACGCGGCGTACGAGTCGTAGTACGGCTCGAACGCGATCACCTCGTCGCCGGGCTCCAGCAGGGCGAGCAGCGCGGCGGCGATCGCCTCCGTGGCCCCGGCCGTCACCAGGACCTCCGTGTCGGGGTCGTACGACAGCGCGTAGCGGCGCTCCTGGTGCGCGGACACCGCCGCGCGCAGCTCGGGCACGCCGGGCCCCGGCGGGTACTGGTTGCCCCGCCCGTCCCGCAGCGCCCGCACGGCCGCCTCCCGGATCTCCTGCGGACCGTCCGTGTCGGGGAAGCCCTGACCGAGATTGATCGAACCGGTACTCACCGCGAGCGCCGACATCTCGGCGAAGATCGTCGTTCCGAACTCGGCGAGCCGGCGGTTGAGGAAGGGGCGTTCGCTGGAGGTCATGCCGGTCATCCTGCGCCCAAGCTCTGGAGTTCCTCAACTCTGCTTTGGCCCGCCGGGCGCGGGGGCATCCCCCTCTCACGCACGACAGCGGCACCTGGAACGACACGAAGCGCCAAAAGAAGCGAACAAGACAACAGATCCGGGAAGCACGGCCCACGGGGGGCCTCTTCGGGGGAACGAAAGGAGGGTGACGCCATGCTCATCGGCATCATCCTGGCGGTCGTCTGCATCGTGGTCGTCGTGGCCTTCATGGCCACCGACCGCAGCCAGAACAAGGTGGGGCAGGTCAACGTCTCGAAGAGGGGCCGCCGTTCACGCCGTGGCTCCTCGGGCAGCGGCAGCAGCAGCTGGTGGGCCGGCGGGGCGGGCGGTGTCTCGTCCTGCGGCAGCGGTTCGTCCGGCGGACACCACGGGGGTCACTCGTGCGGTGGCCACTCGTCGTGCGGCGGGGGCTCGTCCTGCGGAGGCGGGTCCTCGTGCGGCGGCGGGGGCGGATGCGGGGGAGGCAGCTGACACGGGGCAGCTGAGCTCCCTTCGGGGGAAGCGCATCCGCAGCACGCGAACGTGCCCGTCGGCCGGCAGCGCCGACGGGCACGTCCGCGTCGGGGGCAGGCGCCCGTGCCCGCCGGGCGGCACCGCCGACGGGCACGCCCGCGTCGCCGGCGATGCGCCGTCGCGCCGGAGGGAACGGGCCGGGCGTCGTGGCACGCCGGAGGTACGCGCGCACGGCATATGCGACGGCGCATCGAGAGGGGCGGATCCGGAGGACCCGGTCGCACACCGGGGGCGGCTTCCGGCAGACGCGGGCGCGCGCCGGGCGCACGCCGTAGTTGAACAGTTGAGCTGTGGAGCCCTCGGGGGGATGGAAACCGCACGAAGTTGGGTAAAAACGCTGTGGTGGCGCCACAGTTCATGATTCCCTCTAAATCACCAACGCAGCCCTGGGCCTACAGTCCCGGGACGCCCGTGGGACCGGTCCTTCTCCCCTTCAGGTCCGTCCTTCGGGCGTCCTCCTGACCGGGCCGGCCGGGCCGTTCCCCCGGTGCCGACCGGGTGCGCCGGAACCCCACCTCTCTTTGCGTGCTAGCGGAGCCGACCCATGCTCACGACCCTGAACACCTCGTACACCGACACGCGCGCGGCCGACCTCGCCTGGGCCCTCGGCCGCGAACCGCTGCCGGCCCTGGCCACGCTCGACCTCGAACTGGAAGGGGTGGAGCTCCAGTTGAGACTCCTCGGCGCGTCCCACCAGGTGCTCCTGGAGGAGGAGCGGGGCCGCTGCTCCGAGACCGTCGCCTGCATCCCGGGCAGCAGCACGCCCCTCCCGCTCGGCGTGGCGAAGCGGATCAACGACTGGGAGTACGAGTTCGCGGCCCGCGTCGAGGTGCTGTCGCCCGGCTCCTTCGCCGGCCGTGCCCAGGAGCTGCTGGCCCTCGTCTCCGACCACCCCCACGGCCTCGCGGGCGTCTTCCCCGGCAGCCCGCACGCCTTCACCGCCATGCTCGCCCAGCGCCACGAGGGGCAGATCCACTGGCGCACCTGGCACGCGTACCCGCAGGACGGCCAGTTGGTGGCGACCCGCACCAGGGTCGGGGTCCGGGTGGCGGCGGCGTTGTGACCGCGCCGGCCGGGAGCGGCGCCGGGCGGACAGGGTGCCACAAAGCGCCGCGGTTCCACACGTGTGGGTGACGAGGCGTAGTGGCGCCGTGACGTAGCGTTCCCAGCGTGATCGATCCGCACGCGCCAGCTCCCCCCGGCGCGCCGCCGTCCTGGGGCGTCCAGGGCCAGGCGCGGCTGCCGGTCCGCCCGGGCATCGGGAGGTTCCTCGTCCTCGCCGGTGTCTTCGTCTGCGCGGCGTGCGGACTCGTGTACGAACTCGAACTCGTCGCCCTCGCGTCGTACTTGATCGGCGACTCGGTCACCCAGGCCTCCGTCGTGCTCTCCGTCATGGTCTTCGCGATGGGGATCGGCTCGCTCGCCGCGAAACGCCTGCGCCCGCGCGCCGCGGCGGGCTTCGGCGCCGTCGAGGCGGCCCTCGCGCTGGTCGGCGGGTGCAGCGCGATGGCCCTGTACGCGGTGTTCGCGTGGACCGGCGGCTGGGGCGGCGTGTGGGCCGACGGATGCCGCTATCTGCTGGTGGCCTTCTCCCTGGCCATCGGCCTGCTCATCGGCGCCGAAGTCCCCCTCCTCATGGAGCTGATACAGCGCATCCGCCGCCAGGACCCGGGCGGAGCGGTGGCGGACCTGTTCGCGGCGGACTACGTGGGCGCCCTCGTCGGAGGCCTCGCCTTCCCCTTCCTGCTGCTCCCGATGTTCGGCCAGCTCACCGGCGCCCTGCTCACCGGCATGGTGAACGCCGTCGCGGGCGGCGCCCTCGTCCTCGGCCTGTTCCGCCGGGACCTGACCCGCCGCGCCCGCTGGACCCTGCTCGTCGTCAACGTCACCGTCCTCGGGCTCCTCGCCTCGGCCGCAGCGCTCGTCGACGACTTCGAACGGGCCGCGCGGCACGCGGTGTACGGGGCGGACGTGCGCGTCGCGCTCCGCACCGGCGTCCAGGAGGTCGTCCTCACCGGCGGCACCCACGGCCGCCCCCTCCACCTCTTCCTCGACGGCCGCCTGCGGTTCAGCGGCCGCGACGAGCAGCGCTACCACGAAGCACTCGTGCACCCCGCGATGAACGGCCCGCACGCGCGCGTGCTCGTCCTCGGCGGCGGCGACGGTCTCGCCGCGCGCGAAGTGCTGCGCCACCCCGGGGTGCGCAGCGTCGACGTCGTCGAACTCGACTCCCAGGTGGTGCGGTTGGCGCGCTCGGACCCCGCCCTGTCCGCCCTCAACCGGCACGCCTACGACGACCCGCGCGTGCACGTCGTCACCGCCGACGCCTTCCGCTGGCTGCGCTCGGCGCCCTCCACGTACGACGTGGTGATCTCGGACCTCCCCGACCCGGGCATCACCGCGAGCACCAAGCTGTACTCCCAGGAGTTCTACGGACTCGCCCGCCGCGTCCTGGCCCCCGACGGCCGCCTCGTCGTGCACGCGGGACCCGTCTCCGCCCGCCCCCGCGCCTTCTGGACCGTGGACGCGACGATACGGGCGGCCGGCCTGCGCACCACCCCCTACCGCGTGAGCGGCCGCAACTCCGGCTTCGCGGCGGGCCCCGACCGCGCGCGGGGCGGCGAGCCCGGCGCACCGGGCGACTGGGGCTTCGTCCTGGCCGGCCGGACGGCCGTGCCCCTGCGGCTGCCGTCGGACGGCCCGCCGCCGCGCACCCTCACCCAGGCGGGCCTGGCGGCCGACGCCCGCGCGGTCCGGCGCACCCAGGTCGGCCGTGACCTGCCGCCGTCGCAGCTGGTGCATCCGCGGTACGCCGACTGAGGAGCACGTGGGGGAATCCGGTGATACCCGGGTGCGTTCCGCGCCGTGCTGGGTAGGCTCGGCAGACATGGAGCATGAGGTGTTCGTTCCGGTTCCGCCCGAGCGGCTGAGGGAGGCGCTGGCCGACCCCGCCCGGGTGGCCCGCGCGGTTCCCGGTCTCCAGCAGGACGCGGGGACGCCGCCCGTCTGCGGCCGTCTGAAGGTCCGCGTCGGCGGCCACACCATCACCTATCGCGGCAGGCTCGCCGTCACCCCGCAGGACGACGGCTCCTACGCCGTCGAGGGCGACGCGAGCGAGGTCCGCGGCGGCGGCTCCGTGAAGCTCGCCCTCACCGCACGCCTCCGTCCCGCCGACGGCGGTACGACGCTCGCCTTCGGCGGCACGGCCACCGGCGACGGCCGCGTGGCGGAGCTGTCCGCGGACGCGGTGTCCTCGGCCGGCACCCGGCTGCTGAGCCGCTTCGCCGAGGGCCTGGCCGCGGGTCCCGCCCCGACGGCGGCCGCGGAACGGGAACCGGAGCGGTCCACCGGGCCCGCCGACGGGCCGGAGGCGGTCACGGACGCGCCGCCGGCCACCGCGAACGGGCAGGCCGTCCGGCCCGGACCCGATTCCGGAACCGCGCCCGATGCCACGCCCGAGCCCGAGCCCGAATCCGGACACGCGGCCGACGCCGCCGCCCCCGACTCCACTCCCGCCGCCTCCGACTCCACACCCGACTCCTCCCCCGCCCCCGGTTCGGTCTTCGAGACGGAGGTGCCGCCCCCGTCCCTCGACCCGCTGGCCGACGACGACCTCATGGAAGGGGAGTTCGCGGCCGAGGAGTTCGACATGGAGGAGGACGGCGAGGACGTGCTGGACGGCGAGGACGCCATGGCCGAAGCGGCGCACGCCCGCCGGACGATGATCGGCCGCAGCGCCGAGGAGGTGGACCACGCTCCGCCGCGCGGCCGGTACGCGCCGGTCCCGCCCCCGGAGGCCGCCGCCGCCCGGGCTACCCTCCGCTGGGCCGCCCCGGCGGCCGCCCTCGCCCTGGCCTCGGCGATCGCCCTGACCCGGGCCCTGCGCAAGCGCCGCTGACCACGAGGGGCCCGCACCCCAGTAGGGTCAACTCCGTGAGTAACGAAGACATCACGCTGACCGCGGGCGACGCGGAGGTGACCGTGGCGCCGGCCAACGGCGGACGGATCGGAAGTCTGCGGATCGGCGGCGTCGAACTGCTGCGGCAGGGCGCGAAGTTCGGGTGCTTCCCGATGGTCCCGTGGTGCGGACGCATCCGCGGCGGCCGCTTCCTCGACGGCGCCACCGTACGGCAGATGCCGCTGAACTCCCCACCGCACGCCATCCACGGCACGGCCCGCGACGGGGCCTGGCGCATCGCCCGCGCGGGCAAGGACGAGGCCGTGATCACCTACGACCTCGTGGAGCCCTGGCCGCACCCCGCGCGCGTCACGCACGCCGTCACGCTGGCCGAGGACTCCCTCACGCTCACGATGTCCGTGGAGACCTACGGCTCCTCGTTCCCCGCCCAGGTCGGCTGGCATCCCTGGTTCAACCGCAGCCTCGACGGCGGCGACGACGTCCGCGTCGACTTCGCCCCCGCCTGGCAGGAGGAACGCGGCGACGACCACCTGCCCACCGGCCGGCGGACCGAGCCGAAGCCCGGCCCCTGGGACGACTGCTTCGGCATGCCGGACGGTGTCGACGTGACGCTCACCTGGCCGGGGCGGATCGAGCTGAAGGTCGCCAGCCGCGAGGAGTGGGTCGTCGTCTACGACGAGCAGGAGGCCGCCGTCTGCGTGGAGCCGCAGACCGGGCCGCCCAACGGCCTGAACACCCTCCCCCGCCTGGTCACCCCCATCGAGCCCCTGGAGGCGACCACCACCTGGAGCTGGCGGCGCCTCTAAGCTGGCGGACATGAGTGACGTCAACGCAGTAATGCCGCCAGGCACCCGCGGCGAGCTGCTGCAGCAGATCAAGGACAAGGCCGTGGTGCACGGCAAGGTGACCCTCTCCTCGGGTCTTGAGGCCGACTACTACGTGGATCTGCGCCGGATCACGCTGGACGGCGAGGCCGCCCCGCTGGTCGGGCAGGTGCTCCTCGACCTCACCGCCGACCTCGACTTCGACGCCGTGGGCGGGCTGACCATGGGGGCCGACCCGGTGGCCGCGGCCATGCTGCACGCCGCCGCCGCGCGCGGGCGCAGGCTCGACGCCTTCGTCGTGCGCAAGGCCGCCAAGGCGCACGGGCTGCAGCGTCGGGTCGAGGGCCCCGAGATCAAGGGGCGGCGCGTGCTCGTCGTCGAGGACACGTCGACCACCGGCGGTTCCCCGCTGACCGCGGTCGAGGCGGTCCGTGAGGCCGGCGCGGAGGTCGTCGGCGTCGCCACGATCGTCGACCGGGCGACCGGCGCGGCCGAGAAGATCGAGGCAGGCGCCGGGGTGCCGTACCTCTTCGCCTACTCGAAGGACGAGCTGGGCCTCGACTGAGGCCCGGCACCGGCATACGCTCGCGGTCCCGCGCGACGGCCGGACGGACCCCGCCGGCGGCGGGGTCCCGCGGCTCGGTCCCGTATCCCGGACAGGGTGTCTCAAGCATCCGGCCAAGTCTGGAAAGATGGGGACGACGATGACGTCGCCCCCCTAGGTCAGGGCCGTAAGCACCAGTCCCTACGTACCGCACCAGCCGTACGCAGACCCGCACATACAAGGAGCGGACAGATGCCCATCGCAACCCCCGAGGTCTACAACGAGATGCTCGACCGGGCGAAGGCAGGCAAGTTCGCCTACCCGGCCATCAACGTGACCTCGTCCCAGACCCTGCACGCTGCGCTGCGCGGCTTCGCGGAGGCCGAGAGCGACGGCATCATCCAGATCTCCACCGGTGGTGCGGAGTTCCTGGGCGGCCAGTACAACAAGGACATGGTGACCGGCGCGGTCGCCCTCGCCGAGTACGCGCACATCGTGGCCGCCAAGTACGACATCACCGTCGCGCTGCACACGGACCACTGCCCCAAGGACAAGCTGGACGGCTACGTCCGTCCGCTGCTCGACATCTCCGCCGAGCGTGTCGCCAAGGGCGCGAACCCGCTGTTCCAGTCGCACATGTGGGACGGCTCCGCCGAGACCCTCGCCGACAACCTGGCCATCGCGCAGGAACTGCTCGCGAAGGCCGCCGCCGCGAAGATCATCCTCGAGGTCGAGATCACCCCGACCGGCGGCGAGGAGGACGGCGTCAGCCACGAGATCAACGACGAGCTGTACACCACCGTCGAGGACGCCCTGCGCACCGCCGAGGCCCTCGGCCTGGGCGAGAAGGGCCGCTACCTGCTCGCCGCGTCCTTCGGCAACGTGCACGGTGTGTACAAGCCCGGCAACGTCGTGCTGCGTCCCGAGCTCCTCAAGGACCTCCAGGAGGGCGTCGCCGCCAAGCACGGCAAGGCCGACCCGTTCGACTTCGTCTTCCACGGCGGCTCCGGCTCCACGGCCGAGGAGATCGCCACCGCGCTGGAGAACGGCGTCGTGAAGATGAACCTCGACACCGACACCCAGTACGCCTTCACGCGTCCCGTCGCGGACCACATGTTCAAGAACTACGACGGCGTCCTGAAGGTCGACGGCGAGGTCGGCTCCAAGAAGACCTACGACCCGCGCACCTGGGGCAAGCTCGCCGAGGCCGGCATGGCCAAGCGCGTGAGCGAGGCCTGCGCGGCGCTGCGTTCCGCGGGCACCAAGCTGAAGTAGCGGGCGCGCGGGAGCCCCGCGGCGGCCGGACCACGGCCGCCCTGGTCCTTTCGCGGCAGTACCGCGCGGCCGGGCCCGGCACCTCCCACGGTGCCGGGCCCTTCCGTATCCTCCGAGGTATGGCTGCGCCTTCGCAGAAGCGTGCACAGGAGACGCCGGGAGCGGGACCGGACGTACGGATCTCCTCGACGACGGGCAAGTGGATCCTGCTCACCACCGTCCTCGGCTCCAGCATGGCGTTGCTGGACTCGACGGTCGTGAACGTGGCGCTGCCGCGCATCGGCCGCGACCTGGACGCCGGACTGACGACCCTCCAGTGGACCGTGAACGCGTACATGCTGACGCTGGCGGGTCTGATCCTGCTGGGCGGGTCGCTCGGCGACCGCTTCGGGCGGCGCCGGATCTTCGTGCTGGGCGTGGTGTGGTTCGCGGCCGCGTCCCTGCTGTGCGGGCTCGCGCCGACCGACACCGTGCTGGTCGCCGCGCGCGCTCTGCAGGGGGTCGGGGGAGCGCTGCTGACCCCGGGTTCCCTGGCGCTCATCCAGGCGTCCTTCCATCCCGACGACCGGGCCCGCGCCGTCGGGCTGTGGTCGGGCTTCGGAGGCGTCGGTGCCGCCGTGGGCCCGTTCCTGGGCGGCTGGCTGGTGGACGGCCCCGGCTGGCGCTGGGTCTTCCTGCTGAACGTCCCGGTGGCGCTGCTGTGCGCGCCGATCGCGCTGCGGCACGTCCCTGAGTCGTCCGACGAGCGCGCCCATCAAGGCTTCGACGTGCTCGGGGCGGCTCTCGGTGCCCTCTCGCTGGCACTGGTGACGTACGCCCTGATCGAGGCCCGCAGCGGGTCCGTGGTGGTCGCCGTGACGGCGGTCGCGGGAGTGGCGGCGGGCGTGGCCTTCGTGTTCGTCGAACGGCGGCGGCCCGATCCGATGCTGCCGCTCGACATCTTCGCGTCGCGCCAGTTCACCGCGGTCAACCTGGTGACCCTGTGCGTGTACGCGGCCTTCGGCGGTTTCTTCTTCCTCACCGCGCTCCAGCTCCAGGTGGTGGCGGGGTACTCGCCGCTCCAGGCCGGTACGGCGCTGCTGCCGACGACGGTCCTGATGCTGCTGTTCTCCGCCCGCTCGGGTGAACTGGCCCAGCACATCGGGCCGCGCATCCCGCTCACGGTGGGGCCGCTGCTGTGCGCGGCGGGGATGCTGCTGATGCTGCGGGTGGGCCCCGACGCGTCGTACGCGGTGGACGTGCTGCCCGCGCTGCTCGTGATGGGGGCGGGCATGGTCACCCTGGTCGCGCCGCTGACCGCCACCGTCCTCGCCTCCGTCGACACCGAGCGGGCGGGCCTGGCCAGCGGGATCAACAACGCGGCGGCCCGCGCGGCGGGCCTGATCGCCGTGGCCGCGCTGCCGCTGCTCGCCGGGATGGGCCCGGAGGCCTACCGCGAGGCGGACGCCTTCAACGCCGCGTTCCGGCGTGCGATGCCGTTGTGCGCGGCCGTCCTGGTGGTCGGGGCGGTGCTGGCCTTCGCGACCGTCCGGCGTCCGGTGCCCGGCTGCCGGCGGCCCGAGTGCCTCATGCACGGCTGTGTCACGGCGCCCCCGCTGGAGCCCCGGCGAGCGGCCGCGGCCCCTCCCTCCCCGGGGGCGCCTAGGCCATCCGGCGCTGGTCCAGCTTCGTGACCGTGCCGGTCTTGTCGATCGTGTAGGCGAAGTACATCCGGCTCGCGGTCGCCGCGGCGTCGGCCTTGTCCAGGAAGGTACGGACGTCCATCGGCTTGTTGACCTCGGTGTCGTAGAGCGGGTGGTTCACGGTGATCTTCGCCGTCGCGGAGAGCGGTATCTCGTGCTTCGGGCCGATCGCGTGCCAGACGGGCATGTCGATGCTCGGGCAGGACCAGGTGCCTTCCTGGACCTTCAGATAGGCGCGGTCGCCCTCGGTCCGTACGCCGGGCAGCAGCATGAGGTCGATGCCCTTCCAGCCCTTGCAGGCGGGGTCCTTCGCGGTGGCGGACGCCGTCGCGGAGGGGGCCTCGGACGCGTCGGCGGAGGGGGAGGCCTCGGTGCCGGCCGAGGCGGTGGACGACGGGGACGCCGCTCCCTGCGCCTCGTCCTCCGGCTGGCAGGCGGTGGTGGCCAGCAGGGCCGCGGCGGTGAGAGCGCCCAGGGCGCCGGCCCTGCGCAGCCGGGCGGCGGTCGTCGTACGCATGCGGATTCCCCCGTCGTCGTCGCACATCCCCGTGCGCGCGTTGTCGTGAGCACGTACAGCTCGCGAGTGATCGCAGTGTGCCCGCGGAACCCGTCGTTCCATAAGGGCCGCGGGCAACCGTTACCGATCACGGACAATGCAGCAGACTGAACCCATGACGATTCACGAGAACCTCCTCGGGGGACCGCCCCCGACCCACCTCCCCGACGACCCGCAGCCCCGTGAGCTCCTGGCGAACGGCACGCCCCCCGCCGACGTCGCCGCCAAGTACCCCACCTCCTCACTCGCCTGGGCGCAGCTCGCCGACGAGGCGTACGAGCGGGGCAGCGTCGTCGAGTCGTACGCCTACGCCCGCACCGGCTACCACCGCGGCCTGGACGCCCTGCGCCGCAACGGCTGGAAGGGCCACGGCCCGGTGCCCTGGGAGCACGAGCCGAACCGCGGCTTCCTGCGCGCCCTGCACGGCCTCGCCCGCGCCGCCCAGGCGATCGGCGAGCAGGAGGAGTACGAGCGCTGCAGCCAGTTCCTGAAGGACTCCTCGCCGACGGCGGCCCAGACCCTGGGCTAGCCCCGGAACCCGGCCCACGGCCGGGCGGGTGCAGGTCCGCCTGGTGTGACCAGGCGGACCTTGCGGTTTCGGGGCACGATTGTGGAGGATGCCCGGTGGGGACCGGGGCCCCCGTGTCGGTAACGGCAGGGGCGGACCGCTACCCGGAGCACATTGCAGGAGACAGCGATGTCCCACCAGGCTCAGCCCGCCGAGGCCACGGAGCCCGAGACCCCGCATCTCGACTTCCAGGGAACGACTCCCTACGAGGACTACGTCCAGGCGGACGTCCTGACCCACCTCCAGCACACCCTCTCCGACGACCCCGGAGAGATGGTCTTCCTGGTGACGACCCAGGTCATGGAGCTGTGGTTCACCGTCATCGTCCACGAGTGGGAGACCGCTGCGAACGCGCTGCGCGAGGACCGGGTGCCAGTCGCGGTCGCCGCGCTCAAGCGGTCCGTACGGGAGCTGGAGGCGCTGAACGCGTCCTGGCGCCCGCTCTCCCAGCTCACCCCCGCCCAGTTCAACGCGTACCGCTCCGCCCTCGGCGAGGGTTCCGGCTTCCAGTCCGCGATGTACCGCCGGATGGAGTTCCTGCTCGGCGAGAAGTCCGCGTCCATGCTGGTCCCGCACCGGGGTGCGCCACGCGTCCACGCCGAGCTGGAGAAGGCCCTGCACGAGCCGAGCCTGTACGACGAGGTCCTGCGGCTCCTCGCCCGGCGCGGGCACGCCGTCCCGGCAGCCGTGCTGCAGCGTGACGTCTCCCTCCGCTACGAGCCGTCCCGCGACGTCGAGGCCGTGTGGACGGCCCTGTACGCGGGCCCCGAGGACGACGAACTCGCCCGCCTCGGCGAGGCGCTGACCGACGTCGCCGAACTGGTCTGGCGCTGGCGCAACGACCATCTCGTCGCCACCCGCCGCGCGATGGGCGCGAAGGCCGGCACGGGCGGCTCCGCCGGCGTGGCCTGGCTGGAGAAGCGCGCCCAGAAGAACGTGTTCCCCGAGCTGTGGACGGCGAGGTCCCATGTCTGAGCCGCGCGGCAACGCCGTCCGGTCCGAGCCGAGCGCACGAGCCGCACAGCTGGACGCGGCCGACGAACTCGCCGGACTGCGCAAGAGGTTCGTGCTCGACGACGCCGTCTACCTCGACGGGAACTCGCTCGGCGCGCTGCCGGCCGACGTCCCCGCCCGCATCGACGACGTCGTCCGCCGCCAGTGGGGCGAACTCCGCATCCGTTCCTGGGAGGAGAGCGGCTGGTGGACGGCGCCGGAACGCATCGGCGACCGCATCGCGCCGCTCGTCGGGGCGGCCCCGGGACAGATCGTGGTCGGGGACTCCACGAGCGTCAACGTCTTCAAGGCCCTGGTCGGAGCCGTCCGGCTGGCGGGCGACGGCCGCGACGAGATCGTCGTCGACGCGACCACCTTCCCCACCGACGGCTACATCGCCGCGTCCGCCGCCCGTCTGACGGGCTGCGAGCTGCGCCCCGTGGAACCCGCCGAGGTGCCCGGCGCGCTGGGCCCGCGCACGGCGGCCGTCCTCCTCAACCACGTCGACTACCGCACCGGCCGGCTGCACGACCTGCCCTCCCTCACCGCCGCGATCCACGACGCGGGGGCTCTCGCGGTCTGGGACCTGTGCCACAGCGCCGGCGCCCTGCCCGTCGGCCTGGACGCCCACGGGGTGGACCTGGCCGTCGGCTGCACGTACAAGTACCTGAACGGCGGGCCCGGTTCGCCGGCCTACCTGTACGTCGCCGCCGCCCATCAGGACCGCTTCGACTCGCCGCTGCCCGGCTGGAACTCCCACGCCGAACCCTTCGGCATGAGCCCGACGTACGCCCCCGCTCCGGGCGCGCTGCGCGGCCGGGTCGGCACCCCCGACATCCTGTCGATGCTCGCTCTGGAGGCCGCGCTCGACGTGTGGGACGGCGTCTCCGTCGACTCCGTCCGCGCCAAGTCGCTGGCCCTCACCGACTTCTTCCTCGACTGCGTCTCGCAGTACGTCCCCGAGGGCCGGGTCGAGTCCCTCACCCCGCCCGCCCACGCCGACCGCGGCAGCCAGGTCGCCCTGCGCTGCGCCGACGCGGGCACCGTGATGAAGTCCCTCATCGAGCAGGGCGTGATCGGCGACTTCCGCCACCCCGACGTCCTCCGCTTCGGCTTCACCCCCCTGTACGTGGGCTTCGCCGACGTGGAGAGGGCGGCACGGGTACTGGGGCGGACGCTCGGGGGCTGATCTCAGCCCGTCCGGCGCTTGAGGACGAGGCCGTCCAGGCCGATCGGGGGTCTGGGGGGCGAAGCCCTCAGGTGTACGGGTCGGGCAGGGGCGGAGGGGGCGAGAACCCGCTCCGGCCCCCGCCCGACGACCCCACCCCGCCCCGCCGAAGGCCCACCCCGCGAAGGGCGCCCCTGGCGACCCGGCCCCGCCGAAGGGCCGCCTCGCGTAGGTCGCCCCCGGCGAGCGGCTCCGGCCTCTCGCTGCGGCCCCGCCCCGCCGAAGGGCCGCCTCGCGAAGGGCGCCCCTGGCGACCCGGCCCCGCCGAAGGGCCGCCTCGCGAAGGGCGCCCCCGGCGACCCGCACGGGCCCCCGGACACCCCCGGCCCGCCCGCACAACCCTCACCGAGCGTGACAACCCCGTGTCGACGCACGTCACGGGCCTGATACCGTCCCCGCCAACGGCCGAATACTCCCCTGGTCCGCCAAAACCGTTTCACCCTTGAGAGGTTGGAGCATGCAGGACGACGCCGGCGCAGAGCGCGAGTCAGCCGCCCAGCGCGACGCAGCGGAAGAGGCGTCAGCCTTCTCGCACCCGCCCGTGGACCCCGACATCACCGTCGCGTACGGCGACCACCCCGACCAGGTGATCGACTTCTACACCCCGCGCGAGCATGACCCGTCGGTCCCCGCCCCCCTCGTGGTCGTCCTGCACGGCGGCGCCTGGCGAGCCCCGTACGACCGCCGCCACATCACCCCGTTCGCGGACTTCCTGGCCCGCCGCGGCTTCGCCGTGGCGAACGTCGAGTACCGGCGGGGCGCCGCGATCCCCGCGCAGGGCGGTCCTGCGGACGCGGGCCCCGACGGACCGGGCCCGGCGCAAGGCCCGGTGGCGGGCCGCTGGCCGGACACCTTCGACGACGTGGCGGCCGCACTCGACGCCCTGCCCGCCCTGGCCCGCGAGGCGCTCCCGCAGGCCGACCTCCGGCGCACGGTGGTCACGGGCCACTCGGCGGGCGGCCACCTGGCGCTCTGGGCCGCCGCCCGCCACGTCCTGCCGGCCGACGCGCCCTGGCGCACCGACGGGCCGGCCCCGCTGCGCGGTGTCGTCGCGCTCGCGCCGATCGCGGACTTCCAGGTGGCGGAGAAGCTCGACGTCTGCGGCGGAGCCTCCCGCCAACTCCTCGGTGGAGAGGCCAAGTTCGCCGAACGGCTGCCCTACGCCGACCCGGTGCAGCTGATGCCCACCGGCATCGCCACCACCCTCGTCCAGGGGCGTACCGACATCGTCGTGCCGCAGGCGGTCGCCGAGTCGTACGCCGACGCGGCGGCGAGGGCGGGCGAGGTGGTGGGCCTGACGCTTCTGGAGGACGTCGGCCACTTCCCCCTGATCGACCCGGCCGCGGACGCCTGCGCGGTGGTGGCGGAGGAGATCGCCCAACTGGCCTGGTGACCCGGCCGCGGACGGGCCGCCCCGGCGGCCCACACCGCCTAACTGGCGATATCCCACTCACGCGTGACGCACCATCACGTCACCTTGGTGCCGCCCCGGTCATAGCCGTGACAGCTGCCCCGGTCATACCCGTAATACCTGAGAGCTACCTCCCAGGTGAGCTCCCCAGCGGGACGCCGACGACACGTCACGATCCGTAACTTCCCCTTCGAGGAAGCCCGATGCACGGGCACCCCGAAGGGAAGGACACCATGGGATTCCGGGCGAGGCGGAGCGGGACGGGACGATCACCGGACGCGTGCCCTCAGCCTGCCCGGCGGGGAGACCCACGCTCCCCGCTTGCCGTTCCCCCGGACACGAAGCCGCCCTCTGACGTCCAGCCGGACGCGAAGCCGCTGTTCACCGGCGCGCCGGACGCGAAGTCACCGCCGACCGCGCCGTCGGACGCGAAGCCATCGCTCGCCGCGCCGTCGGACGCGAAGCTGCCCCTCGCCGCGCCGTCGGACACGAAGCTGCCCCTCGCCCTCCCGGCGGCTGCAAGACCACCCCTCACGCACCGACTCCGGCTCCGGCCCCGAAGCCAACTCCGGCTCCAACTCCGGCGACGCCTGCTCCGCACCCTCCTCGCCGCACTGGTGACGGGTGCCGTCGTCGTCCCCGTGTCCGCCGCCTCACGCCCGCAGATCCCCTCCCCGGAGCCCGCGGAGGTAGCACCGTTGACACCGGCGACGCTGGACAGGGCGTACGAGGCGAACCGCGCCAACGCCGCGGAGGCGGCCCGCATGGCCGCGGGTCACGGCGACCGCAGCCGCGCCGCCGCGGACCGCGCCATGGCCGCCCCCTCCCGCCACTTGCTCTCCTTCGACGGACGGAGGTCCGGGCAGGCGGTCGAGGTCTTCGGTGATCTGGCCCGCGCCGACCGGGTGGCGGTCCTGGTCCCGGGCTCCGACACCACTCTGGAGACGTACGACCGCTTCCGCGCCGGAGCGCGCGCCCTGCACCGTGACGTCGGCCCGCGCACGGCCGTCGTGGCCTGGTTGGGCTACGAGACCCCGGGCACGGTGAGCACGACGGTGCTGACGACGGCCCGGGCCGGGGAGGCGGCCCCTCGGCTGCGCGACTTCGTCCGTGAACTGCGGGGCATCGTCGGTGAGTCGGCGCACGTATCCCTGCTGTGCCACTCGTACGGCACGGTGGTCTGCGGCAGCGCGGCCAGGGGCCTGGACGTGGACGAGCTGGTCCTCCTCGGCAGCCCGGGCACCGGAGTCGACTCGGCGGATCGGCTGCGCACGTCGGCACGCGTATGGGCGGCCCGGGGCGCGGACGACTGGGTCGCGCACGTCCCGCACGCGCGGGCTCATTTCTTCGGCACGACCGTCGGCTTCGGCAGAGACCCGATGAGCCCGGCCTTCGGCGCCCACGTCTTCGCCGCGGGCCGCGGCGGGCACAGCGACTACTTCAAGCCGGGCTCGGTGTCCCTGGACAACGTCGCCCGCATCGTCCTCGGTGACACCTCGGAGGTGACCCGTGCGTGAGTCGACCCTGCGTGAGACCCAAGGCCGGAAGGGCACACGACCGGACGACCCCGGCGACCACGCCACAGCCACGGAACTCCGAGGAGCTTCGGAAGGCCGGGAGACGACAGGCGCAGCGGGGCGGACACCGGGGACGCCGGGCGCGCGGGGCGGGGTCCGCCGGACACGACGGGCGGTGGCGGACGCCGTGCGGGGCGGCGTCCGCCGCATCGACGAGGCGACCCCGATGGACCGGGATCGCGCCGTCGACGCCCTGCGCGCCCTGGCGATCCTCGGCGTCGTGCTCGGGCACTGGCTGGTGACGGCCCTCGTCGCGGACGGCGGCGCCCTGCACGCGGCGAGCCCGTTGCAGCACATGCCGTGGCTGGCCCCGATCTCCTGGATCTTCCAGACACTCGCCGTGTTCTTCCTGGTGGGTGGGCATGTGGCGACGAGGAGCCATGCGTCGGCGAGGGCGCGGGGCGTGTCGTACGGGCGATGGCTGCGGGCCCGGTTGGGACGTCTGTTCAGGCCGGTGGCCGCGGTGCTGAGCCTCTGGGCGGTGGCCACGGCATGCCTGCTCGCCACGGGCACGGACTACGGCACCGTCCACACCCTGGTGAAACTGGCCCTGTCGCCCCTGTGGTTCCTGGTGGTCTTCGCCGGACTGACCGCGGCGACACCCTTGTTGACGAGGATCAACCCGCTGTGGCCGCTGGCCGTCGTTCTCCATGTGGACCTCATTCGCTTCGGCCTGGGCGGCCCCTCGTGGCTCGGCTGGGTGAACGTGGCAGCGGGCTGGCTGGTGCCGTACACCCTGGGCGCGGCCTGGACGCGCGGTGAACTGGACCGACGGCGGGCGGGCCTGGTGCTGTTCGCCGGAGGCGCCGCGGCGACGGCGGCGCTCGTGGCGTGGGCGGGTTACCCGGCGTCGATGGTCGGTGTGCCGGGCGCCGCGGTCTCCAACCTGAACCCGCCGACGCTCGCGGTGGTCACCTTCGGCCTGGCCCAGTGCGGCCTCGCGCTGCTGCTGCGTGAGCCGCTGCGCCGGGCGATGCGACGCCCGACGGCCTGGGCGGTGACAGCCTTCGTCAACCTCTCCGCGATGACGATATTCCTCTGGCACCAGACGGCCATGATGGCGGTCACCGCTCTGGGGCTGCGGGCGGGGCGGCTGGCCGGCCTGCACACCGTGCCCGACGGGCTGGGCTGGGTCGCGGCCAGGCTGGCCTGGCTGCCCGTGTTCCTGCTCGCGCTGACCGTCTGCTGGTCCG
Source organism: Streptomyces siamensis (assembly GCF_039543605.1). Classification (NCBI taxonomy): domain Bacteria; kingdom Bacillati; phylum Actinomycetota; class Actinomycetes; order Kitasatosporales; family Streptomycetaceae; genus Streptomyces; species Streptomyces siamensis. The sequence goes on along the minus strand of NZ_BAABKB010000001.1, from coordinate 235,780 downwards.
CCTTCCGCGTCCACGAGCAGGGGCCGCGCCGCCGGACCGGCCGACCGTCCCGGGTCGTGCGGGCTCACGGTCTCGGTCAGGGGGGAGCGAAGGGAACGCCTCATGCCTAGGGTTGATCAGGTGACGAGCGAGGAGCACCGGGCCGTGGACGACGACCCCCCTCTGCCTCCCCCACCCCGCTTGGCGGACCCGGGGAAGCCGTCCGGCACCGCTACCGATCCTCCTGGTGGACGCACCCGGTCACGCCGCCTGCTGGGCACGGGAGTTGTCCTGCGTTCGGTTCTGGCCGACCTCGCCTCGCCGGCGGCCGCCCCGCTGCCCCCGCTGTCGAGGCCGAGGTGGCTGCGCCTGCTGCCGCATGTCGTGGTGTGCTGGCTCGCTTTCGGGCTCGCGTTCGCGGCGTCGGCGGAGCTGAGCGAAGGCTATGGACTGGGTCTCGCGCTGAGCGCGGTGACCGGTGCCGCGCAGGGTGCGGCGATGGCCCTCGCCCTGTGGCGGCCCGTTCCGGCCCTGTGGCTGTCGCTGGGCGCCACCGTGCTGGCCGCCACGGCCGTCAGGTCGCACATGGTGATGAGCTTCCCGGGCCCACGGCCGGACTGGCCGTGGAGCGCACTGGCGATCATCACGCACGCCTTCGTGCTCTTCCTCCTCGCCCTGCGGGTGTCCGCGCGCGTCGCAGTCGGCGCGCTGTCCGTGACCGTCCTGGTGACCTACTTCCTGCAAGGGCTGGTCGGCGGCACGGTCTACCGGCCGACAGGGGTGCTTGCGGTCGTCGTCTTCGCCGCGGTCGTCCTCCTCGGTACCGCGTTGCGGGGCCGCCGCGAGGCCCGTACCCAGCTGGTCGAACAGGCCTCGCTGACCGCGGAGGAACGGGCCCGGCGCACCCTCCTGGAGGAGCGCAACCGCATCGCACGCGAACTGCACGACGTCGTCGCCCACCACATGTCCGTGATCTCCATCCAGGCCCAGGTCGCGCCTCATCTCGTCGAGAACCCCACCGACGAGCTCAAGGAGAACCTGGAGGGCATCCGGCAGAACGCGCTGGAGGCCCTGACCGAACTGCGCCGCGTCCTCGGTGTGCTGCGTTCGGAGAACCCCGAGGACCCGTACGGTCTCGGCGCGGGCACGGGCGCGGCGCCCGACTCCCCGCAGCCGACGCTGGACCGTCTCGACGCCCTGGTGGAGAACACGCGCGCCGCGGGACTGGTCGTGACGACGGAGATCACCGGCGAGCAGCTTCCCCTCGCGCCGGGCGTGGAGCTGTCGGCGTACCGGATCGTCCAGGAGGCGCTGAGCAACGCCCTGCGGCACGCGCCCGGTTCCGCGGTCCATGTCGAGCTGTGGCACTTCCCACGCGGCCTCCAGGTGCGTGTCGTCAACTCGCGTCCCGCGCACCCGGCACCGCCGTCCCCCGGTGCCGGGCACGGCCTGCTCGGCATGCGGGAGCGGGCCGCGATGCTCGGTGGCACCCTCGTGACCTCGGAGACGGCGTGCGGCGGCTTCGCGGTGGCCGCGTTCCTGCCGCGCCACGGCGTCGCCGTCCCGCTCGACGACCCCACCGCCCCTGAGGGAGAAAAGACTTCATGACGACCGCGAGCGGCACCATTCGCGTATTGATCGCCGACGACCAGCAGATGGTCCGGCAGGGTTTCACCGTGCTGCTCAACACCCAGCCGGACATCGAGGTGGTGGGCCAGGCGGTCGACGGCCTCGACGCGATCGCCAAGGTCTCCGAACTCGTCCCCGACGTCGTCCTGATGGACATCCGCATGCCCGAGCTGGGCGGCATCGACGCCACCCGCCGCATCACCGACGACACGCCCCGGATCAAGGTGCTGGTGCTCACCACCTTCGACCTCGACGAGTACGTGTACGACGCCCTGCGCGCCGGCGCCTCCGGGTTCCTGCTCAAGGACGCCTCCGCCGACCAGCTGGCCGAGGCGGTGCGCGTGGTCGCCGCGGGCGACGCGCTGCTCGCGCCGGGCATCACGCGCCGCCTCATCGCCGAGTTCTCCCGTCTGCACGCCGCACCGCGGTCCCCGCTCAAGCAGCGCGTGGGCGAGCTGACCGAGCGCGAGACCGAGGTACTGGCCCACATCGCCCAGGGTCTGTCGAACGCGGAGATCGCCGACCGCCTGGTCGTGGCGGAACAGACAGTCAAGACCCACGTCGGCCGCATCCTGGTCAAGCTGGGCCTGCGCGACCGCACCCAGGCAGCAGTCTTCGCCTACGAATCGGGCCTGGTCCGCCCTTCGGGCTACTGACCCCACACCCAGCCGCCGACGCACCAATGGAACGCCTCGGCCAGGCCCCGCCCATGGGGCCCCACACCCGTCGCACCCGCACCCCACTCACACCCGCGGTCGCCCTCTGGCCGAAGGGTCCGTGCCGGTGAATCACATGCCCGTTGCGGACGGCGACACGCACTCACCGAGGTCCTACCAGCACCGCCCCGCACAAGGGCTGCAACGGGCGGATCACCGGCACGGACCCGACCCACCCACCGGACAGACAGCGAAACGACCCTCGCCGTACTCAGCGGCAGTCGCTCCACAGCACTGCTGCGCCCACCGGCAGTCGCTCCACAGCACCCGCCGCGCCCACCGACGACCCGTAGTACCTGAGACGGACCCACAAGGACCCTCCTCACAGGGGACGACCACGCACCCCCCGCCGTCCTACCGTTTTCAACGTGACCGAGACGACCCAGACGCAGATGACGCCGCCGGGCAGGGCCAAGCCCCGCAGCCCGGAGTTCAGGCTGGCCGCGGACGCCCTGCGCGGGCTGCGCCAGGACCTGTTCCACGACGCCTTCGCCTACCGCCCGCTCCCGCGCATGCGAGTGGACGGCCCCGTCACCCGCCGCCTGCCCCAGGGGATACGGCAGTACGCGGTCTGGACACCGCACGCGGCAGTGGCGGCGATCGGTCTGGTGGCGATGGTCGCGGCCACCGCCGACGGCGACGGCCGCGGCGGAATCGGTCTCCCGATCTGCACCCTCCTCGCCCTGCTCCCGGTCCTGGCCACACTGATCCGGCCCGTGGGCGCCTTCTGGTTCTCCCTCGCGGCAACCCCCGTGGCCGCGGTGTTCAGCGACAGCTGGAGCGACTGGCCGTGGCTGCCGGGCGCCTTCGTCACCCACGTGACGGTGATGACGGTCGTGGCCCTGCGCTCACGTCCTCGCACCGCCGCATGGATGTGGCTGCTCACCGCCGCGTACGGACTGACCGCGGAGACCCTGTTCGGCGCGGGCCACTTCAGCGACAACACCATGCCGCTGCTGTTCGTCTCGACCCTGGCCCTCCTGGTCGTCACGGTCCTGCACATACGACGCACGGCGGAGCAGGAGGTGACCGCCCAGCAGTCCGAGACGGCACAGGAGCGGTCCAAGCGTGCGCTGCTGGAGGAGCGCACGACGATCGCCCGGGAGTTGCACGACGTCGTGGCCCACCACATGTCGGTGGTAGCCATCCAGGCGGAGGCCGCCCCGTACCGCGTGGAGAACGCCCCGCCGGAGCTGGAGCAGGCCTTCCGCACCATCCGGGAGAACGCGGTGGCGGCACTCACCGAGCTGCGCCGCGTACTGGGCGTGGTCCGCGCCGAGGACTACGAGGCCCCGGACGCCCCGCAGCCCACGCTCGCCGACCTGGACGCCCTCCTGGCGAATGTGCGGGAGGCAGGTCTGACGGTGGACAAGGTGGTCACGGGCGCGGTGCGCGAGCTCCCGCAGGGCGTGGAGCTGTCGGCGTACCGAATAGTCCAGGAGGCCCTGAGCAACGCGCTGCGGCACGCACCGGGCGCGGTCGCCCGAGTGGAGATCGGCTACGTCCTCGGCGGGCTGGGCCTGCGTATAGTCAACGGCCCCGCACCGGCGACGAGTCCGGAGAAGTCCACGCACGGCGCGGGGCACGGCATCACCGGCATGCGCGAGCGGGTCACGATGCTGGACGGCGAGATGACGACCGGCGGCACGGACGACGGGGGCTATGAGGTCACGGTGTTCCTGCCGGTGCCGGCCGCGGAGGAGGAGACCGGATGACGGACGGCCCCATCCGGGTTCTGATAGCGGACGACCAGGTGATGGTCCGCGAGGGCTTCTCCGTCCTGCTGGGCGCGATGCCGGACATCGAGGTGGTCGGCGAGGCGGTCAACGGCAGGGAGGCGGTGGAGCGGGTCCGTGACCTGGCGCCGGACGTCGTGCTGATGGACGTCCGCATGCCGGAGATGAACGGTCTGGAGGCGACCCGGGAGATCGTCGCCGCGGACAGTTCCGCGAAGGTGCTGGTCCTGACGACGTTCGACCTCGACGAGTACGTGTACCAGGCGCTGCGCGCGGGGGCCTCCGGTTTCCTGCTGAAGGATGCCTCGGCACGCCAGCTCGCCGACGGGGTGAGGGTGGTGGCGTCGGGGGAGGCGTTGCTGGCCCCTTCCGTCACGAAGCGGCTGATCACCGAGTTCTCCAGGCTCGCGGACGCGCCCCGGTTTCCGGCCACGGCGCACGCGGCGTACGGGGATCTGACCGAGCGGGAGACCGAGGTGCTGGTCCTCATCGCCCAGGGTCTGTCGAACTCCGAGATCGCGGAGCGTCTCGTGGTCGCCGAGTCCACGATCAAGACCCATGTGAGCCGCATCCTGGTGAAGCTCGGGCTGCGCGACCGCACCCAGGCGGCGGTGTTCGCGTACGAGGCCAGGCTGGTCACCCCCAGGTGACCCGCCCGCGGAACTGCCCTGCCCTCGCCGAGCCGAGCCGCCGCCCGCAGACCCGAACGCCCCCGAAACCGCCCTGCCCCAAGGCCCCCCGAACCAAGACCCCCCTGTTCAGGGCGCTCGTGCCGGGCTAGCGTCCGTTCATGGCAGCTTTGGAGATTCCGCCGTCCTTCGACCCGTGGGACCAGGCGTTCGTGGCGGACCCGTATCCGGCGTACGAGGAGTTGCGGGCGCGCGGCCGGGTGCACTACTACGAGCCCACCGACCAGTGGCTGGTGCCGCACCACGCGGACGTGTCGGCGTTGCTGCGGGACCGCCGGCTGGGCCGGACGTATCAGCACCGTTTCACGCACGAGGACTTCGGGCGGACGGCGCCGCCGCCGGAGCACGAGCCGTTCCACGTGCTGAACGACCACGGGATGCTGGACCTGGAGCCGCCGGACCACACACGTATCCGGCGGCTGGTGTCGAAGGCGTTCACGCCGCGCACCGTGGAGCGGCTGAAGCCGTATGTGGACCAGCTGGCGGGTGAGCTGGTCGAACGGCTGGTGGCGGCGGGCGGCGGCGATCTGCTGTCCGATGTCGCCGAGCCCCTGCCGGTGGCGGTGATCGCGGAGATGCTGGGCATCCCGGAGTCGGACCGGGCGCCGTTGCGGCCCTGGTCGGCGGACATCTGCGGGATGTACGAGCTGAACCCGTCCGAGGAGACGGCGGCGAAGGCGGTGCGCGCGTCGGTCGAGTTCACCGAGTATCTGACGGAGCTGATCGAGGCGCGCCGCAAGGAGCCGGGGGACGATCTGATCTCGGGTCTCATCGCGGCCCATGACGAGGGCGACCGGCTCACCGAGCAGGAGATGATCTCGACCTGCGTGCTGCTGCTGAACGCGGGGCACGAGGCGACGGTCAACGCCACGGTGAACGGCTGGTGGGCACTGTTCCGCAACCCGGGCCAGCTCGCGGCGCTGCGCGCGGACCACGGGTTGATCCCCCGGGCGGTGGAGGAGCTGATGCGTTACGACACTCCGCTTCAGCTCTTCGAGCGCTGGGTGCTCGACGAGATCGAGATCGACGGTACGACGATCCCCCGCGGGGCGGAGGTCGCGATGCTCTTCGGTTCGGCGAACCACGACCCGGCGGTCTTCGCGGCGCCGGGCGATCTGGACCTGACCCGTGCGGACAACCCGCACATCTCGTTCAGCGCCGGTATCCACTACTGCATCGGTGCGCCGTTGGCCCGTATCGAACTGGCGGCGTCGATGGGTGCGTTGCTGGCGAAGGCCCCGACGCTGGATCTCGCCGAGGAGCCGTCGCGGAAGCCGAATTTCGTGATCAGAGGGCTGGAGTCCCTGAGGGTGCAGGTCTGACACCGCCGCCCGCCGTCGCCCTGAGCGCCTGCCCGGACACTCGCCCGTGCAGGCGCTCAGGGACTCGGGGCTCGGCGCCGACTCAGGTGCTCAGGTCGCGCCGGCGGAGACAGGCAAGGCCTGTCGCCGTGGCCGCGGCGGCGATCCCGGTCAGGACGAGCAGCGGTGTCCAGGCCATGTCGCCGCCGGGCAGCTTGGGGAGATGTCCGAAGGGGGAGAGGTCCATGACGGCCTGCGGGACGTTCAGGGCGGGGCCGATCCAGCCGAGCAGGAGCGCGAGCCCGGCGGCACCCCAGGCGGCGGGGGCCAGTAGGGGGGAGAGGCCGTACAGGAGGGCGGCGAGTCCGCCGAGGGTCCAGATCGCGGGGAGTTGGGCGAGGCAGGCGCCGAGGATGGGGCCGAGTTCGGCTCCGTAGCCGAGGGCGAGTCCGAGGCCGCCCAGCAGCATGATGAGGACGCTGCCGCCGAAGGCGATGGTGAGGTGGCCGAGGGCCCAGCGCAGGCGGCCGACCGCGTTCGCCAGCACCGGTTCGGCGCGCTGCGAGGTCTCTTCGCCGTGCAGTCGCAGTACGGAGGAGACGATGTAGAGGGCGGCGACCATGCCCAGCATGTTGACCATGGTGGCGAGGAAGGCGTCCGTGATGCCGCTCTGTCCGCCCATCCGCTCGATGATCTCGCGGGTCTTGTCGTTGTCGCCGACGAGGTCGGAGGCTCCCTTGGTGATCCCGCCGAAGGCGGCTCCTGCGGCGAGGAATCCCAGGCTCCAGCCGAGCAGGGCGCCACGCTGCAGGCGCAGGGCGAGTGCTCCGGCCGTGCGGAGGCGTCCCGTGGCAGGGCCGGGCCGGGTGGGCAGGAAGCTCATGCCGATGTCGCGGCGGCCGGCCAGTTCGTAGGCGACGGCGCCCTGCGCGAGGGCCGCGGCGGCGAACAGCAGGAGCACCCACCAGCGTTCGTCGGCGAAGGAGCGCAGTTCCTCCAGCCAGCCGACGGGTGAGAGCCAGGTGAGTACGGACGAGCCGTCGGCGGTGGCGGAGTCCCCGGCGGCCTTGAGGACGAAGGCGGCGCCGAGCAGCCCTCCGGTGAGCCCTTTCGCGAGCCGTGCGCTCTCGGTCAGCTGGGCGACGATCGCCGCCATGGTGGCGAAGACCATGCCGACCCCGGCGACGGCGAGCCCGAGGGCCAACGCTCCGGGACCGCCCTGTCCGGCGAGGCCGCCGGCGATCAGCAGGGCGAGGGCGCCGTTGGCGACGAGGGCCGCGAGCAGCGCGGCGGTGAGCGGGGCACGCCGTCCGACCATGGCGGACGAGATGAGTTCCTGGCGTCCGGTCTCCTCCTCGTCGCGGGTGTGCCGGACGACGACGAGCAGGCTCATGATCGCGGCGAACACTCCGGCGTAGCCGCCGATGCGCCAGGCGGTGAGCCCGCCGAGGGTGTCGCTGAACACCGGTCCGTAGGTGGCGCGCAGGGAGCTGTTGGTGAGCATCTGCCGTGCCACGTCGGCGCGTTCGGCGGGGGTGCCGTAGATGGACTTGAGGGAGTTCGGCATGGAGACGACGAGCAGGCCGATCACGCCGACCCACAGCGGCATCATCAGGCGGTCGCGGCGCAGCGCGAACCTCAGCAGGGTTGCGGTGCCCGCGAGTTGACGGGACCCGCCGGGCCGGGTGGCGAAGCGCGCGGTGGCGGTGGTCATCGGGCGACCGCCTGCGCGGACGTCGACGTGGGGGCGGTCTCGGTCGCGTCGTCCTGGTAATGCCTCAGGAAGAGTTCTTCCAGGGTGGGGGGTGTCGAGGTCAGCGACCGTACGCCCGCGGCGGTCAGGGACCGCAGTACGGCGTCGAGCTTGTCGGTGTCCACCTGGAGTTCGACGCGCAGGCCCTGGACGTCGAGGCCGTGGACGCCGGGCAGGTGCGCGAGCCCGTCGGGCGGGCCGGCGAGTTCGGCGGTGACGCTGGTCCGGGTGAGATGGCGCAGGTCGGCCAGGGAGCCGGTCTCGACGGTGACGCCCTTGCGGATGATGCTCACCCGGTCGCAGAGCTCCTCGACCTCGCTGAGGATGTGGGACGACAGCAGGACGGTGCGGCCGCGGGCGCGTTCCTCCTCGACGCAGCTCTGGAAGACCTCTTCCATCAGCGGGTCCAGGCCGGAGGTGGGCTCGTCGAGGATCAGCAGGTCGACGTCCGAGGCGAAGGCGGCGACGAGGGCGACCTTCTGGCGGTTCCCCTTGGAGTAGGTGCGCCCCTTCTTGGTCGGGTCGAGCTCGAAGCGCTCGATCAGGTCGGCGCGCCGGGCCGGGTCCAGGCCGCCGCGCAGCCGCCCGTACAGGTCGATGACCTCGCCGCCGGACAGGTTGCGCCACAGCGTCACGTCACCGGGGACGTAGGCGACGTGCCGGTGGAGTTCCACCGCGTCGGCCCACGGGTCGCGGCCCAGCAGCTGCGCGGCGCCCGAGTCGGCGCGGAGCAGGCCGAGCAGGACGCGGATGGTGGTGGACTTCCCGGCGCCGTTCGGGCCGAGGAAGCCGTGTACCTCGCCGGCCTCGACCTCCAGGTCGAGGCCGGCCAGGGCGTGGGTGCTGCCGAACGACTTGTGCAGTCCGGAGACGGTGATTGCCTTCGTCATGTTTCAGAACGTACGCTTCTTTCAGAAATTTGTGAAGTTAAGGAAGTGTGGAAATGCCGGATACACTGAGTGGCGGTGCGCGGGCGGCGGGGACGAGCAGGGGAGATGATCCGGGATGACCGAACCCATGGGGGGCCGGCGGGACGCGGGGGCGGTCTCCGAGTTCGTCGAGAGCTTCGCGGCGCAGCTCGTCGAGGCCGGCATGCAGCGGATGCCCGCCCGTGTCTTCGCGGCCCTGCTCTCCTCCGACACCGGTGCCCTGACCTCCGCCGAACTCGGCGAACAGTTGCAGATCAGCCCGGCCGCGGTCTCCGGTGCCGTGCGCTATCTCGCCCAGCAGCACATGGTCTCGCGCGAGCGTGAGCCCGGCTCGCGGCGCGAGCGCTACCGCGTGCACAGCGACCAGTGGTACGAGGCGATCACCAATCGGGAGGCGGTCCTCAAGCGCTGGCAGTACGCCCTGCGCGACGGCGTCGACCGGCTCGGCGCCGAGACACCGGCGGGCCGGCGGATCGCCGAGACCCTGGCGTTCTTCGACTTCATCGACGGCGAGATCTCCCAGATGATGGACCGCTGGCGCGTCCACCGGGAAAAGCACTTCGGCAACGGCTGAGCCCACCGGCACTCCGCCTCACCTGCGATGGACCGCACCCCGGACACACCCGGAACTCGGCCCGATCGGCCTGAACGGCCTCGTCCTCAAACGCCGGACGGGCTGAGGGGTTGCTCCCTGCCCTCAAGGCGGGACGGGACAGGAGCCGGCGCCGGACGGGCCTGGGAGCTGCCGCCGGACGGGCTGGAGAGGGGACCGGACGGGCTGGAGAGAGGACCGGACGGGCTGAAGCGTGCCCCCGGCCCCAGAGGCGGGCGGGAACCCGCGATGAACGCACCCGCAGCCGCCATCTCACCGAAGGGGCCGTGCCGGTGAATCAAATGCCCGTTGCGGACAGCAACAAGCACCCACCGAGGTCCTACCAGTACCGCCCCGCACAAGGGCTGCAACGGGCGGATCACCGGCACGGACCCGACCCACCCACCGGAGGGACAGCGAAACGCCCACCGGAGGGGCAGCGAAACGCCCACCGGAGGGACAGCGAAACGCCCACCACCGGACCGGAGGCGACCCACCGGCAGACGCCCCGACCTCACCTCTACGGGAAGCCCAGCGGCAGGGTCAGCCCCCACGCCTCCTCCCGGACGGTCCACGTCCGCGTCCGCACGGGCCCGGACACCACCGCGTCCGCCCGGTAGCGGAAGTCCGCCCCTGACACCGTGACCCGCCGCCCGAACGCGCGGAGCGGGACGGCGACGGCCCCGTCCGTGGCGGGCCGTACCTCCACCTCCGCGCCGCCGGGCCCCCCGGGCGTCACCGACACCGCCTCCACCGGCTGGTCCAGATCGACGACCGTCACCCCGTCGACCTCGACCCGGAGCCGGGTCGCCCCGGGTCCGGGCATCGCCGCGGTGCGGGCGGGTCGCGAGGAGAGCGTGCGGACCAGCGACTGGCAGGTGCGCAGCCAGGCGTGGGAGGCCGCCTCCGGGGCGACGCCCGGCGCCGTGGGAACCGGGGCGGGCACGGACGGGATGCGGAGCGTGCCGAGGACGACGCCGTCGCTGTCGTCCACGAGCAGGTCGAGCCGCCGTTCGGACCCGTCGAGCACGGCCCGCGCCGCGGCCACCGCCCCGGTGGGCACGCCGAGAGACCGCGCGAGCGACAGCACACCGCCGACGGGCACCATCGACAGCGCGCACACGCCCAGCTCCCGCCGCCGGTGCAAAAGGGACACCGCGCGCATCAGGGCACGGTCGTCGCCGACCACCACGGGTCGCCGCGTGCCCCTGCGGGCCAGTGCGCGGGCGAATTCCTCGGGCCCGTCCGGCAGGCACACCTTCGTCACCGCACCCGCGCTGAGCACGTCTTTCGCGATCCGTACAGACTCGCCGTCCGTCCGACGGGCGACCGGGTCGATGACCACCAAGAGCTGGTCGGAAGCCGCCACCTCGGTCATGCCTCGCTTCCTCGGGTAGCATCTTTGTGCAAGAGCCCCTTGCGCTATTGCGCCAGGGGCTTCGTCTATTCCGGGGCATCCGGTCCGACGGTCGCGGCCAAAGGTGGTCGCCGGCGTACGCAGCCGTACCGAAAAGCAGCCGCGTACGTCCCCGACCTTGGACATGCCCCGCCCGGAAGGGGTGTACGCCTGTGCCCGCACTTGTGCTGCTCGGTGCTCAGTGGGGTGACGAAGGCAAGGGAAAGGCCACCGACCTGCTCGGTGGATCTGTGGACTATGTGGTGCGCTACCAGGGCGGCAACAACGCCGGCCACACGGTGGTCGTGGGTGATCAGAAGTACGCCCTGCACCTCCTCCCTTCCGGGATCCTCACGCCGGAGTGCACGCCGGTGATCGGAAACGGAGTCGTCGTCGACCCGTCGGTCCTGTTCTCCGAGCTGAACGGACTGAACGAGCGCGGCGTCGACACGTCCAAGCTTCTGATCAGCGGGAACGCCCACATCATCACGCCGTACAACGTCACCGTCGACAAGGTGACGGAGCGCTTCCTCGGGAAGCGGAAGATCGGTACGACGGGGCGCGGCATCGGGCCGACGTACGCGGACAAGATCAACCGTGTCGGTATCCGCATCCAGGACCTGTACGACGAGTCGATCCTGACGCAGAAGGTCGAAGCGGCTCTCGAGGTCAAGAACCAGCTGCTCACCAAGCTGTACAACCGTCGCGCCATCGAGGCGGGCCAGGTCGTCGAGGAGCTGCTGGGCTACGCGGACCGGCTGAAGCCGTACGTCGCGGACACCGTCCTGATCCTCAACGAGGCTCTGGAGCAGGACAAGGTCGTGCTCTTCGAGGGCGGCCAGGGCACGCTGCTGGACATCGACCACGGCACGTATCCGTTCGTGACGTCGTCCAACCCGACCGCGGGCGGCGCCTGCACGGGCACGGGCGTGGGTCCGACGAAGATCAGCCGTGTCATCGGCATCCTCAAGGCGTACACCACCCGCGTCGGCTCGGGTCCGTTCCCGACCGAGCTGTTCGACGAGGACGGCGAGGCGCTGCGCCGCATCGGTGGCGAGCGCGGTGTGACGACCGGCCGTGACCGGCGCTGCGGCTGGTTCGACGCGGTCATCGCCCGCTACGCGACGCGCGTGAACGGCCTGACCGACTTCTTCCTCACCAAGCTGGACGTGCTGACCGGCTGGGAGGAGATCCCGGTCTGCGTGGCGTACGAGATCGACGGCAAGCGCGTCGAGGAACTGCCCTACTCGCAGACGGACTTCCACCACGCGAAGCCGGTCTACGAGACCCTGCCGGGCTGGTCCGAGGACATCACGAAGGCCAAGACGTTCGCGGATCTGCCGAAGAACGCGCAGGCGTACGTCAAGGCTCTGGAGGACATGTCCGGCGCCCCGATCTCCGCGATCGGCGTCGGCCCGGGCCGCGACGAGACCATCGAGATCAACTCGTTCATCCAGTAGGGCTCCCGGGCCCTTCACGGGTCCGTACGGCGTTCGCACGCGCCCCCGGTCGGCTTCGGCCCGCCGGGGGCGCGTCGCGTTTCGCGAGAGGCAGAGCCACCTTGCCCCCGCCACGGTTCCCCCCGCCGCCACCGTCCCCCCGGCCGTCGAACCGCACCCTGCCGTCTCCTCCCCTCCCCCCCCGCGGTCCCCCCTCCCGCCATCGAACCGCACCCTGCCGTCCCCTTTCCCCCCACCGACGGCACCCCGTCACCACCGCCCCCGACCGCGGCGTAATTGCGCCGACCTGCCCCAACTCCCGTGCTTTTGCTTGCCTTTGGTGATCAAGCTGTGGCTATGGTGATCGCCACGTGCCCGGTGCCCACCCGCCGGCGGCCGGGCGCACGGTGACCGACGACCGGGGGGAACGGTGTCGTCCGGGGGGTCGCATCGGCATGCCGTGATGTCGGCGGTCGCGGACGCCCACCCGGCCGCGCTCCTGTCCGCCACGTCGAACGCCGTCCGACCCCGAGACGGAACAGGAGCCCCCGTGGCCGACGAGATGGTGCGCAAGGCGCAGCAGTTCATCAACGGTGCCTACGAAGGCAAGCTGGGCATCGACCGGATCCCCGAGACCGGGGTGACCGGCTGGACGACGATGTTCGGCCTCACCCGTGCCCTCCAGTACGAACTGGGCATCACGAGCCTGTCGGACACCTTCGGCCCCACCACTTTGTCCACGCTCACGTCCAAGTACCCGACGCTCAACAGCGAGACGGTCCCGTCGGCGAACTTCGCCCGCATCATCCAGTCGGCCCTCTACTGCAAGGGATACGACGGCGGCGACATCGACGGGACGTACAACTCCCGCGTCTACGCCTCCATCACCCGGCTGAAGCAGAACATGGGCGTGGACTTCACCTACCCCGGCGGCAACCTGGTGCCCAAGGTGTTCAAGGGCCTGCTGAACATGGACGCCTACGTCACCGTCAACGGCGGCTCGGACAGCATCCAGGCCGTGCAGAGATGGCTGAACGGGCAGTACGTGACCCGCAAGGACTTCTTCATCATCCCCGCGGACGGCCACCACTCGCGCGACGTCGCCAAGTCCATGCTGTTCGCCGTCCAGTACGAGCTGGGCATGGCCGACGGCACGGCCAACGGAGTGTTCGGCCCCGGCACCCAGAGCGGCCTGAAGAGCCACACCGTGGCCACCGGGGACTCCGGGCCCTGGGTGCAGCTCTTCTCCGCCGGCATGGTCCTCAACCACCGGCCCGTGTCCTTCACCGGCACCTTCACCAGCAGTTTGTCGTCGGCCGTCTCCGACTTCCAGTCGTTCGCGAAGCTGCCCGTCACCGGCAAGGGCGACTTCTCGACCTGGGCCTCCCTCCTCGTCTCCTACGGCGACCAGGCGCGCAAGGGCGAGGCCTGCGACGGCGTCACCCGGATCACCCCGGCCCGTGCCGCCGCGCTGAAGGCCGAGGGCATCAAGTACATCGGGCGCTACCTCACCAACCCGACCGGTGGGAAGCCGTACGAGAAGGCGATCCAGGAGGGCGAGCTCCAGACCATCGCCGACGCCGGTCTGCGCTGTTTCCCGATCTACCAGACCTACGGCCGGGACGCCTCGGACTTCAACTACATCGCGGGCCGGACCGCCGGACAGGCCGCGGTCAACGCGGCCCTGGACCACGGCTTCAAGGCCGGCGCGAGGATCTTCTTCGCCGTCGACTTCGACGCCCTCGACGAGGACGTCACCTCCAGCGTCCTGCCCCACTTCAAGGGCATCGAGGACGCGATCGCCGACGACGGCAACCGGTACGCGGTCGGTGTGTACGGGCCGCGCAACGTGTGCACCCGCGTCTCCGAGGCCGGCCACGCCACCGCCGCGTTCGTCTCCGACATGTCCTCCGGTTTCTCCGGGAACTTCGGCTATCCGCTGCCCGAGAACTGGGCCTACGACCAGATCGTCACCCGCACGGTGGGCTCCGGCGACGGGGCGATCGAGATCGACAACAACATCGCCTCGGGCCGCGACACGGGTCAGGGCTCCTTCAACGCGCCACGCACCCAGAAGCCCGACACCCGCCTCGACGACTCCGTCCTCACCGCCATGCAGACGGACGTCGGCAAGTACATGGAGTCCCTCGGCTACCCGCTCGACGGCGGTACGCGCAGCTACCAGCACTGGAAGTGCTTCCAGTCGACGGTGGTCGACCACGACGCGCTCATCACGAGCCTGTCGAACAAGTACAACCTGCGCAAGGCACTCATCCAGACGTCGGCGTACTGGGAGATGCGGCACATCGAGCCGCTCGACGAGGCGGCCTGGGAGGCCACGATCCTCGCGTACAACACGACGGGCAAGTTCATCAAGGACTCGTCCACCGGCATCGCCAAGCAGCGGGCCCTCACCCTCATCGGCGCGTGGAACCACTGCCTCACGAAGGGCTACGTGACCGGCCGGCCGATCCTCGACGCGTCCAGCGACGACGACAAGTACTCGATCTGGAAGAACGCCCACGACGACGAGGAGTTCGCGCTCACCAGCGTCTTCGTGATCGACATGTGGGACATCGACGGGAAGCCCGGCGGGGACGACAACTCCCCCGCGATGCGCTCCCCGCGCCTGGACTACAACGACTCGGAGATCTACGACGTGCTGCGCCGTTACCAGGGCCCCGCGGAGCCCGCGTTCAGCGAGGCGAAGAAGCGGCTGGGGCTCTACTACGTGATGGAGAAGTACAACGCGATCTCCCGGAACCTGTGACAGAGAGCGGAGCGCCCCATGTCCGGAGACCAGCCGTACGCCGGCCACGACGGCACCGTCGTCCTCCTGCTGACCCTGGCCGGACTGGTGGCCACCCCGTGGCTCCTGGTGCGCGGGGTGAGGCTGCTGGTCCGCGCCAGGGCCGCCCGGGCGGCGACAGCGGCCCTCGGGTCCGCCGCCGCACTGGCGTGGGCCGCGGCCGTCGGCATGTACACCTGGGGCGTTCTGCACCTGGTCCTCTTCGACGACCAGGACCGGTCCCGGGCGTGCAACACGGCGGTCGGAGACCGGCGACTCACCGGATACGACCCCTCGTTCATCCCACTTCACTTCGGCTGCCGTACCGGTGACGGACACACGGTCGAAGCGGTCATCCCGTCGTACATCAACCCGGCAGTGACCGTGCTGGGGGTGTGCGCCCTGGCGCTCACCCTCGCCGGATTCGCGAACGCCCGACGCAAGGAGGAAATCTCATGACGGCGAACCTGCCGCGACGCACCGTGCTGCGCCGCGCCGTCCTCATGGCCGCAGGCGCCACGGCCGGATCACAACTGCTCGCCACCCCCGGATACGCGGCGGACCGCAAGCCCGATCCGGCCAAGCTGCGCGAAGCGGTGAAGAAGGCCCAGCAGCGGGCCGACGAGCGGAAGGCCCACGTGCTCAACGGCCTTCGTTCGAAGAACGACTGGGAGATGGAGAAGGTCGTCGACGACCGCGGCAACATCTACACCAGACCCGTGACGGGCACCCCGGTGGACGTCCAGGTGCGCATGGGAGACGTCGAGACCGTCCTGGTGCACGTCGTCCGCCGCTTCCACTACGAGATCGACGCCCTGCGCAAGGGCGACGTCGTCGGCTGGCGCACCCCGGGTTCGGTGCGCAGGGGACTGGCCGAGTCCAACCAGGCCTCCGGCACGGCGGTGCAGATCCGGCCCGGCTCCTACCCCTTGGGGGTGCGCGGCGGGTTCTATCCCCTCCAGGAGCTGGTGATCCGTGACATCCTCGCGGACGCCGAGGGCGTGGTCCGCTGGGGCGGCGACGACCGCAAGCCGGACGAGTCGCTGTTCTCCATCGACGTGGGTCCGGGCGACGCACGCCTGACCGCGGTGGCGGAGAAGATCCGCCGCTGGGCCGAGACGCCCGGCCTGGGCTCGGGTGTGCTCGTCGACCCGCTCCAGCCGCAGCGCCGCAAGGCCGCGAAGCGGCTCGCCGCCCAGCAGGTCTGACCGGTGGCCGCGGGCCCGGTCCGCACCCTCAGGGGTGGGGCCGGGCCCGTGCCCGTGGCTGTCGCCCCGCCCGGGCGCCGACGGCACCCCGCGGCCCGGCCCGGGCGACGGCCGCTAGCTGAAGATGATCATCGATCCCTGGGCGAGGCTGCGGGTCGCGGCGGCGTGCAGGCCGAGCCAGACGTGGCGCTCCCGGGCGAAGGGGCTGGCGTCGTAGGGCGCCGGCGCGGCCGGCTCCTCCAGCTCCGTGGGCGCCGCGGGCGGTTGCGGGGCGGCGGGCGGGTTGGCCGGGTCGATGCCGATCGACGGGGCCACGAATTCGAGTTCGCGCAGCAGCGCGTGCGAGGAGCCCAGAGGGCCGCCGCCCGCGAGGAGTTCGTCGTTGGCGAGGGGGTGCGGGAAGTCGACGGGGACGTAGGCGCCCGCGTGGTCGTAGTGCCAGACCAGGTGTGACTGCTGGGCGTTGGTCTCGAACATCTCCAGCAGCTGTTCGTAGTCGCCGCCGAGTTCGTCCACCGGGGTGACCGCCAGACCGCACATCTGGAGCAGGTAGGCGCGGCGCAGGAAGTGCAGCGCGTCGTAGTCGAAGCCGGCGACCGGGGCCACGTCGCCGGACAGCCCCGGCATGTACGCGTACACCGGGACGGGTGGGAGTCCCGCCTCGGCCAGCGCCTTGTCGTAGAGCGCGAGTTCCTCGGCGAAGGGGTTGTCGGGGGTGTGGCACAACACGTCGACGAGCGGGACCAACCACAGGTCACAGGCCAACAGACGGCTCCTCTTCCTCGGGTGCACGGTGGTCAGGGCAGCGTAATGCGCGCGGCGGTCCTGGGAAGGCCTCGGTGCACAACTGGGGTTTCCGGTGGCCGGGGGCGCGCGGTGCCGCCCCGGGCTGCGTCCCCAACCCCCCGATCGCCCGCGGGAGCCCTCCTCAAACGCCGGACGGGCCGTCGTCTGCGGTCAGGTGCTCGATGAGGGCCAGCGAGTATGCGTTGTAGGCCGCGACGATCGCCTGGGCCGTGTCCGCGTCGCGGCGGGCCAGGGCGTCCACGAGCTCCGTGTGCCCGGCCCACAGGTGGCCCCTCAGGTCGGCGACCCGGCGCAGGTGCTGGACGGTGCACACCCAGGACTGGACGCGCAGCCGGTGCAGGAAGTCGGCGAGGTAGGGGTTGCCGAAGAGGCCGCTGAGTTCGCGCCAGAAGCGGAGGTCGTAGCCGATGAGGATGTTGAGCTCGCCGGCGGTCGCGGCGCGCTGGGCCTCCTCGCCGCGGCGGCGCACGGCGGCCAGGGCGGCGACGGCGCGCTGGTCGTCGAGCTGGCGCAGACCACCTGCGACGAGGCTGCGGAACATGCCCTCGGTGACCAGGCTGCGGGCCTCGATCATGTCGCGGTAGTCGTCGGCGGAGTACTCCTGCACGCGGAAGCCACGGTGCTGGTCCGCCTCCAGCAGGCCCTGCGCCGACAGGTCGACCAGGGCCTCGCGTACGGGGGTGGCGGAGACGCCGTACTGGTCCGCGATCTCCTTCACCGTGAACGCCTGGCCCGGCTGGAGGCGGCCCGCGAGCACCTCGTCGCGGAGCGCGTCCGCGATCTGCTGCCGCAGGGTGCTGCGGGTCACGGCGCCATTGCCGCCGGTGCCGGGCATGGTGTCTGGCTCCCCCATCGCGTGGATGTGGTGGTGGGTCTACTCGCGTATCACTACGAGCAGGACACCTTACGCGGTGGAGGGGCCGCAGACGCCGAACCCCCGGCCGGGCTCAACAGCCCGGCCGGGGGACGGAAGGTGACGGGTTCGCGCTCTACACGGTGTGCTCGTCCGCCACGGACAGCGCCTCGTCCAGGGCCGCCAGACCCTCCTTGGCCTCGGCCTCGGAGATGTTGCACGGCGGCACGACGTGGGTGCGGTTCATGTTGATGAAGGGCCACAGGCCGCGGGCCTTGGCCGCGGCACCGAACGCGGCCATCGGCGCGTTCGCCTCGCCCGCCGCGTTGTAGGGAACCAGCGGCTCGCGCGTCTCCCGGTTCTTGACCAGCTCCAGCGCCCAGAAGACACCCGTGCCGCGTACTTCGCCGACGCTCGGGTGCCGCTCGGCGAGCTCGCGCAACGCCGGCCCGAGGACGTTCTCGCCGATGGCCGCGGCCTGGTCGACGATGCCCTCCTCCTCCATCACGTTGATCGTCGCGACGGCGGCGGCACAGGCCAGCGGGTGCCCCGAGTAGGTGAGCCCGCCCGGGTAGGGCCGCCGGGCGAAGGTCTCCGCGATGGCCCCGGAGATCGCGACACCGCCGAGCGGCACGTATCCGGAGTTCACGCCCTTCGCGAAGGTCATCAGGTCGGGCGTCACACCGAAGTGGTCCGCGGCGAACCACTTGCCGGTCCGCCCGAAGCCGGCCATGACCTCGTCGAGGACGAAGACGATCCCGTACCGGTCGCATATCTCGCGCACACCGGCGAGGTAGCCGGCGGGCGGCGTCATGATGCCCGCCGTGCCCGGGACGGTCTCCAGGATCACCGCGGCGACGGTGGCCGGCCCCTCGAAGGCGATGGTGTCCTCGAGGTGCTGGAGCGCCCGCTCGCACTCCTGCTGCTCGTTGTCCGAGTAGAAGGGGCTGCGGTACAGGAACGGCGCCCAGAAGTGGACGACACCGGCGGCGGCGCTGTCACTGGGCCAGCGGCGCGGGTCACCGGTGAGGTTGATCGCGGTCGAGGTGGCGCCGTGGTACGAGCGGTAGGCGGAGAGCACCTTCGGACGGCCGGTGTGCAGCCGGGCCATCCGCGTGGCGTTCTCGACGGCCTCCGCGCCGCCGTTGGTGAAGAAGATCTTGTCCAGGTCGCCGGGGGTGCGCTCGGCGATCAGCCGGGCGGCCTCCGAACGCGCCTCGACGGCGAAGGCGGGCGCGAACGTGGACAGGGTTGCGGCCTGCTCCTGGATCGCGGCGACGACCTTCGGGTGCTGGTATCCGATGTTGGTGAAGACGAGCCCACTGGTGAAGTCCAGATACCGCTTGCCTTCGTAGTCCCAGAAGTACGACCCCTCCGCGCCGGCGACGGCGAGCGGGTCGATGAGCTCCTGCGCGGACCAGGAGTGGAACACGTGCGCGCGGTCCGCGGCCTTCACGGCGGCACCGACCTGAGGGTTGGGCTGAGGGGTCATGCGCCGAAGCGTAAATGTCCACGGAGTGGACGCGATATCGGCGTCCTGTCTGCCGCCGCGGGCATTCCGCGACAGTCTGTCGGGCTTGACCACGCCGCCGCCTTCGCTGCCGCCGGCCGTTTCGTTCCCCGGACCTGCCGTGGATCGCCCTGAACGGCCTCGTCCTCAAGCGCCGGACGAGCTGGGGGGTCGCCCCCGGCTCCAGAGGCCTTGCGGGCACCCGTACCCGTAAGCCACCCGGGACTGGACCGGATCGGCCTGGACGGCCTCGTCCTCAAGCGCCGGACGGGCTGAAAGGTGCGCCCTCCGCTCCCGGGCGGGACGGGCCGGGAGGGGCTCACCGGCGCCGGACGGGCTGGGGGAGTGCTCTCTGCCCCCAAGGCGGGACGGGGACTGCCGCCGGACCGGACGGGAGCTGCCGCCGGCGGGCGACCGGCTGGACCTCAGCCCCGCTCGCACACGCAGTCGCCCGCTCACCGAAGGGGCCGTGCCGGTGAATCAAATGCCCGTTGCGGACGGCGCCACGCACTCACCGAGGTCCTACCAGTACCGCCCCGCACGAGGGCTGCAACGGGCGGATCACCGGCACGGACCCGACCCACCCACCGGACAGACGGCACAACGGAACGACAGCGAAGCGAACACATTGACAGCATGCTGTCCAATTGACAGTATGCTTACATCAAGCAGAACCCGAGGAGGAGCCATGAGCAGCACCCCGCGCCAGCCCGTCCACCTCGCCGTCTACGACACCTTCGCCGACTGGGAGACCGGCCACACGACCGCGCACCTCGCCCGCGCCGGCTACGAGATCCGCACCGTCGGCCCCACCCGCGAACCCGTCACCACCATGGGCGGGATCCGCATCCACCCCGACCTCGCCCTCGACGAGCTCCGCCCCGAGGACAGCTCGCTGCTCGTCCTCACCGGCGCGGACCTGTGGGACTCCGGCGACGACCTCGCCCCCTTCGCCCGCACGGCACGCACGTTCCTCGACGCCGACGTGCCCGTGCCCGTGGCCGCGATCTGCGGTGCGACGGCGGGACTCGCACGTGAGGGCCTGCTCGACGACCGCGCCCACACCAGCGCCGTGTCCTTCTACCTCGCCGCCACCGGCTACGCGGGCACCGAGCGGTACGTGGACGCCGACGCCGTCACGGACGGCGCGCTCGTCACCGCGGGCCCCACCGAACCGGTCGCGTTCGCCCGCGAGGTGTTCCGCCTGCTCGGGGTGTACGAGGGCGAGGTTCTCGACGCCTGGTACCGGCTGTTCCACGACTCCGACGCCGACGCGTACGCCGTCCTGGAGAAGGCCGCCCGGTGAGCGGCGAGCACCAGGACCTGCTCAGCCGCAGCGCCCTCGGAGTCTTCCGCCTGAACGGCCAGTTCCTCTCCGTCGCCGAGGACCTCGCCCGCCCGGCCGGGCTGACCGCCGCCTGGTGGCAGGTGCTCGGCGCCGTGCTCACCGAACCGCTTCCGGTCTCCGGGATCGCCCGGGTCATGGGCATCACCCGGCAGAGCGTGCAGCGCATCGCCGACCTGCTGGTGGACAAGGAGCTGGCCCGGTACCTGCCCAACCCGGCCCACCGGCGCGCCAAGCTGCTCTCCCCGACGGAGTCCGGCCGCGCCGCGATCGCGCGGATCGACCCCGGGCACGCTGCCTTCGCCGACCGGCTCGCCGAGGCGTTCGGCCAAGACGGGCTGGCCGAGGCGGTACGCGTCCTGGAGCGCCTGTCGACGGTCCTCGACGAGCTCGCCGCCAACGTCACCGAATCACCACGCGCTGTTACGGAACCGTAGACACCGCCCCACCCACCTCCCCGTACGACCGGATTATCCTCGGTCTGTTGCACACACACGGGGGAAGGTGGGCGCGGGCATGGAGAAGCTGGGGGCGGGGGATCCGCAGCGGATCGGGGCGTATCGGCTGCTGGCTCGGCTCGGCGCGGGCGGGATGGGGCACGTGTACCTCGCCCGGTCCGACCGGGGACGCACCGTCGCGGTCAAGCTGGTGCGCGAGGAACTCGCGGAGCAGGAGGAGTTCCGGGCCCGCTTCCGGCAGGAGGTGCAGGCCGCGCGACGGGTCGGCGGGTACTGGACCGCCCCGGTGCTCGACGCGGACACCGAGGCCGTGATCCCGTGGCTCGCCACCGGCTACGTCGCCGGGCCGTCCCTGCAGACCGTCGTCGGCCACGACCACGGCGCGCTGCCCGAGCGCTCCGTCCGCATCCTCGCCGCCGGCCTCGCGCACGCACTCCAGGACATCCACGCCGCGGGTCTCATCCACCGCGACCTCAAGCCGTCGAACGTCCTGGTCACCATCGACGGCCCCCGCGTGATCGACTTCGGGATCGCGCGGGCCCTGGAGACGGTGACCGACGGCGGCCTCACCCGCACCGGCGCGCTCGTCGGCTCACCCGGCTTCATGGCCCCCGAGCAGGTCCGCGGCGACCGGGTCACGCCCGCCTGCGACGTGTTCTGCCTCGGCTCGGTCCTCTCGTACGCCGCCACGGGCGCCCTGCCCTTCGGGGCGGCCAACAGCGGGGTGCACGCGATGATGTTCCGCATCGCGCAGGAGGAGCCGGACCTCGAAGGCGTACCCGAGGGGCTCGCCGACCTCGTGCGCGACTGTCTGCGCAAGGACCCCGCCGCCCGGCCGAGCCTCGCCCAGGTGCTGGAGCGCACCGGCGCGGAGGACACCGTCTCGGACGGCCGCACCCGCGACCCGTGGCTGCCGAGCGCGCTGGTGGCCCAGCTCGGCCGGCACGCGGTGCAGCTGCTGGACACCGAGAACCCCGACGACGGGCAGCCGCAGCTGCCCGCCCTGCCGGCCGGAGCGCCTCCCGTGCCGCCGGCGCTGCCCGCCGCGCCGACGCCCGCGCTGCCCGCCGCGCCCCCGGCCCCCGACCTCTCGAAGGCACCGCCCGCACTCCCGCCCGGGCAGCCGGCCACCCCACCCGGTGCTTCGCCCGAGGCCCCGCCGGAGCATGCCCCGGCCGCGGCCGAGGAGGGCGCCACCCCGCCCGCACCCGGGCAGCCCGCCCCGCTCGACCACCTGCCCACGATGGTGGCGGGCGCGGGCCGGACACCCCCTCCGGCCGCCCCGCCGGCCACCGTGCACCCCGCGTACGGCTATCCCCAGCAGCACCCTCAGCAGCATCCGCAGCAGCACCCCCAGCCCACCGGCCCCGCCGCGCCCCACCCCGGGTACGGCTATCCGCAGCAGGGCGGCTGGGGCGGACAGCCGGCTCCGTACGGCTCGACGCCTCCGTACGGGCCGGGCGTCGCCCCGCCGTACGGCCCCGGTGGCGCGACGCCGCCGTACGGACCGGGCGGCGCCACACCCCCGTACGGACCGGGCGTCGCCCCGCTGCCGCCCGAACCCCCGCGCAGAAGCGGCCGGTCCACCGCCCTCCTGATCGTCGTGGCGCTGGTCGTCGCGCTCGGCGCGGGCGGCAGCGTCTACGCGCTGATGAAGGGCACCGGGGGCGACAAGGACCACGACGACGCCAAGGCGTCGGCGTCCGCCTCAGGCGCGCCCACCACGCCGGGCCCGAGCACCACGGAGCCGTCCACGGCCTCCGAGTCGCCCAGCGCGCAGGAGTCGACGGACGGCACCATCCCGGACGAGTTCCTCGGCACCTGGAACACCAGCATCGACAACGCGACGGGACACAACACCCGCCGGCTCACCATCCAGCAGGGCAAGGTCGGGGACACCGTGCTGTCCCTCGTCGCGGACGGCCCGGCCGGCAGCGGCACCTACCACTGCGTCTTCGAGGCCAGGCTCGCCGAGGAGCCCTCCGCGGGCGGCCCTCTGGAGATCAGCGCCTCCGACGTCACCGTCGGAGAGCCGGCCACGTCCTGCTCGCCGGGCGCGGCCTCCGAGGTCACCCTCCTCTCGGACGGCCGGCTGCGCCGCGTGAACAAGGACTCGGGCGAGGCCCTGACGTACACGAAGGGCGGCTGAAAGCACCCCGGGAGGGAGCTCCAACTCGCCTGCTGTGAAACCTCGTCGAAGTTCACCTCGCGTATCCGGGGGTTCCCGGGCCAGGTCGTACCCCGACGATCAGCCGCCGCTGTTCAGCCGTGCCGCCCGGCTGATCACCGTGCTGCTGACGGTGTGCGTCGTCACGCTCGCGCTGATCGTCGTGCTGCGCGACGACAGCCCGCCCCCGATCGGCTGCGAGCGGGGCACCCTCGAGGTCACCGGTTCCACCGCCTTCGAACCGGTGATGCGCGAACTCGCCGAGAAGTACGAGGAGGACTGCGCGGGCGCCACCGTCAGCGTGGACCCGCACGGCAGCACGGCCGGCGTACGCGAACTCGCCGCCGCGGGCGCGAGGTCGGGCAGCGGATCCCCGGCCGTCGTCGCCCTCTCCGACGGCCCCAAGCCGAGCGGTTTTCCGGAGCTGCGCGAGAACCGGGTCGCGGTCTCGGTCTTCGCGCTCGTCGTCAACGACGACATCGGGATCAAGAACCTCTCCCTCGACGACGTACGGCGCCTCTACCGCGGCGAGATCGGGAACTGGAAGCAGCTCGGCGGACCCGACCGGCCCGTCCTGCTGGTCAGTCGTGACGCCGACTCCGGTACCCGGCAGGTCTTCCAGCGGCGCGTGCTCGCGCGGGGCGAGATCGCGAACTCCTCGCTGGACTGCGTCCACAAGGACGATGCGACCGCGCCGGTCGTGCGCTGCGAACTCGACTCCACCGAACAGGTGCTGAGTACGGTCGCCCGGCTGCCAGGGGCGATCGGCTACAGCGAACTCAACAACGCCACCGGCCGCCGTGGCCTGCACCAGCTCACCCTGGACGGCCACACTCCGTCCGTGGAGGCGCTGGAGCACGGCTCCTCGGCGTACCCGTACCGGGAGATCGAGTACGCCTACACGTTCGGCCGGCCGCCCGCAGACTCCCTCGCCTCCAGCTTCCTCTCCTATGTCAGCCGGGGCGGCGGCCAGGACGTGATCCGCACGCACGGGCACCTGCCGTGCGGGACACCGGTGGGACTGCGGATCTGCGGCGAGGGCTGACGGCCGGCACACGCGACACGCACCGGCGACCCCAGCCGGGATCGAGGGGGCCGACGAGGATCGGCGGCCCGCCCGGGCCCGCCCGGGCCCGCCCGGGCCCGCGGGCCCAGCGGGGCTCCGCAGGCCTAGCGGGGCTCCGGAGGCCGCTGCCGCGGCATGTTCGGCCGTGCGCCCGGAGGCAGCGGGCTGCGCCCCGGGGGCACCGCCTCGGTGCGCGGCGCGCCCGACAGCGACGACTGGATCCCCATGGGCGCCGACCCCGTCCGGAACTCGACCATCCAGTCCGCCGTCTCCGCCCGCACCAGCTCCGTGACGTCCTCGCAGAACCGCCGCAGCACGCCGAGACACCGCTCCGCGGCCTCTCCGGCCGTCCCCTCCGTCGGCCCGAGGACCTCCCGCACGCTCTCGGACGCCCAGTCGAACTGGAGGACCTGGAGCCGCCGGTGCACGGCCTGGGCCGTGGCCACGTCCCTTATCCACCCCGAGGTCACCCCGAAGAACCGGTCACCGGCCACGCACGCGACCCCGAGGAGCAGCGCCAGATAGCCCCAGGGGGCGACCCCGCCCACCACCCCGGTGAGATCGAGCAGCGGAGCGGCCGCCCCGGACACGGCCCCGAGAGCCGCCCCGCAGCGCAGCACCCGCGCCCCGCGCCGCTTCCACACACGGTCGGACAGGTACCAGGAGGCCGTGTCGAGTGCGCCGCGCTCCACCCACCGGTACAGCTCGTGGAGCCGCTCCGCGGGTTCGCCCCAGTCCCCCAGCGGGAACGGCCGGCCGGTCAGATCGCCCGGCACCAGCTCGGCCGCCCCGTCGCCCCGCCCGTCCTGGGGCGGCCCCTCGGGCTGCATCTCCGGCTGACTCACCCGGCACTCCCTACTGACGACGGTGACGGCAGTGACGACGGCGTGTGACGTCGTGTGACGCCTGGTGCAAAAGCGCCGGACCCTTCCTACCGCCCAATGGGTGGCGATGGACCGGGTTTCATCGCTTTTCCGCCCGGAAGTGGGTCTTGATCAGGTATAGGACTCCCGACGCTCTCACTCGAAAGAGTGCTTGGGCGACGGGCCGGTCGAGCACGTAGGCTCAAGCTGGACAGGAAAAACGGTCCACTCAGCCGTACTCGAAACCAGGAGCTGATCGTGATTCCCGGTGGTGGCCAGCCCAATATGCAGCAGCTGCTCCAGCAGGCCCAGAAGATGCAGCAGGACCTCGCGAACGCGCAGGAGGAGCTGGCGCGGACGGAGGTCGACGGCCAGGCGGGCGGCGGCCTGGTGAAGGCGACCGTGACGGGCTCCGGTGAGCTCCGCGCCCTGGTGATCGACCCGAAGGCGGTCGACCCCGAGGACACGGAGACGCTCGCCGACCTGATCGTCGCGGCCGTCCAGGCGGCCAACGAGAACGCCCAGACGCTTCAGCAGCAGAAGCTCGGCCCGCTCACCCAGGGCCTCGGCGGCGGCAGCGGCATCCCCGGCCTGCCGTTCTGAGAACCGGGCGTGCCGTTCTGAGGCTCGGCCTGCCTTTCTAAGACGGGCGGCAGCCAACTACCGTACGCACAGGGACGAAGCAGGATTCAGGAACCAGGAAAGGCAGTCCGTTGTACGAAGGCGTGGTCCAGGACCTCATCGACGAACTGGGGCGGCTCCCCGGCGTCGGTCCCAAGAGCGCGCAGCGGATCGCCTTCCACATCCTGCAGGCCGAGCCGACGGACGTGCGGCGCCTCGCGCAGGCCCTCATGGAGGTCAAGGCGAAGGTCCGCTTCTGCGCGACCTGCGGCAACGTGGCGCAGGAAGAGCTGTGCAACATCTGCCGCGACCCGCGCCGCGACACCTCGGTGATCTGTGTGGTCGAGGAGCCCAAGGACGTCGTCGCGATCGAGCGGACACGCGAGTTCCGCGGCAAGTACCACGTGCTGGGCGGCGCGATCAGCCCCATCGAGGGCGTCGGCCCCGACGACCTGCGGATAAGGGAACTGCTGGCCCGTCTCGCCGACGGCACGGTCACGGAACTCATCCTCGCCACCGACCCGAACCTGGAGGGCGAGGCCACGGCCACGTACCTCGCCCGCATGATCAAGCCCATGGGCCTCAAGGTCACCCGCCTGGCCAGCGGCCTCCCGGTGGGTGGCGACCTGGAATACGCGGACGAGGTCACGCTCGGCCGCGCCTTCGAGGGGAGACGACTCCTAGATGTCTGACGCCACGCTGCACGCGACCAGTCAGGACCCCGACGACTTCGTGGTCCAGATCGCGGACCAGGTAGAGAGCTTCCTGGTCGCCGTCACCGAGGTGGCCAAGGGCGACGAGCCGGACTCGGCCGTGCCCTTCCTCCTCCTGGAGGTCTCCCAGCTCCTCCTGGCCGGCGGCCGTCTCGGCGCACACGAGGACATCGTCCCCGAGGAGCGCTACGAGCCCGATCTGGGCCCCGAGCCGGACGTCGACGAGCTCCGCGAGCGCCTCGCCGTGATGCTGGACCCGATCGACGTGTACTCGGAGGTCTTCGACCCGTACGAGCCCCGCAAGGCGCCGGTCGCCTGCCGGATCTCCGACGACCTCGCCGACGTCATCACCGACCTCCGTCACGGCATGGCCCACTACCGCGCCGGCCGCACCACGGAGGCCCTGTGGTGGTGGCAGTTCTCGTACTTCTCCAACTGGGGTTCCACGGCCTCGGCCGCCCTGCGCGCGCTCCAGTCCGTGGTGGCGCACGTGCGCCTGAACCAGCCCCTGGACGACCTGAACGGCCTGGACACCGACCAGGACCTCGGCGACGACGCGCTCGCCGAGGAGGCCGGCAAGGTCATGGTGGAGGAGATCGCGGGCCCGCTGGGCCTGCGCCCAGTCAAGTAGCGACAGCCGCCCGTGACGGCGGCCGCCGGCTGCGACCGCGGCAGGCCACGACGGCAGCCCGCCCGTGCGGGCCGCCGTCGGCGTCGTCACCGCAGCTCCCACAGTCCCTTGCCCAGCGTCGTGACCCCGCCGGCCAGTGCGAGCCCCAGGACCAGGAGCCGGGCCCGTCTCTCGGGCAGCCATCGCGCGAGGGCCCGTCCAGCCAGGGATCCCGCGACCATCCCCGCGACCGCGAGCGCCCACACCGGCGGGCCGAGCCGCGGCACCCCGTTCGCGGCCACCGAGAACGCGTTCACCAGCACCCCGTAGAACTGCGCGTTCGGCACGAACTCCCGTACCGTCCAGCCCGCGTTGACGGCGTACAGGGACACCGGAGGGCCGCCCACCCCGGCCGCCGAGTTCATGAACCCGCCCAGGGCCCCCGCGGCCACCGCGCCCCCGCCGCCGCGCAGGGCGGGCATCTGGGCGCCCCGCATCACGAGCGCCACCGCCACCGTGACCAGCGCACCCATGCAGGCGAGCAGCGCGGGCTCGGGGAGCCGCCGGGCCAGCCAGGTCCCGGCCGGGACGGTGCACGCCGCCGCCGCGCACAGCGGCACCATCGCGCCGAGCCGCACCCGCCGCCAGCCGCCCGCGAGTCCGACCACGCTGATCACGCCCGCCGCGCAGTTCGCGAGGACGACGCCCTCCGCGGGCCCGAGCAGCAGCACCAGCGCGGGCACGGCCACCAGGGCGAAGCCCATGCCGGTGAGCCACTGCACGCCCGACCCCAGCAGCACGATCCCGCCGAGCAGGAGACTGTCCGCCCAACCACCACCCGTCACGCCCGACAGCGTCTTCCCGCGGGCACCGCGCGATCAACACCTGTGCAGGCCGGACGTCGCTCGGGAGGCCCGGACATCGCTCGGGAGGGGTGGACGGGCCGCCGCGGACGGCCGGATCGCCGCCCTCCCGTGTGACACGGGGCACTTTCCGGAGTGGCGCGGCCGGCCCGCGGGCAGGTGCCGTGTCGGAGCGGCCGGACCTGCCCCGCCCGAGGAGCCCTGACGACTCCGTCGGTCCGTTGGTCCGAGTGATCACGTCGTGAGCGGGACATCTCACGATGCGATATCTCGGAGGGGAAATCCGGCCGCTCGTTAAACTGAGCCGACCGCAGTTGTGCGGTGCAGAGACGGATTGAGCGAGGAGCGCACGTGGGCCTTGTCGTGCAGAAGTACGGAGGCTCCTCCGTAGCCGATGCCGAGGGCATCAAGCGCGTCGCCAAGCGGATCGTGGAAGCGAAGAAGAACGGCCACCAGGTGGTCGTCGTCGTTTCCGCGATGGGCGACACGACGGACGAGCTGATCGATCTCGCCGAGCAGGTATCTCCGATGCCCAGCGGACGAGAGTTCGACATGCTGCTGACCGCCGGGGAGCGGATCTCCATGGCCCTGCTGGCGATGGCGATCAAAAACCTGGGCCACAGCGCCCAGAGCTTCACCGGCAGCCAGGCAGGTGTCATCACCGACTCGGTCCACAACAAAGCGCGGATCATCGACGTCACGCCGGGCCGTATCCGTACGGCCCTCGACGAGGGCAACATCGCCATCGTCGCCGGCTTCCAGGGCGTCTCGCAGGACAAGAAGGACATCACCACCCTCGGCCGCGGCGGCTCCGACACGACCGCCGTCGCGCTGGCGGCGGCCCTCGACGCCGAGGTCTGCGAGATCTACACCGACGTGGACGGCGTGTTCACCGCCGACCCGCGCGTGGTCAAGAAGGCCCGGAAGATCGACTGGATCGCCTTCGAGGACATGCTGGAGCTGGCGGCCTCCGGCTCCAAGGTGCTGCTCCACCGCTGTGTGGAGTACGCCCGCCGCTACAACATCCCGATCCACGTGCGCTCGTCCTTCTCCGGACTCCAGGGCACCTGGGTCAGCAACGAGCCGATTCAGCAAGGGGACCGCAAGGTGGAGCAGGCCATCATCTCCGGTGTCGCGCACGACACCTCCGAGGCCAAGATCACGGTGGTCGGCGTTCCGGACAAGCCGGGCGAGGCCGCCGCGATCTTCCGCGCCATCGCCGACGCCGAGATCAACATCGACATGGTCGTGCAGAACGTGTCCGCGGCCTCCACCGGTCTGACGGACATCTCCTTCACCCTCCCCAAGACCGAGGGCCGCAAGGCCATCGACGCCCTGGAGAAGGCGAAGACCGCGATCGGCTTCGACTCCCTGCGCTACGACGACCAGATCGGCAAGATCTCCCTCGTCGGTGCCGGCATGAAGACGAACCCGGGTGTCACGGCCGGCTTCTTCGAGGCGCTGTCCGACGCGGGCGTGAACATCGAGCTGATCTCCACCTCCGAGATCCGCATCTCCGTCGTCACCCGTGCCGACGACGTCCCGGAGGCCGTCCGCGCCGTCCACACCGCCTTCGGACTCGACTCCGACAGCGACGAGGCCGTCGTCTACGGAGGCACCGGCCGCTGATGGCCGGGTCCGTGGGACCCAAGAGGTCCTTGGCGCCGACGCTCGCGGTCGTGGGAGCGACCGGAGCGGTCGGCACGGTCATGCTCCAGATCCTGTCCCAGCACGCGGACATCTGGGGCGAGATCCGCTTGATCGCCTCCCCGCGCTCGGCCGGCCGCAAGCTGGCCGTGCGCGGCGAGGAGGTCGAGGTCGTGGCGCTGTCGGAGGAGGCCTTCGACGGGGTCGACGTCGCCATGTTCGACGTACCGGACGAGGTGGCCGCCCAGTGGGCGCCGATCGCCGCCGCCAAGGGCGCGGTCGTCGTCGACAACTCCGGAGCCTTCCGGATGGACCCGGACGTGCCCCTCGTCGTCCCCGAGGTCAATCCGCACGCCGCGCGCATGCGTCCGCGCGGGATCATCTCCAACCCGAACTGCACCACGCTCTCGATGATCGTGGCGCTGGGTGCGCTGCACGCCGAGTTCGGGCTGCGCGAGCTGGTCGTCTCCAGCTATCAGGCGGTCAGCGGCGCCGGCCGGGCCGGGGTCGAGACCCTGCGCCAGCAGCTGTCGCTCGTCGCCGGTACGGAACTGGGCACCAGCCCCGGTGACGTACGGCGGGCCGTGGGCGACAACACCGGGCCCTTCCCTGAGCCCGTCGCGCTGAACGTGGTGCCGTGGTCCGGGTCCCTCGCCGAGGACGGCTGGTCCTCGGAGGAGATGAAGGTCCGCAACGAGTCCCGGAAGATCCTCGGGCTGCCGGCGCTGAAGGTGGCCGTCACCTGCGTGCGCGTACCCGTCGTCACCACGCACTCACTGACCGTCCACGCCCGCTTCCAGGGCGAGGTCACCGTCGCCAAGGCGCGGGAGATTCTCGCCACAGCGCCGGGGGTCGTGCTGTTCGACGACCCGGCCGCCGGCGAGTTCCCCACTCCCGCCGACGTGGTGGGCACGGACCCGACCTGGGTCGGCCGAGTCCGCCGGGCTCTGGACGATTCGACCGCACTCGAACTGTTTGTGTGCGGGGACAACTTGCGCAAGGGTGCCGCATTGAACACCGCTCAGATCGCCGAGCTGGTGGCGGCGGAGATCATCGGGGCGTAGGTTCTGCCTCCTGGGTGTGTGCGGCTTCCGCAAGGTTCTGCGTCCCCGGCGTCCGGCAGCCGGAATCTCGGTGGCCGTCGGGGGATTCATTTGTAGGATCTGTGTGAGTCCAGTGATCGAAATATGGTCCGGACCACTTGAATCCGCCCCCGTGGGCGTCCGAAGATTTTCCTCCCCGTCCTCCGCAACCGCGCGGAGGGCGGGGAGCGTCTTTGCGGTCGCCATTCAGGGGTGTCCGGGGGCGGCACGGCACATGGGGCATAGGGGAAGAGCTGGTACGCATGAGGGCATTTAGTGCAGTGTCAGGCGCGCTGAGAAGCGTCCCGGCCGGCGGTCCCGCAGGCGTACCAGGGGGTGCTCCGGAGGGTCTGCTTCCGGCCACTGTGCCGACCGACGCGAATGTGACGCCCGTCGCGTACAACCCTGCCGGGGGTACGCGTGTCAAACAGGCGTGGCAGAGGTACTCGACTTCACTGCGGTCCAGACGAGGGGCACAGCCCTGCGTCCACCCCGCCGACTCCGCAGCCCCGGCGCGCCCGGCGGCATGCCGGTGATCGCGCCCATGCCCGCAGCGCGGCCCGCCCGCATACCGAATCAGCGTGACGGCTCCGACGACAGCATGGCCGCCGGTACCACCGTCGACCATCTGACCGAGACCTACCGCGCCCACTACCGGTCGCTCCTCGGCCTCGCGGCGCTCCTGCTCGACGACACCGCCTCCTGCGAGGACGTCGTCCAGGAGGCCTTCATCCGGGTGCACTCGGCGCGCAAACGCGTCCGTGACCCGGAGAAGACGCTCGCCTATCTGCGGCAGACCGTCGTCAACCTGTCGCGCTCCGCGCTGCGCCGGCGCATCCTCGGCCTCAAGCTTCTGTCGAAGCCGATGCCCGACATGGCGAGCGCCGAGGAAGGCGCCTACGACCAGCTGGAGCGCGACGCGCTGATCAAGGCCATGAAGGGGCTCCAGCGCCGTCAGCGCGAGGTCCTGGTCCTGCGCTACTTCGCGGACATGACCGAGGCCCAGGTCGCCGACACGCTCGGTATCTCGCTGGGCTCGGTCAAGGCGTACGGCTCCCGCGGCATCGCCGCGCTCCGCATCGCCATGGAGGCCCCGGCATGAGTGGGCACGACGAGCGGTGGAGCCCCGACGCTGGTCGGCGCCACGAGCACGAGCACAAGCAATCGCACGCTGGGAACGGAACTGTGAACCACGGCCCCGACGGACAGTCCGAGGAACAGACGGGCGGACAGGGACCCGACGGGCTCGGCTCCGACGAACTGGCACTGCGCCGGCTGCTCCACCAGGCCGTCCAGGAGATCGAGCCCACCGACGGCACCCTCGACCACCTGCGTCGTGCCGTTCCGGCCAGGCGGGCCCGCAAGCGGCAGGCCGTCGTCGGCATGGCCGCGGCCGCGCTCTTCATCGGCACGGCCATCCCCGCCTTCGTCCACGTCTCGAACTCCGCCGGATCGAACGCCGACCCGTCCATCGCGGGCAACACCGCGCAGGCACAGGGCGGAACGGGCCAGGGCAAGGGCACGGACGGCCACGAGAAGGCGACGGGCGGCTCCTCCGGCACCTCGAAGGACAAGGGCAAGGAGGGCGGCAAGAGCACGCCCGGCACGGGCAAGAGCACCGGCGGCGGCGCCACCACGGGCGGCGTCGACCCGACGGCCTCGGCCGCGTCCACGCCCGCCTGCACGACCGAGCAGATCGGCGGGGGCACCAGCGCCGTAGGCGTCCCGGACTCCACCGGCGCGGTCTACGGCTCCTTCACCTTCTCGAACATCTCCGCCGCCAGCTGCACGGTCACCGGCGCGGGCACGGTGAACGCGT
Source organism: Streptomyces siamensis (assembly GCF_039543605.1). Lineage (NCBI taxonomy): Bacteria > Bacillati > Actinomycetota > Actinomycetes > Kitasatosporales > Streptomycetaceae > Streptomyces > Streptomyces siamensis. The sequence continues at coordinate 203,201 of NZ_BAABKB010000001.1, read as the reverse complement.
CCGCCGCGGGCGCCGCGGACCCCGCCAAGGTCGGCGTGTCGACGCATGTGGCGGGCGACGCGGCCACCGGGCTGCCGGACCCGTCCACGGAGGTCGCCTCCCTGGTGCTCCAGCCGGGCGCGACGTACGTGGTGAAGTTCGCCTGGGTGCCCTCGGAGACCTGTCCCACCACCTCGGAGCCCTCACCGGACCCGACGCCCACCGAGGGCGCCGGCGACACCGGCAGCACCGGTGCGACCGACGGTGGCGGCGTCGCGCCGCAGCTCGTCACGGAGGACGGGGTGGCCGACGGCAGCGTCGCGGTGTCCAACACGGCGACGACGGGCGGGGCGACGGCCTCGACGACCGTCTCCAACGCGTGCGCGGGCACCGTCTACCACACAGGCGTCCTGACGTCCTGAGCGACGCGGACGGCGCCTCGCGCAGCCGTCTCCTCGTCCTGCCGCGAGCCGTCCCGTGCTGTGAAGCCCGGTACCCGGGGCTGCCGGGCCGTCCCGGGGCCACCGCCGCGGTGCCGGGCGGTCCGAGGGCCCGGACGGCCGTCCGAAGGACTCAGGCGGTCGTCGACGACGAGGCCGGAGCGCTGCCCCCGGCAGGGACCCCGCCCTCCCCGTCGATCCCGGACTCGATCCCGGACCCGGACTCCGACCCGCTGCCGGCCCCTTCGGGGACGATGCCCAGCTCGGCGTCCCGCGCGAACTCGACCTCGCGGCGCAGCAGCCGGAACCACATGAAGACGACGAAGCCCGCGAAGACGAACCACTCGCCGGTGTAGCCGAGGTTCTGGAACGCCTTCAGGTCCAGGCCGGTGTTCTGCGGAGCCGCCGCGGGCACCGCCTTCATCCCGCCGTCGGCCTTGTCGAGGGTGATCCACGCCTCGTAGACCTTCTTGTACGGCACCAGGTTCACCAACGACGCGGAGCTGATCGCGCCGGTCTGCCCGGCGGGAAGACCACCGGCCGAGCTGACGCCGTTGGACCCGGGGCTCTCGGACGCCTGAAGCGCGCCCGTCACGGTGACCTCGCCCGTCGGCGCGGCCGGCGCCTTCGCCGGGTCCGCGTCACCGGGCAGCCAGCCCCGCACGACCGGCAGCGCACCGCCATCGGTCCGCAGCATGGTCAGGACGTAGTACCCGCGCTCGCCGTCCAGCTCACGGCCGGGCACGAGCAGTTGCCTGCCGTACTGCCCGGTCGCGGTGGCCTGCTTGCCGGACGTCGCCTTGTCCACGGGCAGCAGTTCGGCCAGCGGGCGGGGCGACGAGGTCCCGGCCTCCGCGGCCAGGTCGCTCGCCGTCCGATGGTCCGCGACCCGGTCCTCGAAACGTCCCAGCTGCCATGACCCCATGAAGACGCAGAAGGGGATGGCCAACAGCACGAAGACGTTGATCCCCCACCAGCGGGGCGTCAGCAGGAACCGGTACACGCCTTCCACGGTACGGGGCCCGTGCGCACGGGCGGGCCGCGGGGTCGCCGCCACCGCGCCCGCCGGGCCCCGGCGAACGGGGTTTGTCCACAGGCTGGGGACCGTGTCGGCGAAGACCCCGCCCGGCCAGGCACTATGGGGCCATGACTGAGAGCAGCAGGTCCAAGGAGCAGCAGGCAGCCATGCCCGACTGGGAGAAGCGCTTCAGGGCGCCGCGGGTGTCGCTGCCGGACTGGGCGGAGGACGCCCCGCACCGCTCCCTGTTCGTCTCGAACGCGACGGGGACGTACGAGCTGTACGCCTGGGACCGCGCCACGGGAGAGCAGCGCCAGGTCACCTCGCGGGCGAACGGCACGACGGACGGAGTGCTCTCGCCGGACGGCGAGTGGATCTGGTGGTTCGACGACAAGGACGGCGACGAGTTCGGCATCTGGCGCCGCCGTTCCTTCACCGCCGGAGCCCCCGGGAGCGCCGGCGGTGACCCGCAGGCGCGGGCCGACGAGCCTGCCGTGCCGGGTCTCGACCCCTCGTACCCGGCCGGACTGGCCATCGCCCGCGACGGGCGCACCGCCGTCGTGGGCCGCTCCACGGACGAGGACGGATCCACCATCCACGTGGCGCGCACCGGCGAGACCCCCGTGGAGATCTACCGGCACCGGGAGTCGGCCGGCGTCGGCGACCTCTCGCACGACGGCTCGCTCGTCGCGATCGAGCACACCGAGCACGGCGATGCGATGCACTCGGCGCTGCGCGTCCTGCGCCCGGACGGGTCGACGGTCGCGGAGCTCGACGACACCAAGGGCGGCACGGTCGAGCTGGGCCTGGAGGTGCTCGGCTTCGCCCCGGTCGACGGGGACGGCCGGCTCCTCATCGGGCACCAGCGGCGCGGCCGCTGGGAGCCGCTCGTGTGGGACGTGACCACCGGCGAGGAGACGGACCTCGGCCTCGACCTGCCCGGAGACGTGGCCGCCGAGTGGTATCCGGACGGTTCCGCGCTCCTCGTCGCCCACAGCTTCGAGGCACGCAGCGACCTGTGGCGGTACGACCTCACGTCCCGCGAGCTGACCCGGGTGCCCACCCCGCCCGGCACCGTGTCCGGCGCGACGGCGCGCCCTGACGGCACCGTGGAGTACCTGTGGTCGTCGGCCGCGGAGCCGTCCGTGGTCCGTTCCACGACCGGCGAGGTCGTGCTGGACCCGCCCGGCCTCAAGTCCCCGGGATCGGTGCCCGTGGAGGACGTCTGGGTGGAGGGCCCCGGCGGACGCATCCACGCCCTGATCCAGAAGCCGGCCGGCACCACGGGCCCGCTGCCCACGGTTTTCGACATCCACGGCGGCCCGACCTGGCACGACAGCGACTCGTTCGCGGCGGGCCCGGCAGCCTGGGTCGACCACGGGTACGCGGTCGTCCGGGTCAACTACCGCGGCTCCACGGGCTACGGCCGCGCGTGGACCGACGCCCTCAAGCACCGCGTCGGCCTCATCGAGCTGGAGGACATCGCCGCCGTCCGCGAATGGGCGGTCACCTCGGGCCTCGCGGACCCCGACCGCCTGATCCTCACCGGCGGTTCCTGGGGCGGCTACCTCACCCTCCTCGGCCTCGGCACCCAGCCCGACGCCTGGACCCTCGGCATCGCCGCCGTCCCCGTCGCCGACTACGTCACGGCGTACCACGATGAGATGGAAGCCCTGAAGGCCATGGACCGCACCCTCCTCGGCGGCACCCCGGAGGAGGTCCCCGAACGCTTCGAGGCGTCCTCCCCCCTCACCTACGTCGACGCGGTCAAGGCCCCCGTCTACATCTCCGCGGGCGTCAACGACCCCCGCTGCCCCATCCGCCAGATCGACAACTACGTCACCCGCCTCGCCGCCCGAGACGCCGTCCACGAGGTCTACCGCTACGACGCCGGCCACGGCTCCCTGGTCGTCGACGAACGCATCAAGCAGGTCCGCCTGGAACTGGACTTCGCCCAGCGCCACCTGACGGACTGACGACACCGGTCTCCTCGCCTTGAGCGTCGACGGCTCCCTTCAGCCCGTCCGGCGCTCGAGGACGAGGCCGTCCGGGCCGACGCTGGGGTCTGGGGGCGGCGGCCCCCAGGGCAACGGGACGGGTAGGGGCGAGGGGGCGAACACCCCCGGGGCGGCGCCACCCGCACGGCGCCACCCGCACGGCACCCCGGCAAGCCCGTGAGGGCCCACGGCACTCGGCTCAGCCCGGAGGGGCCTACGTGGACGCCCGCTCCCGCCCCCGCCGCCCCAACAATTCGGCCAGCCCCCGTCGCGTAGCGGCAAGCACCACCCGGTCCTCACCCCGCAGCACGTAATCGGCAGGAAGATCCCACACAAGCCCGGACCCCACCCCGGCCCCCCGCCCGGCCGAGGCCACCCCGGATCCTCCGGATCGCCCGGAGCCGGACCCTGACACGGACCCGGAGCCCCCGGACCCCCCAGACGCTGCACCGCTTCCGGACCCCCCAGAGCCGCGGGACCCCCCAGACCCTCCGGACCCCGCCCTCCCGGCACCGTCGGCCCCCGCCCTCCGGTCCCTCACCCCCGTATCCAGCGCAAGCACCCGCCACGCCCCCGCCCGAAACGCCTCCCCCACGGTCCGCCCCTCCAACTGCGGATGCCCGCCCACATCCACGGCGGCAAAGAGCAGCACCCGCCGCTCGACGGGAATCGCCCCGAGGATCTGCCGCCCCATCATCGCCCCGGCGAACGCGGGCGCCGCCAGATGCGAGACGCTCCGGCTCCGGGTGAGGGCGCCGGGATGCGCGGCCCGCAGCGTGCGGTACACGGCGGTAGCGAAGTCGTCGTCGTACAGCCGCAGCACGACCCGCAGATCCGGCCGCACGGTCCGCGCGTACAACGCGGCCTCCAGGTTCATGGTGTCCACGCTGGTGAGCGCGAGCAGCGCATCGGCGCGGTGAATCTTGGCGGCCTCCAGCACACCCTCCTGGGTGACGTCGCCGAGCACCACGGGCACCCGCAGCCGCCGCGCCAGAGCGAGCCCGCGCGCCTCGGGGTCGGCCTCGACGCACACCACGGGGATGTGCAGCTCCCGCAGGCGCGCCAGCACACGCGTGCCGATCTTGCCGACGCCGAGCAGCACCACGTGCCCGGACAGCCCGCGCGGCGGCCGTCGCAGCGCCGACCCGCTGCGGAACGTACCGAGCGCCTCCAGCACCGCGGCCAGCAGCACGGGCAGCAGCAGCAACCCGACGAGCCCGGAGAAGAGCTGGAGGATCTGCCGCCCCACCGGCTGCCCGACGGCGGGGTCGTTGATGGCGAAGAGGTCGAGCAGGGTCAGATAGGTGGCCCGCAACGGGTGTTCGCCGGTGACCACCATCGACGCGACGGCGAGGCCGACGACACAGGCGACGAGTCCGGCGAACGACCACCGAAGCCGACGGGACAGCAGCGAGCCGAAGGGCACGACACTTCGCCCGGCGGGCAGCGGGGGACCGGAGTACGACACGTTCTCCAGTACGACGGTGGCGCGCCCGGTCGCGGCGGCCACCGCCCTTTCGTCGGGCAGGAGTTGGGGGCCGTGCGCGCCGCTGCCCTCGGAACCGTCGGCGCCGGCCGGGTCGTTGGCGGTCGCGGACAGGAGGGCCAGTGTGCACAGCCCGGGGTCGGCGACCTGTCCGGGCCCCGGGGGCGGCCGTTCGACCGCGCGCAGCATCAACCCGTCGGTCTGGACGACCTTGCTGGTCCCGGCGAGGGCGGTAGCGGCCAGCGCGGGCGCGGCGGTGTCGGCGTCGGACAGCACGGTGACGGTGGCGGTCGCGTCCAGCGTCTCGCCTGCGCCGTCGGCTCCGGCGGCCGCGTCGGCTCCCGCGGTGGCCAGCGCCGACGCCTGGTCGAGGAGGGCCTCGATGTGCTGGCCGAGGCGCCGGTTGTAGAGGCGCAGCACCAGCCGGATGCGCGGGTTGAGCCGCCGGGCGGTGAGCGCGGCCCGGATGTTGGTCTCGTCGTCGTCATAGACGAGCGCGAGCGCGGCGGCCCGCTCGACACCCGCCTCGGTGAGCACGGCCTCGGAGACCTCGGCGGCCTCCAACAGCCGCCCGGAGCCGGCCGGTTCGGCGCCCCGGGTCCCGTTCCCGTTCCCGTCCCCGTTGCCGGAGGCCCGGTTCACGGCGGCGGTCACCCGGTCGAGGAGCGCGGTGGCCCGTGCCCGCCCGACCACGGGTGGCCGCACACTGCGCTGGGTGCTCGGCACGACCAGCGTCACCTGCTCGCCGTACACCCCGCGCAACTCGGCGGCCAGCCGGTGGGCGAGGGCGTCGTCCCCGGCCACGACCATGGGCGCGACGCCGTCGACCGACGCACTCTGAGACGGAAGATTCACGAAGGAGAAGACTGCCCTACCGGGACAGCCGGTTCCACACCACGGGACCGGCGCCCCGGACCGGGCCCGTGGGGGAGTGCTACAGCACGACGATCACGAAGCCTCCGTGGTGGAAGAAGGAGCCCTGGTGGTCGAAGCGGTGATCGAAGCGGAACCCGTGGTGGTCGAACCGATGGTCGAAGCGGTGGTCGAAGCGGTGGTCGAAGCAGCCTCCGCCCCAGCCGCCCCAGCCGTCGCCGCACCGGTCGGTCACCTGGGTGTGGACGGCGGGGGTTGCGGCCATGGCCGTCCCCGTCGTGCCGACCGCGGCGCCCCCGACCGTCAGAAGGCCGACCGCGGCCACCGCGGCCAGACGCCTCGCGCGATGTGCTCGCATGATGGATGCACCTTCCCTCCATCGTCTCGCGCGGTTCTCGGCCGCACGAGATCGACAGCCGCAGCCGCAGGGCCCGATCGGCGTGGTGGCGGACGCCGCCCCGCAGGGACGAGGAGCGGGTCTCACAGACACGATCCCCGCCGCACGCGAACGGGCGGACCGGGCCGTACCCCGGGCTGCGGCTCTCCTTATGGGTACGACGAAGGCGCCCCTTTGGATTGCCTTCCGGCAAAATCCACGAGCAGGGGAGGAACGTCCGCCGGCGGTGGAGCCTTGATGCCGTCGAGCACGCGCGCAATCTCGTCGTCCGTGCGAACAGCTTCGGCGCCCCCGCCGGATGTCAGGGGCGGTCGCCCTTGTGGTCGACGACTCCCGTGGCAAGGAACGCGTTCTGGAACATGAGGTCGCCCGCCTTCCAGGGCCGGTCAGGGGTGTCGTCCGCGCCCGGGAACGTGTCCTTGTAGTCCTTGACGACGATCCATCGGTCACCGAGGTACTGGTATGTGTGCGGGTCGATCAGGATCTCGCGGCGGATCTTCTGTCCCTTCTCGTCGTGCCCGACCGCGAGGGCGTCCCGGCCCGCGAGGTCCCGTACGAGATGATCGGTGACCTCGGCGCCGGGGACTGCGGCCAGCGCGCGGTACAGCTTGGCGAGCGCCTGCGGCGGGATGGGCTGGGACGCGAACAGCACACTGAGCGCACCCATGTCCTGCTCCGCCTCGGATTCGTGGCTGTTCTTCCCGGGCGGGTAGTAGGCGCGGACCTTCCTCAGCACGGCGGCCGGGTCGTCCGGCAACTCGTCGAGGAAGCGGAGCCGTTCGCGCATGGAGCGGTCGTCGCCCTCCTTGCCGTTCTCGAAGCGCGGGTCCGCGTACCGTGCCCAGTGCTCATGAGGTTCCGGCTCCGGCTCGGGCTGGGGGGCGGCGCTCTCGGGCCAGATTCCGGGACTGGCCGAGAGCTTCTTCACGTAGATCCACTGGCCCGCGTGCGGTGTGGGCGACGGATCAGCCCGCTCCACCGTGGTCGCGGCCCGCTCCAGCACCTCCTTCACCGAACCCTGTACCGTCCGCGTCCCGGCCGGCACCGTGGGCTCCACGTCGCTGTGGCCGCCCCCTCCGAGGCCGGAGGCCAGCACGGCCACCGCGGTGAGCGCGGCGGCGGCCCCGACCGCTGCGAGCCGCCAGTCGGCCCGCAGCCTGCCTCCCCGGCCACGCCCCGCGGCGCTGCTCAGCCGGTCCCGCCCCTCGGCGAGCCGTGCCCGGTCGGGCTTCGGCGCCCCGGCCCGGAACTCGCGTACGTCCTTCATCTCGTCCACGTTCACGGCCGGACCACCTCCGCCATTTCGCCCAGAAACGCCGGGTCGGCACCCAGCGCGGCCCGTACCTTGCGGCGGGCCCGGTTGAGCCGGGACCGCACGGTCCCGACGGGTATGCCGAGCGCCTCGGCGACCTCCTGGTAGGTCAGGTCGGCCCAGGCCACGAGTAGCAGCACATGCCGGTCGGCGGCGGACAGCGCGGCGAGCGCGTCCGCGAGCGGGGCGCGGTCGGCGACCAGGTCCGCGGTGTCCTCGACCCAGCCGGCCGCGACGGGGTCCTGGCCGGTCCTGGCCAGCGCCCGCAGACCGCGTACTTCCTTCCGGCGCTGCTTGCCGACGAGGTGCGCGGCGATCCCGTACAACCAGGGCCGGGCACTGGCCCGCGAGGCGTCGTAGCGGGCACGTACCCGGAACGCGGTCAGGAAGGTGTCGGCCGTGACGTCGTCCGCCGCGTGGTCGCCGAGGCGCCGGGCCGCGTACCGGTGGATGTCGGGTGCGTACCGGTCGTAGAGCCGGGCGAACAGCTCCGGATGTTCCAGGGACTGCGCGATGACATGGCCGTCGCGCTCGTCGCCGGGGTCGGGCGCCGGTGGTCCGGTCACGGGTCCTCCGTCAGCGGGTGGGGTCGAGCGTGTCACCCGTTGTTCCCCGCTGCCCCGCGAAGAGTTCACGGCCGCACAGGACTTTCTCAGGGAGCGGGCGCGACCTTACGGGATCAGCCGCGCCGGCATCCCCCGTGCGTACCCGGTGTCGTACACCCCGCCCGTGAGCAGTACCTGCAGCGAGTCCCTGCTCTCCGACCAGGGTGTCCCGCTGGAGGAGATCTCTCGGCTCGTCGGGCACTCCGGCACTGCCGTGACCGAGGAGGTGTACCGCGAGCAGATCCGCCCGGTGATCCAGACCGGTGCCGTCGTCATGGACGGGAGCTTCAAGCGGTCCCCGAAGCGGGGGTCACGCAGATGGACACGCACACGAAACAGGTGAGGCACCTACCGAAGTCGGTAGGTGCCTCACCTGGTGTTTCACTGTCGGGGTGGCGGGATTTGAACCCACGACCTCTTCGTCCCGAATGAGGTTCGGACATGATCGCCACCGGTCGATTTGCTGTTTTGCCTGGTCAGGGTGTTGGGGTGGGGCAGTGCCGGTTGGCGCCGAGGGGGCTTGGGGAGCGGGTCGGCTCCCAGACGGCTCCCAGAGCCCAGCTTGGCGCCGACGTCCCTATGTCTGACGTGACAGGTCGTCCACCAGAAGGTCGAGAGTGGCCTCCTCATGGAGCGCGACGCCGATGGCGGTCATGGCGGGGGCGAGATCCGGGTTCCTGTCCGCTCTGATTGGTTGGTTGTTGAGCGCCAGTTGACGTATGCCCTCAGTCTGGCTGCGCGCAGCCAGACGCTCGTAATCCGCGGTGCTCATGCAACACGGCCGGGCTTCGTAACGACGGACGACCCGGTTGGCCAGAGCGATCCCGGGCCCGTCGAAGACGCCGTGGTACGCGAAGCGGCAGCCCGTGGTGGCGGGGGCATCGAGAAGCGTGAAGACCACCGTGGCCGCGCTGCCGGACGTGCACACGAGGGGCTGGATGCGGGCCACGTCCGCCGCGGCTGTCGACATTCGACCAATCCAGCTCTCCTCGGTCCCGTCCTCATGACCGGCTGCCGTCTGAGGTGACGGTTCCCATCCGGGATCACGAACAGGAATCCAGATCGTGAGGTCTTTAGTCCCTGACGACCTCTCCACGCGGCGCGGAGGTGGAAACCTGGGCCGGAACGCTTGCGGGCTTGGCCTTCATGAGTTCCAGCTGCACCTGCACGTCGTCGAAGCTGACGTCCGGTGTACCGATGCGGCCGACGGATCGGCTGTAGGCGATCAGCATCGCTTCCGCGAAGGGGCTGTCGAGTGTGGCGACCCGCTTCCAGGCTCGTACTTCATCGAGCTCTTCAGACTTGACGTTCTCGAAGTCGATCACGAGGTGCGGGATGTCGAGGTACCGGGGGAGCGCACGGTAGCGGTTGTCGTCGACTCTGAAGGCGCGCTGGGCCTGGGCCTTGTCCTTGCTGCCCTTGGAGCTTGCATGCCACGCGGAGATGGCCGGAGACTCGGAGCGCTTCTCGTCCTCGGTGAAGACCCGGTCGGCCCTGGCCAGGCGTACGTAATGGGCCTTGGCGGTGCGAGGCTTCGCCACGTTCGAGTCCGGGTGATCTTCATACAGGTCGCAGGCTGGTGTGAGAACCAGCCACCAACCGCCGTCGGGGTCGACCACGAGATCGGCCGCCGTGAGGTGGTGGGTGACGGGAGGCATCAGGTAGACCCGTGCCGCCGAGGGCCGTGCCGCCACAGCGGCGAGGTCGCCTTCCACGGTCTGGTCAAGCTTGTGGAGACCGTTCTCCCTGAGCCAGGCGGCGAGGCGGTTGACGATGACCGGGACGATCTCGTTCTGGTCGGCGCCCGCCATTTCGTTCCAGTGCGGAGCAACGACATCACGCATGAAGTTGCGGACATAGTCCTCGACCAGCCCCGAGATGCGACGCGTCAGCGCCGACACACCGGACACCAGGCCGTCCCGCACTGCGGGGGCGATGTCGTCCAGAGCGTTCTTCGTCACCACGCGGATGAGCGGAGGCTCCTCCAGAGCACGCACCTGCTCGGGAACACCAGTGAAGAACACCACTGGTACCCAGCGGATCCTGGCGATCCGCTCGTACAGTTCGCGCCCACGCCCTTCTATGTCCGCGGAGGGACTGCCATCGGACGCGTCCCGGACGTCGAGGATGACCAGGTCGAAGTCCGAATGGCTCAGCCGCTCCTCGGCGGCGGCGAAGTCCTGCTCGGCTTCGAAGTGGATGACTCCCAGGTCCTCCAGCTCGTCGGTCAGCAGCTCCTGGAGCTGCTCCGCCATTCTGGCGTCGTCGTCGACGATGAGTACCCGATACGCAACGTCTGGTGACGTCACCCAACTCTCCTTCGCAGTCGTGCCCGGAAACTCGCGCCGACGAGGGGGCCGGGGCTGACCAGCCACAGGTCGCCGTCGTAGAAGTCCTTCACGACGCTGCCTGCGATGCTGAGGCCGAGACCGATGCCGTCCGGCTTGTCACTGAAGTAGGTGTCGAAGATCAGCTCCCTGATCTCCTCGCGCACCCCGGGACCGCTGTCGCTGACCGTGATGTCCACCACGTCCGCCCCACCCTCCCGGGTGCGCTCGGTCTCGATCAGAACCGCGCGCTCTGTCCCGTCGGGCGTCGTGGACAGCCAGTACACCGCGTTGCTCACGAGATTGAGCACGAGTGTTCTGATGTCTCCCGGCTCGGCGGTGACCGTCACGTCCTCCCCGCCGACCGTGACGTCCACCCGGTGCCTGGTGATCTCCGATTCCAGAACGGAGACCGCCTCGGAGATGCTCTGGTGGAGGGAGAGCTCGCGTGGGCGTCCCCGCTGCCGCCCGCTGAGTGGCTCGATGCGGGTGAAGAGCCGGTCGATGGCCCTCTCCTGTGCGGTGAAGTCCGTTCGCAGGTCCACCAGCGCGGCGGACAGCTCGGCGTCGAGTTCCTCCACCTTCTTCGTGATCTTGCCGAGTTGGCGTAGGTCGAAGGCCATGCGTGCCAAGGCCGTCCGACCGTCGTGGAGTACGACGTCGACGAGGGTGCCCAGTGTCGCGAGCCTGGAGAACTGGGCGATGATCTCCTGGACCTTGCGGACCCCCTCGTTGATCGTCTCCGTGGCCTCTTCGATGGCCCGGCCCAGGACGACGTCGTTCGGGTACCGCTCGGCGGCGACTTGGCGGAGCGGCTCCAGGCTGAAGCTCTGGAACACCCCGTGGCCTCGCCCACCGGGCGGGCCGGTAAGGAGGCCGGCCCCCGGCTGCACGATGGGCTCGGGACGGCGCAGCTTGTAGCGCTGGATCTCCAGTCTGGTTATTGCCTGGAGTATGACCGTCTTCAGTTCCTCGTACTCCGGGCTGTCGATGAGTCCTTCTCGGTGGGAACGGTCCTGGAGCCCGGGGTTGTCGTCCGCCGAGATGTAGACGAATCCCGCCACCTGGTTGTTGGACAACCGCATCGTCGGGTTGTTGACGCGTCGTTGGTCGAAACCGAGCCAGTCGAACCCCGGCTCCCCGAAGGGTTGGACGCGAAACCCGTCCCGGTACAGGGTCACACCGCTGTTGTCCTTGATCAGCTTCCGCACCTCGGTGAGGTTTCTCGCGCCCGTGTCGAGATGGAAGAGCGGCTGAAGTGCCGACTTCTCAAGGTCCCACACGCGGAAGTCCAACTTCAGCGGGCCGCAGGACGGTCTGTCCGAATCCTTCCGAAGGTTCTCCTCGACGACTTCCACCGGCTCGTCGCCGCCGGCGTAGACGGCCAGGTGGGCGTTCCCGGCAGTGTCCACGCTCCCGATCAGGCGGTAGCGCGGGTGGGCCAGCGCCTCGCTGGCCGCCACGAAGCCGGCGAGATGGCGCAGCGGACCGTCGGGGATTTCGATGTAGATCGCGAACTCCGGCTGATCCGGCACGGACAGCTCTGCCGGAGGCGGTGGAGGGAGAAGTCGGGACAGGGAGCGCTTGAGGGACTCAACGGCCTCCTGCCCCCACTCCATACGCAGCCCCTCAAGCCTCACCACGGTCCCGTGATCCGAACGTGCGTCGGTCGAAGCTGTCGTGAACTCCCGGGCGATCTCGGAGAAGTGCTGCTCCGCCTCGCCGTCCTCCCTGAAGACGGAAGGTGCGGCCGTGGACCAGGAGATCGGAACCTCGTCGAGGTACGCGTCACCTTCCGTGAAGTTGCCCCAGTCGATGCGGAGGGTGACCTCCGGCTCGCCCACACGCCGGGTTGTGATGGCGGTGACGTGAGCCAGGCGGGCAGCGGCGAACCGACCGATACCCTTGGCCCCGAGCACACGCCGTCCCCCCGACTCACTGTGCGGATGTCGGTGCCTGTGCGAGGTCGCGATCTCCATCCAGGTGCCACGCACCGTGTCCGGCGACATGCCGTGGCCGTCGTCCCAGACCTCAATCGAGCCAGCACCCTCTTCGAGTGGGGGGCTGAAACGGATCAGCACCAGGCTGGCGTCCGCGTCGTAGGCGTTCTTCACGAGCTCGGTCAGGGCGACCCGCTCGTTGCTGATCAGTTCCTCGCCGAGCGTGCTCATGAGTCGGGCCCGAGGCCGGAGATACGCCTCTGCGCTCTCGGAGTTCACCTGTGCCCCCGCTTCTGGTGACTGTCAGCTGTGCTTCACTGCGGAGCGCAGTGAAGTGAGGGGATTCTACAAACAGTTCGACGGTGAACCACGTGGTTCCTGGGGCCAGTTGTCCGATATCTTGCGACGCCATCCCGACGAGTCGAACGTGTCTTCAGCGTCTCGACGTCGTTGGGCAGACAGAGTGGAGCGGGAGCTCTTTGCTCACCCTGATGGCGGCGGTGTCGGTGGGTTCCACTATGATCAGTCGCCTCGGAGTGCAACAGAACACTGGTTCGAAGCCGCTGGCTGGGAGCCCTGTTCACCCGCGGTGGGCGCCGGAGGGAACCTTGACAGTCACTCCAGGCGGCCCTCTTGGTCAAGATGCCGGAATTCTTGCTTCCACCAGCGCGTCTGTGATCTCCTGGTGCTCGTTCATCTCATGCGTACGGAGGGCTGTGCTGTGAAGAAGGGATGGTACGGCGTACCCCTTGAACGCAGCGACTACCTCAGGCTTGATCCAGACACGAACAGTTGCGAGCCTGAGGGCTTTCAGGGGTGGCTTGAAGGCTTCGGCAAGGGCAAGAGGTTGGCTGTCGACCTCTTCTCCGGTGCCGGCGGTCTCAGTTTCGGTGTTCAGCAGGCGGGTTGGACCATCGCCGCCGCCGTGGACTTCGACGACGCGGCGCTGGACACTCACAGGGCGAACTTCCCGGGCCTCAGCCTGAAGATGGATCTCGGTGATCCCGCAGAGCGCGACCGACTCGAAGCGATCCTCAAACCCGCCAAAATCGATCTTGTGTCGGGCGGGCCGCCATGTCAGCCCTTCAGTAGGGCCGGGCGCAACAAGATCCGGGATCTCGTCAAGAACCATGGCCGTGACCCGGAGGACCGCCGGAAGGAGCTCTGGAGCGCCTACCTGGACATGGTGAAGCGCATCCGTCCTCGGACGGTCCTCATGGAGAACGTCCCCGACATGGGTCTTCACGACGACTTCTTCGTCATTCGGACAATTGAGGATGAACTGGAGGAGCTCGGATACGCGACGCAGGTGCGGCTCGTCGACGCGTGGAGCTACGGTGTTCCGCAGCACCGGAAGCGTCTGATCCTCCTGGCCAGGAACGACGTCGATGATTTCAGTTGGCGGAAGCCCGACGAGAAGCGCACCACTCTGCATGACGCCATCGGTGACCTGCCCGAACTGGAGGTCATTCCCGCCGAGCGGGTCGGGCAGCGGGAACTGACGTACCACACGCCTCGCAACCTGTCTGATTTCGGCAGGAAGATGCGCGAAGGGGCACCTCGCGGGACGGTCTGGGACCACATGACCCGAAGGGTCCGGCACGACGACCACCGGATCTTCGAGGTCATGGAGCCTGACACCAAGTACTCGGACCTCCAAGAGAAGCTGACCGGGAAAGAGAAGAAGTACCAGCGGTACAGCGCGACGAAGTACACGGACAAGTACAAGAAGCTGGCCTGGACCGAACTCAGCCGTACGATCACCGCGCACATCGCCAAGGACGGCTACTGGTACATCCACCCGGAGCAGCTTCGGACCCTCACCGTGCGCGAGGCGGCGCGCGTGCAGACCTTCCCGGACCGGTTCAGGTTCGCCGGCACACGGAGTGATGCCTTTCGGCAGATCGGGAACGCTGTTCCCCCTCTGCTCGGAGAGGCGGCCGCGACCGTACTGAAGCCCGTCAGCGACACGACCACGGAGACCGCCGAGCTTCGACCCCACTGGCGGGAGGTCCGGGCCGCTCTCACGGAGTGGGCGGAGCAACGGCGTGACAGCAGCGACTGGTACCAACTCCCCAGCAAAACGCCCGTTCCGCTTCACGCTGCCATAGTGGCCGTGCTCTCCGGAACAAAGATCAAACCGACCGTAATGGCGGACATGATGGCCGCTGCGAAGAAGTCGAAGCGACTCACCTCCACGCTCTTCAAGAAGCTGGTCGACACGGCTCCCACCACGGCCGCCCGGGCCCGAGTGGATCGGCTGGCACCACTGGTGAACAAGCCGTACGACTGGCAGTGGAGCAAGCGGTTCGACGTACCCTCCAAGCTGGCCATGAAGCCGTCTGAGGAGTCCCTCTATCGACTGCTGATCGGCGAGGACCTCATGTTGGTCGTCCAGGGGACGCTGCGGGTCGCGGCCCGGATGAACGACATCGACACGGACCATGCGAACCGGCTCAGTGAAGGCCGCGTCAATCTGGTGAAACTCGTTGGCGCGGGGGAGGACGCACCCCTCCGGATGGGAGCGATCCGAATCATCGGAACGGACCTGTGTAGGGAGGACCAGCCCGTCTGTTCGGAGTGTCCGCTCGTCGCTCACTGCCCCCGGCAGAAAGCGCTCCCGACGATCTTCTGACGCTGGCCGTCACTCGGGTGCGGTCGGCCGGCGGCGCGACGCCGCTTCGGTCGAGGCAGCGGTCTCCGCCACTCTCTGAGCCGCTCCATCGACGTTTCGACGGATCTCGCACTCCCAGATCCGAACCACGGTCCAGCCGGCGGCTGCGGCCTGCGCGGTGTTGCGTCGGTCCCGCTCTCTGTTGGTCTCGATCTTCTCCTCCCAGAGGGCGGCGTTGGGCCCGCGGAACTCTGCGGGGGAGTGGTCGGGGCAGCCGTGCCAGAAGCAGCCGTCGACGAAGACAGCGACGTGATGTCTGGGAAGCACGAAGTCGGCCGTACACCGGGGCGCTACTCGCTGCTGGAGGCGGAACCTGAGGCCGAGCCGGTGTACGGCCTTCCGGAGAGCCACCTCGGGCTTGGTGTCCCTTATGCGCCGACCGCGAAGGTGCTCCCCTTCCGCAGTGGCGACCCACCGCCGGTCCGGTGGTCGGCCCGTTTCGGTCATGGTCACAGCCCCAGCCTGTCGACGTCCTCCGAAAGGGAGGGTGCCACACTCTCCTCATGCTCCGGGAACCAGCCGAACTTCATGTCGACGATCAGGGCTGTGTCGAACTGCCCCTCGGCCTGCTGGCGGAGGCCGGCATCACGCCAGGTGCCAAAGTTGTCGCTTTCAGTGACGGAGATGGTCGCATCGTGCTCAGGCGAGCCGAGGACGCGATCACGGACCTCATCGAGAGGGGCATGCTCTGACGTTTCGGTGGGTTCGCACTCACCGCGCGAACCCACCCCAGGTGCAGCGTCTCTTTGCGAGTGAGCGACGCCTGTATGGTCTGCGTCTCGGGAACGCGCTGGCCGAGTTCGAGGCGCCTGTCGATGAACGGGGCCAGCTGTCGCTGCCAGGGCTACCGGGGGCCACCAGTGGCTATTCGTCGGCGAGTTCCTCAAGCAACTCGGCGAGACCATCGGTCCAGGATGGCCGGGGCAGGGCATCGAAGGTATCGCGCGCAGCCAGGACCGCCTTGCCGAGACCGTGCATGTCCTTGATGGATCGCGCGTAGATGTACCAACGCCCGTACACCTGGTCGACGCCGCAGCCGTTCTGCTCTGCCAGCCGGGCGAGCAGGCTGGCCCGCTCGGGATCGGGCACAGCACCGACCGTTGGGTAGTCGGCGTGATGGCTCACGCCGAGCCCGCTGGAGCAGGAGTAGAAGGTGGCGATTCGGGCGGCGCTGAGCGCCAGACTGAGCCCCGCCACCCCGACGTCGTTCCAGCAGAACGTGTACGCCATCAGTTCGGCGTAGCCGACGTCGTCGGCGTCCTGCAGTTCGTGAAGGATCGCCTCCACCCCGTCGGGCGCTTCGGACTTGTCCGCGCGTTCGAGGAAGGTGGCTTCCTCCTTCAGACACTCTGCGGCTTCTTCCCAGCTCGGGAGCCCCAGGCATTCGTACTCGTGGTGATCCGTGAAGCCCCTGGCCACGTCTTCCGCGCTCAGGCCCGTACGTAGCGTTTCCATGTCGTGGTCGAGACTGATGTCCACATCGAACTCGGGAATCATCCCTCTATCTTGGCGAACTACCGTCTGACATGTCGGTGGTTCGCGCCCAGGACGCGAACCACCGGCTACGGATGGGGGGTGAACCCCAGCCGCAGAGCCTGGGCACGGGCGTGCAGGGCCTGAACGGCCTGCGTCTCGGAAACCTCCTGTTCCAGCTCGATGCGCCTGCCGACGAACTGGGCCAGCTGCCGCTGCCAGGGTTCGAGATTGCGGGTCTCCTTGGCCCAACGCTCGATCGCGTACCACTCGTCAGCAGGGATCAGCGCTGCCTCCTCACCTGCTCCTTCCTCAGCACCGGTACCGCCGGCGAGCGCCGCCTCGTCCAAAGAGTGGTCCAACAGCTCCGCCGCCAGAGCGCGGGGAGCCGTCCAGGGCACCTGGGACACCGCGTCCCAGCACGTAGCTTTCTTCGCCCACTCGCCCACATGGTTCCCTTCAAGGGGCGTGGTCACCGCCCGCATGACGCGGGGGCACAGGTCGTGGATCGCGGCCTCCAGCACCGGTGTGACGCCCTGCTCCCGCCAGATCCGGTCGAGATCGATCCGACGGTCGGTCGCAAGGGACAGGCGAGCCACGGTGTAGGTGGTGATCATGCTCTTGTGACTGCCGGCTCCGTGGATGGCGGCGATCCGGTCCACCGCCTTGAACAGGACGGCCATGGCGATTACCCGCTGGCAGTACTGGACGTCGACGCGGGGCGGCGCCTTGTCGACGTTGACCATGAACTCGACGAAGTTCTTCTGCGCTCCGCGACTCACGTGGTAAGGCAGGTGGTTCCACGAGTGGACGAACTTGGCGAGGTCCGCCTTCGTGAACTTCTGCTTCGTCGGGTTCAGTTTCTTGAACTGCGCCTGCCTGGCAGGGGTGCGGGCCTTGGCCAGCTCGTCCGTGTACTGGCCGCGCGCACGCTCGTAGAACCAGTGGGTCTCCTGGCCGCTGCCGTCCGTTGCGGGGGCCCACAAGGAGCGGGTGATCCGCTGCATGTCGACGTGGTAGTCGTGGTTGGAGCTGAAGTCGACCTGGGTCACCCGGTTCTGCGTGTTGGAGTACTCCGAGATCTTGGGAACGATCTCAGCGAGCCGCTCGGGCGCCACCTCCGTCAGCTTCATCTGGACCCGGACGTGGGACAGGTCGGCCTTGTCGCGGCTCAGTGCGTAGTGGAGCGAGGCAGTCGTCTGACCGCCGTTCACGATCTGGAGGCCGTGCACTCCGGAGATGTGGGTGGGTTCGCCGTCCGTGCCCCTCACGAAGTCGACCTGCGACGCGGTCGCGGTGATTCCGTTGTTGTAGGCCAGGAACCTGCTAGGTGCGTTCAGCAGGGTCTCCCGGATACCCCGGTTGACCGCACCGCGGGTCTGGAGGAAGGAGCGAACGTTGAGTTCGAGGAGCCGGGTGCCGTACTCGGCGTACAGCTCGGCGAGCATCTCCCCCGGTATGACCGCCAGAACCACGGAATGGTCCTCTTCCGAGCTCGGGGCGGAGACACAGGGCAGCGGAGGGCTGAAGGGCACCATGATGGGCTCGCCGAGAGCGCCCGACGTCGCATGGCGGTGTAGCCGTGCCAGGTCCCACACCTCGTGGGTCACCGGGAGGCCGTCGAATTCCGAGGCCGGCAACTCGGTTGCGGTACCCACCCTGTTGCTGAGCAGGAAGAGCCTGATGCGCTGCACCTCGGTGAGTGCCTTCTCGACTGCAGCGCACATGTCGTACACGTCGAACGACTCGTCGATGTGCTGCTGCAGCCCGTCCCGGCAACGCTGCACGAACGCCAGAAGCCGCCTGAAGGACGTCTCGGTCTGTGCCTTCGTGAGCTTGGACTCCAGTGGTTCCAGCTGGAAGTCCGTCACGAACAGGTCCAGGGACTCGCCCGACTCTCCGATGCCGTAACCGTGCACCTCGTGGCCGTGCATCTTGTGGTAGGCGGTGAAGGTGTTGGACACGACGCCGGCCTGCTCCAGGTCCTCGAAGACCCGGCGTGTGAATGCCTCTGGGGTGGTTGTCCCCTCGGCGTCAGCGGTCGCCTGGACGTCGGCGACGAGGCTCCGCGAGAACTCGGCCAGGTCGAGCTCAGCCATGGGACCCCCCGATCAGTTCCTTCACCTCGTCGGCCGTGGCGCGATAGGCGTCCAGACCCGAGGTGCTCACGTGGTAAGTGCAGTCACCGACGCCCTCGGGCAGGTCCGACTCGACCAGCCTGGGAAATCCTTCCCGTACGTGCCAGAACCGAAGCTCGCGGAGGGTGTACCGGGGTTCTTCGTAGAGGTCATGGTGCCCAGGGAGGTAACCGACCTGGATGAGTAGACCGTCGAACCGGGCCCGAGCGGCGGGACTCGTGAGCTGCTGGCGTATGCCCTCCACCCTCCTGTTCAGGCTCTCTCCCGATCCACCCCGCCGCTCGTCGAGATTCGTGAGTGCGAGGAGCAGCGAGGGCGTCCCGGTTCCGTCCAGCTGTCTCTCGCTGGCGATCCGTATGCTCCGGGGCCGCTTCGCGACACTGGCCTTGGTCTCGATGGCCAGCCCGGACAGCTGGAAGTCCTGGTTGGAACCTGTGGGACCGGTCCACGCCTCGATCGCCTCGGCTTGGCCCAGAGAGGCCAGGAGGACATCCCCCAGTACCAGGAGTTCGCCGTAGAGTCCACGACGCGCCTCGGCGCTCAGCCCGTCCCTGCCGACAGCGCGCAGGAGGTCCTGCCACCTCTCGAACCTGTCCACGGCGGCCGCCAGGGCCTCAGCGGCGGCCGGAGCGGACTTGGCGGTCTCGGCAACGTCGGTGACGAGCGGATTGAACACCTCACGAAGCCCGTCTGCCGTCAGGATCACCTGGAGCTCGTACTCAATCCGGGACACGGCACTCAGGTTCATCTCGATCCCAGCTGCCTTGGGGAGCCGGCCCACGGACCGCACGATCGGGTCTGCGGAGCGAGCATCCGCCCTGAGCACCAGCATGCGCTGGCGGCCGGGGTGGGAGACGGAGAGGAAGATGTCGAGCGGGGACTCCGGGTACAGACGGAGGCTGGACCGCCCTGGGGCGTCCTGGGGTCTCTCCAGTTCACGCCACTCGTCCTCGGTGACGGTCACGCCTCGTCCTCCTCGGCGATGGTGTAGATGTCCTCCTGGAGCCAGATGGTGTTGGCGATGTACTCGGTCTTGGACTGGTAGTCGGAGTGCGGGAAGCTCACCTGGAAGCCCACGAGGGGAGCCGTCGACTCCTTGTCGTCGGACTTCGGCAGCTCGATCGGGTAGATCAGCAACAGGCCCTGATCAGTCCGCCGCTGTCGCCGTATGTGCGGGCCCGCCGGGTTCTTCGGAACCGACGCCTTCTCCTTCTGCGCCGCGGCTTTCCTCGCGGCCTCTCGTGCTGCGGCCTCCTGCGCGTCGTCGAGGTCGATCAGCTCGTCCGGCGGACTGAGTACCCGGCGGATCGTGTACCTTCCCTCGGCTCTGAAGGCGTCATTGAGTGCCTTGCGGGTTACCAGGCCGACGGTGTGATCGCCAATGTCCTGCGGCGTCTTCGACGTCGTGCTGCCGACTAGACACACCGTCCAGTTGCCCAGCTCACCCACCTTGGCGCACTGCTCCACGTATTTCGCGATGAGCCTCGGGCGAACACGCTGAGCCATGCGGTCGGTCTCGTAGGAGGTGAGGAACTCGGAGATGATCTCCGGAGGCACCCCTCCCCACTGCACGTTGCCGCCCGGAGTCCCCGGTACGGGTTCTGCGACGGCGTCCAACCGGCGGACGAGGGTCTCAAGAGTCTTGAAGTTGTTCTCGACGGTCTTGCCGGTGAGCTTGAAGATCACCGTCTCCGGCCCCTCCCCGGAGTAGCTGAGCAGGATCTTCGCGCTCTGCCGCATCTTGTTGGCCGCGGTCACCGTGAGCCCCAGGGAGGAAGAACGGACCTTCAGTCCGAACTCCTTCGGGGTGAGGCTGAGCGCCGCCATCTCCTCGACCTCCCTGCGGAGTTCGTCGGTCGCGGCGGTCACCTCCACGTATGCGTCCTCAAGCGCCGGCGTTGTGTACAGGCGGCACACGTCCTCGTAGCCCGGGCGGTATCCGAACCACCGGCCCATCTGAAGGAGGGTGTCGTACGTCTTCGACACGCGCAGGTAGTAGCTGACGGTCAGGCCGTCCAGGGTGAGGCCACGGGAGAGTTTCTGTCCCCCGATGGCGATCACGGACAGACCGTTCCTGCGGTTCTCGTAGTAGTCGAGCGCATCCTTGGAGGTGCCGTTCACCGTCTTGACCTGGATCTTCCTGAGGGCAGGAAGGAGCTGTTCGGAGACCTGCTCCCAGGTCAGGCGTTGTACCTCGTCAGCAGGGAACTCGTCCGTGGTGGGAACGAAGTCGCGCTCCCAGAGGGCCCGGAGTTCGGCACGGAGCTCAGGGCCCTTTCCGTACCGGTCTCGGATCATGTCAACGATGAGCCGCAGGTGGTCGTCGACCTGGTCGCGAACGAGGGCCTGCACCGCGGTGAAGCGGGTGACGTGCACCAGCATCGAGTTGTGGACCTTCGTCTGCCCTCGCGCCCGGCGGGCGGCACAGGCGAGCACGAACGAGAAGATCGCGTCGCGCAGGGACTGCGGGAGCCTGTCGCCCGGGACGTCGCCGGGCTTGTGCTGGGTGGGAAGCCAGGTGTCCGCGTCGTCCACATGGCGAACGAGCGGTAGCGGCTGCACGTCCTCCTCGTCCTCGTCGTCGACCTGGAGCCCGAAGACGCGCTCAGGGCCAAGGTAGTTCGACGGCGAGGGAAGGCTGCGGATGAAGCTGTAGGGGAAGAGGTCTTCCCCGGCGACGTCGTGGTTCACGCTGGGGTCGATGTAGATGTTGGCGAAGGGGGTGGCCGTGTACCCGACGTACGCGGCTTTGTCGAAGCTCTTCATGAGCCTGCGGATGGCGGCGTTGGTTTTGGTCGGGTCCGCCTCGGGGTCACGGACCGTGTTGATCGAGGCGTTGTCGGCCTCGTCGTCGATGACGAACAGGGGGAGGTCCTTCACGACCTTCTCGCCGTTCTCGTCCTCGGTGCCGTGGACGTCTATCACCCAGTTACGGAGGTATTCCAGGATCTTGTAGTGCTTCTTGACGACGAGAACGACGGGAAAGCTGCCGAGGGGGAAGTTGATGGCCTTGGCCGTCGCGAGCCCGAAGTCCCCCTTCTCCGCGCTGCTGGTCGGCGACGCGATGTCGAGCTTCTTGGCGAGGGGCATGGCTCCTGCACCGATCGCGCGTGAACGGCCGTCCTCGTTCGACCGGTTCTGGTGCTGGGTGTCGAAACCCAGGAGTCCCTCGTCTATCCGGAGTTGTGTCTGGCTCCGGAGGTCGTTGTGGATGCCGGCAAGGACCACGATGAACCTGTATCCCGCGTCCACGGCCTTCGCGGCGAGCCCGATGTACTGGCCGGTCTTGCCCGACTGCACCTGGCCGATCACGAGCCCCTGGCGACGCCAAGGGCCTGAGCGGCGAGGATCCTCCAGCTGGCTGAGTACCTCGTCCGAGCTCTGGTCCAGCCGCCTCACGACCCACGGCGGAAGGTTCACCACGTCTTCGAGATACCGCCGGTAACGCTCCCAGAAGTCCCAGGCACGGTCGTTCTTCGCCTCGGGCAGCCAGGGTTCGTGCCCCTTGGGGTCCACGAGTGCCAGCGACCGCTCCTGGAACACGGCAGTCATGGCCTCGATCTCCTTGGCCAGCTGGTCCCGGTCAAGGTCCTCCCCCTGGGCGGCCAGCATCCCGAAGATGGCGTTGACGGCGTTCTGGACCTCGTCCGGCTTCGGCTGACGGTCCTGTGGCAGGAACCCGAGAACCAGGCGCGTGGCCTTGGCCATGGGTTCGTCGGGAACAGCGCTCACGTGGGACCTCCAGCGGGATGTAGACGGTGTCGAGCAGAGTAGGGGCGGCCACTGACAACAACTCAGGGCTCATCCGCTCCAGAAACCCTGCAGTTGGTCGAAGGGAGGCATGGTCCGCAACCTCTCACGCGCGGCGGCTGGCGATCGGCCGCCCGAGACGAGTGACTCGTAGATGCGTTCTGCTACCTCGGTAGCCGCCTCGTCGGCGGGCCCTGGACCACCGAACGGTTCCGGGTCGTCGCTCGTGTCCGTCTCATGCATCACGCGGAGGGCGGCGACGGGCACTGTCTCTTCCAGAAGCCGGATCAACGCTCGTACGTCCGCGACGTTGTTGCCGCCGGGTCGCAGAGCAGCTTGGACCAACGGATGGCTGCGGTTGATCCTGCACGTGACCCTGCCGTCCGGTCGGCGCACGTTCCACGCGTATGACAGGGGGTCTCCGTGGGTACGTGCGGCCACCTGTCCACGGTGCCGCAGAACGTCTGCGGCCCTCGCCCGGGCTTGCCGTGCGATGCGATGGAGGTGCGGACGTAGACCCACGGGCGGGACGACGCTGGACTTCCTCACATCTACGCCCCACTCGACGTCGGTCTCGGCCGGGATGTCGACGGCGATGCGCGCCAGGTTGTACTTCTCCTCACGACGCATCCCTCTCTGCCCCAGCCAGTCGCCGGCCAGGATCAGGCGGTTGCGGCGGTAGACATAGAAGCCCTGCTGGTCGAGCCACCCCTGTGGCCCTGCGGCCATGCCGTACTCCTCCGGGGTGAGCCGGTGGGTGCTGGGGAGGATGAACGCTTCGACCCTCACGGAACTGCCGCTGAGAGGCAGTTCCTCCGTGGGGAGCCGCTGGACAGAGGGGTGGTTACCCATGAACGGATCCCAGGGTTTCACCGAGGTTCCGGACACGCGCAGGTTCCGGCGCCGGCTCCCGGTGAGGAATCGGGCGAAGACCATTCCGAGGTGCGACTCCGTGCGGGCTGCCTCGGCGTAGAACTGCTTCTGGGTGCGCTCGTCGTCCTCGCGAACGGCACTGCTGTTGTAGCCGTTGAGTCGCCGCCAGAGCACGATTGTCCCGCGGTCAGTGCTGCTCCGAAGCCTGTCCAGCACGGTGCTTGTGTCGACATCCGCTCCGTGGAGGAGTCTCCACTCGCCGGACTCCTCAACGACATCGAGGTCCCAGGTCCGTACGTGCCACACGCCATCGGTCGCTGTGGCCACGGAGAGTTGCCGCGACTGCGAGAACGAGGCGGACTTCAGACCCACGCCGAAACGGCCCAGGTCCGTGGAGGAACGTGAGGTCGCGGGTCCGCGAGCCGCCACGGTCATTGCCGTGATGAGTTCCTGGGCGCTCATGCCCCTGCCGTCGTCGACGACTGCGATCCACGAGTCCCGTCCCGCCCAGGTGAACTCGACGTCGATGTTCCCGGCCTCAGCTGCGATGCTGTTGTCGACGAGATCCGCGACGGCAGCGGGCAGCGAGTACCCCAGGGAGCTGAGCGAAGCCACCATGCCCGCGGGTTCGGGGGCCGCGATGTCGTAGGTCATGGGTGGTTTCAGCCTGCTTCCCCGATATGGGCCCTCTCGCTGTGCGACTGACTCATGATCCACATGAACCAAAAGAGCCCCCACGAAATCGAGGAGATGCCCCTCCGCGTCGCCATTTTATGCATCCTGCAAACGCCCGCCCAAGGTCGATGTTAGTGGAGGCGCGGGATCGATCATCCGGTGTTCTGCGGATCTCCGGTCTGCGCGGTGACAGAGACATGGTGACCTTCATCGCCCTACAGCCACTACCGTCATCCGCGGTTGAACTGCCCGAGGCATTCGACGAACACTGGAGCCACCTGCTCGGTTGCCGTGAGCGAGCTGTGAGCTTCGCTCGGGAGTGGGACGGCCTTCCGGTTGGGCTGCGGACGCGTTGAACTTGGTCCCGACGTGTTCGGAGACCTGGAACGCCACCGGTGCTGCAGGAGTCGGGCACACCCGAGCGAGATCGTCGAGCCGGTCGGACCCGCAGCTGCTCGTTCGACCGTCGATTGCCGGCAGGTGGGGTCTAGGTCAGCCGCTACGGCTAGGAGGACTGCGATTTCACCGGGCGAGGGGCGGTCTCTGCGCCGGACGGGCGTCGCCACCGACCGGGCTGTGTTGGATCCCGAGGGCCTCACGGCCCACGGCCTTCGCCACCCCCCCCATCGGACCGCGATGGAGGACCTCGGTACCGAGAAGGTACTCGTGGATGAGCGCAGGGGCCACGTCGGCGGCGTTAGATGGGTGACCAGTCTTTGGGATTGGTGGAAAGAAGCCAGGACCCACAAGCAGCCAAGTCGAGGTCGTACGAGACTCGTACGACTCCGCTCGGCAACCCAGTTGGGAAGGAGTCGTGAGTCAGCCGAGGGAAGTCGTCCGTGACCCGGTAGAGGCACTCCTCAACAATTCGGTAGGGAATCTCATGGGTCTTACGTTGGACGGGGCTGTAACCTCGACTCCCAATCTTTTGTAGGAACCGTTCTCGGGCGGCCGGGTGATCCGCTAGGTCCGTCGCCACCCTGTCGACGAGCTTGGGCAGCGTGTTGTTGGCCAGTTGGTCCCGCATCACGCGGAGGCTGAAGAGATAGAGTTCACCCGTCTCCGGAGCCGCGAGTTGGTCCAGGCTCCGGATCGTGTGGACGCTGCCAGCATCGCCACTACGGGCGGTGGCCTTGACCTCGACGGATGCGTTCGGCCATTGGAAGTCGTGGCGGGATCCCTCGGATGCTGTCCAGGCGTCTATGTGGGTTGGTGTCACGCCGGCCCACCGCACCAGAAACCAAAGCTCCGCAAAGAGAGCCAATGCGTCGTTGTTGGTGAGGCGGCTGGAGTCCACCTCCCAGAACCACTTCCACCGCTCAAGGACGTCACCTACAGCGGTGGCCCGCTCCGCTGCCTGCAATGATCCAGCGAGGTGAATGATGTCTGCGGCCACGGCAGCGAAAGTTGTCACTGCTGCTGCGTCCAGGCAGGCAACATCCAGATAATCGCTGACCGGTTGTCCGGCCACTTGATGCTCGCCCACCCGGACTTGGAGGCCCTTGGTGTGGGTGCTCGGTGCCTGTGTGCCTGGCGGCACGTGTAGCAGTAGATGACAGTGCCCGTCGGCATCTACCGCGGCCCACAGATCATCGGCTGGCAGCTTTTCCGCAGACAGCAGGCCAGGAGCTGGCGCATCCGGAATCTGGCTCCACAGATTCTCTAGCTCAGCCGCGTTCATGGGCGCCCTGCCTTATGTCCAACCACGTAGGGAAGGCTCCTCGGGCTCGTGGAGTAGGGAAAGGATACCGCGTATGCCAAAACGCATTCCGGCCGCTCGATTTCCTCATCGAACAGCTTTCGTCGGTTCTTCGCGTTGGCGCCCACTCCGCTGCTCGGATCGATGGGGTAGAGGACGAGCAATCCCTCTCGCGGCGACCGCTGGGACCTGAACGCATCACCAAGCGTGGAGAACGTCCCTGACTCCTGCAGCTTACGGGCCTCTTCGATCTGGGCCGGGGTGAGTCCTTGCAGCTCGTCCTCCGGCTCAGTGACCACACCAAGTGAGCTGGGGTCCTTCGCGAGCCTGCTGCGTTGGATCATTGTCACTTCAGGATGCCCCGAGATGCCCAAATCGACTGTACGGTGCTCGTTCTGCTGGACGCGGGCAGACGAGACCATCACCCGCCAGGATACAAGTTCGTTGTGCTGGGTCTGAGCCTGAATGTAACTCGCGACGGACGGCACGTCGAAAGCGCTTTGGTCGCTGAACCGAAACAGTTCGATAAAGCGAACAATGGCCTCGACGCTGACGCCTTCCCAGTTTAGACGCCCAGGGTCTGCGTGGTGTGGTGGTCCCAAGGAGCTCAGTAGAGCGCGAGTGGTTCCGAGGTTCTCACTACACAGGTCAAGAATCATGGGGTCGTGGAACGGGAAACGGAGGGTCTGGAGTTTTCTGCCATCGAAGGATTCCTGCTGGAGCGAGGTGTCCTTCATCTTGTTCTTGGCTGTCGGCAGCATTTTCTCGTGGCTACGGATTCGTGGCGCGGCATCCCATGGTTTGAGTTTCCGGCGCGCGTAGTGCTCTATCTGCCGTCGAAGCTCCTCCTCGATCGTGGCCAGGTCATGGAACCACGTGACAAGGAGCTGGGTGCTGTACAAGCGCGTCAGGTCGACATAATCGCCTCGATAACCAAACCAACGCCCCATCTGCAGGAGCGTGTCGTAGTAGGGGCTGCGTCTTACGAAGTACGAGACGAGGAGTCCCTCGATGGTGACACCTCGGGAGAGCTTGTTGCCTCCGACCAAGACGGCCTTAAGGTCCGGTTCGATCTCGAAGTCGAGCTCGTCTTCGTGGTTTGAGTTCAGGATCCGGACCTCTACTCCTGGTGTGAGCAGAGCGTCCAAGTGCTGCTCCAGCTTCTCGAACGGCACGTCATTGTCGAGGTCCATCGACGAGGTGAGTGGACGGAACTCCATGTCCCATCGATCACTTAGCACGGGAAGGAAGTTCTCCCGGTCATAGCGCCACTGCTGTCGCATGTGACCGAGCTCGGCGGTGATCTCGGCAGCGAGCTTGTCTTGGGCTTCCTTGCGCATGTCAATATGCACAAGCATGGTGCAAGGCTGATCGGCGCCGTTCCGTGCCATCCGACCAGCAGCTGCCAACAAGAAGTCAATAAGAGAAGCTTTGAGAGTGCTTGGGATTACGGGAGTGTAAGGTTTTCGCCTTCCCTTCGGAGGAATGACCTGCTCCACTTCGATTTCCGGAACGATCCGAATTACGTCAATCCCTTCGACCTGCCCGACCTCGCCGGGGAGCTGTTCGCGGCCGAACAGGCGGTCAGAGCCTACGTATTTCTGGCCAGGAGGATGGGGAAGGGTGAGGATGAAGTCCCGTGGGAACAGGTCGTCTCCACCTTCGCGGTCTTCCGCGTTGGGATTGATGAGAATGTTGGCGAAGGGGGTCGCCGTATAGGCAACGTAGGACACCCGCGCGAAACAGCGCAGCAGCCTTCGGATACGAAGGTTGATCGCGCTGGGGTCCAGTTCGTCGTCTGCCGGTGTCTCGCCGTCGAAGTCCGCTGCCCTGAGGTCAAGGACCTCGGACACTGGCTCGTCGTCGGGACGGTTACCCCCCGTGTTCACTGACGCTTGGTCGGCCTCGTCGTCGACGACAAGCACCGGCACATGTTCAGGAACCTTGTTTTCGAGCCAGTCAAGAAGCCTGTCCAGGCGTGTCTTGTTCTTCTTGACCACCAGGATGACCTGGTTCTGTCCCTGCAGAGGTCCGACATTGACTCCTGGGTCGAAGTCGCCATCGAGGTCGTCCCGGGTCAACCAGGTCCAGTACTTCTCCGGGTCCCCTTGTCCCACGCCTTTGGGGAACGGAACGTTCTCGTGGCCAAGGTCGCGCTGAAGGCGCCTCTGCGTCTGCTGGCGTAGCGTGTTGTGGAGCCCGGAAAGCACGATGATGATCTTGTAGCCGGCGTCGGACGCCTTGGCTATCAGGGCGGAGAAGTTGCTCGTCTTGCCGCTCTGTACGTGCCCCACGACGAGGCCGCGCACAATGAACGGTTCCGGGTGTCGCGGGTTCTCCAGGTGGGCCAATACTCGGTCACTCGCCAGGTCGACGCTGTCGATCTCGTAGTCCTGACGGCGCAGTACGTGGCTGAGGAAGCGCCGCTGACGTGCCCAGTAGTAGCCCTCGGCGGTGTTCCAGTTCTCAGCCCAGGGCCGCGGCCCCCCTGTAGCGGTGAGCTCGGTCGGGCGCACAGTACGGATGATGGTCGTGGTCCGCTGCTGCTGTTCCCAGTGGCGGCGAACGGCGTCGTGGTCCTCTGCCGGCACGAGGCCGGGGTAGCGGGAGAGGCTTTCCTCAAGGGTCAGTTTGTCCCTGTCCATGATGGCCTTGAGGACAAAGAGGTGGCCCTCTACGCGGTCACCAACCGAGGTCATGAGCCACCTCCGGAGACATAGTGTGCAGGGCCGAGACGATCCGGTTGAGTGCCTCGGTCTCGCCGACTTGACTAGCGGCAGCTTCCAGTGCCTCACGCGCTGACAGTGGAGCGGCGTCCGGCACCCGCGAGGTTGTGCCGGCGCCCCGGTGATCTGCCAACGCAGGTGAGAAAGCAGTGGGCTTGAAACTCGACGCCTGCTCGTGGCTGGGGTCGGGCTGGCTGGAGGATGGACGTATGGTGGGCGCTGGTGACGACAACGCGGCACCTGACCGCTTGGGGGGTCTGGGCGGCGGGCTCGGAGGTCGTTGCTTCTGGCGGTAGGCAGTGTCGGCCGCCCTGCCCCAGGTCGTCACCAGGGGTGTGAGCTCCTTGCGGAGCTCCTCGGGCAGTGTGACGGAAGCCTTGGCCACGTTGACGCCGAAGGCGCTGTCGAGCTCCGGGAAGAACTCCAGCGATATACGGGCGAGTTTGGCGTGCTCATCGACGGCTCGCAGGCGACACCAGCCACCGGACTGGATCAGACGTTCAGCTCGGTAGATGTAGAAGCCCTGCTGTCGATTCCAGCCCTTGGGTCCCGAGGCCCGCTTCCATACAGCCTGCGACGAGAAGTGGTTCTGGTTGGGGAGCACGAAGGGACGCAGACGCACAATCCCGTGGCCGTCTAGGGAGCGCACCTCCATGTCCTCCTCCTGCAGGGCGGAGGTGCTCGGCTCTGCACGGCAGAACGGGTCCCACGCTTCCACGGGAGTCCCGTTCACCGTGATTTGAAGCGGCTCCCGGTCGTCAACCTCTCCAGCAAGGAAGCGATGGAACACCATGCCCAAGTGCTGGTCGATGTCCTCGGCATGAGCGATCAGCTGCTTCTTCGCCCAACCTCCGAACGGATCCTGATACCGGAGAACGCGGTCGAGGCCCTCCCACAGGACGACCGTGCCAGAACCCTCACCGAGCACAGCCCGGGTCGGCTCCGGCAACTCATCAGGGGGCAGGTCGAAGATCTCCCAGTCGTCGACCTCGTCGATGTGGTCGAGGTCGAGCTGACGGGCCTCCAGCGCGGCACCGGGAGTGTCCGCACGCGACACCACGGTCATCTTTCGACACTGGGAAGTGGACGCAGACTTGAGCCCGAAGCCGAAGCGCCCCAGCTCCGTCCCGTTGTACTCACGGTCGCTCCCATAGCGGAACGCCTCGCTCAACGTTTCGGCGTCCATGCCTCGCCCGTCGTCCGAGATACGGATCCAGGAACGCGTGCCGTCGAAGCGCACAGTCACGTGCACAGTCGTTGCGTCCGCGGAAACGCTGTTGTCGACGATGTCTGCCACGGCGTGACGCAGGTCGTAACCCAGGTTGCGAAGCGAAGTCAGCGTGCGCCGCGCTCGCGGCACCACTTGGATGGTCTTGCGTACAGCCACGAACGGCCCCCCACTCGAAACTTCCCCAATCCTGCCATCTCCAACGGTTATTGACGACGAGTGCTACCGCTGGTCATCTGGGAAGACGGAGAACGATGGGCCCCTTCAGGTTGTCACTCGTATGAGTTCCTGCGGAGCCCCGGAGCGCAGTACGGGCAGGGGGCCGTGCATCGCTGGTTTGAGAATCGCCACTACGGTGAACCTTCGCTGCCCAGGATCGTCACGCGTGCTGGGGCCAAGCGGCCCCTGGTCAAGCCCCTGTTTCTGGCGACACCCCTTGTTCCAGGTAGGCGGTCAGGCCGGCTGCGTGGGCCTGGATCCCCGCGGTGATTCGGCGTGCGAGGCGGGGGATAGTGAGCTCGGGCAGTTGCTCGGCGTGGTGGAAGTCGTAGCTGCGGAGCTCGTCGGCTTGCAGCGCGATGTGCTGGCGCTGGTCCGCGCTGAGGCGGCCACCGTCGAAGAGGTAGAGAACCTTGTCTCCCTCTCCCGGATTCGGCGCCCAGTCCACGACGAGCAGGCGGCCGATGTGGGGCTTGATCCCCAGCTCTTCGTGGACTTCGCTGCGCGGCGGTCGGGCCCGCAGACGCGGCTCACCGTCGGTCGGGGCGGGATTCGAGCGGGGGACGTTGGCGCGGACGCGCGCAGGGCCTCGGTCGCGGGAGCGGCCGGCGCGCTTGCCGCGACCGCGTCGCTTGGCCGCCGGATTGAACGTGATCAGGTCGATCGCGTCCTCGAAGATCAGGTGGAGCGTCGAGCGCCAGGTCTTGACGCTGGAGGCCGCGTGTCCAATCGCCGGTTTGGGTAACCGGCGATCGTCGGCCCCTTCTTCTCCCACAGGTCGACGTCCGTGCGCAGGATGCCGGCGAGCCGCGCCTTGGCCCCGGAAGACGTAGGTCCTGCCGTGGCACGGGCACCGGGGCGACAGCGGAGGGAGCCCTTCTCGGAGCTCCTGCGTTGTCGCCCTATCCGTTCGAGCGGTTCATTGGCGCTCGGCGACTCGTGACCAGTAGCTGATCTGCGAGTGGGCGTTCATGAGGTGGTTCAGGAGTTCGTTCGGCTTCGCCCATCCTTCCTTGTCGAGGAGCGATCCTCCCTGGGCTTCCTCAACGTTGGCGAGCTCCTCAACATCGAGGTTTATCTGCTCGATGTATTGGCCGATTTGGCTCTTCAGCCGTGTCGCTTTCATCCGAGGTGTCTCGTTGGGAGGTGTCACCGGCCGCGGCAGGGTCGTTCCCGTGGCGTAGACCTCGTATCGCAGCCATTCATCCTCGATCGGCATGGGCTTGCCTGCGGAGTCCTCGTGCCAGCTTCCGTACTCGTCACGGACGCCGCGCTGGAAGTCCCCGTTTTCCGTGACGCGTCGTGGTTGTGTTCCATCCCGTCCATCGATGATCGCTTGGGCCAACAACCGCAAGCCCTGCTCGTCGCGGAGCATCGCTTCTAGGATTTGCTGGGGGCCGCGCGTGTCGGCCCCGGTGTTGCCCATGGCTTCGCGTCGCAGCCCGCCCCAGGCTGTGAGGTGGTATTGGGCTACGGCCGCCAGCTCCAGCCGGTTGACCCACCGGCTGGGGACGGCATGAGAGCTGGAGGGGTTAGCACGCAGTTCCTCCAGAGCCGCCTTAAGAAGGTTCTCTGGCGACCGACTGGTGACCTTCCACTCTGCGGTCGCGTACCGCGTCAGCCGAGCACAACGTAGGTATGCGGCGCGCATCCGCTCCGCCCGCTGGCGCTCGGCGTCCTTGGCTTCCAGGGTGGTGGCGATGCTCCGGGTGGGCCGGAGAGCCAACTCCGCGATCACGTCCGTTCGTCGGCCGGGGCTGACGCTCTTCTTGGCGGTGACGTCGCGGATCCCTCGTTCGACGAGGTCCCGATGCTGCTCGCGAAGCAGGGCTGCGAGCACAAAGGCCGCCTGCTCGTCACGCTCGATGGGGAGTCCCTCGTCCTCGGCTTGCTGCGGGGTGAGAAGACCCGCGAGGTAGTCGTGGACGGGATCGTCGAGTACGTCGGCGCTGCGGAGCACGTCTAGGACCGCCTCGGCCATGGCCTCGAGCTTGCCCGTTTGGCTCCACGGCCGCGGAGGGTCGACGTGCAGCATGCCGACGAAGGCGTTGACGGCGCGCGCGTAGTCGTAGCCCCCCCTGGTAGGAGAGAAGCGGAGAAACACGCGGGTGGGCGTGATCAGCGCGTTGCGCTGTCGTATCAGTCGCCGACGAGCGGCGGGACGCAACGCGTCGGGGTCGGCCTCGCTAATTGCTCCGATGAAGCGTCGGTAGTCGTCACGGTCCGTGGGAAAGTGGTAGTGCGTCTGTGGGTCGGTGAGCCCCAAAAGGTCGTGGGCGTTAGTGATGCGGCTGGAACCGTCTGCTGTCCCCAGGAGGGGCATGCAGGGTTCGTCGTCGCGGTGTCGCAGCTCGAAGAAGACAACGTTCACTGGCATGGCGATGCCGCGTGCCGCGATGGACTCGCGCAGGTTGTTGTTCGCCAGGATGAACTCGCGTGCCCGCTCTGTCTCGTCCTGCACGTGGCTGACGTCCTCGCCCTCGATCCAGAGCGTGGTCGTCTCACCGGACGGGGACCGGGGTCCGGTGAGTGGTCCCGTATACCCCTCGGCGCCGGCCGCCGGGTACACCCGTCGTTCCATTGTCCGGTTGTTGGTAGGGAGTGGCACCAGGCCGGGGACGTAGAGGTCGAGGTCGATTGCCTCGATGACGCCTCCGGCGATGTTGACGCGAGTCGGACGCCTCAGCAATGCCCTCAGCTCACTGGGGTCGACAGCTGCGTGGGCCAGGGCGGTCGCGAACTCTGGAGGCAGTCCGGCCTCAGTGCCTGCTCTGGCGGCGCGGATTACCGCCGCCATCTTCGGCAACGTCGGCAGGTCGCTGTTGCCGAACCGCGACCAGATCATCGCGCTTTCTTGGTCTGTGCCCTCGTCTGCATCAAGTTCGTCGTCCACGGCGTCGAACTCTTCCACTTCATCGGTCATCGCCTCGTATTCGGTGGCGTCCTGACCTGTCACGTCGTCCTCCATGAGGGCTGATCGGCATAGGGGGCGCGGGGTACCGCCGGAAATGAAGGGTCTGTGTGAATGCCGCCAGCGGAGCTTGGTCCGCTGGCGGCCGGTCGTTTCAAGCAGTGGGGGGCAGGTGTGAGCGCTTCCCGAGCTCGTACAGGTCGCTGCGAATCGACCTCTCGGCGTGCCCGAGCAACCGTGCGATGATCGCCGTCGGCACATTCAGGGCGTACAGCTCAGCCACCCGTCGACGCCGTTTGGCGATCTCGCCGGTCTTCCGCCACTTCTTACGCCGCTCCTCGGCGGTCTCCCCGGCCAGAAATACGTGCTCGTCCCGGCTGTCTTGGGCGTAACGGCGGCAGCCATCCAGCAGTGGGCACGTATGGCACATGGCCCGGGCCTGCGGGATGTCCCGCTTCGGTACGGCCGGCTCCCCGTCGAAGGCCGCCTGCTGCACCCTCATATCGGGGAACCGCTTCAGGTCCCACGTGCTACACGCGGCCTCACCCAAGGGCGGTCCGAAGGGCTCCATCGCCCAGAACAGGGCCTCCGGTGGAAGTACGTTCTCGATCTCGTCGTGGGGCTCCACGGCGCTCCTCCTCAGACCACGGGTCGCGTGGCGTGTGAGGACGAGGGGGTCACACCCACGTTCCCTTGATCGTTGCTTGGCGCCGTTCGAGTCTCTGGACGTGCGAGACGATCAGTACTGGGCGATTCCCAAGTCCCGTCGCGTGCCTGCGCCGTTCGGCGCTCGCACGGCCTGCGGAGTGACCCCCGAAGCGAATCCACCACCAGTGTGGCCCTAGACTCCGCTGAAACGGCAGAATTGGAGGGGGCGTTCGGGAAGAACCTGGCGAACTCGCCTTCACGGTGGCTGTGTTCTGGTAGGCGAAGGAGGGGCGAATGGGCCTCTCGTCCGGAGGCCGAGCGACTCACAGCGCACGGTGACTTGTGCCCCGGGAACAGCGACAGGCCCGATCGCGCCGTCATCTCTACCGCCGTGCCGCGCGAGGGCGACGGCAGTGTCTGAGGCATCGTGCTGGGCGGGAGCCTCGGGACCACGTCCATCCGGGACGCGCGACATCGTGAGGTGGTCTATTCGTGGCGCCCGGGCGGCCCAGGGCGCCCCCCACTCTGCCGGACCAGCTGCCACGCCTCATCCCCAAAGCGCGGCGGCATCTGGGCCACGGGGAGCCGTGACCTGAACTCGGCTCCCAAACGGCTCCCAAAACGTCCCATGGAACCACTCAGGGGCCCGACCCGCGAAGCGGATCAGGCCCCTGACCTGGTACTACGGCGTCGGGGTGGCGGGATTTGAACCCACGACCTCTTCGTCCCGAACGAAGCGCGCTGCCAAGCTGCGCTACACCCCGATGTCACTGCTTGTCGCGGCGACGACGTTTACTTTAGCCCACCGGTGGCCTGAGACGAAATCCGGTTTTACGGGCGTCGCGCGCGGGGGCGGACCGGGTCGGGGCGCAGGTGGTCCACGGCGATGGTGACGAGGGCCAGGACGTAGAAGCCGAGGCCGAGGATGGCCGTGTTGCCGAGGATGCCGACGTAGCCGTGCCGGTCCACGTCGACGAAGGGATAGAGGTAGCGGTCGGGCGTCCCGGGGGCGAGCATTGCGCCGCGGATCAGGGAAAAGAGCAGGTAGAAGAGGGGGTAGAGCACCCAGGTCACCGCGTGGCGCAGCGCCATCCGGCCGGGGTGGGTCAGCAGCAGCCAGTCGGCGATCACGACGATCGGCGTCACCGTGTGCAGGAGCTGGTCGGCCACCCAGGGCCATCCGGTGGGGGCGCCGGCCTCCCCGGTCATGGAGAAGCCACCGGGCCGGTCCGCGAGGAGCAGGTGGTACACCAGGCCTGTGGTCACGATGTAGAGGAGTGTGGCGCCCGTCACCGCACCCGACAGGGGGCGGCGGGCCGCCCAGGCCCGCCGGGCCGAGACCGCGAAGGTCACGGCCACCAGGATGTTGGCCTGGATCGTGAAGTACGCCAGGACGTGGAGTGCGCTGCCGGCGAGCAGGTCGATCGCCACGCCCGCCGCCGCGACAAGGGCCACGAAGATGCGGAAGGCGGTCGCCCGTGGGCGGCGGGTGGGTGCCACCACCGCCGTCGCGGGGACGAAGGACGAGGTGATCGGCGGAGCGATACCCGGTATCGCGGGGAGATCGGGTATGTCCCTGGGTATGGGGGCGGTCATGGCCCCACGCTAAGGAGCCCGGACGAATCGGGCGATATGGGTCGTCCGGGTGGGTTACAAACGGGTGAGGGTGCGGGGCCGGTCCCGGCCCCGCACCCTCACCCGTGTCCGGCTCGTCGAGTGGGAGTCACCCCGAGTCGTAAGGCGCCCCGGTCCCGGGGCGCCCCGGGACGACCGCTACCTGCGCTCCACCAGCGTCAGCAGCGACGCCTCCGGGGGGCACGCGAAACGTACCGGCGTGTAGCGGCTCGTGCCGCAGCCCGCCGAGACGTGCATGTACGACGTACGGCCGTCCGCCGTGTGCGTCGACAGCCCCTTCACGCGGTCCGTGTCCAGGTCGCAGTTGGTGACGAAGGCGCCGTAGAAGGGGAGGCAGATCTGGCCACCGTGGGTGTGGCCCGCGAGTATCAGCGGGTAGCCGTCGGCGGTGAAGGCGTCGAGGGCGCGGAGGTACGGGGCGTGGACCACGCCCATCGAGAAGTCGGCCGACTCCGACGGTCCACCGGCCACGCGCGCATAGCGGTCCCGCTTGATGTGCGGGTCGTCCAGGCCGGTCAGTTCGATCTCGGCGCCCTCGACCTTCAGCGACCCGCGGGTGTTCGTCAGGTTCAGCCAGCCCGCCGTGTCGAAGCCGTCGCGCAGGTCCTCCCACGGGTTGTGGACGGCGCCCACGACGGGCTTGTTGCCGTTCAGGCCGTGGCGGCCCTGGGTCTTCTCGATCAAGTAGCGGGCGGGGTTGCGGAGTGTGGGGCCGTAGTAGTCGTTCGAGCCGAAGACGTACGCCCCCGGGAACTCCATCAGGGGGCCGAGGGCGTCCAGGACCTCGGGGACGCCCTCGGGGTCGGACAGGTTGTCCCCGGTGTTGATGACGAAGTCGGGGCGCAGCCCGGCCAGGGACCGCAGCCAGCGCTGCTTCTTGCGCTGGCCGCTCACCATGTGGATGTCGGAGACCTGGAGGATGCGCAAGGGCCGCATCCCGGCCGGCAGGACCGGCACCGTCACCCGCCGAAGGCGGAAGGACCGGGCCTCGAAACCGGCCGAGTACAACAGACCGGCGGCGCCCACCGCCGTGATTGCCAGGGGTACTCCGTATCGCGCGCGCATACCTCCATCGTGTCAGACCCCTGCGGCCCTTCGTGCCCGCAGGGCTTGGGGCGCGTCCCCGCGGGGCACGGGGGTGCGCCGGGCGGGTCCCCGTCACGACGCGACCCCCTCGCGAGGGCACGGGGACGCGGTCGCGGGAGGGCACGGGACGCGCTCTCCCGCCGGCGCAGGGCGTCCGCTCCGAAATCAGCAGGCGACCCGCGCACCGCACCTGCGACAATCGACGGCATGACCACGCTCAAGTCGAAGCTGCAGGAAGACCTCAACGCCGCGATCAAGGAGCGCGACGAGCTCCGCTCCTCGACGCTCCGGCTGACCCTCGCCGCGATCACCAAGGAGGAGGTCGCGGGCAAGACCAAGCGCGAACTCTCCGACGACGAGGTGCAGAAGGTGATCACCCGCGAGGCGAAGAAGCGGCGTGAGGCCGCCGACGCCTTCGCTCAGGGCGGGCGCGCCGAGTCGGCCGAGCGGGAGAAGGCGGAGGGCGAGGTTCTCGCCGCGTACCTGCCCAAGCAGCTGTCCGACGACGAGCTCCAGCAGATCGTCGCCCAGGCGGTCGAGGAGGCCAGGGCGGCCGGCGCCGAGGGGCCGCGCGCCATGGGTCAGGTCATGAAGATCGTGAATCCGAAGGTGGCCGGTCAGGCCGAGGGCGGCCGTGTCGCGGCCGTCGTGAAGAAGCTGCTCGCGGGCTGAGAGCCTGTCAGGACGGGGCTGCGGGTGTCGAGTTCACCCGCTGCCCGCTGCCCGCTGCCCGCACTCCGGCAGAAGGCCGGAACGTCCCCGTGGGGCATCGGCGGAACGGGGGTGGTGGCCTCCGCGGTGCGGCGGTCACCACCCCTTCGGCAGGTGATGTCCCGCGGGGTGAAGAGGTTTCCCTGCGGGGTGTACGCGGACCGACGTTCCCGGTGTGGTGTCCCGTCCGGAGTCGGCATGCGGCCCGGGCGTCGTTGCCCCTGCTGGACGTCGTCGGTCCGGTCGGACGTCGTTGTCCTGACCGGACGTCGTCACGTCGTTGTCCCGATCCGGCGTCG
The DNA here is from genome assembly GCF_039543605.1 of Streptomyces siamensis. Taxonomy (NCBI): domain Bacteria; kingdom Bacillati; phylum Actinomycetota; class Actinomycetes; order Kitasatosporales; family Streptomycetaceae; genus Streptomyces; species Streptomyces siamensis. Next base: position 166,082 of record NZ_BAABKB010000001.1, on the reverse strand, counting down.
GTGGCGGCTCGTCACAATCCGGTGTCGGTGGCGGCTCGTGGCGCCGGAGTCCTGTTCCGGCGTCGGCATGCGGCTCGGACGTCATTGTCCCGGCCGGACACCCTTGTCCCGCTCGGCGTTCTCTCCAGCGCACGCTCCCGTCGTGCGCGTCCGTGAATGAGCCGGCGGCACTGCCCGTCGCGGGGTCAGCCGAACCCCGCCCGCAGGGCGCCGTCCGTCACCCGGGAGGTCAGTTCCCTCGGCCGTGGCGGCTGGCGGGACGCGCCCACCAACAGGCCGAGTTCCTGCGCCCGAGCGCCCAGGGCCACGCGGCCATTGGCTTCGAGAAGTTCCATGAGTCGGTGCACTTTGCGCTGTATCGTGCGGTGACCTACTCCTAAATGCCGGGCGATCGATGCATCGTTCAGCCCCGCATACAGCAGGTTCAGAATCTTCTGGTCGTTGGCTTCTATTCTCGGTTTATTGACGTCAAGTTCTGGCGTAACGGTCAATTCGCCTTCCCCCCAAGTAGCAGCAGTGGATCACTGCATCTGGTAGGGCAAGTCTAGGAACCGCTTGTGAGCGCGAACAGCTGAATAAATCTCACCAAAGACTGTTAACGGGGCGAGCGGGATGACGTATTTGCGCCATCCCCGCTCGCATTGGCTTCATCCGTACGTCGGACGGCCGGGCCGGCTCAGTACCACGGCGTGCACGACTCGTCGCCCGACGGGTCCTCCACGCAGGCCCGCATTTCGTAACCCGACGGGTTGTAGTACATCGGCGTGCGTGTGTAGTAGTAGTTCGTGCCCTCGGGGACCTTCGCGGTCCAACCCGAAGCGCCGCCCTTCTTCTCGCCCAGACGCCAGTAACAGGTGGAGTGGCTCTTCGTGCAGCGCTGCACGTACACGGTGTACTTCTGCTCGTCAGAGCCGCTGATGTACCACAGGCGGCCCCAGCTGTACTGGTCGCCGTCCGTCTTCCCCCAGCGCAGCTCGTACATGAACGACCCGCCGAGGTCGTACGGGCCGTAAGGGCTGACCGGACCGGTCTGCCAGGTCTGGACGTTCGGGTCGTGACCGTCGCAGCCGAAGTTGTCGCAGGTGGCGGCCGCCGCCGAATTCGGTACGGCGAGGGCGAGGGTCAGGGCGCCGAGCAACGCGCTGAACGTGACACTGAGCCGCGATCTGAGTTTCATGTCCCCTCCGGACGGGCTGGAAAAACAGCAAGGGCACCCTCAAGGCGGGGCCGGAGGTGAATATGTCACGGCCTCCGCCGAGAGAGTGCCCTTACCGGGAAGCTGACGTAATTACGCCGGACGCTTCAGCCGCAGGTCAGCCGGGGGATGCGGGGTGGATCGGCGGATATGGGTCATCAGCGCTGACCGCCGTTTCCGTTACCCCTGCCGGTGGTGCCCTGAATCCATCCCTCTGGAATGGAGAAGGAAGGCGTGGGGAGCGATCCGCCGTTGGTCAGGCCGCCGAGGGGGTCGCCATTCCCGCCGTTTCCGTTTCCGTTTCCGTGGTCGTCTCCGCGACCGTGGTCGTCGTCGTTCCCGTCGTGGTCCCGGTTCTTGTCCTCGTCGGGAATGTCGACCAGGTTGAAGGACGGCGAGTCCTTGCCGACCAGGGCGCCGGTCATCAGGTCCCGCCAGATCGGGCCGGGAACCTGTCCGCCGTAGACCTTGTCGCGGTAGACGCCGCCGATGCGGATGCCCCGCATCTGGACCTTCTGGGTGGCGCTGCCGACCCAGACCGCGCCGGACAGGTTCGGCGTGTAGCCGACGAACCAGGCGTTCTTGCGCTGGTCCGTCGTACCCGTCTTACCGGCGTTGGCGCGGTCGGTCAGACCCGCCTGCTGACCCGTACCGGAGTCGACCACGCCGCTCAGCAGGGTGTTGATGGTGTCCGCGGTCTTCTCCGACATCGCGCGCGAGCACGTCGACTTCGGAACTTCGAGGGACTTCTGCGTGTTGCCGACCTTCTGCGTGATCGACTCGACGGCGATCGGCGTGCAGTACATGCCGCGGGAGGCGAAGGCCGCGTACGCCGTGGCCATCGTCAGCGGGGAGATGCCCTTGGCGCCGAGGGCGATGGAGGGGACCTCGGGGAGCTTGTCGCCGTTGCCCTGGACGACGCCGAGCTTGTCGATCTGCTTCATCACCGGGCACAGGCCGATGTCGGAGATCATCTGCACGAAGTAGGTGTTGACCGACTTGGCCATCGCCTCCTTCAGCCGGTACGGACCGACCTCCGAGGCGTCCTCGTTCGGCACCTGCTCGTTCGCCTGGTTGGTCCACGGCTTGCTGCTGCACGTCTGCACGGGGCTGGGGTACGGCATCTTGTTCGGCGACGAGTACTCCTGCGTCGGCGGCCGGCCCTGCTCGATCGCTGCCGCGGCCACGAACGGCTTGAACGTCGAACCGGTCGGGAAGCCGTAGTTGGAGCCGCCCATGCTGTAGTCGACCGAGTAGTTGTACTCGGTCTCGTTCTTCCCGTAGCCGTACGGCTTCGACTGGCCCATGCCGACGATCTTCCCGGTGCCCGGCTCGACCAGGGTGGCCGCCGCGGCGACCTTGTCCGACTTGTAGACGTGGTCCTTCAGTGACGTCTGGACGGACTCCTGCGACTGCGGGTCGAGGGTGGTGCGGATCGTCAGACCGCCCTGGTTCCAGATCTTCGCCCGCTCCTCCTTCGTCTTGCCGAAGACCGGGTCGGTCAGGAAGACGTGCTCCACGTACTTGCAGAAGAAGCTGGCGCCCTTCGCCGCCGTGATGCAGCCGTTCTTCGGCTTGCTCACGTGCAGCTCGATCTTCTTCGCCTTGGCCGTGTCGGCCTCCTGCTGCGAGATGTCGTGCACCTCGGCCATGCGCTGGAGCACGGTGTTGCGGCGCTTGACGGCCTCGGCCTCGTCGTTGACCGGGTCGTACCGGCTGGGCGACTGGACGATGCCCGCGAGCAGTGCCGACTCCTGGAGGTTCAGCTCCTTGGCGGGCTTGGAGAAGTAGCGCTGGGCGGCGGCCTCGATGCCGTAGGCCTGCTCGCCGAAGAACGTGATGTTCAGGTAGTTCTCGAGGATCTTCTTCTTGCCGAGCTTCTCCTCCAGCTGGATCGCGTACTTGAGCTCGCGGATCTTGCGGCCGAGGGTCTGCTGGGTGGCCTGGGCGACCTTCGTCGGGTCGTCGCCGGCCTCCTCCACGAAGTAGTTCTTCACCAGCTGCTGCGTGAGGGTGGAGGCGCCCTGGGCGACCCCGCCGTTCTGCGCGTTCTGGTTCACGGCGCGCAGGATGCCCTTCAGGTCCACCGCGCCGTGCTGGTAGAAGCGGGAGTCCTCGATCGCGACGATCGCCTTCTGCATGTACGGCGAGATGTCCTTGAGGTCGACCACCGTGCGGTCGCGCGAGTAGACCGTCGCGATCTGGCCGCCCTGATTGTCCAGGATCGTGGTCCGCTGACTCAGCGCGGGACTCTTCAGGTTGTCGGGGATCTCGTCGAACCCTTTGACGGAGCCCTTGGCCGCGAGACCGAGTGCGCCCGCGGCGGGCAGTGCGATTCCGGCCATGACGGCGCCCGCGAGCACGCTGACACCGAGGAACTTGGCGGCCTGCTGCGTAGGGGACAGACCACCGCCCGAGCGCTTCTTTGGCATGAGGGCAGCCTACGTTCTCATTCGCCGGACACGCGTATATGCCTTGGCCTAAGCTGCTCTCAACTGTCACAGCAGTGCGGCCACGTATCAATACGTCCGGCGACCCCGAATCGTTCCGGAGGTTCCCCGATTTCTGTGGGGCGCGTGTCCGACTCCGCCTTGTGTGTCACCTGGCGTCCGTTGTGACTCAACTGAAGTGTCCCGGTTTGCTGGGATTGTCGTGCATGTCCCCAGCTCACTCCCCCGGGTGATCTGCCGCTTACGCATAGTCCGTTCGGGCCATTCAAGATTGGGCCCGAAGGGGGTGTTGCGCTGTGCCCACCTTCCGTAACGTCCTCAACTGGCGGCGGTGAATATGCCGCTGCCGCCGTGGGGGAGCCTCGATTCGGGAGAGGACGGCGCCGGTATGGGCTGGGTAACCGACTGGAGTGCGCAGGCGGCCTGCCGCACTACCGATCCGGATGAACTGTTCGTTCAAGGAGCAGCGCAGAACAGGGCCAAGGCAGTGTGCACCGGGTGTCCGGTACGCACGGAGTGCCTCGCCGATGCGCTCGACAACCGCGTCGAATTCGGCGTGTGGGGTGGCATGACGGAGCGGGAGCGCCGCGCGCTGCTGCGCCGCCGGCCGACCGTCACCTCGTGGCGTCGCCTGCTGGAGACCGCGCGTACGGAGTACGAGCGCGGCGCGGGCCTGCTGCCCCTCGACGAGGAAGAGGTGTACGAGCGCTACGCCGCGGTGGGCTGAGGGGCTTCCCCTCGGGTCGCCCCGGACACTCAGCTTTCGGGCAGCTCCGGCCGATTGGCCGCGAGTCGGTCCCCGATGTTCCGCAGCCCGGCGAGGTCGTGCACATCGCCGGGAAGTGCCGCCACTTCGGCCACCGCCACCTCGGGGTGGAGCGCGGTGAACCGGTCACGCGTGCGCTGCTCGCGGGAGAGTAGCTGCATGCGCTCGGCGTGCAACCTCAGCAGGCCTGCGGTGAGCTGGTCGACGGTTCGGGCCGTGCCGTCCGCGTCGGAGCGGGTCTCGCCCGCCGTGGTGGTCGGGTCCTGCGCTTCGGCCGTGTCCGTCTCGTCCTGCGCTTCGGCCGTGCCGTGTGCGCCGCCCGTGTCGGGCGCGTCCGGTGTGTCCTGTGCGTCCGTCCGGTCCCGGGAGGTGCTGTCCGTGGCGGCGGTGTGGTCCTCGGTGGTCCCGTCCGCGGCGGCGGTCCGGCTCGGGGCGGGTTGGTCCGTGGCGGCGGGGGAGCCTTCCTCGGAGGCCGGTGCTGCGGAAGCGGAGGGTTCTGAACTGTCGTACGTGTCGGGAGAGTTACGAAGTCCAGCTTTCCCGTCCCCCTGATCCACAATGCGGGCGTCGTCAAGATTTTCTGCAGCCTCGGAATCAAGATCTTCCGCGGCGGCGAGCGCCCGCTCCGCGGACAGCCGGGCGGCGCCGCTGCCGTGTACCCGGTTGAGCACCAGACCCGCGAACGGCATGTCCTCCGCGGCCAGCCGCTCCACGAAGTACGCGGCCTCGCGGAGCGCGTCCCGCTCCGGGGCCGCCACCACCAGGAACGCAGTGCCGGGCGCCTGGAGCAGCTTGTACGTGGCGTCCGCCCGCGTACGGAACCCGCCGAACGTGGTGTCCATCGCGGCCACGAACGTCTGCACGTCCTTGAGGAGCTGCCCGCCGAGCAGCTTCCCCAGGGTGCCCGTCATCATCGACATCCCGACGTTCAGGAACTTCATGCCCGCCCGGCCGCCCAGCTTCGCCGGCGCCGTCAGCAGCCGGATCAGCCGCCCGTCGAGGAACGAACCCAGCCGCTTCGGGGCGTCCAGGAAGTCCAGCGCCGAACGCGACGGCGGTGTGTCGACGACGATGAGGTCCCACTCGTCCCGCGCTCGCAGCTGACCCAGCTTCTCCATCGCCATGTACTCCTGCGTGCCCGCGAAGCCCGCGGAGAGCGACTGGTAGAAGGGGTTGTTCAGAATGACCGCGGCCCGCTCCGGGTCCGCGTGCGCCTCGACGATCTCGTCGAACGTGCGCTTCATGTCGAGCATCATGGCGTGCAGCTCGCCGTCGCCCTCGATGCCCTTCACCCGGCGTGGAGTGTTGTCCAGCGAGTCGATGCCCATCGACTGGGCGAGCCGGCGCGCCGGGTCGATGGTGAGCACGACGACCTTGCGGCCACGCTCCGCGGCGCGCAGCCCCAGGGCCGCCGCCGTGGTCGTCTTGCCGACGCCGCCCGAGCCGCAGCACACCACGATGCGGGTCTGCGGGTCGTCGAGCAGCGGATCGACGTCGAGGACGCGGGCGGGGTCCAGACTCATGACATCCCTTGCTTCCGCAGCTGTGCGGCCAATTCGTACAGGCCCGCCAGATCCATTCCCTCGGCGAGCAGGGGCAGTTCGTGCAGCGGCAGGCCCAGCTCGGCCAGGACCCCGCGCTGCTCGTGCTCCAGGGCGTACCGCTCGGCGTACTCCTCGGCCTGCTCCAGCAGCGGGTCGACGAGCCGCTCGGCGTTCCCGCCGCGGCGTGCTCCGCCCAGACCGGCCGCGGACAGGGACCGGGCGATCGCCGTGTGCGGGGCCGCGCGGGTGAGTTCCAGGTCCGTCGCGTCGAGGACCTGGGGCCGCACCATGTTCACGATGATCCTGCCCACCGGCAGGTTCGCGGCGTGCAGCTCGGCGATGCCGTCCGCGGTCTCCTGGACGGGCATCTCCTCCAGGAGCGTCACCAAGTGGACGGCCGTCTCCGGGGACTTGAGGACGCGCATCACGGCCTGTGCCTGATTGTGTATCGGGCCGATCTTGGCGAGGCCCGCGACCTCGTCGTTCACGTTCAGGAAGCGGGTGATGCGGCCCGTGGGCGGGGCGTCCATGACCACGTAGTCGTACGTGAACCGTCCGCTCTTGTCCTTGCGCCGTACGGCCTCGCACGCCTTGCCGGTCAGAAGCACGTCACGCAGGCCCGGCGCGATGGTGGTCGCGAAGTCGATGGCGCCGAGCTTCTTCAGGGCGCGGCCCGCGCCGCCCAGCTTGTAGAACATCTGGAGGTAGTCCAGGAGCGCCAGTTCCGGGTCTATGGCGAGGGCGAACACCTCCCCGCCGCCGGGAGCGACGGCGATCTTCCGCTCCTCGTAGGGCAGCGCTTCTGTCTCGAAGAGCTGCGCGATGCCCTGTCTGCCCTCGACCTCGACGAGGAGGGTGCGCTTGCCCTCGGTCGCGAGGGCGAGCGCGAGGGCCGCGGCCACCGTGGTCTTGCCGGTACCGCCCTTGCCGCTGACGACCTGGAGCCTGCTCACGTATTCGAGCCTAACCAGTCCGCCGCCGGACTACGCAGGAGGCTGTGGACAACGTGTGCGCGAGGGGTGGGGCGGCAGGGGCTACAGTCGGCCACATGACCAAGTGGGAATACGCAACCGTGCCGCTGCTCGTCCATGCCACGAAGCAGATTCTGGACACCTGGGGCGAGGACGGCTGGGAGCTCGTCCAGGTCGTGCCCGGGCCGAACAACCCCGAGCAGCTGGTGGCCTACCTGAAGCGGGAGAAGTCGGCATGAGCGGGACCGTCGAGTCGAAGCTCGCGGAGCTCGGGCTGAGCCTGCCGGACGTCGTCCCGCCGCTGGCCGCGTATCAGCCGGCCGTGCAGTCCGGGGTGTACGTGTACACCGCGGGGCAGCTGCCGATGGTGGACGGCAAGCTTCCCGTGACCGGGAAGGTGGGGGCCGAGGTCACGGCCGAGGAGGCCAAGGAGCTGGCCCGCACGTGCGCGCTGAACGCGCTGGCGGCGGTCAAGTCGGTCGCCGGCGACCTGGACCGCATCGCGCGCGTCGTGAAGGTCGTGGGCTTCGTGGCGTCCGCCGCGGACTTCACCGGGCAGCCGGGTGTCCTGAACGGCGCGAGCGAGCTGCTGGGCGCCGTGCTGGGCGACAAGGGCGTGCACGCGCGCAGCGCGGTCGGTGTGGCTGTTCTGCCGCTGGACGCTCCTGTGGAGGTCGAGATCCAGGTGGAGCTGACGGCGCCGTAGCCGTAGCCGTAGCCGTGGGCGTTTCGCTGTCTGTCCGGTGGGTGGGTCGGGTCCGTGCCGGTGATCCGCCCGTTGCAGCCCTTGTGCGGGGCGGTGCTGGTAGGACCTCGGTGGGTGCGTGGCGCCGTCCGCAACGGGCATTTGATTCACCGGCACGGCCCCTTCGGTGAGATGGCGGCTGCGGGTGCGTCCATCGCGGGTTCCCGCACACCTCTGGGGCCGGGGGGCACTGTTCAGCCCGTCCGGCGTTTGAGGACGAGGCCGTTCAGGCCGATCGGGGGTTCGGGGGCGGAGCCCCCGGGGTTCGGGTCGGGTAGGGGCGGAGGGGGCGAAAGACCTGGTGCGCGCCCACTGGGGCGAGAGGCACTCGAACATCCGCCCGGCTCGGGATAGCCTCCGGCCATGGCGAATGGGCAGTGGTATCCACCGGAGTGGCCAGAGCGAATCCGCGCGCTCGCGGAGGGCACCCTCACACCGGTGCCCCCCAGACGCGCGGCCACGGTCATGCTGCTCAAGGACACCGACACCACCCCCGTCGTGCACATGCTCCGCAGACGCGCCTCCATGGCCTTCGCCGCCGGCGCGTACGCCTACCCGGGCGGCGGAGTGGACCCCCGGGACGACGAGCACCAGATCCGCTGGGCGGGCCCCACGCGCGCGTGGTGGGCGAACAGGCTGGGCGTGGACGAGACCTCCGCCCAGGCCGTGGTCTGCGCGGCCGTGCGGGAGACGTACGAGGAGGCGGGCGTCCTGCTCGCCGGGCCCACCCCGGACACCGTGGTCGGCGACACCACGGGCGACGAGTGGGAGGCCGACCGCGCCGCCCTGGTCGCCCGCGACCTGTCCTTCGCCGAGTTCCTCGACCGCCGCGGTCTGGTGCTCCGCTCCGACCTGCTGGGCGCCTGGACCCGCTGGATCACCCCGGAGTTCGAGTCCCGCCGCTACGACACATGGTTCTTCGTGGCCGCCCTCCCGGAGGGCCAGCGCACCCGGAACGCCTCCACGGAGGCCGACCGCACCGTGTGGATCCACCCGGCGGACGCGGCGGCCTCGTACGACAAGGGCGAGCTGACCATGATGCCGCCGACCATCGCGACCCTGCGCCAGCTCGTTCCGTACGGCACCGCCGCCGACGCCCTCGCCGCCGCACCCGAACGCGATCTGACGCCCGTCCTGGCCAAGGCCCGACTGGAGAACGGCGAACTGATCCTCGCCTGGCCCGGCCACGACGAGTTCACCAAGCACATCCCGACCGGTGGAGCCTCCGCATGACCGACGCAACCGCCCTCCCCGGCCAGCCCCGCGGCGGGGTCGAGTCCGGTCCCGCCACCGCACGCGCCGTCAACGTGCTGGCCCCGAACGCGTCCGCCATGACCCTGGACGGCACCAACACCTGGATCCTCTCCGAGCCCGACTCCGCGTCGGCGGTCGTGGTCGATCCCGGCCCCCTGGACGACGCACACCTGCGGAACGTCGTGGACACGGCGGAGAAGGCAGGCAAGCGGATCGCGCTCACCCTGCTCACCCACGGGCACCCGGACCACGCCGAGGGCGCCTCGCGTTTCGCCGAGCTGACGGGCACTGAGGTGCGGGCGCTCGACCCCGCGCTGCGTCTCGGCGACGAGGGGCTCGGACAGGGCGACGTCATCAGCGTCGGCGGTCTCGAACTGCGGGTCGTGTCGACGCCCGGCCACACCGCCGACTCGCTGTGCTTCCACATCCCCGCCGATCGGGCGGTGCTCACCGGCGACACCATCCTCGGGCGCGGCACGACCGTCGTGGCCCACCCGGACGGCCGCCTGGGCGACTATCTCGACTCCCTGCGCCGACTGCGCTCCCTGACGGTCGACGACGGCGTCCACACCGTCCTGCCGGGCCACGGGCCCGTCCTCGAAGACGCCCAGGGCGCCGTCGAGTTCTACCTCGCGCACCGTGCCCACCGGCTGGCCCAGGTGGAGACGGCCGTGGAGAACGGCTACCGGTCGCCCGCCGAGGTCGTCGCCCATGTGTACGCGGACGTCGACCGTTCCCTGTGGCCCGCGGCGGAGCTGTCGGTGCGCGCCCAGATGGACTATCTGCGCGAGCACGGCCTGATCTGAGAGCTCCGGCTCCGGCTGCCCGGTCGGCCACGGGGGAGTGGGGCGCAGTGCTGAACGGGGCGTACGGCCGCGTCGGGTGGCCGAAACGAGGAGGGGCCCCGCCGCACGGCGGGGCCCCTCCTCGTACGAAGTACGCGTCAGCGTGAGCGCTTCGCGAGGCGCTCCACGTCCAGCAGGATCACCGCGCGCGCCTCCAGGCGCAGCCAGCCGCGGCCGGCGAAGTCGGCGAGTGCCTTGTTGACGGTCTCACGCGACGCGCCCACCAGCTGGGCGAGTTCCTCCTGCGTGAGGTCGTGCACGACGTGGATGCCTTCCTCGGACTGCACGCCGAAGCGGCGCGACAGGTCCAGGAGCGCGCGGGCGACACGGCCCGGGACGTCGGAGAAGACCAGGTCGGACATCTGGTCGTTGGTCTTGCGCAGACGGCGGGCGACGGCGCGCAGCAGCGCGGCGGCCACCTCGGGCCGTGCGTTCAGCCAGGGCTGGAGGTCGCCGTGGCCGAGGCCGAGCAGCTTGACCTCGGTGAGCGCGGTGGCGGTCGCCGTGCGCGGGCCCGGGTCGAACAGCGACAGTTCGCCGATCAGCTCGCCGGGGCCGAGGACCGCGAGCATGTTCTCGCGGCCGTCGGGGGAGGTGCGGTGGAGCTTCACCTTGCCCTCGGTCACCACATAGAGGCGGTCTCCGGGATCGCCCTCGTGGAAGAGAGCGTCACCTCGCGCGAGGGTCACCTCACTCATGGAGGCGCGGAGCTCCGCGGCCTGCTCGTCATCGAGCGCCGCGAAGAGCGGGGCGCGCCGCAGAACGTCGTCCACGAGTTCTCTCCTTGTCGACCTGCTCAGGGGATCTTGCTCCCCCTTGGTACCAGGGGACCGTGTTCCCCATCTTGCCGGACCGTCCAAACAGTGTGATCAGTCACAAGTCTGCCGCACTGGCGTCCCAGGGAGTGCGGCAGGGGGCCAATTGGGCGCCGATCTTCCGGGTCCAGGGCGGATGTCGGTGCCGGGCTTTAGGCTGGCCGGGTGTCCAAATCGCCGGTGAGAGCACAGGCCAAGGGGGCTGGGCGGGTGGTTGTACGTCGCGATTCCGCTGTGGGCGAACAAGCTCTCGACGGATTCAAGAAACCGACAAAAGGGGCAAAGCTCCTGCCGGTGACGGGGGCGACTCTGCCGCCGGAAGGCGGGGAAGGGACGACGGCGTGACGCCGGCAGCGAAGAAGACCGCCAGTACGGCAGCCGAGAAGACGGCAGCCGACACAGCAGCAGCCGACACGACGGCAGCGAAGAAGACCGCCAAGAAGACCGCCGGGACGGCAGTTGAGAAGTCCGCCGGGCGGGTGACCGCGGGGGCAGGGAAGAAGGCCGCCGCCGTGCCCACGAAGAGAGCCGGTGGTGCGGCCGAGAAGGTGACGCCGGCGAAGAAGGCTCCGGCGAAGAAGACGGCCACGGCCGCGAAGAAGGCCACGGCCGCGAAGAAGGCCGCTCCCGCGAAGAAGGCCGCGGCGAAGGGCGCCGCCGCTCCCGCGAAGAAGGCCGCGGCGAAGGGCGCCGCCGCTCCCGCGAAGAAGGCTGCCGCCGCGAAGAAAGCCGCCGCCGCCAAGAAGACCGTCGCGGCCGCCGCGAAGCCCCCGAGGAACGAGTCGCGCACCGCCCTCGTGCGCCGCGCCCGCCGTATCGACCGCGAGCTCGCCGAGGTCTACCCGTACGCCCACCCGGAGCTGGACTTCGAGAACCCCTTCCAGCTCATCGTCGCCACGGTGCTGTCGGCGCAGACCACCGACCTGCGGGTGAACCAGACGACCCCGGCGCTCTTCGCCAAGTACCCGACCCCGGAGGACCTGGCCGCGGCCAACCCGGAGGAGGTCGAGGAGATCCTGCGCCCGACCGGGTTCTTCCGGGCCAAGACCAAGTCGGTGATAGGGCTGTCCAAGGCCCTGCGGGACGAGTTCGGCGGCGAGGTGCCCGGCAGGCTCGAAGACCTCGTCAAACTGCCGGGCGTGGGGCGCAAGACCGCCTTCGTCGTCCTCGGCAATGCCTTCGGGCGGCCCGGGATCACCGTGGACACCCACTTCCAGCGGCTCGTGCGCCGTTGGCAGTGGACGGACGAGACCGACCCGGACAAGATCGAGGCGGCCGTCGGCGCGCTCTTCCCGAAGAGCGAGTGGACGATGCTGTCCCACCACGTGATCTTCCACGGCCGCCGTATCTGCCACGCCAGGAAGCCCGCCTGCGGCGCCTGCCCCATCGCGCCCCTCTGCCCGGCGTACGGCGAGGGCGAGACCGATCCGGAGAAGGCGAAGAAGCTCCTGAAGTACGAGAAGGGCGGCTTCCCCGGCCAGCGGCTCAAGCCGCCGCAGTCGTATCTGGACGCCGGCGGCATCCCCGCACCCCCACTGGGTGCCGGATGACGGAACGAACACGGCACCGACAGGCGTTGGGAACAGCAGAACGGGGGTGGCGATGACGCACGCGAGTGACACGCAGGGCGGGCCGGTGACGCTCAGCAAGGACGGTCTGCCCGACTGGCTGGCCCCGGTCGTGCACGCCGCCGAGACGGTGGAGCCGCTCCAGTTGAGCCGCTTCCTGCCGCCGGCGGACGGGGCGGGGCGCCAGTCGGCCGTCCTCATCCTCTTCGGCGAGGGGGAGCGAGGTCCCGAGCTGCTGCTGATGGAGCGCGCCAGCTCGCTCAGATCGCATGCCGGGCAGCCCTCCTTCCCCGGTGGCGCCCTCGACCCCGAGGACGGCGACCCGAAGGGGGACGGGCCGCTGCGGGCCGCCCTGCGCGAGGCCGAGGAGGAGACCGGGCTCGACCCGAGCGGCGTCCAGCTCTTCGGCGTGCTGCCCAAGCTGTACATCCCGGTGAGCAGCTTCGTGGTGACTCCGGTCCTGGGCTGGTGGCGCCGTCCGACACCGGTCGGCGTCGTCGATCCCGCCGAGACGGCCAGGGTCTTCACGGTCCCCGTGGCGGATCTCACGGACCCCGCCAACCGCGCCACCACCGTGCACCCCAGCGGCCACAGAGGTCCGGCATTTCTGGTCGAATCGGCTCTTGTCTGGGGTTTCACGGCCGGTGTGATCGACAAGATCCTGCATTACTCCGGCTGGGAGCGTCCCTGGGACCGCGCGAAGCAGGTCCCGCTCGACTGGCGCTCATGACAGGGTGGCCCCCGTGCTGTGTTTTTCCGGGGGGCGACCCCTGGACCCCCGGCCGGACGATCGCGACCGGAAAGTGATGAGGCGAGGCTTGAAGCAGTGAACGTGCTGGACATCCTGTTGCTGGTCGCCGCCGTGTGGTTCGCGATCGTCGGCTATCGCCAGGGCTTCGTCGTAGGCATCCTGTCGGTGATCGGCTTCCTGGGCGGCGGCCTCGTCGCCGTCTATCTGCTCCCACTGATCTGGGGGTGGGCCACCGACGACACCGAGGTGAGTACGACCGCCGCCGTGGTCGCCGTGATCGTCGTGATCGTCTGTGCCTCGGTCGGACAGGCCCTGACCACCCATCTGGGCAACAAACTGCGCCGGTACATCACCTGGTCGCCGGCCCGCGCCCTGGACGCGACGGGCGGCGCCCTGGTGAACGTGGTCGCGATGCTCCTCGTGGCCTGGCTGATCGGCTCCGCCCTCGCCGGTACGACGCTGCCGACGCTCGGCAAGGAGGTCCGCAACTCCAAGGTGCTGCTGGGGGTGTCCCGCGCGCTGCCCACCCAGGCGAACACCTGGTTCGCCGACTTCTCCTCGGTGCTCGCGCAGAACGGCTTCCCCCAGGTCTTCAGCCCCTTCGCCAACGAGCCCATCACCGAGGTGCAGCCGCCCGACCCGGCGCTCGCCCGCAGTCCCGTCGCCACCCGCGCCCAGAGGTCCATCGTCAAGGTGATGGGTACCGCGCAGAGCTGCGGCAAGGTGCTCGAAGGCTCCGGGTTCGTCTTCAGCGACCGCCGTGTGATGACCAACGCGCACGTCGTCGGCGGGGTCGACGAGCCCACCGTGCAGATCGGCGGCGAGGGCAAGAAGTACGACGCCACGGTCGTCCTGTACGACTGGGAGCGCGACATCGCCGTACTCGACGTGCCCAACCTGCACGCGCCCGTGCTGCAGTTCAGCCGGCAGGACGCGACGAGCGGCAGCGATGCCATCGTCGCCGGCTTCCCGCAGAACGGCGCGTACAACGTCCAGCCCGCACGCGTACGCGGTCGCATCACGGCCAACGGCCCGGACATCTACCACCGCAAGACGGTGCGCCGAGACGTGTACTCGCTCTACGCGACCGTCCGCCAGGGCAATTCCGGCGGCCCGCTGCTGACACCCGAAGGCAAGGTGTACGGCGTGGTCTTCGCGAAGTCGCTCGACGACGCCAACACCGGATACGCGCTCACCGCGGACGAGGTCGCGGAGGACGTCGCCAAGGGGCGTACCGCCAACCAGCAGGTGGACAGCGACAGCTGCGCGCTCTGAGCCCGCCCCCGCGGGGGCGGGCCGTCGCTCAGCCGCGCGGGTGGCGCAGTCGTACCGAGACCCAGCGGGCCCGGCGGCGCAGGATGTGCGGAATCCCCACGCGAGGGTCCGCGCCCGGCATCTGCGGGGCACCCCTCCGATGGGAGCTCAGGCCCGTGGCCGAGCGGCGATTGCGTGCTGCGTCACTGTAGTCGTGCGTCCAGCCCATACCCCGACGTCTGCCCCCGCCCCAAGGTCCATAACCGCGCCCGGGGCCCTCAATTGGCCTATGCGCCAGGCAATTGGCCGTTCGAAGCACAGATGTTCCCGTTCGCATACCGGGCGCGTCCGCGCGGTCACTCCCGGCTGTCCGCGCGGGCGCGACGGCTGTCGGCGCGGGCGCGTCACGGCTTCCGCGCGCGGGGCCCGGGCGCTCCTGACGGAGTGTCGGGCGGCTGTTGGCGGGTCGTCGGTCCGCCCGGGGTGTCCGCCCCGGCCCGGTCACCTGTCCGGTTCGGGGTCCTTGAGCCAGTTGACCAGTTCGGTGGAGAACGCCACCGGGTCCTCCTCGTGCGGGAAGTGCCCGAGCCCGTCGAACAGCCGCCAGCGGTAGGGCGCTTCGACGTACTCCCCGGATCCCGCCGCGCTCCGCGTCCGCATCACCGGGTCGAGCGAGCCGTGCAGATGCAGCGTCGGCACCCGCACGGGCCGCTTCATGCGCCGGTTGAACTGGATGCCGTCCGGGCGTGCCATGGACCGCACCATCCACCGGTACGGCTCGATCGAGCAGTGCGCCGTGGACGGGATGCACATGGCGCGGCGGTACGTCTCCACGGCCTCGTCGTCCGGCTGTCGCGGCCCGGACCAGTCGCGTACCAGACGGCCCACCAGGGCGCCGTCGTCCGCGACGAGTTGACGTTCCGGGATCCAGGGGCGCTGGAATCCCCAGATGTAGGAGCCGGCCGCCGTCTGCTTGACGTCGGACAGCATCGCGGAGCGCCAGCGCCGCGGGTGCGGCATGGACGACACGGCGAGCCGGCGGACCAGCTTGGGGCGCATGACGGCCGCCGTCCACGCCAGGTACCCGCCCAGGTCGTGCCCGACGAGTGCGGCGTCGGGCTCGCCGAGGGACCGTACGACGCCCGTGATGTCGAGCGCGAGGTTCGCGGGGTCGTAACCGCGGGGCGTGCGGTCGCTGCCCCCGACACCCCGCAGGTCCATGGCCACGGCCCGGAACCCGGCGTCGGCGAGCGCGGTCATCTGGTGCCGCCACGCCCACCAGAACTGGGGGAAGCCGTGCAGCAGCAGGACGAGCGGACCGTCCCCCAGTTCGGCGATGTGGAAGCGGGCACCGTTCGCCGCGACGTCACGGTGGGTCACCTCGCGTCCGCCGGGCAGGTCGATGCGTACGGCGGAGGCGGGTTGCGCCGAAGGTGTGGCGGGGTCGGTCATGAGGATGAGCGTGCCACAGCCTCGACCGCGTCATCGACCCGCTCGGCGCGGGGGTGCGGCTTGGCGTTCTGCAGGACGCTCGCCGATTCCTTCATCGAGGCGGCGACCTTCTGCGGGCCCTGGCTCTTCTTGGCCTTCTTGGCGAAGACGACACCGATCAGCGCCAGTACGGCGGCGACCAGCACGTTCGCGGCGAACGACAGCAGGAAGCAGATCGCCAGGTTCCAGTTGCTCCAGGTCCGGATGCCGTAGGCGAGGGCGAAGTTCAGCATTGGCAGGGAGAAGATCAGCACCGCGGCGGCCACCGAGAACGCGCCGCCGCTGGTCGCGCCGCGCTTGACGTCCCGCTTGAGCTGCGCCTTCGCCAGCGCGATCTCGTCGTGCACCAGGGCGGACATCTCGGTCGTCGCCGAGGCGAACAGCTGGCCGATGCTGCGTTCGGCGCCGACCGGGCTGCCGTCGGGTGCGCTCATCGCGTTCTCCCTTTTCTGCTGAGTCTGTGCGGTCCGGCTTCTGCTTCTGTTTGTACCGTCTGGTCAGATCATGCCGGACCGTCGTCTCCCGCGCCTGCCCCGCCCTTCACTTCGGCAAGCCTGCGGTGCTCGGCGGCCTTCCGTTCGTAGATCTCGGCCATCCGCAGGTGGTACGCCGGGTCGTCCTCCTCGTAGATGTCGGGGACGCCGTCGCGGTCGTCGTCGCGCTCCTCGACCTCGCACAGTGCGCGGTACTTGGCGTTGCGGATCTTCAGCAGTGCGGTGGCGAGGGCGGCGGCGATGACCGAGCCGACCAGTACGGCGGCCTTGATCTCGTCGGTGAGCGCCTCGTCGCCCTGGAAGGCGAGTTCGCCGATCAGGAGCGAGACGGTGAAGCCGATGCCGGCCAGGGTGGCGACGGCGGCGACGTCGGCCCAGGCCAGGTCCTCGTTGAGGGTCGCCCGGGTGAATCGCGCCGTCAGCCAGGTGCCGCCGAAGACGCCGACCGCCTTGCCGACGACGAGTCCGAGGACGACACCCAGCGTCTCGGGGCGGGTGAAGACGTCGCCCAGCGCGCTGCCGGACACCACCACGCCCGCGCTGAACAGGGCGAACAGCGGCACCGCGAGCCCGGCGGACAGCGGCCGTACGAGGTGTTCGATGTGCTCGCCGGGGGAGTGCTCCTCGCCCTCGCGCCGGTGGCAGCGCAGCATCAGGCCCATCGCGACGCCGGCGATCGTGGCGTGGACGCCGCTGTTGTACATCAGCCCCCAGATGACGAGGGCGAGCGGCACGTACACGTACCAGCCGCGTATGCCCTTGCGCAGCAGCAGCCAGAACACGGCGAGGCCGATGACCGCGCCGCCGAGCGCGGCGAGGTCGATGTCCTCGGTGAAGAAGATCGCGATGATCAGGATGGCGAACAGGTCGTCGACGACGGCGAGGGTCAGCAGGAAGGCCCGCAGGGCGGACGGCAGCGATGTCCCGATGACGGCGAGGACGGCGAGCGCGAAGGCGATGTCGGTGGCGGTCGGGACGGCCCATCCGTCGAGCGAGCCGCCGCCGAGCGCGTTGGTGAGGGCGTAGACGAGCGCGGGCACGGCCATGCCGCAGACCGCGGCGACGACGGGCAGCAGCGCGGCCTTCGGGTCGCGCAGGTCACCGGCCACCAGTTCGCGTTTCAGCTCGATGCCGGCGACGAAGAAGAACACGGCGAGCAGGCCGTCGGCCGCCCAGTGCTCGACGGACAGGTCGAGCCCGAGCGCGGCGGGGCCGAGGTGGAAGTGGGCGACGCTCGCGTAGCTGTCGTGCAGTGGCGTGTTCGCCCAGATCAGCGCGGCGATCGTGGCGAGGAGCAGCAGGACGCCGCCGACGGTCTCGGTGCGCAGCGCGTCCGCGACGAAGGTCCGCTCGGGCAGTGAGAGTCGGCCGAGGAACTTGCGGGCGGGGGCGCGGAGCGCGGTCACGGTGAGACCTCCGGTCGGTGGGCAGGGCTGAGTACCTGCCGACCAGACTTCCCGGCACACCATGAGGATCTTGTCGCGTCGTCGACGCTTTCCTTAGGTTACCTAACAGGTGGCCGTTGCTGTACGACGATCCTCACATGAACCGCGAAAGGGGGCACTCGGCGCGGCTGGGGGAGAGCCGCGCCGGGTGCCCCCGAACGGACGGTGCCGGGTCGTCAGGTCTCGTCGTGAGACCTTGTCGTCCGGCCGCTTCGCGAGTCCTCGGGGTGAGTCCGCGTCGTCAGTCCTCGCTCGGCGCCGCCGGGAGCTTGGCCTGGATGAGGTCCATCACCGTGGAGTCCGTGAGGGTGGTGACGTCACCGAGCTCGCGGTTCTCGGCCACGTCGCGCAGCAGCCGGCGCATGATCTTGCCGGACCGCGTCTTCGGCAGTTCCGCCACCGGAAGGATCCGCTTGGGCTTGGCGATCGGCCCGAGCGTGGAGCCCACGTGGTTGCGCAGGTCGGCGACGAGTCCCTCGTCGTCCGCCGAGGCCGAGCCCCGCAGGATCACGAAGGCCACGATCGCCTGCCCGGTCGTCTCGTCCGCGGCGCCGACGACCGCCGCCTCGGCGACCGACGGGTGCGAGACGAGAGCCGATTCGACCTCGGTCGTCGAGATGTTGTGCCCGGACACGAGCATGACGTCGTCGACCCGGCCGAGCAGCCAGATGTCCCCGTCCTCGTCCTTCTTGGCGCCGTCCCCGGCGAAGTACTTGCCCTCGAAGCGCGACCAGTACGTGTCGATGAACCGCTGGTCGTCGCCCCAGATGGTGCGCAGCATCGACGGCCACGGCTCGGTCAGGACGAGGTAACCGCCGCCGCCGTTCGGTACTTCGTGGGCCTCGTCGTCGACGACCGTCGCCGCGATGCCCGGCAGCGGGCGCTGCGCGGAGCCCGGCTTGGTCTCGGTGACTGCGGGCAGCGGCGAGATCATCATCGCGCCGGTCTCCGTCTGCCACCAGGTGTCCACGATCGGGGTGCGGTCGCCGCCGATGTGCTTGCGGTACCAGATCCAGGCCTCGGGGTTGATCGGCTCGCCGACCGACCCCAGCACCCGCAGCGACGACAGGTCGAACTTCGCGGGGATGTCGTCGCCCCACTTCATGAACGTGCGGATGGCCGTGGGCGCCGTGTACAGGATCGTGACGCCGTACTTCTGGATGATCTCCCAGAAGCGCCCCTGGTGCGGGGTGTCGGGCGTGCCCTCGTACATGACCTGCGTCGCGCCGTTCGAGAGCGGGCCGTACGTGATGTACGAGTGTCCGGTGACCCAGCCGATGTCGGCCGTGCACCAGTAGACGTCGGTCTCGGGCTTGAGGTCGAAGACGGCGTGGTGGGTGTACGACGCCTGGGTGAGGTAGCCGCCGGAGGTGTGCAGGATGCCCTTCGGCTTCCCCGTCGTCCCGGACGTGTAGAGGATGAAGAGCGGGTGCTCGGCGTCGAACGCCTCCGGGGTGTGCTCGGCCGACTGCCGCTCGACGATCTCGTGCCACCACACGTCGCGGCCCTCGGTCCAGTCGACCTCCTGGCCCGTACGCCGTACGACCAGGACCTTGTCGACCCCGTCGACGCGGTTCACGGCCTCGTCGACGGCGGGCTTGAGCGCGGACGGCTTGCCGCGCCGGTAGCCGCCGTCGGAGGTGATGACCAGCTTGGCGTCGGCGTCCTTGATGCGGGTGGCGATGGCGTCCGCGGAGAATCCGCCGAAGACGACGGAGTGCGCGGCACCGATGCGGGCGCAGGCCAGCATCGCGACGACGGCCTCGGGGATCATCGGCAGGTAGACGGCGACCCGGTCGCCCTTGCCGACTCCCAGCTCGGTCAGGGCGTTCGCGGCCTTGGAGACCTCGTCCTTGAGCTCGGCGTAGGTGATGGCGCGGCCGTCGCCCGGCTCGCCCTCGAAGTGGATGGCCACGCGGTCGCCGTGTCCGGCCTCGACGTGCCGGTCCACGCAGTTGTACGCGACGTTGAGCTTGCCGTCCTTGAACCACTTGGCGAACGGCGGGTTCGACCAGTCCAGCGTCTCGGTCGGCTCGGTGGCCCAGGTCAGCCGGCGGGCCTGCTCGGCCCAGAAGCCGAGCCTGTCAGCCTTGGCCTGCTCATACGCCTCCGCGGTGACGTTGGCGTTCGCGGCCAGGTCGGCGGGCGGCGCGAACCTGCGCTCTTCCTTCAGCAGGTTGGCCAGGCTTTCGTTGCTCACGACATCTCCCTTTCCCAGGGTGTCCGTTGTGTCCCAGGCCACAGCTCATCAGACCGGGGGCCTCGATGACAAGGGCCGATCCCAAATTGGTTTAGACCTGTTGAGTGGTGCTGGTCCAGGCAGCCGGCTCTCGCCGCGCGTCCTGGCCCTCGGGCACGTCCCGCACATCCCTCGTGCGGGCCGAGGAGGGCCACACTCTGGGGCACGTACGGTCCGGCCGTCGGGTTCACCGGCTCAGCTTCCCCGCTTCGGCCCCCGGAACGCACGAAGTGCCCCCCGACGCGCGGGAGGCACCCATGCTGTGCGCGGCCCCTTCGGACAGGGGCCGCGCACCATCAGCCGGTCACGCCGGGTGGCGTGGTGCGGTCATGCCGGGTGGCGCAGCTCCTCCGTCGCCCCCACGTGCTCGAACAGCTCGGTCCCCTCGCGATCGTCCAGCAGGTACGCCTGCGCCTCCCCGACGTGGAAGTACATCCCGTGCAGTTCGAGCGCACCCTCCCGTAGGGCTCGTGCCACGGATTCGTGGGTCCGCAGGTGCTCCAGCTGCTGCACCACGTTGGTCAGGCAGAGCTGTTCCACCGCGTCGGCGGGCTCGCGTCCGGCGAACCGTGCTCCCGGGCGGTCCTCGGCGGCCATCCGCTCCAGACTCGGGCGCCCGTGCCGCAGCCAGCGCTTGAGCGGGGTCAGCGCCCCTCCGGGCTCCGAAGCCAGCAGGGCCTGCATCGCCCCGCACCCGGAGTGCCCGCACACCGTGATGGACCGCACCTTCAGCACGTCCACCGCGTACTCGATCGCGGCGGCGACCGAGTCGTCGCCGCTCTCGTCCCCGGGCGGCGGCACGAGATTGCCCACGTTCCGTACGACGAAGAGGTCGCCCGGGCCGCTGGAGGTGATCATCGACGTGACGAGCCGGGAGTCGGCGCAGGTGAGGAACAGCTGGGACGGCCGCTGCCCCTCCCGGGCCAGCCGGGCCAGCTCGCCCCGCACCAGGGGTGCGGTGTTGCGCTGGAACGCGCTGATGCCGCGCGCCAGTTGATGACCGCTCGGTCCGGGGGGACAGCCCTCCTCGTCCGGGGCGGCGGAGGGTTCGCGGGCGGGCCTGCCCTGCGGGGCGGCGGACGGCTCGCAGTGGTGATTGCGCCAGGGGGTCCAGGGCCTGCAGCGGCAGTGCGCGGAGCCCGCGGGCTCCGCGATCCTGCTCCCGGCCCGGCCCGTGAACTCGGCCGTGCCGCCCCGCGCGACGTGCGAGTTCTGCCAGTCCTGCAGTGACTCGTACGCCGCGTGGTCCATGAAGGAACCGTCCAACTCGACCACGGTGTGCGCTCCTTGGGGGATGAGGTGGAGGGCCCGGCTGAGCCGCGGCACCGCGAGGAACGTCAGCTGCCCTCGTACGCGTACGTGATGGACATCTCCCCTCTCCTCGTGCGTGATGCGGGTGCGGGCGAGGCGGTGCAGGGCGACGCCGACGGCCACGGAGACCCCCAGCGCCACGCCTTCGAGGACTCCCAGGAGGACGACGCCGAGGGTGGTGACGGCGTAGACCAGGACCTCGCGGTGGCGGGTCACCGTGCGAATGTGATTCAGGGACACCATCTGGATGCCGACGGCCATCACCAGGGCGGCGAGCGATGCGAGGGGGATCAGCTCGAGGATCGGGACCATCAGCAGCGCGGCGATCACTACGAGAACGCCGTGCAGCATCGTGGAGTTCCGGCTCACGGCGCCGGCGTTCACGTTCGCGGAACTTCGTACGGCCACGCCGGCGACCGGCAGTCCGCCGAGCGCGCCGGAGGCGATGTTGGCGGCGCCCTGACCGAGCAGTTCGCGGTTCAGGTCGGAGCGGCCCACCCGGGTCTGCTGTGCGGGCCGGCCGGCGATGAGCTTGTCCACGGCGACGGCGCCGAGCAGCGACTGCACGCTGCACACCAGCGTGGTGGTGAGCACGGCGGCGGCGACCCCGAGCACCGGCCCTTCGGGCAGTCCGGCCAGAGCGTGGCTGCTCCATGACGGCAGGTCGACCTTGGGCAGGGTCAGTCCCGCGAGCGTGGCCGCGGCGGTGGCTCCGGCGACGGCGACGAGCGCGGTGGGGATGGTGCGCAGGAGCTTCCCGGCCTGGCCGGGGATACGGGGCCAGGCGAAGAGGAGTGCGAGGGTCAGCGCGCTCATCGTCACCGCGGCGGGGTGTACGTGCGCCAGCTGGTCGGGCAGCGCGCGGATGTTGTCGAGGACGGAGCTCTGCGGCGTGCCGCCCAGCACGATGTGCAGTTGGGCGACGGCGATGGTCACGCCGATGCCGGCGAGCATGCCGTGCACGATCGCGGGGCTGACGGCGAGCGCCGTGCGGGCTACGCGCAGGCAGCCCAGGCCCAGTTGGGCGACTCCGGCGAGGACGGTGATGGCGCAGGTCGTCCGCCATCCGTAGCGATGGATGAGCTCGGCGGTGACGACGGTGAGTCCGGCGGCGGGCCCGCTCACCTGGAGCGGTGAGCCACCGAGCCGTCCGGCGACGATTCCTCCCACGGCCGCGGCGACGAGGCCGGCCTGGAGCGGCGCGCCGGTGGCGAGAGCGATGCCGAGGGACAGGGGCAGGGCGATCAGGAAGACGGCGATCGAGGCCGACAGGTCCGGCCCGGCGACATGGAATCGGCGGGGCGGGGGCGGTGGGGGGCTGTGGGGCTGGTGGGTGTGGGCGGGCCGAGTCGAGTCGGCGGCGCGGGTGGGGACGCAGGCGGACATGGTTCCCGTCTCCTCCGGGGCAGCGCGGTCGCGGAACGAGTGGTCCCCCGTCCGAGGTGACGGGGGTGGATCGCGGCCGTGGGTCACGGCGTGCAGCGGCGGGATTTTCAACGCTCGGTAAATGGATCGTAATGCAGAGTAAAGGATTCTTGCCAGAAATCAGAGCAAATGGGGCATTAATTCACTCACGCGAGTGAACCAGGCATTTCATCGGCTTGTCATATTTATTCATTTCTCGGTCCCGTGCGACCTTGGCGGCGCTGTCGGCAGATCACTGCACATCACCACAGAACGCCCTGATCGGCGTTGCCCCGACCGAAGGAAGAAGGAGGGCGGAAGATGGCCGCCACTCAGAGGATCGCCGCGGGCGTGGCAGTCGCCGCGGCCTGCGCATCGGCGCTCGCAGGTTGCGGGACGGGCGCCACCGGTTCGAAGGAAGGCGCGCACGGCACCAAGGAGGGCGCGGGAGCCCCGGCGCCCAAGAGCGCGATCCGTCTGATCGGTGACGGGTCCACCGCGTTCACCGGTCCGCAGCCGCATCTGCCGGAGCCGAAGAAGCTGAAGCCGGGTGAGAAGCCTCCGCAGTTCGTGGTGTTCTCGTGGGACGGTGCCGGCGAGGACAGCCAGAAGCTCTTCTCGCACTTCCGCAAGATCTCCAAGGCCAACAACGCGACGATGACGTACTTCCTGAGCGGCCTGTACCTGCTGCCGGAGGACAAGCGCGATCTGTACAGGCCGCCGCAGCACTCGCCCGGCAGCTCGGAGATCGGCTTCAACGACGAGCAGGGCATCAAGGACACCGTGACGCAGCTGCGCGGGGCGTGGTTGGAGGGCAATGAGATCGGCACGCACTTCAACGGCCACTTCTGCGGGACCGACGGCGGTGTCGGCGAGTGGTCGGTCGCGGACTGGAAGAGCGAGATCTCCCAGGCGAAGTCGTTCGTGAAGTCCTGGAAGACCAACACCGGCATGACGAAGGCGTCACCGCTGCCGTTCGACTACGACAAGGAGCTCATCGGCGCCCGGACGCCGTGCCTGGAAGGCAAGGAGAACTTCCGCAAGGCGGCCGGCCGGCTGGGCTTCCGCTACGACACCAGCGGCATCAACAACCAGGTCTGGCCCAAGAAGAAGGAAGGCCTGTGGGACCTGTCGATGCAGCTGGTGCCCTTCCCCGGCCACAACTACGAGCAGCTGACCATGGACTACAACTTCATGGTCAGCCAGTCGGGAACCGAGACCCAGGGCGATCCCGACAAGCAGGAGTACTGGGGCGACCAGATGCGCGACGGGCTGCTCAAGGGCTTCCAGCGCGCCTATGACGGCAACCGTGCGCCGCTGGTCATCGGCAACCACTTCGAGTCCTGGAACGGCGGCACCTACATGCGGGCCATCGACCAGGTCGTCGAGAGCGTCTGCACCAAGTCCGAGGTGCGCTGCGTCTCCTTCAGGCAGCTCGCCGACTGGCTCGACGCCCAGGACCCCGCCACGCTCGACAGGCTCCGCGGACTCAAGGTCGGTGAGGCCCCGAAGCAGGGCTGGGCGTCCTTCCTCTCGGGCCGCCCTGCCCCGGCCCCGAAGGGTGTCCCCGGGGCGCCGGCCGTCAAGCCGTGACGGCGGCCTGGTGGCCGCGGCTCACGCGGTGGCCACCAGGCCCTCGCCCAGTACGAACCCAGGGTCGACCTGCGCGGCCAGGTCGGCCCCGGTCTTCGCGTTGCCCCAACTCCCGGCGTTCTTCAGGTGGAAGTGCACCATCTGATGCGTGTAGCGCTCCCAGTCGCGCAGCTCGTACGTGGCGTCCGCGGCGGTCTGCAGCGTGCGCAGCGCACGGCGGTTGGAGTCCTCCAGGAGCTCGAACCGGGGCGGGCGGCCCTTCTCCATGGCGCGCACCCAGTCCGAGTGCCCGACCGTGACCAGGAGGTCGTCGCCGACCTCGGCGCGCAGGAAGTCGATGTCGTCCTGGCCCTGCACCTTGTTGCCCACGACCTTCAGGACCACGCCGAAGTCGCGTGCGTATTCCTTGTACTGGCGGTAGACGGAGACTCCCTTCCTGGTCGGCTCGGCGACCAGGAAGGTGATGTCGAAGCGGGTGAACAAGCCGGACGCGAAGGAGTCCGAGCCCGCTGTCATGTCGACGACGGCGTACTCGCTGCGGCCGTCGACGAGATGGTTCAGGCAGAGCTCCACTGCACCGGTCTTGGAGTGATAGCAGGCCACTCCCAGGTCGGCCTCGGTGAACGGGCCGGTGACCATCAAACGGACGGTGCCGCCGTCCAGTTCCACCGGACGCGCGCAGGCGTCGTAGACCGGATTGTTCTCGTTCAGCCGCAGCAGGCGCGAACCCTCGCCGGGCGGGGTCGTCTTGATCATCGTCTCCACGGACGCGATGCGCTGGTTGGAGCCGCGGAGATAGTCCTTGATCACGGGCAGCCGCTCGCCCATGGCGGGCAGTGCCGCGGCTGTCGCCTCCTCGAGGCCCAGCGCGGCCCCCAGGTGCTGGTTGATGTCGGCGTCGATGGCGACGACCGGCGCCCCCGTGGCCGCGAGGTGGCGGATGAACAAAGAGGACAGGGTCGTCTTGCCGCTGCCGCCCTTCCCGACGAAAGCAATTTTCATGTTCACCAAGCGTAGTCGCTCGATCGCCCTGAGTGTCAGGGTCACGTGAAGAAGACCACTCCTTCGTGGGGCGGGGGTCCGGGGTGCGTAGTGTCGTACTCATGAGTACGACAGGTGCGCACGCCGATCCGCTCGCGGCCCTGGGTTCCCTTCCCGGAGTGGCCGAATCCGTGGAGTCCGTCCGCAAAGCGGTGGACCGGGTCTACGGGCACCGGATCATGCGGCGCCGCAGCAACGAGATCACCTCCGAGGCGGCGCTTCGCGGCGCGCGCGGCTCCGCGGCGCTGTCGGGCGCGGACTGGGCTCTCGAAGAGGTGCGTCGCCGCACCGACTTCAGCGCGGGCGACGAGGAACGTACGGTCGGTGCGGCCCTGCGGCTGACCGCGGAGGCGGGCCAACTCCTGTCCATCTGGCGGCAGTCGCCCCTGCGGGTGCTGGCCCGGCTGCACCTGGTGGCGGCTGCGGGCAAGGACGACGAGATCGGCCGCCCGCGGCAGGACGGCGAGCCGGTCGACGAGCCCCTGGTCGAGCTGCCGCTGCCGGACGCGGACGAGGTGGCCGGCCGCCTCGAAGGGCTGTCCGGGCTGATCGTCGCGGGCGGTTCGGCCCCCGCGCTGGTGACCGCGGCGGTCGTCCACGGCGAACTGCTCGCGCTGCGCCCCTTCACCTCCCACAACGGCCTGGTGGCACGCACGGCCGAGCGGATCGTCCTGGTGGGCAGCGGCCTCGACCCGAAGTCGATCTGCCCGGCGGAGGTGGGCCACGCCGAGCTCGGCCGCGCGGCCTATCTGGCGGCCCTGGACGGATATGTCTCCGGGACCCCTGACGGCATGGCGGCCTGGATCGCGCACTGCGGCAAGGCGGTCGTGCTGGGGGCCAGGGAGTCGACGGCGGTCTGCGAGGCGCTCCAGCGCGGGGCGGCGTGAGGCGGAAGACTGCCTGAACAGGGTTGCGGCGGTACGAGATCTCGTACCGCCGCTGGCATGCTCACCGGGTTACCAAGCGTCCTCGATATGTTGCCCATCAGGCCGGGAACTGTTGCCCGTCACCTGGTGCGGCTGGCCCGTAATCGACGGGTCGACGTCGCGTGGGTGCCTGGTGTTCATGCTCGGTCCGTGGGGCCTTGGTTGCGTTTAAAGGTGATCCTCTCGGATGTCCTTGGTCTCGCGGGCCGTTAACCCCTTTGTACTCCAGGTCCCGAGGAAGTGAAACCCCTGGCTCTACTTCTTTACTTTTAGGTTCAAACGGGTGTGAAACGGTCGTCAATGTGCCGTGCACGCACCTGTTTGACGGGACTACAGAGCCGTCGCGCGCCGTCGGCTCGCGTACCAGACGAGCCCCGCTGTGGCCGCCGCCGCGCCTATGGCGGCGGCCGCGACGAGTGCGGGCCGCGGCGGTACGGACAAGGAGGGCAGTCGCTGCTTCAGCAGGACGGGGCGGTGGAAGTCGAGGATCGGCCATGAACGGGCGATCGCCTCGCGGCGCAGCGCACGGTCCGGGTTCACCGCGTGCGGGTGGCCGACGGACTCCAGCATCGGCAGGTCGGTCGCCGAGTCGCTGTACGCGTAGCAGCGGTCCAGGTCGTACCCCTCGGAGGCGGCCAGCTCCTTTATCGCCTCCGCCTTCGTCGGTCCGTAGGCGTAGTACTCCACCTCGCCGGTGAAGCAGCCGTCGTCCCCGACGACCATGCGGGTGGCCACGACCCGGTCCGCGCCGAGCAGCTCGCCGATCGGCTCGACGACCTCGGCCCCGGACGTGGACACGATCACCACGTCGCGTCCGGCTGTGTGGTGCTCCTCGATGAGGGACGCGGCCTCGTCGTAGATGATCGGGTCGATCAGGTCGTGCAGTGTCTCGGCGACGATCTCCTTGACCTGCTGGACGTTCCAGCCGCGGCACATCGCGGACAGGTACTTGCGCATCCGCTCCATCTGGTCGTGGTCGGCGCCGCCGGCGAGGAACACGAACTGGGCATATGCGGTACGCAACGCGGCCCTGCGGTTGATCAGCCCGCCTTGGTAGAAGGACTTGCTGAACGTGAGCGTGCTCGACTTCGCAATGACCGTCTTGTCCAGGTCAAAGAAGGCTGCTGTGCGAGGCAAGGAGTGGTTTTCCACGAGGCTGAGCATATGCGCCCACCATTCGGCGTAAGGTGAGGCGCGTGGGTTTGCCTGAGAGGGCTCTCGGGTATACCATGGAAGTCACGGATCGTTCGCGACCGTGCTAACCCGGTCCGACTCCTCCCCCCCCGAGTCGGCCGTGGGGACGACCCCCGCTCTCCCCCCCGGCGGGGGTCGTCGCATGTCCGGACGCATTTTCCCCCTCATTCGCACGGCCTCGGAGCCTCCTCGGCACCACTGTGGCCGTGCTCGTCGCATGCGCATGATTCGTCACTGTGCGTAGCTGTGGGACTGCTCTGCGGAAGTCGTACAGGGGTCACCGGTATGGGTGAACGCGATATTCACAACCACTGAGTTGTCCACAGTTTTCGACCAAGATCCACATGATTTCCGGGCTCGCCCCACTGTGATTCCAACGCGCTCCGCTCGCGGCGAGTTCATGGCCGGTTCCGATTGTGGTGCGCGTATGGCCGGTTCGTATCGGCGGTTCATATGGAGGCCGGTTGCCGGTTCTTCACACGAGCGGGAATCGCGGGGTCGCAGCGGACCCCGCGGCGCAAGCAGCGAAGGGGGCTGGAGATCGTGGTGGGAGCCATCACACATGACCGGCCGCCCGCCGCCGAGGGGCGGCAGGGCGGACCGTTGATCGTCACGGAGGACGCCGAACTGCTGGACGACCTGCTGCGGCTGTGCGCGGCGGCAGGCGCCAGACCGGAGGTCCATCACGGAGTTCCGGAGCGACGGGGCACCTGGGAGGCGGCGCCTCTCGTGCTCGTCGGCGACGACGCCGCGCGGCGTGTGCGCGGGGCCGCGCGGCGGCGGGGAGTGGTGCTGGTCGGTCGGGATCAGGACGACTCCGGGGTCTGGCGGCGGGCCGTGGAGATCGGTGCCGACCACGTCCTGATGCTGCCGGATGGCGAACAATGGCTGGTCGATCGCATCGCCGACGTGGCCGAAGGGGTGGGTCCGCCCGCCCTCACCGTCGGCGTGCTCGGTGGCCGCGGCGGGGCCGGGGCGTCCACGCTGGCGTGCGCGCTCGCCGTCACCTCGGCGCGGGAGGGCAGGCGCACCCTGCTGGTCGACGCGGATCCGCTGGGCGGCGGACTCGACGTACTCCTCGGAGGGGAGGCGGCCGAAGGCCTGCGCTGGCCGGCGTTCGCCGCGTCCCACGGCCGGGTCGGCGGCGGCGCTCTGGAGGAGTCCCTGCCCGAAGTGCACGCGCTGCGCGTCCTGAGCTGGGACCGCGGTGACTCCGTCGCCATCCCGCCTCAAGCCGTCCGAGCGGTCCTGGCCGCGGCTCGACGGCGCGGCGGCACCGTCGTCGTCGACCTGCCGCGACGTGTCGACGAGGGCGTCGCCGAGGCACTCGCCCAGATCGATCTGGGACTCATGGTGGTCCCCG
Organism: Streptomyces siamensis; assembly: GCF_039543605.1. Classification (NCBI taxonomy): domain Bacteria; kingdom Bacillati; phylum Actinomycetota; class Actinomycetes; order Kitasatosporales; family Streptomycetaceae; genus Streptomyces; species Streptomyces siamensis. Next base: position 137,423 of record NZ_BAABKB010000001.1, on the reverse strand, counting down.
CCGACCTGCGCGGGATCGCGGCGGCCGCTCGGGTGGCGGCGGTGGTGGGCATGATCCTGCGCGATCTGCGGGTCGCGGTGCGCGGGCCCTACGCGCCGGGCCTTGACGACCGGGAGGTCGCGCGGCTGCTCGGCCTGCCTCTGGTGGGAGAAGTGCCCGTCGAATCCATGGCGTTGGACGGCGGGGCGCCGCCCGGTGGAGCGGCGCGGGGGCCGCTCGCCCGGTTCTGCACCGCCCTGTGGCAGCGGCTTCCGGCAGAGGGAGGGGGCGTATGAGCTGGGATCCCACGGTGGGCACCGACTGCGGCGCGGGACTGCTGGACGGCGTTCGCCGATGGCTCGCCGAGAGCGGGTCCGAGCCCACACCCGCGCGGGTGGCCCAGGCACTGCGGGAACAGGGCCGCGTGCTCGGGGACGCCGAAGTCCTCGGCGCGGCGGAGCGACTGCGATCCGAACTGGTCGGCAGCGGCCCGCTGGAACCGCTGCTCGCCGACCCCTCGGTGACCGACGTACTGGTGTCGGCCCCGGACCGGGTATGGGTGGACCGGGGCGGTGGCCTGGAACTGACCGGCGTCTCCTTCACGGACGCGGCGGCCGTCCGGCGCCTCGCGCAGCGCCTCGCGGCCGTCGCCGGCCGCCGGCTCGACGACGCACGCCCCTGGGTGGACGCGCGGCTGCCCGACGGGACCCGCCTGCACGCGGTGCTGCCACCGGTCGCCGTGGGATCCACCTGCCTGTCCCTGCGGGTCGTCCGGCCGCGCGCGTTCACCCTCGACGAACTGGTCGCCGCGGGCACCGTGCCGCCCGGCGGGGACCGGGTGCTGAGAGAGCTGCTCGACGCCCGTCTGTCCTTCCTCGTCAGCGGGGGCACGGGCTCGGGAAAGACGACCTTGCTGAGCGCGCTGCTGGGTCTGGTCGGTGCCGGTGAACGGATCGTGCTCGCCGAGGACTCGGCGGAACTGCGCCCCGACCACCCTCATGTGGTGCGCCTGGAGGGGCGCCCCGCCAACCAGGAGGGCGCCGGTCTCGTCGAGCTCCAGGACCTCGTCCGTCAGGCACTGCGGATGAGACCGGACCGGCTGGTCGTCGGGGAGGTCCGCGGGCCCGAGGTCGTCTCCCTGCTGGCTGCGCTCAACACCGGTCACGAAGGCGGCTGCGGCACCGTGCACGCGAACGCGGCCGCGCAGGTCCCGGCCCGCCTGGAGGCGCTGGGCACGGCCGCCGGACTCGACCGGGCCGCCCTGCACAGCCAGTTGGCGGCGGCGCTGTCCGTGGTCCTGCACCTGGTACGGGACCGTGCCGGGCGGCGGCGCATCGCCGAGGTGCATGTGCTGGAGCGCGACGTGTCCGGTCTGGTGGTGACGGTGCCGGCGCTGAGGTGGGGCGAGGCCGCCTTCGCGCACGAGCGGGGATGGGAGCGGCTGAAGGGGCTGCTCCGCGACGGGACGCAGGGGGGAGGGTCGTGGTGACGGAGATCGGTGCGACGACGGTGGTGGTGGCCGTGGCGTGTGCCGGGGCGGCGGTCTGGTTGACGAGCGTCGGGGATGCGGCGGCGCGCAGGGCGTCGCTGCTGTGCCCGGGCGGGGGAGTGGTGGCACACGGCCCACCACTCTGGGCGAAGGCGGTCGCCGGATGGCGTCGGCTTCGAGCGCGACTGCGGGCCGAAGCGTGGGCGCCGGCCGCAGGATCGGTGATCGCTCTGCTGGGCGCGTCCGTAGTGCCGCTGCTCCTCGGAGCGGTCGCCGTCCCCCTGCTTCGACGGGTGCGGCGGTCCGCCGAGGCGTGGCAGGAGCGGGACCGGCGCGTCGACGCGGTCATCGCGCTGTGCGGTGCTCTTGCCGGTGAGGTGCGGGCGGGATGCCAGCCGGGGGAGGCACTGCTGCGGGCCGCACGCGACTCGGGCGGGCTCGGCGAGGCACAGCCGGCCGTGCTGGCCGCCGCGCGGTTCGGCGGCGACGTCCCCGCCGCGCTCACCGAGGCGGCGCGGCAGCCCGGTGCGGAGGGACTGGTGGGGCTGGCCGCGTGCTGGCGGGTGGCCGTGGACCGAGGTGCGGGGCTCGCGGCGGGGCTCGACCGGCTGGAGGGAGCGCTGCGCGCGGAACGCGATCAAAGAGCCGATCTCCGAGCCCAGTTGGCCGGACCGCGTTCCACGGCCGCGATGCTCGCCGCCCTGCCCGTCCTGGGCCTGCTGCTCGGCACCGCGCTGGGCGCCGACCCGCTGCACGTGCTGCTGCACACGGGCCCCGGACTCGGCTGTCTGCTCGTCGGCGGGGCGCTGGAAGGGGCCGGGCTGTGGTGGGCACTGAGGATCGTGAGAGGGGCGGAGAACGCATGATCGCGGACGTTGTCCACAGGCTGGGGGCAATGGTGTGCGGGGTGCTGGCGCTCGGCTGGACGGCCCATGCGCTTCGCGCGGCACGCCACGAGAGGAGAGTGCGCCGGAGGCTCGCCGCACTGGCGAACTCGCGGGCAGCGCCCGTCCGACGGCGCTTCGCGATCCCGCGTGGCGGACGGCGATGGCTGCCCGTGGTGGGCGCGGGGTGCGCCGGCTGGGTGCTGATCGGGGGCCTCGCCGGGGCGGCGATCGGGCTGGCCGCCGGATGCGCGGCCCGGCAGTGGCTGCGGCGCCGACGGGCCGAGCCCGTGGAGGAGTACGACAGGGCGCATGCCGCCAGGCAACTCCCCTTGGCGGCGGACCTGGTGGCGGCCTGTGTCGCGGCCGGCGCCGGCCCCGTGGTGGCGGCTCGCGCCGTGGGCGAGGCCCTGGGCGGGCCGGTCGGGGACCGTCTCGCACGGGGCGCGGCAGAAGTGCGGCTCGGGGGCGAACCGGCGCAGGCGTGGGCCAAGTTGGCCTCGATGCCGGGTGCTCCCGGCCTGGCGCGACTGCTGGAGCGGGCGGGCGACTCGGGTGTCCCGGCGGCGGCGCCGGTGGGCCGGCTGGCCGCGGAGTCCCGCGCCGAGCGGGGACGCGCGGCGACGGCCCGGGCGCGAAGGGCGGCCGTCATGGTCACCGCACCCGTCGGGCTGTGCTTTCTGCCCGCGTTCCTCGCCATCGGCGTGCTGCCCGTGGTGATCGGGCTGGCCGGAGGGCTGCTGCACGGAGGAGGTGGGTGAGGGGTGACGCGGTCGCCCAGCGGTTTCGGTGGAAGGCGTGCGCGGCGGACGCGGTGCACGGAAGGCGAACAACGAGACGAAAAGACACGGGGGTTGTGATGCGCAGGACAGTACGAGGTCTCGTACGAGGACCGGCACGGATGCGGGTGTGGATGCTCCGGTTGGTGCGCCGGGACACGGGAATGGTCACGTCCGAGTACGCGGTGGGGATCATCGCCGCCGTGGCCTTCGCGGCCGTGCTCTACAAGGTGGTGACGAGCGGGCAGGTCAGCGAGGAGCTGCAGGGCATCGTGGGGCGGGCGCTCGATGTCCGGATGTGAGGTGGCCGCACATGGGGTCGCGGGGGACGCCGGTTCGGCTGCGCGCCGGGCGGGTGCCGAGGACGGGGATCCGGGCCCGCGCCACGAGGGCGCCGGGCGGCTGGATCTGGTCCCGGCACGAGTGGGCGCCGGGCGTCGAGGTCCGGCTCCGCCCCGAGGCAGGTGCGAAGGCCCTGGACAGCGGAGGGACCGGGGCTTTGTGACCGCCGAGGCCGCGGTGGTGCTGCCCTCGCTGGTGCTCGTCGGGATGGCGCTGGTCTGGGCCCTGTTGGCCGCGTCCGCGCAGATCCAGTGCGTGGACGCGGCGAGGGCGGGTGCCCGCGCGGCGGCCCGCCAGGACCCTCCGGACGCGGTGCTGGCGACGGCCCGACAAGCGGCGCCACGCGGCGCGAAAGTCGTGGTGCACCGCGAGGACGACCTGGTCCGCGTGACGGTGACCGCGCGCACGCCGGGCCCGGGCGCGCTCTCCGTGGACCTGAGCGACGAAGCCGTGGCGCTGGCCGAGGAGACGGTGACGACGCCGGGGGTGACGGACGGATGAAGAGGCGAGGGCACGACCTGGCCGCGCGGGCGCTGCGGGTGCATCGGCACCTTCGGAGTCCGTCGAGCTCCTCGGGTCGGACGGCGTGGGGCGCCTCGGGCTGGAGTCCGTCGAGCTCCTCGGGTCGGACGGCGTGGGGCGCTTCGGGCCGGAGTCCGTCGAGCTCCTCGGGCCGGATGGCGTGGGATTCCTCAGGCCGGCTGGCGTGGGACGCCTCGGGCCGGCCGGAGCGGGGTGCCTCCGACGCCGGGTCGGCGACGGTCTGGACGGTCGGGGCGATCACCGCGCTGTGCGTCGTGTTCGGAGCTGTCCTGGCCATGGGGCAGGCCGTCGTCGTCCGCCATCGTGCGGCCGGGGCCGCCGACCTGGCGGCGCTCGCCGCGGCGGACCACTGGATGGACGGCGGCACGGGGGCCTGCGCGCTGGCGGACCGGGTGGCGAGGGCGCAGGGTGCCCGGCTCGTCCGTTGCGGGGTCGAGGGTGAGGTCTCGGACGTGACGGCGGCGTCGGGCCGGGGACCGTTCGCCGCGGAGGTCAGAGCCAGGGCGGGCCCGGCCGCCTCGCCCGGCCTCGGGCAGCCACCCGGGCCGTCCGCTGGTCCGCCGTCCCGGCCGGCGCCCGCGGCCACCGCTCAGCCGTAGGTGGCCCCCGGCCCGTGGTGCCCCGTCGGCCGTGCGCCGGATCAGCTCTCCGGTGCCGCCCGCAGCAGCTCCGTGAGGAGGCGTACGGCACCTCTCTTGTGCAAGGGGTCGTTCCCGTTGCCGCACTTGGGGGACTGGATGCAGGACGGGCAGCCGGCATCGCACTCGCAGGACGCGATGGCCTGCCGGGTGGCGTCGAGCCAGGCGCGGGCCGTGTGGAAGGCGCGCTCCGCGAATCCCGCGCCGCCGGGATGGCCGTCGTACACGAAGACCGTGGGCAGGAGCGTGTCCGGGTGGAGGGGGACGGAGACGCCGCCGATGTCCCAGCGGTCGCAGGTCGCGAACAGCGGCAGCATGCCGATCGACGCGTGCTCGGCGGCGTGCAGGGCGCCGCCGAGGATCTCCGGGTTGATGCGGGCCGCGTCCAGCTGGTCCTCGGTGACCGTCCACCAGACCGCACGCGTACGGAGCGTGCGCGGAGGGAGATCGAGTTTCGACTCGCCCAGCACTTCACCGGTGATGACGCGCCGTCTGAGGAAGGAGACGACCTGGTTGGTCACTTCGACGGAGCCGTAGCACAACCGGCCGTCGCCCCAGGGGATTTCGACGTCGGTCTCCAGCACGGAGATGGAGGTGGTGTCGCGGGCGACCGTCGAGTACGGCGGGTTGGCCTCCTCGACCAGGGCCACGGAGTCGTCCAGGTCCAGCGTGCGCACCAGGTACGTACGGCCCTGGTGCAGGTGGACCGCGCCCTCGTGGACCGTCGTGTGGGCGGCGCCGGCGTCGACCGTGCCCAGCAGCCGGCCGGTGCCGGCTTCGACGATCTGGACCGGGCTGCCGCCCTCGCCGCGGATGTCGGTCAGGTCCGCGGCCCGTTCCCGTCGGGTCCAGTGCCAGGCCTTCGTGCGTCGGCGGAGCAGTTTCGCGGCCTCCAGCTGCGGCAGCAGGTCCGCCGCGGCGGGCCCGAACAGTTCGAGGTCGTGCTCCGTGAGGGGGATCTCGGCGGCGGCGGCGCACAGGTGCGGGGCGAGGACGTACGGGTTGTCCGGGTCGAGGACGGTGGATTCCACCGGCTGGTCGAACAGGGCCTCGGGATGGTGGACGAGGAACGTGTCCAGCGGGTCGTCGCGGGCGACCAGCACGGCCAGCGCGCCCTGGCCGGAGCGTCCCGCCCGCCCCGCCTGCTGCCACAGCGACGCGCGGGTGCCGGGGTAGCCGGCGATGACGACGGCGTCGAGACCGGAGACGTCGACGCCGAGCTCCAGGGCGGTGGTGGCGGCGAGCCCGAGGAGCTCGCCGGAGTGCAGGGCGCGTTCGAGGGCGCGGCGTTCCTCGGGGAGGTAGCCGCCGCGGTAGGCCGCGACACGCCGGGCGAGGGAGCGGTCGACCTCGGCGAGGCGTTCCTGGGCGATCACCGAGATCAGTTCGGCGCCGCGCCGGGACCGTACGAAGGCGACCGAACGCACGCCCTGCACGGTCAGGTCGGTCAGCAGGTCGGCGGTCTCGGCCGTGGCCGTCCGGCGGACCGGCGCGCCCTTCTCGCCGTGCAGTTCGGTGAGCGGGGGCTCCCACAGGGCGAAGACCAGTTCACCGCGGGGGGAGGCGTCGTCGGCGACCTCGACGACGGGCAGGCCCGTCAGCCGGCCCGCGGCGACCGACGGCTCGGCGGCGGTGGCGGAGGCCAGCAGGAAGACGGGAGAGGCGCCGTAGCGGGCACACAGGCGGCGCAGACGGCGCAGCACCTGGGCGACGTGGGAGCCGAAGACTCCGCGGTAGGTGTGGCACTCGTCGATGACGACGTAGCGCAGGGCGCGCAGGAAGGAGGACCAGCGGGGATGGGAGGGCAATATCCCGCGGTGGAGCATGTCGGGGTTGGTCAGGACGTAGTTCGCGTACTGGCGCACCCACTCGCGCTCCTCGACGGGAGTGTCCCCGTCGTACACGGCTGGGCGTACGGCAGTGCCCAAACTTTGTGAAAGTTCCTTCACGGATCGGCACTGGTCGGCGGCGAGGGCTTTCGTCGGCGCCAGGTACAGCGCGGTGGCGCCACGGCCGTTCGGGGCCTCGGAGCCGTCCAGCAGGGCCGTCAGGACGGGCGCGAGGTAGGCCAGGGACTTGCCCGAGGCCGTGCCGGTGGCGACGATCACCGACTCGCCGTCCAGGGCGTGCTCGGCGGCCAGTGCCTGATGGGCCCAGGGGTGTTCGATCCCCGCGGCCTGCACCGCGGCGATGACCTCCGGACGGATCCGGTCGGGCCAGACGGCATGGCGACCCTCGCGCGGGGGCAAGTGCTCCGTATGAGTGATGCGCGAAGCCCGGCTCGGCCCCGAGGCGAGCCGGTTCAGGACCGTGCCTGGCGAGGGGCGGGAAGCGGTGTCCGTCGAGGATCGATCGGATCGGTGATTCTTGGCCATCGGCACCGAGTGTGTCACTGGCGTGACGGACAATGGGCCTAAGGCGTCGTGCACGCCTGCCGGTAAGTGATTGAATGCCATCGCGGCTGGCGAACCGTCCCGGGGGCTCTGCCGAGGTGTCCCATGGGGCGACCGCTCGATAGCAAGGTGCTGGAGGATCCGTGGACCTGTCCCTGTCGACTCGCAATGTGTCCGGCCCTAACGGCGACCGTACGGTCGTCGAGGTCGGCGGCGAAATCGATGTATATACCGCGCCCAAGCTGCGCGAGCAGCTGGTCGAGCTGGTGAACGACGGCAGTTTCCACCTCGTCGTCGACATGGAGGGCGTCGACTTCCTCGACTCCACCGGCCTCGGCGTCCTGGTGGGCGGCCTGAAGCGTGTCCGGGCCCACGAGGGCTCGCTGCGCCTGGTCTGCAACCAGGAGCGCATTCTGAAGATCTTCCGTATTACCGGTCTCACCAAGGTGTTCCCCATTCACACCTCGGTGGAGGAGGCGGTCAACGCCACCGACTGACCACCGGTCTCCCCGGGTCGCGCGCCCGGGTTCGCAGAAGCGGGGGTCCGGGCCCGCGGCCCGGCCCCCTGATGGCACGCCCGTAGTTCCGAGGGGGATGCATGGCCACCGTTGAACTCCGCTTCAGCGCGCTGCCCGAGCACGTCAGGACCGCCCGACTGGTGGCGGCAGCGGTGGCGCGCAGGGCCGGAGTGGACGAGGCCGTACTCGACGAGGTCAGGCTCGCCGTCGGCGAGGCCTGTTCCCGTGCCGTCGGACTGCACCAGAGCAGCGGTATCTCGGCGCCGGTGCGGGTGATGCTGATCGAGGAGGAGAAGCAGTTCTCCATCGAGGTCGGTGACGAGGCTCCGCGGGCGCTGCCCGGCGGCGCGACGTCCGGCGCCGCCCCCGGCGACGTCGACGCGGAGGCCGAGGAGGACGAGATGGGCCTCGCGGTCATCAGCGGTCTCGTCGACGATCTGGAGGTCTCCGCCGGGGAGAACGGCGGACTGATCAGGATGAGCTGGCCGACCACGCCGCCCGCCACGCTCGCCTCCTGACCGCGCGCAGACCTCCTCGACCGCACGCGCAACACCCTGAAGGGCCCTGCTGAGCAGGGCCCTTTTGCACGCGCGGCCCCGCGCCCGCCTTTTCGTGAATGAATTCACGATCCCGCGCGCGATTATTTGATCACGAGTCAACGCCTTTAGGGCATTACCTCTTTCGGGTTCCATGGACGCCCGTCGATCATTTGCTGAAGAGCATGTGAAGGCCAATTCCGTTTACCGCGCACTGTTTTGATCAGCTTCCGGTACCTACAATCCGTCCACATCTTGAGCTCAGCCCAAGCGTCAAGGAGGACGAATGGCGGGGCTTTCTACCCCTCATCAGTTTGACCACCCCACAACCTTCGCAGCCGCAGTGCTGACAGACGACAACCGGCTCATCGTCATGGTGATCGGCGCCGTCGCCCTGGCAGCGCTCGTGGTCGCCGGAGTCCTGGTGCGCCAGGTGCTCGCGGCGGGCGAGGGCACCGACAGCATGAAGGAGATCGCGGCGGCGGTGCAGGAAGGCGCGAATGCCTACCTGGGCCGGCAGATGCGCACGCTCGGCGCATTCGCCGTCGTGGTGTTCTTCCTGCTCATGCTGCTACCCGCGGACGACTGGAATCAGCGCGCCGGCCGATCGATCTTCTTCTTGATCGGCGCGGCGTTCTCGGCGACCACCGGCTATATCGGTATGTGGCTCGCCGTACGGAGCAATGTCCGCGTGGCCGCCGCGGCAAGGGAAGCGACCCCGGCGGAGGGTGAGCCCGAAAAGGATCTCACCGCCGTCTCGCACAAAGCCATGAAGATCGCTTTCCGCACGGGCGGCGTCGTCGGCATGTTCACGGTGGGGCTCGGTCTGCTGGGCGCCTCCTGCGTGGTGCTGGTGTACGCGGCCGACGCGCCGAAGGTCCTGGAGGGCTTCGGTCTCGGTGCCGCGCTGATCGCCATGTTCATGCGTGTCGGAGGCGGCATCTTCACCAAGGCCGCCGACGTCGGCGCCGACCTGGTCGGCAAGGTCGAGCAGGGCATTCCGGAGGACGACCCGCGCAATGCCGCGACCATCGCCGACAACGTGGGCGACAACGTCGGAGACTGTGCGGGCATGGCGGCGGACCTCTTCGAGTCGTACGCCGTCACGCTCGTCGCCGCGCTGATCCTCGGCAAGGTGGCGTTCGGCGACTCCGGGCTCGCGTTCCCGCTGATCGTGCCCGCCATCGGCGTGATCACGGCGATGATCGGCATCTTCGCGGTCGCGCCCCGGCGGTCCGACCGCAGCGGCATGTCCGCGATCAACCGCGGCTTCTTCATCTCCGCGGTGATCTCGTTGGCGCTGGTGGCACTGGCCGTCTACGCCTACCTGCCGGCGAAGTACGCCGACCTGGACGGCGTCACCGACGCGGCGATCAAGGCCAAGGACGGAGACCCGCGGATCCTCGCGGTCGTCGCCGTGGCGATCGGCATCGTGCTGGCCGCGCTGATCCAGCAGCTGACCGGCTACTTCACGGAGACCAATCGCCGCCCGGTCCGGGACATCGGCAAGACGTCGCTGACCGGCCCGGCCACCGTCGTCCTGGCCGGTATCTCGGTGGGCCTCGAATCGGCCGTCTACACCGCCCTGCTGATCGGCCTCGGCGTCTACGGGGCCTTCCTGCTCGGCGGTACGTCGATCATGCTGGCCCTCTTCGCGGTGGCCCTGGCCGGTACCGGTCTGCTCACCACGGTCGGTGTCATCGTGGCGATGGACACCTTCGGTCCGGTGTCCGACAACGCGCAGGGCATCGCGGAGATGTCCGGCGACGTCGAGGGCGCGGGCGCACAGGTCCTCACCGACCTGGACGCCGTCGGCAACACCACCAAGGCCATCACCAAGGGCATCGCCATCGCCACCGCCGTCCTGGCCGCCTCGGCCCTCTTCGGCTCGTACCGGGACGCGATCGTCTCGGCCGCGAACGACGTGGGCGAGAAGGTCTCCGGCGCGGGTGCTCCGATGAACCTGATGATGGACATCTCGCAGCCCAACAACCTGGTGGGCCTGATCGCGGGCGCCGCGGTCGTCTTCCTCTTCTCCGGACTGGCGATCAACGCGGTCTCGCGGTCGGCGGGATCCGTGGTGTACGAGGTGCGGCGGCAGTTCCGCGAGCACCCCGGGATCATGGACTACACCGAGAAGCCCGAGTACGGGCGCGTCGTCGACATCTGCACCAAGGACGCGCTGCGCGAACTGGCCACGCCCGGCCTGCTCGCCGTGCTCACCCCGATCGCGATCGGGTTCACGCTCGGGGTCGGCGCACTCGGCTCCTTCCTCGCGGGCGCCATCGGCACCGGCACGCTGATGGCGGTCTTCCTCGCCAACTCCGGCGGAGCGTGGGACAACGCGAAGAAGCTCGTCGAGGACGGTCACCACGGCGGCAAGGGCAGCGAGGCCCACGCCGCGACAGTGATCGGCGACACGGTCGGCGACCCCTTCAAGGACACCGCCGGCCCGGCGATCAACCCGCTGCTGAAGGTGATGAACCTGGTGTCGCTGCTGATCGCACCGGCGGTCATCAAGTTCTCGTACGGCGACGACAAGAACGTCGGGGTACGGGTGCTCATCGCCGTCCTCGCGCTCCTCGTGATCGTGGGCGCGGTGTACATCTCCAAGCGGCGCGGAATCGCCGTGGGTGACGAAGACAACGCGGAACGGTCGAGCAAGTCGCCCGACCCCGCGGTGGTTTCCTAGCTCCCGCGTCCCACCCGCACAGGCATGCGTTCTCGTGCCTGGTCAGGTGCGGGCCACAGGGCGGGCGGGCGGCGCGTCGGTACGCGCCGCCCGCCCGCCCTGTGCGTGTTCGCGCCCTCTTCGTGAGCCTTCTCTCGCATGGTGTAAAAGGCGTTATTAGCCCACTTAGCGGACATTCGGACTGGGGTTGCCGGCCGTGCGGCGTGTATGTTCCGGGGCCGAGGGCCATGGAAGGGACCAATCCGGTGAACAAGAAGCTCACGGCCGCGCTGTCCGGCGGTGCGGTACTGATACTGGCGCTGTCCGGATGCAGCAGCGACGACGGTGAGAACGACAAGCTGAACGCCTGGGCCAAGCAGGTCTGCGGCGCGGTGCAGCCGCAGGCCAAGAAGATCGAGGCAGCCAATGCCGCGATCCAGAAGGAGACCTCGGACAACAGCGCACCGGCGGACGTCAAGAAGACGGACTCGCAGGCCTTCCAGGACATGGCCGACGCCTACAAGGCGATCAGCGACGCGGTCGACAAGGCCGGCGCGCCGAACGTCGACGACGGCAAGACCAAGCAGACCAACGCCGTCAAGGAGCTCAACGACCTCTCCGCGGCGTACGTCGACCTGAAGAAGCAGGTCGGCGAGCTCGACACCAAGGACCAGGGCAAGTTCGCCGAGGGCCTCAAGGACATCGCGACGCAGCTCAACAAGCTGAGCCGGAGCGGCAACGACGCGCTGAAGAAGCTCGAGGAGGGCGACGTCGGCAAGGCGATGGCCCAGCAGCAGAGCTGCAAGTCCGCGTCCAGCGGCGCGACGGCGGCCGCCAAGAGCTGACCCCGGACGGCGATCGGGACGGCGATCGTTCGACCGACCGAAGGAGGGCCCGGTACGCGCGCGTACCGGGTCGTCGGCGTGGGGCCGTCCACAGGAGTGCGTGCCGGGCGGCGTGAGCGGACACAATGGGAGGCGTGAGTAACACCAGCCTGTCACCGTTGCCCTCGTCCGACCGCGTCGATGTCGCCGCGCGGCTGCGGGACGCCCTGCTCGGCGCCTCCTTCACCGCCGACGGACTGCTCGACCTGCTCGGCGCCCCCGCGTACACGGCGCTGGCGCGCAGCGAGACCGTCCCCGCGCTCCGGGCGACCCGTGGGGACACGCCGCTGGAGACACTCGTACGCCTCTTCCTGCTCCAGCAGCCGGTGCCGCACGCGCGCGTGACGGACGTGCTGCCGGTCGAGGAGTGTCTGGACAGTGGCTGGCTGACCCGGGTGGGCGCCGACGAGATCGCCGCCACCGTGGACGTCCGCCCGTACGGCGGCCCCGGCGGCGAGGACTGGTTCATCGTGTCCGACCTCGGGTGCGCCGTCGGCGGCGCGGGCGGCATCGGTAGCCGGGACGAAGGCGTCGTGCTCGGCGTCGGCGGGGCCTCCACCACCCTCGCCGGCATCACCGTCCGCATGCCGGTCGCCTCCGCGCTCGACCTCGGCACCGGTTCCGGGATCCAGGCCCTGCACGCGGCGCAGCACGCCACGCGTGTGACGGCCACCGACCTCAATCCCCGCGCGCTGCACATCACCGCGCTCACGCTCGCGCTGTCCGGTGCCCCGGCGGCCGATCTGCGGGAGGGCTCCCTCTTCGAGCCGGTCGGCGACAAGACGTACGACCTGATCGTCTCGAACCCGCCCTTCGTGATCTCCCCCGGCGCCCGGCTCACCTACCGGGACGGCGGCATGGGCGGGGACGACCTGTGCCGCACGCTGGTTCAGCAGGTGGGCGACCGGTTGAACGAAGGGGGGTACGCCCAGTTCCTGGCCAACTGGCAGCACGTGGAGGGCGAGGACTGGCAGGACCGGCTGCGTTCCTGGGTGCCGCGCGGCTGCGACGCGTGGATCGTGCAGCGCGAGGTCCAGGACGTCACGCAGTACGCCGAGTTGTGGCTGCGGGACGCGGGCGACCATCGCGGCGATCCCGCCGAGTACCAGGCGCGGTACGACGCATGGCTGGACGAGTTCGAGGCGCGGAAGGTCAAGGCCGTCGGATTCGGGTGGATCACGCTGCGCCGGACGTCGGCCGCCGACCCCTCGGTCACGGTCGAGGAGTGGCCGCACCCCGTCGAGCAGCCGCTCGGCGAGACAGTGCGGGCGCACTTCGACCGCGTCGACTTCCTGCGCGCCCACGACGACGCGGCCCTGCTCGCGGGCCACTTCAGACTGGTGGCGGAGGTCGTCCAGGAACAGGTCGGCCTGCCGGGCGCGGAGGACCCGGAGCACGTGGTGCTGCGTCAGCACCGCGGAATGCGCCGGGCCACCCAGGTGGACACGGTCGGTGCGGGCTTCGCGGGTGTCTGCGACGGCACGCTGAGCGCGGGCCGGATCCTCGACGCCATCGCGCAACTGGTCGGCGAGGACCCGGTGTTGCTGCGCGACCGGACGCCCGCGCAGATCCGGCTGCTGGTGGAGCAGGGATTCCTCGAGCCTGCCGTGTGAGAGCCCGTCACCCCGGCCGCCGCCCGCGGCGCCGGGGACGGCGGAGGCGTAGCTCCTGAGACGCATTCGCACCCCTGAGCCACATGTGCCCGTTCTGACGGGATTGGACAGGATTGGTCCGCAAAAGGGCTCCTGTCGGTGGTGCGTGCGAGGCTACCTTCGAGAGACGGATTCCACGCGTCCTCGGGGGAGGCGCGCTGTCTCGGGGGAGGCGTGATGGGGGATACGCCGGATCAAGGTGCGGGCCGGGTCATCAATGGCCGATATCGACTGCTGCGGACGCTCGGTGCGGGCGGCATGGGGCGCGTATGGCTCGCGTACGACGAGGAGTTGGCCTGCGAGGTCTCCATGAAGGAGATCGCCCTGCCGGACGCCCCGGTGGACGCGGCCGAGCCCGCGCAGCGCATCGCGCGGGCGCGCAGCGAGGCCCGGCACGCGGCACGCCTGCGCGGGCATCCCCATGTGGCCACCGTGCACGACGTGGTGATGCACGAGGGTCTGCCGTGGATCGTCATGGAGTACGTGCCGGACGCGGTCGACCTCCAGGCCGTCGTCCGGCGGGCGGGTCCCCTGTCGCCCGCCCGGGCCGCCCGGGTCGGGCTCGCCGTTCTCGACGCGCTGACCGCCGGACACCGGATCGGCATCCTGCACAGGGATGTGAAACCGGCCAACATCCTTCTGGCGCCCGACGCTTCGGGCGACCCGCACGCGCGCGTGCTGCTCACCGACTACGGGATCGCGCTCCAGCCGGAGTCCCGCGAGCCGCGGCTCACCGCCACGGCCGGCATCCTCGGCACACCCGGATACCTGGCTCCCGAGCGTGCCCGCGGCGAGCCGCCCACCCCGTCCGCCGACCTCTTCTCCCTGGGCGCGACGCTGTACGCCGCGGTCGAGGGCCGGGGCCCGTTCGACCGCCACGGCGAGTACGCCACGCTGACGGCCCTGCTCGCGGAGGAGCCCACCCCGCCGCTCCGGGCCGGCGAACTGACGCCCGTCCTCGCCGGATTGCTCGTCAAGGATCCCGTTCGCAGGTCTTCGCCGGAGACGGTCGCGCGGGGGCTTCAGCGGGTGCTGCGCGGCTCGTCCGGCGCGGCGCCCGGTGCTTCCCCGGGGTGGGGGACACCGCCCGAACAGGGGCCGGTGCCGGGCGAATTCGGGCCCGCTCCGGGTTCCTACGGCGGCGCGTGTCCCGGCTCTCCCTCCGGTCCGTACGCGGACCGGCCGAGCGGCCCGTACGGCGCCTCGGCGGGAGGGCCGTACGGAGTCCCGGCGGCAGGGCCGTACGGGGTCCCGGCAGGAGGGCCGACGCCGAACACCCCGGGCGTGCCACGCACCCCGCAGACCCCGGGGGTGCCGCCGACGCCGAACACCCCGCAGACGCCGGGCGATCCGGCCGTCCCCATGGCGGGCCCGGCATCCGACACCCCCGCGGCGGGCGGCCCCGCCGCACCGGGCGGTCCGCCGGGACCCGGCCACGGCGGCCCGTCGCCGTACGCCGCCTGGAACCCGTCGGCCCAGCGGCCCGCGTACGGCGGTTCCGGCAACCCCTACCTGGGCGGTGGTCCCGTCGCGCCGCCCGCGGCCCGACCGGGCCGCAAGAGGCCGGCCGTCGTGATCGCCCTCGTCGTGGCCGTCGTTCTGGTGATCGCCGGAAGTGCCTGGGCGGCCGTGTCGCTGAGCGACGGCGACGGGGAGAAGAAGGGCACCGTGGCGAAGAAGGGTCCGTCCACCACGGCGAGCACGCCGCAGCCGACGGGGCCGGTGTACCCGTACGGCGAAGAGGCGGGCCTCACCGACCCGTTGCGGGCCGGTGACTGCGTGAAGGCGGTCTGGTCGGGCACGCCGTTCGAGTCGGTGCCGAACCTGGGCGTGGTGGACTGCGCCGAGGACTGGCCGGACGGCCAGGTCGTGGCCGTCGACACGGCCGGCGACTACGCCGACGCCCGCGCCGCGGGCACGACCCGCTGCGAGCGGCAGACCCGGCCCGTGGCCACCGCCCTGCCCGACGCGGGCTCCTACGCCCTCGTGCCGACGAAGGCGGGCTTCACCGCGGCGGACGGCGGTACGGCATGTCTCGTACTGGGCAGGCATGTCCCCATCGGGGGCGAACTGGCGCGGTTCCGGGACCAGGACATGGACCTGTACGCCGCGCAGATGGCCGTGGGCGACTGCTGGACGTACGTCGACAAGGAGGGCGACTCGTTCTCGTCCCTCCTCACGGACTGTGCACGGCCGCACACCGACCAGGTCGTCGGATTCGTCACCGCGCCCGAGGACATGGAGTACAAGAACGGAATCGACAACGGCGGAAAGCTCTGCAGCAACAAATTCGAGTCGAGTCGGGCGCCGGGTCCGGAGCTGAAGACCTACGGATGGCTGGGCGACGAGGAGGACTGGAACGACGGGTTCACCACCATCGTGTGCACCGTGGGCCGCTCCGACGAGAAAAAGACGAGCGGAAAGATACCGACGCCCGGCACCGTCTGAGCGGGCCATGGGACGCCGGACGCCCTGCGTTCACCGTGGGTTCGCACGGGCGCTTCCGGGGCGTGCCAGCCTCCCGATCCGGAGCACCCGGGGGCGGAAGGACGATCTCATGGAAAGCGGACCGGCGATCTTCGTGGGGACGGTGTTCGCCCTGTTCGGAGGCGGACTGCTGGCCTGGACGACGGTCCGGGTGCGGCACGGCGAGCCCGTCGCCCACGGTGTGAACCGCGTCGCATCGGCGGCCCTCGCGAGCGTCGCCGGAACAGGTGCGCTGGCACTCGGGATGTGGTGTTTCACGCGCGCGTGAGCACACCGGTTCCAGTAACTGGGAGGTCACACTCCGGATAAGCCGGAAAGACCTGGTCGGCACTCCGGGCGGCAGGAATGGCGGTAGTCGGGTTACCGTTCGAGTGGCCGTTGCGGGCTTTTCCCGTTTGACACGGGGGCGGGATGTACCGTCACACTCCGCAGCGTCAGCACGACCCGACCCTCGGGAGCGAGAACCCGGGGAGCCCCCCCCGCGTCGACCGGAGAGAAGAGCGAAGTTGTCCCCGACCAGCGACACCGCAAATGGCGGCCGCCGACTCGTCATCGTCGAGTCGCCTGCCAAGGCGAAGACGATCAAGGGCTACCTCGGCCCCGGCTATGTCGTCGAAGCGAGCGTCGGGCACATCCGTGACCTTCCCAACGGCGCCGCGGAGGTGCCCGAGAAGTACACCGGCGAGGTGCGCCGCCTCGGCGTGGACGTCGAGCACGACTTCCAGCCGATCTACGTGGTCAACGCCGACAAGAAGGCCCAGGTCAAGAAGCTCAAGGACCTGCTGAAGGACTCCGACGAACTCTTCCTCGCCACCGATGAGGACCGCGAGGGCGAAGCCATCGCGTGGCACCTCCTCGAGGTCCTGAAGCCCAAGGTCCCGGTCAAGCGCATGGTGTTC
Source organism: Streptomyces siamensis (assembly GCF_039543605.1). NCBI lineage: Bacteria > Bacillati > Actinomycetota > Actinomycetes > Kitasatosporales > Streptomycetaceae > Streptomyces > Streptomyces siamensis. The sequence goes on along the minus strand of NZ_BAABKB010000001.1, from coordinate 120,729 downwards.
CACGAGATCACCAAGGACGCGATCCGCGAGGCCGTCGCCAACCCGCGCGACCTGAACAAGCGCATGGTCGACGCCCAGGAGACCCGCCGCATCCTCGACCGCCTCTACGGCTACGAGGTCTCGCCCGTCCTGTGGAAGAAGGTCATGCCGCGGCTGTCGGCGGGCCGCGTCCAGTCCGTGGCGACCCGACTCGTCGTCGAGCGGGAGCGCGAGCGCATCGCCTTCCGCTCCGCCGAGTACTGGGACCTGACCGGCACCTTCGGCACCGGCCGGGCCGGCGACCCGAGCGACCCGTCCACCCTCGTCGCCCGTCTCGCGACGGTCGACGGCAGGCGCGTCGCCCAGGGCCGCGACTTCGACTCGCTGGGGCAGCTCAAGAGCGCGAACACGCTCCACCTCGACGAGGCGAACGCCCGCGCGCTCGCCGCCGCCCTGGAGAACACCGACTTCTCGGTCCGCTCGGTCGAGTCCAAGCCGTACCGCCGCTCGCCGTACGCGCCGTTCCGTACGACGACGCTCCAGCAGGAGGCCTCGCGCAAGCTCGGCTTCGGGGCCAAGGCCACCATGCAGGTGGCGCAGAAGCTGTACGAGAACGGCTTCATCACCTACATGCGTACGGACTCCACGACCCTGTCCGACACGGCGGTCGCCGCTGCCCGTGCGCAGGTCACGCAGCTGTACGGCGCCGACTACCTGCCGGCGCAGCCGCGTACGTACGCCGGGAAGGTCAAGAACGCGCAGGAGGCGCACGAGGCGATCCGCCCCTCGGGTGATCGTTTCCGCACGCCCGCCGAGACGGGGCTGACCGGCGACCAGTTCAAGCTGTACGAACTCATCTGGAAGCGCACCGTCGCCTCCCAGATGAAGGACGCCACCGGAAACAGCGTGACGGTGAAGATCGGCGGCACGGCCGCCGACGGCCGCGACGCCGAGTTCAGCGCGTCCGGCAAGACGATCACCTTCCACGGCTTCCTGAAGGCGTACGTCGAAGGCGCGGACGACCCGAACGCCGAGCTGGACGACCGCGAGCGCCGGCTGCCGCAGGTCAACCAGGGCGACCCGCTCTCCGCCGAGGAGATCACGGTCGACGGGCACGCCACCAAGCCCCCGGCCCGCTACACCGAGGCCAGCCTGGTCAAGGAGCTCGAAGAGCGCGAGATCGGCCGCCCGTCGACGTACGCGTCGATCATCGGCACCATCCTCGACCGCGGCTACGTCTTCAAGAAGGGCACGGCCCTGGTGCCGTCCTTCCTCTCCTTCGCCGTGGTCAACCTCCTGGAGAAGCACTTCGGGCGGCTCGTCGACTACGACTTCACCGCCAAGATGGAGGACGACCTCGACCGCATCGCGCGCGGTGAGGCCCAGGCCGTGCCGTGGCTGAAGCGCTTCTACTTCGGCGAGGGCGACGCCACGGGCGCCGCCGAGGCCGGGAACGGCGACGGCGACCACCTCGGCGGCCTCAAGGAACTCGTCACCGACCTGGGCGCCATCGACGCCCGCGAGGTGTCGTCCTTCCCGGTCGGCAACGACATCGTGCTGCGCGTCGGCCGCTACGGCCCGTACATCGAGCGCGGGGAGAAGGACGCCGAGAACCACCAGCGCGCCGACATCCCCGAGGACCTCGCCCCGGACGAGCTCTCCGTCGAGCTCGCTGAGGAACTGCTCGCCAAGCCGAGCGGCGACTTCGAGCTGGGCACCGACCCGGTCAGCGGCCACCAGATCGTCGCCAAGGACGGCCGGTACGGCCCGTACGTCACCGAGGTGCTCCCCGAGGGCACCCCGAAGACGGGCAAGAACGCCGTCAAGCCGCGTACGGCGTCGCTGTTCAAGTCGATGTCCCTCGACACGGTGACGCTGGAGGACGCGCTGCGGCTCATGTCCCTGCCGCGCGTGGTCGGCGCGGACGCCGAGGGCGTGGAGATCACCGCGCAGAACGGCCGCTACGGGCCGTACCTGAAGAAGGGCACGGACTCGCGCTCCCTCCAGTCCGAGGACCAGCTCTTCACGATCACGCTCGAAGAGGCGCTGGAGATCTACTCCCAGCCCAAGCAGCGTGGCCGCGCGGCCGCCAAGCCGCCGCTGAAGGAGCTCGGCGAGGACCCGGTCAGCGGGAAGCCCGTCGTCGTCAAGGACGGCCGCTTCGGTCCCTACGTCACCGACGGCGAGACCAACGCGACCCTGCGCTCGGGCGACAGCGTCGAGGACATCACCCCGGAGCGCGGCTACGAGCTGCTCGCCGAGAAGCGCGCCAAGGGCCCGGCCAAGAAGACCGCGAAGAAGACGGCCGCGAAGAAGGCGCCCGCGAAGAAGGCCCCCGCCAAGAAGACGGCGGCCAAGAAGACGACGGCTTCGAAGACGGCCGCCAAGAAGGCCCCGGCCAAGAAGACCGCCGCGAAGAAGACGGCGGCCTCCGAAGGCTGAGACCCGGGGGCTCGCGCCCCGGACATGCGTACGCCCCTACACCATCCGGTGTGGGGGCGGCCGTATGTTCGGGCACCCCTTCGGGGAGTCAGTGGGTCCGGATAGGCTTGCAGGATGACGCGAGCCGAGCAGCCAACGGCCCACCATCCCGCCCCCGACGACGCCCTGGTCGCGGACTCCCGCGAGCGCGCAGTCCGCGCGCTGTTGCGCCAGCCGCAGCTGAAGCGACTGTGGAGCGCGCACCTGGTGGGAGGTGTCGCGGACGCGCTGGCCCTGCTGGTGCTCGTCGTCCTGGTCCTCCAGGCGGCGATCAGCGAGGGCTCGTTCGGCGGTGGTTATCGCGGTGCCGCCCTCGCCGTGGCAGCCGTCTTCGGCGCCCGCATCCTCGCCACGCTGCTCTTCGGAGCCGTGCTCCTCGGGCCGCTCACCTCGCTGACCTCGCCGGACGGGCCGCTCGACCGGCGCTGGACCATGGTCGGCGCGGACGCGCTGCGGGCCGTGCTGCTCATCATCGCGCCGCTGTGGATCGACTGGGCCCCGGAGGACGCGCTCGCCGTCCTCCTCGTCACCGCGTTCGTGACCGGTACCGCCGAGCGGTTCTGGACGGTGTGCAGGGAGAGCGCGGCCCCCGCCCTGCTGCCCGCGCCGCCGCTGGAGGGCGCCTCGGTGCGCCCGCTGCCCGACCACATGGACGCGCTGCGGCGCCTGTCGCTGCGTACGGCGTTCCTGTCGGTGCCGCTCGCCGCCGCCACGCTCGTCGTCGCGTCGCTGGTCAACAATCTGCTGGGCGCCGGGATCGTCTGGTTCGACCAGCACCAGGCGGCGCTCGCCTCGTACGTCGCGGCCGGACTGTTCGCCGCCTCGCTGTCCGTGCTCACCTTCCTCGAACTGCCCGACGCGCGCACCCCGCGCGCGCGGTCACCGCTCGAAGGACTGCGCCGCCCCAAGACCGGCACCGGCGTCGACAAGGGCCGCACCGGGGCGATCCCGCTGCTCGTGATCGCCTGCGCCGCGGTCGCCGGGGCGATCTCCGCCGCCGTCGCCGTCTGCGTGCTGCACGCCAAGGACCTGGGCGGCGGCCCGGTGACGTACGGGCTGCTCGTACTGGCCCTCACGGGAGGCGTCGTCGTCGGCATCCGCACGGCGCCGTCCGTGCTGCCGTCGCTGTCCCGGCGCAGGCTGCTCGCGCTGGCCATCGCCTGCACGGGCGTCGCGCTGCTCGCCGCGGGCCTCGTCCCCGACGTCACCACCGTGCTGCTGATCCTCGCCCTCGCGGGCATCGGCGCCGGCATCGCCGCGAACACCGGGCACACCCTCCTCGACCAGGAGACGGAGGAGTATCGCCGCCCCCGCACCACCGAGCACCTGCACGCCGTGGTCCGGGTCTTCGTGGCGCTCGGCGCGCTGTTGGCGCCCCTGGTGGCCGCCGGGATCGGCCCGCACCGCCTGGAGAACGGCAAGTTCGTGTTCGCGCACGGCGGCGCCGCCTTCACGCTGATGCTCGTCGGCGCCCTGCTGCTGCCGGTCGCCGTGGTGGTGCTCGCCAAGGTCGACGACCGCTCCGGAGTGCCGCTGCGGCACGACCTGCGTGACGCGCTGCGCGGCGGCGACGACCCGGCCCAGACGCCCGCCACGAGCGGCTTCTTCATCGCCCTGGAGGGCGGCGACGGAGCCGGCAAGTCCACCCAGGCGGAAGCGCTCGCCGAGTGGATCAGGTCCAAGGGCCACGAGGTCGTGGTCACCCGGGAGCCGGGCGCCACCCCGGTCGGCAAGCGGCTGAGGTCCATCCTGCTGGACGTGTCGTCGGCGGGCCTCTCGCACCGCGCCGAGGCCCTGCTGTACGCCGCCGACCGTGCCGAGCACGTCGACACCGTCGTGCGGCCGGCCCTGGCGCGCGGTGCCGTCGTCATCTCCGACCGGTACATCGACTCCTCGGTCGCCTACCAGGGCGCCGGCCGCGATCTGTCGCCGACGGAGGTCGCCCGCATCAACCGGTGGGCGACGAACGGACTCGTTCCGCATCTGACCGTCCTGCTCGACGTGTCGCCCGAGGCGGCCCGCGAGCGGTTCACCGAGGCGCCGGACCGGCTGGAGTCGGAGCCCGTCGAGTTCCACACGCGCGTGCGGTCCGGCTTCCTGACCCTCGCCGCCGCCGACCCGGGGCGCTATCTGGTCGTCGACGCCGCACAGGAGCCCGAGGCGGTCACCACCGTCGTCCGGCACCGGCTCGACATCATGCTGCCGCTGTCCGAGGCCGAGGTGAAGGCGCAGGAGGAGGCCCGTAAGGCGGCCGAGGAGGAAGCCCGGCGCAAGGCCGAGGAAGAGGCCGCCCGCAAGGCCGAGGAGGAGCGGCTGGAGCGTGAGCGCCAGGAGCAGCTCGCCAAGCTCCGGGCCGAGGAGGAGGAGCGCAAGCAGCGTGAGCTGGAGGAGGCGCAGCGGCGCGAGGCCGAGCGCCAGGCCGAGGAGGCCCGGCAGCGCGCGGAGGACGCGCGCCGTCGTGCCGAGGAGGAGCGGGTACGGCGACTCGCCGAGGAGCAGGCCCGCGCCGCCGAGGAGGAGCGGCTGCGCAGGCAGGCCGAGGAGGAGGCCCGGCTGAGGGCCGAGGCGGAGGCGCGCCGGCTGGAGAAGCAGCGGAAGGCCGAGGAGGCCTTGCTGCGGGCCGAGGAGGCCCGGCGGGCGGCGACGCAGGCCGCGGCCGCCTCGACGGCGGCGGCCGCTTCCGCGGAGGCGGCGGCCTCGTCCGTGGCTCCCACTGTCGCTCCCTCCGCCGCCCCGGGGACGTCGGCCGCCTCGTCGGGCACGCGCCCGGGAGGCGTTCCGGACAACGAGACGACGGTGCCCACCCCGGTGGTGACCCCGTCGAACGCGTCGGACGGACCGCGGGGCGACGAGACCGTGCGGGACGAGGAGGACCGGTCCGCCGGTTCGCGCGCCGAGTCCGGCTCCCGTCGGCGTACCGGGTCCCGCTCCGACAGCGAGGAGACGGCGAAGCTGCCGAAGCCGCCGGTGCCGCAGGGCGCCGCCGACGAGACGGCCGTACTGCCGCCGGTCACTCCCGGAGCGGCCGACGAGACCGCGGTGATTCCGCAGGTGGCCCCGGGTGCCGCCGACGAGACGGCCGTCCTGCCTCCCGTACGGGAGGGGCGCGCGGGTGCGCAGGCCGGGGACGCGACGGACCGGGTGCCGCCGGGATTCTTCCGGGACGAGCGGCCGGCCCCGCGGGCGGACGGCGCCGACGACCGCACGCGTGAGCTGCCCCAGGTCGACGAGGAGGGCACCGTGCGCCGGCGGCCCCGCTCCGACTGGGCCGAGGAGACGCCGCTCGACGACCTCCCGACCCTGGCGGACGAGCTGCTCGGCCCGCGCGAGGACGAGGACCGGGACGAGGGACGCGGCGGCCGCCGCCGCTGACGGCCGCGGCGTCCGGCACCGGCATCGGCACGGCAATGGGCCGGCAGGCGGCCACTGCGGGGGCGGGTGGGGGAGTCCCCCGACGCGCAGGGGGCGGACGACCGGTGGTGTCGCGAGTGCCGGTCGGCGGGACGCCCGTCGCGGTCGGCGGGACCGGATCCCGGCGCGGGTGAAGGCGGCGGGCCGGGCGCCGGCCCGGGACGATCCGTCCCGGGCGGGACCGAATGTCAGTGGCGACCCGCACAATGGACTCGGCAAGGCAAAGTGCGACGAAAGGGCGGTGCCCCGTGCCCGTGTGGGACGACCTGGTGGGTCAGGAGAAGGTGAGCGAGCAGCTCGCCGCCGCCGCCCGGGACGCCGACGCCCTCGTCACGGCGGCCGCCACGGACGCTCCGCCTCCCGAGGCGTCCAAGATGACGCACGCATGGCTGTTCACGGGCCCGCCCGGCTCGGGCCGTTCCACGGCGGCCCGGGCGTTCGCGGCGGCGCTCCAGTGCGTGAGCCCCGACCGCGCGCTCGGCGGAGTCCCCGGCTGCGGCTTCTGCGACGGCTGCCACACGAGCCTGGTGGGTACCCACGCCGACGTGGAGATCGTCCGTACCGATCTCCTCTCCATCGGTGTGAAGGAGACCCGTGACCTGGTCCGCCGTGCCCAGATGTCGCCCGCGGGGGGGCGCTGGCAGGCCATCGTCCTGGAGGACGCGGACCGCCTCACGGAAGGCGCCGGCAATGTCCTGCTGAAGGCCGTCGAGGAGCCCGCTCCCCGCACGGTCTGGCTCCTGTGCGCCCCGTCCGTCGAGGACGTCCTGCCCACCATCCGCTCCCGCTGCCGCCTGCTCACCCTGCGCACCCCGCCGGTGGACGCGGTCGCCGACATCCTCGTCCGCCGTGACGGCATCGAGCCCGACGTGGCGGCCGCCGTCGCGCGCGCCACGCAGGGCCACATCGGACGGGCCCGCCGTCTCGCCACCGACCCGCGCGCGCGGGAGCGACGGGCCGCCGTCCTCAAGCTCCCGCTGCGGGTCGGCGACGTCGGCGGCTGCCTCAAGGCGGCCCAGGAGCTGATCGACACGGCCTCCGAGGACGCCAAGCAGCTCGCCGAGGAAGTCGACGTGAAGGAGACGGAGGAGCTGAAGACCGCCCTCGGTGCGGCCCAGGGCGGCCGCATGCCGCGCGGCACCGCCGGCGTCATGAAGGAGCTGGAGGACCGGCAGAAGCGGCGAAGAACGCGTACGCAGCGCGACAGCCTGGACCTGGCCCTCACCGACCTCACCGGGCTCTACCGCGACGTACTGGCGCTCCAGCTCGGCTCCCGTCTGGCTCTGGCCAACACGGAGATGGAGGACACCCTGGAGCGGCTGGCCGGCGCCGGCACTCCGGAGTCCACGCTGCGCCGCATCGACGCGATCGCCGCGTGCCGGGAGGCCCTCGACCGCAATGTGGCTCCGCTGCTCGCGGTGGAGGCGATGACCATGGCGCTGCGCGCGGGCTGAGGCCGCCCGGCGGGTGCGCCCCGGCCGTCGGAAGCGCAGGATGAGTTGACGGAGTCACTCGTACGAGGCTCTGTCGCCACTGAAGGTGATCAATCGATCGCTCAGGGTTAGGCTCGCGAGATGTACATGAGGCGCACTCATCGGTCGTCCCGGCCCCTCCTCGCGGGGGGCGTGCTGCTCGCCGCCACCGCGCTGCTCGTCTCCGGCTGCTCCTCCGGGAGTTCGTCGGCGGCGTCCACGACGAAGGTGACGGCGCTGGCCGCGTTGCCGAGTTCCACGCCGTCCGGGCTGTCGAGGTACTACGACCAGAAGCTGAGCTGGCGCAGCTGCGGTGTGCCCGGCTTCGAGTGCGCCACGATGAAGGCACCGCTGGACTACGCGAAGCCGGACGCGGGCGACGTCAGACTGGCGGTCGCCCGCAAGAAGGCCACCGGGCCGGGCGCACGGCTCGGTTCGCTTCAGGTCAACCCGGGCGGGCCGGGCGGTTCGGCCATCGACTACCTCCAGTCGTACGCCGGAATCGGTTACCCGGCGGACGTCCGCGCCCGCTACGACATGGTTGCCATGGACCCGCGTGGCGTGGCCCGCAGCGAGCCGGTCGAATGCCTCACCGGGCCTCAGATGGACGCGTTCACGCAGACGGACACCACCCCGGACGACAAGAAGGAGACCCAGCAGCTCGTCGACGCGTTCAAGAAGTTCGCCGAGGGGTGCGGGGCGCGCTCCCCGGAGCTGCTGCGGCACGTGTCGACGGTGGACGCCGCCCGTGACATGGACATCCTGCGCGCGGTCCTGGGCGACAAGAAGCTGAACTACGTGGGCGCGTCGTACGGGACGTTCCTCGGCGCGACGTACGCGGGCCTCTACCCGGACCGGGTGGGGCGGATGGTCCTGGACGGCGCGATGGACCCGTCGATCGACGCACGCCGGCTGAACGAGGACCAGACGGCCGGGTTCGAGACGGCGTTCCAGTCGTTCGCGAAGGACTGCGCCCAGCACAGCGACTGTCCGCTGGGCGACGCGGGCACGAGCCCCGAGCAGATGGCCAAGAACCTGAAGGCGTTCTTCCAGGAGCTCGACAAGAAGCCCATCCCGACGGGCGATCCGGACGGCCGCAAGCTCGGCGAGGCGCTCGCGACGACCGGTGTGATCGCGGCGATGTACGACGAGGCGGCCTGGGAGCAGCTGCGCGAGGCGCTCGACTCGGCGATGAAGGACGACGACGGCGCGGGCCTGCTGGCCCTCGCCGACAGCTACTACGAGCGCGACGCGAACGGCAAGTACGCGAACCTGATGTTCGCCAACGCGGCCGTGAACTGCCTCGACCTCCCACCCGCGTTCGAAGGCCCCGACCAGGTGGAGCAGGCCCTGCCCGCGTTCGAGAAGGCCTCCTCCGTGTTCGGCGAGGGGCTGGCCTGGGCGGCGCTGAACTGCGGGTACTGGCCGGTGCGGGCCACCGGTGAGCCGCACCGCATCGAGGCGAAGGGCGCGCCCCCGATCCTGGTGGTCGGCACGACCCGGGACCCGGCGACGCCGTACCGCTGGGCCCAGTCCCTCGCCTCCCAGCTCTCCTCCGGGACCCTCCTCACGTACGTGGGCGACGGCCACACCGCCTACGGCCGCGGCAGCCAGTGCATCGACTCCGCGATCAACCGCTACCTGCTCGAAGGAACCCCTCCGGCCGACGGAAAACGCTGCTCGTAGCGCTGCCGATCGCCCCCGCCGACCGCGCGCGGGGGCGTGTGCGGAGCACCCCCGGAAACTGTGTAGACTTACCGACGTTGCTGATCGCACCATAGTGCGGACAGCGCGCCGCCTTAGCTCAGATGGCCAGAGCAACGCACTCGTAATGCGTAGGTCTCGGGTTCGAATCCCGAAGGCGGCTCTTTTCAAGCCCGGCTCGGACAGTGTCCGAGCCGGGCTTCTTCGTGCGGGGACGCGACCGTGGCGGACGGGGCGTCAGCGGTTGGCGTACAGCGTGTCCAGCCCGCCGGAGAGAGCGGCGCGTACCTGTCGGGTGGCCTCGTCGACCAGCACTTCGGGTTCGTCGGCGAGCAGCGCGGCCATCGTCTGCTCGGCCACGTCGCTCGCACGGATCTTCGGGGCGTCGATGGAGGACGCCAAGTCGGTGTCCACATAGCCGGCGTGCACGCCGATCACCAGCGTGCCCTGCTCGCGCAGTGCCAGGCGGAAGGCGTTCGTCAGCGACCACTGGGCGGACTTGGAGGCGGCGTAACTCGGCAGCCGTCTGTTGGCCACCCACGACGCCACGGAGAGCATGTTGACCAGTGCCCCTCCGCCGTGGGCGGCCAGAACGGGCGCGAAGGCCCGGGAGACGGCCCAGGTGCCGAGGTAGTTGACCTCCATCTCGCGCCGGGCGCCCTCGAGCGAGCCCTCGAGGAGGGACGGGCCGGCGGCGATCCCGGCGTTGTTGATGACGATGCTGACGTCGTCGGCCTCACGTGCGGCCGCGGCGACCTGCTCCTCGTCGGTGACGTCCAGCCGCAGCGGGGTGAGCGCGGGGTCCTGGACGGTCTCCGGATCGCGGACACCGGCGTACACCTTGGCGGCGCCGTGGGCGAGAAGCGCCCGGGCGAAGGCGGACCCGATGCCGCGGTTGGCCCCTGTCACAAGCGCTGCCGAACCCTTGATCTCCATGATCACCCTCCCTGCGCGGGTGGAGGACTCCGTCCCTACGACGCTAGACCCGGGACGGCGGCGCCTCCACTCGCGGGCCGGCCGTGCCCGTGCCGTCCGGTTCGGGCGGACCCGCAGTTCAGCCTGGTGTGTCCGGGTCGGCGCCGGAGACCGGAAGGGTCTCCCCGCGGAAGAAGCCGGGCCGGATCCTCCGGTACACGAGCATCAGGCCGGCGCCGAGCAGGAGCGCGCCGATGCCGGTGACGAAGACCCCGCCGAGCCGCCAGTGCGGCGGGAACGGGAGGGTCCAGGAGGTGCTGCCGTAGTCGGCCGCGGAGTACACCACGCAGGCGTCGACGAAGAAGTAGAGCAGCAGGACGCCGCCCAGTCCGGGCATGATCCCCTTCGTCCACAGGTCACGGGGGCTGCGGCGGAGGACCCTGCGGTGGTACCAGACGCAGGCGAATCCGGTCAGCCCGTAATAGAAGGCGATCATCAGACCGACCGAGCCGATGGAGTCGGCGAGGACGTTCTCGCTCACCTGGGTCAGCAGCACGTAGAAGGCGATGGAGGCCAGGCCCATGCCGACCGTGGACCAGGTCGGGGTGAGGAAGCGCGGGTGGATGCGGGCGAAGCGGTCCGGGACGGCCTTGTGCACGGCCATGGAGAGCGTGGTGCGCGCGCTCGGCAGGATCGTGGTCTGGGTGGAGGCCGCGGCCGACGTGAGCACCATGAGGATCAGCAGCCTGGTGGCGGTCTCGCCCCAGGCGCCGGAGCCGAAGACCTCGGCGCCCAGGCTGGACAGCACGTCATCGGCGTGCGCGGGGTTGGCGAGGCCGATGCCCGTGTCGCCGGTCCCGGCGAAGGCCAGCGCGAACGTCGTGACCATGAGGTAGACCAGCAGCAGGATGACGGTGGAGAGGACGGCGGCGCGGCCCGGGGTGCGGTCGCGGTCGACGGTCTCCTCGTTGACCGACACCGCGGTGTCCCAGCCCCAGTAGATGAAGACGCCGGCGAGCACGCTGGTGGTCAGGGCGTCGACCGACTCGATCCGTGCGGGGTCGAACCACGACCAGGAGACCTCCGACGCGACACTCGGCGCGGTGCCCCCGTAGACCTTGACCAGGGCGGTGACGGCGAGCAGCAGGAGCACCACGACCTCGACCGTCAGGAGCAGTTTCTGGAAGTCGGCCGAGACCTCCATGCCGATGTAGCAGATCAGTGTCATCACGGCGATCCACGCGACGCCGACCACCGTGACCCAGAAGGTGTTCTCCGCCAGTCCCTGAGCCCCCACCAGCTGGAAGCCGTACGATCCGGCGATCTGCGCCAGATTGGCCATCACGATGATGTCGGCCGCGACGATGCCCCAGCCGCCCAGCCAGCCGGTACGGGGGCCGAAGGCCCGGGAGGCCCAGGCGAACGTGGTGCCGCAGTCGGGGTGCGCGCGGTTCAGCTCCTTGTAGCCGTAGGCGATCAGGAACATCGGGACGAACGCGAGGACGATCACGATGGGCGACTGGTAGCCGACGACGGCGACGATGACGCCGAGGGTGGCCGCGAGGCTGTAGGCGGGGGCGGTCGAGGCCAGACCGATCACCGTGCTGGAGAAGAGACCCAGTGCGCCGCCCTTGAGTCCCTTGTCCTTCACTTCCGGTCCGGGCGAGGGGGGCGCCGCCGGCGGGACGGGAGGCAGGTTCATGGCGCCCTCCGGAGACTCGCCGGGCTCTCCCGTCCGGGGAAGGGCGCCGGGCCGCTGTTCTGGTCTCAGCATGAACCCGCTGGTCACGGAGCGAAAGGCGAGCGCGAGGCGGGCGAGAGGCGGGGGAGAGGCGAGCGCGAGGCACGCATCGGGCGGGCGCCAGGGCGGGTGTCGGAGCGGGAGTGGGCCGGACGCCGGACGCCGGACGCCGGACGCCGGACGAACGTCGGGCGTCCGTGGTCGGCGTGTGTGACGGCGGACACACACTCTCCCGCCGTCACACTTCCGTCCTCGCGCGCGTCAGGGAGGTGGCGCCACATCCGGTGGCCCGGTGAGAGGGAGATGACGAGATGACGGTCGTGATGGTGCGGTCCACGGTGAAGCCCGAGTTCGTGGACGCGCTGGAAGAGGCACGGCGGAAGATGTTCACCGCGATCGAGCGGGAGCGGCCCGAGGGCGTGCGCTACACCTCGTTCCGGCTGCCCGACGGCGTCAGCTACGTCGCGCAGCTGGAACTCGCCGACGGCGTCGACAACCCGCTGCCCGCGATCGCGGAGTTCCGCGAGTTCCAGGCGGGGCTGAACGACTGGCTGGCCGGTCCGCCGGTCGTGGAGCAGCTGGAGGTCAGGGGCGCGTACGCGGGCTGACCGATTCGTCCGTGCGCCGGGGGCGGGCGGCCGCGGGTGTGCGGGCGCGCATCCGGACGTACTCCGGGGCGTACGTGAGGGGTCATTCCGGTGAACGGCTAGCATCGCGGCACAGTTGTCGGCCGGGATGGGGTGGATGTCGTGTCACAGGCGGAGGAGGGGCCACGGATCGCCGTTGCCGTGGTGACCATGGGGAATCGGCCCGCCGAGGTCGACGCGCTGCTCACCTCCGTGGCCAAGCAGGACGTCGCGCCCGCCCGGATCGTGATCATCGGCAACGGCTGTCCGCTCCCGGAGTTCGCCGAGCGCCTCGGCCTGCCGGGTGAGGTGACGGCCATCGAGGTCGACGAGAACCTCGGGTGCCCTGGGGGCCGCAATGTCGGGCTCCGGCGGCTGGCGGAATTCGGCGACGTCGACGTCGTCGTGGAGCTCGACGACGACGGCCTGCTGGTCGACGGGGACGTGCTGCGCCGCGTCCGGGACCTGTACGCCGCCGACCCGCGGCTCGGCATCGTCGGATTCCGCATCGCCGACGAGAACGGGGAGACGCAGCGCAGGCATGTGCCCCGCGTCGGAGCCAAGGACCCGATGCGGGGTGGCCCCGTGACCGGGTTCCTCGGCGGCGGGCACGCCCTGTCCATGCCGATGCTCGCCGAGATCGGCGACTGGCCCGCCGAGTTCTTCTTCGCGCACGAGGAGACCGACATGGCCTGGCGTGCCATCGACGCCGGGTGGACCGTGCTCTACGAGCCCGCGCTGCTGCTCCAGCACCCCAAGACCTCGCCCGCCCGGCACGCCATCTACTACCGGGTGACCGCGCGCAACCGCGTGTGGCTCACCCGGCGCCGGCTTCCCTTGCCGCTGATCCCCGTGCACCTGGGGATCTGGATGCTGCTCACCCTCGCGCGGACGCGGTCCGTCGGCGGGCTGCGGGCCTGGTTCGGCGGGTTCGCGGAGGGACTGCGGCAGCCCGGCGGGGAACGGCGGCCGATGCGGTGGCGGACGGTGTGGCGGCTCACCCGGCTCGGCCGGCCGCCGGTGATCTGACACCGGGGTCCTCCCGGGGCGTACGTCGCGCCTGGCGTTCCCCGTACGCAGCGCCGCGCGTGGCCTGCGCGACGTCACTGACGGGAGTCCGTACGACGTCACCGACGCACCTCGTACGACGTCCCCGACGCGTTCCCGGTAGGACGTTTTTGAGGTGTCCCGCACAGCAGCGCCGTCGTGTCCCGCACGGCGGCGCTGTCGTGTGCGTCACGTCGTGCGGGAGAGGAGGGGCGGGAGACAGACGGAGGCCCCGGTCGTTCACCTCCGCCGACCGGGGCCTCGCGCGTCCCCGGATCCGGCCACGGCGGCGACACTCCCCCGAGTTACGCGTCATACGCGCGCACCGTCGGGCCAGATCCGATGTTGTGATCACATCAGGTCACGCCAACGGATCGCTAACATGAGGCCAACGGTTCCACGGGGAGCCATGAGTTCGGTCGGCGGGAAGTCGCCGTAGGAAGGCGCGAAGTCGCCCCGGGGCGCGGCCGGAGAGGCCGGGCGGGAAGGCAGTGGGCGGCGTGATCCGGAACGGGCTGCGGTTCGGGCTGCTGGGGCCGCCGGTCCTCTACGGCGCCGACGGCGAGGTCCGGTCGGTGGGCAGCGGCAAGACGCGCGCGCTGCTCGTCGCGCTGCTCCTGGAGCCAGGCCGGGTCGTCTCCGTCGACGTGCTCAAGGACGCGCTGTGGGGCGGAGCGCCGCCCGCCTCCGCGCAGGCCTCGCTCCACAACCACGTGACCCGGCTGCGGCGACTGCTCGACGACCCGGAGCGGCTGCGTGCGGTCCCGCCCGGCTACGTACTGCGGGTCGGCGAGGACGAGTTGGACGTCCGCGTCTTCGAGCACCACGCCACGGCCGCACGCGCCGCGCACGCCGAGCGCGACTGGGGGCGGGCGCTGGGCGCGTCCACGGCGGCGCTGGCGCTGTGGCGCGGCGCCCCGCTGAGCGGTCTGCCGTCCGAGACCGGCGGGCACGCGTTCGGCCAGCGCCTGGAGGAGACCCGGCTGCTGGTCCTGGAGTGGCGGTACGAGGCCGAGCTGCACCTCGCGCCGACGCCGGACAGACTGGACCGGCTGGCACCGGAGTTGGCCGCGCTCACCACCTGGCACCCGCTGCGTGAGGCCTTCCACCGGCTGCTGATGCTCGTGCTGCACCGCACCGGCCGGCAGGCCGAGGCGCTCGCCGTCCACCGGGACCTGCGGGCCCGGCTGGTCGAGGAACTCGGTGTCGAGCCGGGCCCCGCCGTGCGCGAGGCGCATCTGGAGATCCTCCGGGACCAGGGGGCGGGGACCGCGCCGGGGACCGTCGAGGACCAGCCGCCGGCCGTCCCCGTGCCGCCGCGACCGGCCCAACTACCGTCGCCACCGGCCCACTTCACCGGCCGGGACGACACCCGGGAGGCTGTGCGGCTGACCCTGGACCCGGAACGGCGGACCGCGGGCGGCGACGGCGCCGTCCCTGGCGGCCGGCCCGCGGTCGCCTCGGACGGGATGCCCGCCGTCGCGGTGATCAGCGGTATGGCGGGCGTCGGCAAGAGCGCGCTCGCGCTGCATGTGGCCCACGGGCTGAGGGAACGTTTCCCTGACGGTCAGCTGTACGTCAATCTGCACGGCGCCACCCCCGGCATGACCCCGCTCACTCCGGGTCAGGCGCTGGCCGCGCTGCTCCGCGACGTCGGGGCCGAGCCACGCCACCTTCCCGAACACCCGGACGCGGCAGCCGCGTTGCTCCGCTCCACGCTGGCGCCCACGCGCACCCTGATGGTCCTCGACGACGCCGCGAACGCCGCCCAGGTGCGGCCGCTGCTTCCGGCCGGCGCGGGCTGCGCGGTGATCGTGACGAGCCGTTCACCGCTCACCGCGCTGGACGGTGCGCACCGCTTCCCGCTCGCGCCCCTGTCCGACGAGGACAGCGCGGCGCTGCTCCGCGCGGTCTCCGGCCGCCGGGACGGACTGAGCGGGGCACACCCTCTCGTCGAACTCACCGGCCGGCTGCCGCTCGCCCTCCGCGTCGTCGCCGCCCGCCTCGCCGCCCGCCGGGCCCTCACTCCTGACGCACTCGCCGGGCAACTCACCGCCACCGAGGGACGCTTGCACCACCTGGAGTACGACGACCTGAGCGTGCGCCGCTCGCTGGCCGTCGCGCACGACGCGCTGCGCGCCTCGGAGCGCGAGGCGGACCGGGACGCGGCCCGCGCCCTGTGCGGCATCGGCGCGCTCGACCTGCCCGCCTACGGCGCACCCCTGCTCGCCCGGCTGTGCGGGATCGACGAGCGCCGTGCCGACGCGGCCCTCGACCGGCTCGTGGACGTCGCCCTGCTGGAGGAGACGGCCTACGGCCGCTACGCCCCGCACGACCTCGTACGGGACTTCGCGCGCGAGATCGCGGGCGCGACGGACCGGGCGGGGGCGCCGGACGCCGGGGAATCGTGCGCGCCGGGGCCGGGGCCGGACGCCGTCGCGGACCGCGCGCTGCGCTGGTACGCC
Organism: Streptomyces siamensis; assembly: GCF_039543605.1. Classification (NCBI taxonomy): domain Bacteria; kingdom Bacillati; phylum Actinomycetota; class Actinomycetes; order Kitasatosporales; family Streptomycetaceae; genus Streptomyces; species Streptomyces siamensis. The sequence goes on along the minus strand of NZ_BAABKB010000001.1, from coordinate 104,888 downwards.
GCGGTCGCCGCCCGCTCCCTGGAGGCGATCGTCGAACCCGGCCTCGAACGCGAGGATCGCAGCCGGCCGACCGGCTCACAGCCCGCCGGGCACGCCGAGGACGTCGCCGACACCCCCAAGTTCCCCTCCTCCGAGGAGGCGTTCGCCTGGGGCGACCTGGAACTGGAGAACGTGGTGGCGCTGGTGGGTCGGCACGCGCCGACCTCCGTCTACGTCCCGCTGCTGGTCCGCCTGATCAACCCGTACGTCCAGCGCAGCGGCCGTGTGGTCGAGCTGGAGGTGCTCCAGCGCGCCGCCCTCGGGGCCGCGCGCCGGCTCGGGGACGCGGCGGCCGAGGCGTACGCGCTCGGGGACCTCGCCGGCATGCACTTCATGACGGGGCGCGCGGGCGAGGCCCTCGCGCTGAACGACCGGGCGCTCGCCATCTGGCGCCGGCTCGGCGTCCTGTCATGGGTGCGGCGCGGCCTGAACAACCGCGGCATGCTCCTCGAAGGGCTCGGCCGGCACGCCGAGTCGAGCGAGGCACTGCTGCAGAGCCTCGAACTCTCCAGGAGACTCGGCGACCCGTACACGGAGGCCGTCACCTACAGCCACCTCGGCAACCTCTACGAGCACACGGACCCCCGGGCCGCCATCGAGCACCACAAGCGCAGCCTGGCGATCGGTGACACGATCCAGGACGTCATCCTGCGGCACTCCGCGCACTGCAACATCGGCTACGCCCACCTCGCCCTCGGCGAACCGGCCGCCGCCCTGCCGCACTTCGAGGAGAGTCTGCGCATCCTCGGCGGTCACGGCGACTGGCACGGCGAGTCGCAGACCCGGCTCGGGCTGGTGCGTGCGCTGCGCGGGGTGGGCGACAGGGAGCGGGCGGCGGAGGAGTGCGACCTGCTGCTGTGCCGCGCGGACCGCCGCGCCGACCGGTACACCGGAGGGCTGGCCCGGCATCAGCGGGGACTGCTGCTGCGGGACATCGGTCAGGCCGAAGCGGCGTACGAGCAGTGGGAGCTGGCGCTCGCGGCGCTGGCAAAGACGGACAGCCCGGTGGTCGGGCAGCTCGGGGAGCTGCTGGCCGGGAGGTGACCGGGCCGGACCGCCCGGCCCGTGCGGTCACTTGGCGTCCGCGTAGCACTTCACCACCGCGGTGGTGAACGGGAAGCGGACCGGTGTCTCCCCGAAGGTGAGGCGTCCCGCGAGGTCGGCGGCGTCACGGATCGCGGCGACGACGGTGTCGGCCTCCTCGGCGGGGCAGTGCACGATCACCTCGTCGTGCTGGAAGAAGACCAGCTCGGCCGCCATGTCCGCGCAGGTGCGGCGGAGTCCGGCCAGCATGAGCAGGGCCCAGTCGGCGGCGCTGCCCTGGACGACGAAATTGCGGGCGAAGCGGCCCCGGGCGCGGGAGTCGGACGAGGCATAGCCCGGGACCCAGCCCTGGTCGGCGGTCGCGGCCTGATCGCCGTCGGGTCCGTCCTGGGGGATGCCCGCCTCCTCCGCCCCGGAGTCGTCGGAGCCCGCCGCCGGGGGACTGGTCCGGCCCAGCCAGGTCCGCACCAGCCGTCCTTCCTCGCCGGCGCGCGCCGCGTCGTCGACATAGGCGACGGCCCGGGGGAAGCGGCGGCGCAGCAGTGCGAGGTTCTTCAGGCCGTCGCCGGACGTCTGTCCGTACACCGCGCCGAGCACGGCGATCTTGGCCTGGTCCCGGTCGCCCGCGAAGGCGCGGTCCGACACGGACTGGTAGAGGTCGGAGGCGCGGCCGGCCACCTCCATCAGACCGGGGTCGCGGGAGATGGCCGCGAGGACGCGGGGCTCCATCTGGTCGGCGTCGGCTACGACGAGCCGCCAGCCGGGGTCGGCCACGACCGCGCGCCGGATGACCTTGGGGATCTGGAGGGCTCCGCCGCCGTTGGTCACCCATCTGCCGGTGACCGTGCCGCCCGGGAGGTACTCGGGCCGGAACCGTCCGTCCCGCACCCAGTCCTGGAGCCAGGACCAGCCGTGCGCGACCCAGATGCGGTACAGCTTCTTGTACTCGATCAGGGGCTTCACGGCCGGATGGTCGACGGACTCGATCTCCCAGCGCCGCGTCGACCTGACCTTGATCCCCGCCTGCGCGAAGGCCTTGACGACGTCGGCGGGCAGATCCGGTCTGACCCTGCGTCCGAAGGCGGCCGACACCTCGTCCGTCAGCTCGGCCAGGCGGCGGGGCTCGCCGCCGCCCGCGTACCGCTCGCCGAGCAGGTCGCGGAGCACCTCGCGGTGCACGTCCGCGCTCCAGGGGAGTCCCGTCGCGTTCATCTCCGCGGCCACCAGCATGCCCGCCGACTCGGCGGCCGTGAGCAGCCGCATCCGCTCCGGGTGCGCGGTGGCGTCATGGCGGCGCTGCTGGTCCCCGTACACCTCCAGGAGGTCGGCGAGGGGGACGTGCACCGGGCGCGGTTCGAACAGGGACGACTGCGATCCGGGCTCGGCGGCACGCTGGGGCGGGTCCGGCGGTACGGGGCCGCCGCGCAGCCTCGCCAGCGCGGCGGCCGCCGACCGGGGCTCGCCGAGCCGCCCCTCGTGGCCGAGCAGCAGCGTCTCGGCGGCCTCCACGTCATAGCACCGCTCCACTCGCACCCCCGTGGCGAGCAGGCGCGGATAGACGTCGGCCGTGGACCGCCAGACCCACCGGGTCACCTCGGGCCGCGACCGCACGGCCTCGACGAGATCCGGCTCCCCGTGCACCGGACCCGCGGGCAGCCCGTCCGGGCCGAGGGCGACGACTTCCGCGCCGCCGTCCTCGGCCGGTGCGAGAGCCCAGCGCCCGGTCATGCCACGAGTCTTGCAGCCGGGTCTGACAGTGGGGCCGACCTGCTGGTTCGGGCCCAGGGGTTTTCGTTCGGATCATGTCGGATCAGGCCGCGGCGAGGTGCCGTGCCGGGCGCCGCGGACCCGGGCCGATCCGCACGAAGCCCCCTAGCCCTGGGCGGCGGGCCCCGGGTCCTGCACGATCTGCGCGAGCGCGCGGGACACCTCGGCCTCGACGGCCTGCTTGCCGATGCCCAGTCCGCTCAGCACGCCCTCGCCGTTCTCCAGCTCCAGCAGGGCCAGCAGGATGTGCTCGGTGCCGACGTAGTTGTGGCCCAGGCGCAGGGCCTCGCGGAAGGTGAGCTCCAGGGCCTTCTTGGCGGTGGGGCCGTAGGGGATCATCTCGGGCACCTCGTCCGCCGCCGGCGGCAGCGCCGCGGTCGCGGCGGCACGGACGGCGTCCGGGGTGGTGCCGAGGGCGGTGAGCGCCTTGGCCGCGAGTCCCTCCGGTTCGGCCAGCAGGCCGAGGACCAGGTGCTCGGGCAGGCCTTCGGGGTTGCCCGCGTCCTTGGCGGCGTTGTGGGCGGCCATGACGACGCTGCGGGCGCGCGGGGTGTAGCGGCCGAAGCCCTGGCTGGGGTCGAGGTCGTTCTCCGCCTTGGGCACGAAGCGCTTCTGGGCGGCCTGCCGGGTCACGCCCATGCTCTTGCCGATGTCGGTCCAGGACGCGCCCGAGCGCCGGGCCTGGTCGACGAAGTGTCCGATCAGGTGGTCGGCCACGTCGCCCAGGTGGTCGGCGGCGATCACCGCGTCCTGGAGCTGGTCGAGCGCGTCGGTGTGCGTCTTCTTGATCGCCTCGATGAGGTCGTCGAGGCGTACGGGTGTCGTGCCGCGTGAGTTCGCCATGTGTCAACCGTAGGTTGACACATGGGGGGTGTCAACCCGCAGTTGACACCTGTTCGATGGGGGCCGTCTTGCCTCAGGGAGCTGAGCGAGGGTCTGTCTGCTTGTACTCCGGGGAGGTGGGTGAGGGGCGTGTTCGCCTGCTCCCGGGAGCTGCTTTGAGGGGGTGCGTCCGCCTGTGTCCCGCGTCCTACTTGGGCGACGCGGCCAGCCGTAGTGCGAGGCCCGCGAACACCGTGCCGCTGAAGACGTTGAGGCCGCGCGCCACCCGTCGGCTGCGCCGCAGCAGTGCCGACAGCCGGCCGGAGAGCAGCCCGATCGAGCCGTCGACCGCGAAGCCCATGATCGTCATGCTGGCGCCCAGGATCATGAACTGGCCTGTCACGTGCCCCAGTTCGGGGTTCACGAACTGGGGCAGGAAGGCGACGTTGAAGAGGATCACCTTCGGGTTGAGGAGGTTGGTGAGGGCCCCCTGCCAGAAGGCGCGCCGCAGCCCCGGACCGACCGCCGCCGGCCCTTCGTCCGGCACCGCGCGGTCCCGGAACGCCTTCACCGCCAGATACAGCAGATAGGCGGCGCCCATCCAGCGCAGCACGTGATACAGCGTCGGCAGCGTGGTGAACAGCGCCGACAGACCCAGCATCGCCGCGACCGCGTGGACCAGCATCGCGAAGGCCACACCCAGCGCGGCGAGCACGCCCGCGGCGGGCCCTCCTCTGCCGCCCATCGCCACGATGAACATCATGTCGGGGCCGGGGGTGACGCAGAGGGCGAAACCCGCGACGAGGAACGCTGCGTACAGAGATGTGTCGACCATGCGCCCCATGCTCGGCACGGCCCGGCGCGGGCGTCGACCCATTTTCACCCCGCGGGACGGGCGCGGTCCGGCCTGCGGGCGCAGGCGAGTGCCGTCCCCGTGAGTGCCACCAGCAGGCACACCGCCGCGCACCCGGCCAGGAGCCCCCACGGCACGTGCACCGCCGCCGGCGCCGACAGCCGGCCCAGTGCCGCCGCCAGGAGGCCGAGGTTCGTGGCGGCGACGGCGGTACCGAGCAGGGCGCCCACGCCCACCCCGGCCGCCGTCTCGCCCGCGAGCGCCCGCAGGACCTGCGCCCGGGTGGCGCCGGCCAGCCGCAGCGAACGGAGTTCCGTGCCGCGTGCGGAGGTCGCCATGAGCGTCGTCGCGGCGAGCGCGATCGCGGCGTGGGCGAGCGCCAGGCCGAGGACCACCAGCAGGCCGAGCCGGGTCTGCGGACCGGTGCGCGGACGGGTGGCGGCGAGCCAGTCCGACGCCGAGCGCACCGTGCCACTGCCGGCCGCGTCCCGCACCGCCGCCGCGACGCGCGCCCCGTCCGCGCCGGGCGCCGCCCGCACGTCGAGGCGGTCGACGGTGGCGCCGGGGGCGTTCGTCGTCGTCACGTACGCCCCGTTGTCCCCGGTGCCGCGTGCCAGCACCGCCACGATCCGCAGGCGTGCGGGCCGCCCGTCGCCGAGCCAGAGGCTCACCCAGGAGCCCACCTCGTGCCGCTCCCACTCCTCGTTCACCACGACGGAGCGGTCGTCGAGGTCGCGCAGGTCGCCCGCCACGACCGGCGGTCGCGTCAGCGCGGCGAACGCGGTCACGTCGCTCACCGCCCGCGCCTCGGACCGCACGAGGGCGGTGCCCTCCTCCCGCACGTACACGGCCGTGGGCGCGGAAGCGGACACGGTCGCCCCGGCGGCCTTCGCCGCCGCCTCCACCGCGGTCGGGTGGTGGCCCAGGTCCTCGCCGGTGACGACGAACTGGGCCCGGGTCCGTTCCCGTGCCTCCGTCGCCTTCGCCCCGGCCACCGTCGCCGCCGACCCGAGCAGGGAGCCGGCCAGCGCGACCGTCACCAGTACCGGCGCCGCCACGGCGGCGGTGCGCCGCACCGACGCGGACGCGTTCTCGCGGGCGAGGAGCCCCGCCGCGCCGGGCAGCAGCCCCGGCGGGAGCAGCCGTACGACCGGCCGGACCAGCGCCGGCGCCAGCGCCGCCACCGCCGTGACGAGCAGCATCGGCTGCGTCACGTAGGTCTTGCGCTTCAGCAGGGCGGCGGGGTCCGTGTGCAGCGTCCGGACCGACAGGGCGATGCCCGCCGCGAGGAGGACGCTTCCGGCGATCCGCCGCGACAACGGCATCACGCCCGTGTCCACCGAGGCCTCGCGCAGGGCCTCCGCCGGGCCGGTCCGCCCCGCCCGTCGCGCGGCCGTCCACGCGCCCGCGACGGCCACCAGGACCCCGGTGCAGAAGGCGACTTCGTACGGCCAGGCCGCCTCGCCGCGCAGCGCGAACCACGGCGGTGCCACCCCGCCGTCCACCAGGGCCCGGACGAGTGCCGGCGCCCCCCGGCCCCCCAGGGCGCAGCCCAGCGCCGAGGCCGCCAGCCCCACGACGACCGCCTCCGCCAGCACGGTCCGCCGCACCTGACCGGCCGTCGCCCCGGCCATCCGCAGCAGCCCGAACTCCCGCCGCCGCAGCGCCACGACGAACGCGAACGTGGACGCCGTCACGAAGACCGAGACGAAGGCCGCCACCCCTGCCGCCGTGCCCAGCAGGGAATCGACCGCGACCAGTGCCTCGGCGTCACGGGCGGTGGCGGGGTCGGCGCGGCGCCGGTCGTCACCGGTCAGGACGGTGGCGCGGTCCCCGACGAGCCGTCGCACGGCGGCGGCGGGGGCGTCCACGCCGACCGCGCCGAGCCCGGCGGCGCTCCGCGGCGCGCCGTCCGTCCGCACCCGCCCGAGCCGCCGCAGCTCGCGCACCAGTTCGTTGTCCACAGGGTGTGGATGCGCGAGCCTCGCCGACGCGGGAGCGGTGGCCGGGCCCCGCCGCACCGGCACGGTCAGGGTGTCCTGGCCCGTCACCACGACCGGTGCGGACGCGAACCGGGCGGGAGGGCGTGCGGGCGGGTCCGACGCGGCGGCGAGACCCAGCCCCATCGCGGTCGTCACGGCGACCCCCAGTGCGACGGCGACGAAGGCTCCGAGCAGCGAGGGCCAACGGGTACGCAGCGAGACGAGGTTCAGCACGGCGCCTTCTCCAGTCCCGCCATCCGTGCGGCGACCTCGTCGGCCGAGGGCGACCGCAGCTCCCCGCTCACCCGCCCGTCGACGAGGAACACCACACGGTCCGCGTACGAGGCGGCCACCGGGTCGTGCGTGACCATGACCGTGGTCCGGCCCTCCCGGTCCACCAGTTCCCGCAGCAGCGCCAGCACCCCGCGGCTGGTGACCGTGTCCAGGGCGCCGGTCGGCTCGTCGCCGAACAGCACCGCGGGGCGGGTGACCAGCGCCCGCGCGAGGGCGACCCGCTGCTGCTGGCCGCCGGACAGCTCGGACGGTCGGTGCCCGGCGCGATCGGCGAGGCCGACGCGGGCGAGCGCCTCGCGCACCGCTGTGCGCGGGGGGCGCCGGCCCGCCAGCCGCAGCGGGAGCGCGACGTTCTGTGCCGCCGTCAGGGACGGCAGCAGGTTGAAGGACTGGAACACGAACCCGATCCGCTCCCGCCTGAGCAGGGTCAGCCGCCGCTCGCTCAGTCCGGCGAGCCCGATCCCGTCGACGGCGACCGTCCCCGACGTCGGGCGGTCGAGTCCGGCCGCACACTGCAGCAGGGTCGACTTGCCGGAGCCGGAGGGTCCCATCACTGCGGTGAAGGTCCCGGCGGCGAAGTCGAGGTCGACGCCGTCGAGGGCGGCGACGGTGCCGTAGTGGCGGCGCAGCGAGCGGATGCGCACGACGGGTGCCGCCGTGGTGGTGTGCGTGGCTGTGGTGTCCATGCCTTCAGCGAACCGTCCGGGAGGCGCGTGGACACGACCACCAGGGGGCGTTGTGGAGGTGGGGCCAGGCATACCTCCGGGGCTTCGCTGTCGTTCCGTTCCGTTGCGCTGTCTGTCCGGTGGGTGGGTCGGGTCCGTGCCGGTGATCCGCCCGTTGCAGCCGTTGTGCGGGGCGGTGCTGGTAGGGCCTCGGTGGGTGTGTGGCGCCGTCTGCAACGGGCATTTGATTCACCGGCACGGCCCCTTCGGTGAGTGGGCGACTGCGGGTGTGAGTGGGGCTGGGGTCCGGCTGCTGGTCCGCGGGGCGGCAAGTACCGCCTCGCCCCGCCCCGCTTTGAGGGCAGGGAGCCACCTTTCAGGCCGTCCGGCGTTTGAGGGCGAGGCCGTTCAGGCCGATCGGGGGTTCGGGGGCGGAGCCCCCGGGGGGTCGGGTCGGGCAGGGGCGGAGGGGGCGAGGACGAGGCGTGGCACGATCGGGGCATGAGCAGCAGCGGACCCCGCCCCGGCACCGTGGAGCGCGCCTTCGAGGCCGCGCTCTACGCCGACACCGACGCGGCCCTCGACACCGGCGCGTCGCTGCTCGCTGCGGACCCGGCGGCCGACACCGAACTCACCCGCCGCGGCGAGGAGTTCGTCGCCGCGGCCTGGCGGCGAGGCTGGCAGCCCGCCGACGTCGTACGCGTCGTACGGCGCGAGCTGGACCCCGTGCACGTGCAGCTGACCGCGGCGCTGATCCTCGGCGAGAGCCATGAGCCCAGGGGCGCGCGCTGGACCGCACAACTCGAAGAGCTCAGGGCCGAGCCCCGGCCTCCCCGCGCCGACCGCTTCTCGTACGCCACCGCCGTACTGGAGCTGTACCGGCTGCTGCTGCGTCTGCCCGCCATCGAGCCCCTGGACGTGCCCCTGCCGGGTCCGGCCGCTGCCGGAGCCGGGGACTCCCGCATGCTCACCCGCATCCGCGCCCTGCTCGCGAAGGCCGAGGCGACCGGGTTCCCGGAGGAGGCCGAGGCGCTGAGCGCCAAGGCGCAGGAGCTGATGGCGCGGCACAGCATCGACGAGGCGCTGCTCGCGGCCCGCACGCACGCGAAGGACGCGCCCGGCGCCTGCCGTATCGGCGTCGAGCCGCCGTACGAGACGGCCAAGGCGGTCCTGCTGGACGCGGTGGCCGGGGCGAACCGCTGCCGCGCCGTCTGGAACGAGGCCTTCTGCTTCTCGACGGTCGTCGGCTTCGAACCCGACCTGGAGGCGGTCGAGCTGCTGTACACCTCGCTGCTGGTGCAGGCGACGGCGGCGATGACGAAGGCCGAGGCCGCGCAGCGGGCCGGGGGCCGCAAGCGCACGAAGACCTTCCGGCAGTCCTTCCTCGCCGCCTACGCGCACCGGATAGGCGACCGCCTCGCATCCGTCGCCGAAGGCCAGGTGACGGCCGCGGAAGGGGACTTGCTGCCGGTGCTGGCGGCCCGCGACGTGGCGGTCGCGGACCACACGGACCGGATGTTCCCCCGGACGGTGACCACTCGGCTGCGCGGGGTCGACGACGCCGCCGGCTGGCACGAGGGAGCCGCCGCGGCGGACCGGGCCCAGGTCCAGGACCGCCGTCGGCTGCCCTGACCCCCGGGCGCCGTCACCGGGTGTTCGACGGCGTTCTCAGTCGCCCGCCGTCCTGAAAGTGCTCACCGTGGCGTCCAGTTTGTCCGCGGACTTCTCGGCGACGTCGCCGTAGGTCCACTTCGACTCCTTGTCCCCGGCGTGCCCGGGGAGGCTGATCCGCAGGGTCCGCACGGCGGCGCCCGAACCGGCCTCGCCGCGCACGTACGTGAGGGTGAAGGTCGCCGCCTCGTCCTGGTGGAGGGTCACCTTCTGCGCCTTCGCGCCCTCCTCCGGGGCGAGGGTCCAGGAGGTCCCGCCGGCCCGCAGGTCGACGCCCGGGAAGCCGTCCAGCGTGCACGTGCCGGAGCCGGTGTTGGTGACGGTGACCGGGATGTTGCCGGTGTCGCCCGCGGCCGGGGCCGCGTTGGCCGGTCCGACGTCGACGCCCATCTGCTGGAGGGAGCACGCGGAACTCTTGCCGCTCGCGTCGCTCTTGGTGTTCGCGTCGCCACCGCCGTCGCCACCGCCGCAGGCGGTCAGGGCGAATGCTGCGGTGACGCCGGTGAGGGCGGCGGCGAGGGGGATGGCGCGCATGAGGGTCCTCTGGGTTCGTGGCCCGGTGACGGGCCCGGGGCCCGGGGCGGTGGCAAGGGCCGGGCCCGGGGTGCGTGACGCTGCCCATGGATCATCACTCAGGCGTGCGTCCTCGCGTCGCGCGCCCCCGTCGCCCGATCCGACCGCGGGCCGGGAATGTCCATGAATCCCCCTTGCGTCGGCGGAATGAGTCGGCCAGGGGGCACGGGTTTCAGGACCCGAGGCTCGCGGTGGGCAGTCCCGTCGGCAGTTCCCCGCCCTGGCTCCTGGTGTACGTCTCCTCGCCGAGGCCGCCCTGCCAGGTGATCCGGAGGGACTTGCCGCTGACGGAGTCGACCATGCCGACGGCGCGGTCCTTGCTGCCGTCGGTGCACTTGAGGCGGATCATCTGCATGTTCGCCTCGTCGGCCGCGGTGCCGCTGCACACGGTGCCGCCGGTCGCGAACAGGCCGGCCTGCTTGCCGTTGATCATCAGTACGACGGCCTTGCCGCCCGCGGTCGTCAGCCAGCTGCCGTCGAGGTCGGTCTTGGCGCCCGAGGTGCCGCCGGTGCCGCCGTCGGTGGCGGCCGAACCGGTCGGGGACGCGCTCGGGCCGGTGGACTTGTCCCCGGAGTCGTCGCCGTCACTGCTGCAGCCGGTGAGCAGGAGCGCGGCCGCCACTCCGACGGCCGCGACCGCGGTACGGGCCGGGCGGTGCGGGAAGGTCGCCGTGATCACTGGAGCCCCCAAGGGTGGTGATGATGCCGGGTCGCCTGAAAGACCGCAGCAAGCTACCAGGAGGACGTGTGCGCGTCGGGGTGGCGTCCGCCGTGGGCTTGCTCACGGACTCGTTCCGCCAGGGCCACAAGGATGGGTAGGGAAATTCCTACGGTTGACGTGTAGGGAATCTCCTACCTATGGTGGCGGCATGAACATCACGCACGCCTCCTTCGTCACCCTCCCCGTCGCCGACCAGGACCGCGCCCTGCGCTTCTACACGGACGTGCTCGGTTTCACGGTCACCGCCGACCTGCAGATGCCGCCCGGTCGCTGGCTCCAGGTCGCGCCCGAGGGGGCGCAGACCGTCTTCACGCTCTCGGGTCCGGGCATGGGCGGTTTCGTCCCCGGTGAGGCCCGGGGGATCATGTTGGTCACGACCGACGTCGACGCCGACTGTGCGCGGCTCGCTGCCGCGGGCGTCGCGGTGGAAGGTCCCGACGACCTTCCGTGGGGCCGCATGGCCTCGTTCCGCGACCCGGACGGCAACGGTCTGATGCTGCTGACGGAGAAGGCCATGGAGAAGGAAGGCAGCTGATCGCGCCATGACGGTGACCGGGGCTCGCGAGGCGAGCGAGGACCGCGTGTTCGCCGCGCTCGCCAACGCCACCCGCCGCGAGGTGCTGCGCCTGCTGCGGGACGGCGGGCCCCAGCCCGTCCAGGCCCTGGCCGACCACTTCGACATGCGACGGCCGAGTCTCTCGGAACACCTCAAGGTGCTCCGGGACGCCGGGCTGGTGTCGGAGGAGCGCGCGGGCCGGCAGCGCATCTACCGCCTGGAGGCGACCCCGCTCGCCGAGGTGCAGGACTGGCTCCATCCGTACGAGCGGTTCTGGCGCGACAGGCTCAAGGGTCTCGGCGCTCTGCTGGACCGCATGCCCGACGATGCCGAGTCATGAACCCCGTTCCGGACGACGACCTGACCATCATCCGCGTCGACCAGTTCTTCCCGCACCCGCCCGCCAAGGTCTGGCGCGCCCTCACCGACCCCGAACTGCTCGTGCAGTGGCAGATGCAGGGGTCGGAATTCTTCCGGCTGGAGGTCGGTCACCAGTACGCGCTGACGTCGGTGCCGCGCCCCAACACGAACTTCTCCGGCACGGTTGACGTGCGCGTTCTGGCCTTCGAGCCGGAGCGGATGCTGAGCGTCCGGTGGGCTGACCGGGATCCGGCCAATTCCGCGGAGTGGACCATTACTTGGACACTGGAACAGGAAGGCCGCGGTACGCGTCTGTTCCTAGTGCACGAGGGATTCGATCCGGACGATCCCGCACAGATGATGGCACGGCAGATCATGGACGGGGGCTGGAGGTCGCATGTCCTGCGATCTCTGGGGCAGGCGCTGGACCGGGCGTGACCCGGGAATGCGCAGGCCGTAGTCAAGTGAGCGACAGCCGGTAGTCAAGCGCCGGCAAAAGCTGTAACCGCAGGAGTACCCCGCGTGCACGTGCATCTGCCCATGCATCTGCACATGAACAGAGCTATGATCCGGGTCAGTTGACGACTGCATCAATGGCCACCTCAGCCACTGCACGACCGGGGAGCGACCTGTGGACCACGACGTGTACGACGTGGATGACGTGTACAACGGCATGGCGGCGACGGAGCTGAACGGGGTGGCCTGGCAGAAGAGCCGGCACAGCAACTCGCAGGGCTCCTGCGTGGAGTTCGCGAGGCTGCCCGGTGGCGACGTGGCCGTGCGGAACTCGCGGTTCCCGGAGGGGCCCGCGCTCGTCTACACCCGCGCCGAGATCGAGGCGATGCTGCTGGGCATCAAGGACGGCGAGTTCGACCACCTGATCGCCGGCTGATGCCGGAGGCCTGACGAGAGCACCGAGCGCGAGCCCCGTTCAACGGTGCGTAACGCGCGTAGAACCGCGGCGCCGAAAAGCGCCGCGGTTCGTCATTCCGCGGGGGGTGCGGCCGGGCCCGGCTGTGGCAGCCGGAACAGTGCCCACACGACCTTGCCGCTGAGGGTGCCCGCGAGCGGGTGCCAGCCCCAGCTGTCGGCGAAGGAGTCGACCAGGAACAGGCCGCGGCCCGACTCCGCCGAGAAGTCGTCCGAGTCACCCGCGACCGGGCTGTCGTGACTGGGGTCGCGCACCGCGCACACCAGACGGGCGGTCCACCGCATCAAGTGCAGCCGCACGGGCGGCCCCTGGTCGTCGTTGCGCGGCGTGTCCGCGGGCAGCGCGTGCCGCAGCGCGTTGGTGACGAGCTCGGAGACCACCAGGCAGACGTCGTCGAAGCGCTCGCCGATGTCCCACTGGTCGAGTGTTCTGCGGGTGAACTGCCGTGCCTCGCGCACCGCTTCGAAGCGGGCGGGCAGGGCGCAGGAGGCGGCGCTGGACACGGCTGCGGGGTCGAGTGGCGGAAGTCCCTGCCGTAAGGGTTCGAGCATGGTCGATCCATTCGTCCCCATGCGAGGCACTCCCGGGTGTTCGCGGTCGTTGCGATGCAGCGGTGGCGCGGGGACCATGGTTCCGAATGCGTACAGCAGATGCAAGGGCAGATGCACGTGCACGCGCCCGAATTAGACCTCCATTAACCGGTTGTTGCTCATTTCTTCTGTCACCTTCTTCCCTCTTGTTGGCGCTCTGCTGATCCCTTTCCGCGCGGCTCCTTTGGCTACTTTCCGTTTCCGTAACCGAACGAGTACTGCTTGAAGTGTTTTAGTGGCAGACTTCGGCCCTTGGAGACGGTTGGGGAGGCGGACGAACGTGAGCGCTGGTGAGTCGAGCGGCTCGGTGGTGCGGCGCATGCTGCTGGGGTCACATCTTCGGCGCCTGCGTGAGGCGCGCGGAATCACCAGGGAAGCGGCCGGTTATTCGATCCGTGCCTCCGAATCGAAGATCAGCCGCATGGAGTTGGGACGGGTGAGCTTCAAGACGCGTGACGTCGAGGACCTGCTGACGCTCTACGGCATCACGGACGAGATGGAGCGCACCTCCCTCGTGTCGCTCGCCAAGGAGGCCAACGTCGCCGGCTGGTGGCACAGCTACTCCGACGTCCTGCCCAGCTGGTTCCCGACCTACGTCGGCCTCGAAGGCGCGGCGCACCTCATCCGCTCGTACGAAGTGCAGTTCGTGCACGGCCTGTTGCAGACCGAGGCGTACGCGCACGCGGTCGTCGCGCGAGGCATGAGGGGCGCCTCCGCCGCCGACATCGACCGGCGCGTGGCCCTGCGCCTGGAACGCCAGAAGTATCTCGTCTCCGAGAACGCCCCCGAGTTCCACATCGTCCTCGACGAAGCCGCCCTGCGCCGCCCCTACGGCGACCGCGAGGTGATGCGCGGACAGCTCCAGCACCTGATCGACGTCTCGGAGCGCCCCAACGTGCGGCTCCAGGTCATGCCGTTCAGCTTCGGCGGCCACTCCGGCGAGAGCGGCTCCTTCACCATCCTCAGCTTCCCGGAGTCGGACCTGTCCGATGTCGTGTACCTGGAGCAGCTCACCAGCGCGCTCTACCTGGACAAACGCGAGGACGTCGGCCAGTACGAGGGCGCGCTCAAGCAGCTGCAGACGGACAGCCCGGGCCCGGCGGAGAGCCGCGACCTGCTGCGGGGACTGCTCCAGCTGTCCTGACACTCCGGCCGGCGCGGCCGGTGCACCCCCGCGACCTCGTCCGGCGGGTCCGCACCGACTCTGTCCAGGTGTTCTCCAACTCCCTTGAAACACAAGTACGATGACGTGCGATCAGGCGTTGATCGGATGTCTGCCTCGGCAGCGCAGGGATTGAGGGAGCTCATGTCGTCCTACTTCACCGACCTGGCCCAGCAGTACATCGACGGCGCCTGGCGGCCGGGCACCGGCTCCTGGGACATCATCGACTTCAACCCGTACGACGGCGAGAAGCTGGCGTCGATCACCATAGCCACCACGGACGAGGTCGATCAGGCGTACCGCGCGGCCGAGCGCGCCCAGAAGGAATGGGGCGCGACCAACGCCTACGCCCGCCGCGCGGTCTTCGAGAAGGCCCTGCGCATCATCGAGGAGCGCGAGGCGGAGATCACCGAGGTGATCATCGCGGAGCTCGGCGGCACCCACCTCAAGGCGGCCTTCGAGATCCACCTCGCCAAGGAGTTCCTGCGCGAGTCGATCCAGCTGTCGCTGCGCCCCGAGGGAAAGATCATCCCTTCGCCGATCGACGGCAAGGAGAATCGTCTCTACCGCGTCCCGGTCGGCGTCGTGGGCGTCATCAGCCCCTTCAACTTCCCCTTCCTCCTCTCGCTGAAGTCGGTCGCCCCGGCGCTGGCGCTGGGCAACGGCGTGGTGCTGAAGCCCCACCAGAACACCCCGATCGTCGGCGGCTCGCTGGTCGCCAAGATCTTCGAGGACGCCGGCCTGCCCGGCGGCCTGCTGAACGTGGTCATCACCGACATCGCCGAGATCGGCGACGCCTTCATCGAGCACCCGGTCCCGAAGGTCATCTCCTTCACCGGTTCCGACAAGGTCGGCCGGCACGTCGCCACCGTGTGCGCCTCGCACTTCAAGCGCTCCGTCCTCGAACTCGGCGGCAACAGCGCCCTGGTGGTGCTCGACGACGCCGACATCGACTACGCGGTCGACGCGGCGGTCTTCAGCCGGTACGT
Organism: Streptomyces siamensis; assembly: GCF_039543605.1. Taxonomy (NCBI): domain Bacteria; kingdom Bacillati; phylum Actinomycetota; class Actinomycetes; order Kitasatosporales; family Streptomycetaceae; genus Streptomyces; species Streptomyces siamensis. The sequence continues at coordinate 89,869 of NZ_BAABKB010000001.1, read as the reverse complement.
CCACCAGGGCCAGGTCTGCATGGCCGCCAACCGTGTCCTCGTGGACCGCTCCATCGAGGCCGAGTTCACCGAGAAGTTCGTCGCCAAGGTCAGGTCGCTGAAGACGGGCGACCCGAGCGACCCGCAGACGATCATCGGCCCGGTGATCAACTCCTCGCAGGCGGACGCGATATCGGGCGCCGTCGAGCAGGCGATAGCGGAGGGCGCCACCGCCCTCGTGCACGGCACGACGACCGACAACCTGGTCGAGCCGTCCGTCCTCACCGACGTCCCCGCCGACTCCTCCCTGCTGCGGCAGGAGATCTTCGGCCCGGTCGTCTTCCTCGTCCCCTTCGACGGCGAGGACGACGCGATCCGCGTCGTCAACGACACCCCGTACGGGCTGAGCGGCGCCGTCCACACCGGTGACGTCGAGCGCGGCGTGAACTTCGCCAAGCAGATCGAGACCGGCATGTTCCACGTCAACGACGGCACCGTGCACGACGAGCCGCTGGTCCCCTTCGGCGGCGAGAAGCACTCCGGCATCGGCCGGCTGAACGGCGAGACGACCGTCGACGCGTTCACCACGCAGAAGTGGATCTCGGTGCAGCACGGGCGCAGCTTCTTCCCCTTCTGAGTCCTTCCGGCAGCCTGCGGGACCTTCTTCCGGCAGCCTGCGGGACCTTCCCGGCGCCTTCCGGGATCCTCCGGCGGCCTGCGGGATCGCCCGGCGGCCGCCGGTCTTCCGGGACCCCCGCTCACGACTTCCAGGGATTTCCGCGCACGCCGCACCCTTGCGGACCGTAGCTGTCCGCAAGGGTCCGTAGCGTCATCGGTGTCAGGCAAGAGGACCCGATGAAAGGCGGCCGGTCATGGTGACTCACGTGGGAGCGGAGACGCGCGGGGACGAGCGGGGGGCCCTGCTGTCCTTCCTGGAGGAGCAGCGCGGCGGAATCCGCCGGGCGCTGCTGGGGCTGTCCGAGGAGCAGGCGGCCTCCCGCCCCAGCGCCAGCGAGCTCTCCCTGTCCGGCCTGCTGAAGCATGTCGCCGAGGTCGAGCAGAGCTGGATCGCCCGTGCCCGGGGCGAGGAGCCGGCCGTCCGGCGCGACGCGTCCAACTGGCACGAGTGTTTCGTGCTCGGCGACGGCGAGACCGTGGCGTCCCAGCTCGCCTACTGGGAGAAGGTCGCCGCGCAGACGGAGGAGCTCCTGCGTTCGGTGCCCAGCCTCGACGACACCTTCGCGCTCCCGGACGAGCCCTGGTTCCCGCCGGAGGGCCGGGTCTCGATGCGCTGGCTGGCACTCCACCTGATCCGGGAGACGGCCCGGCACGCCGGTCACGCCGACATCATCCGCGAGTCCCTGGACGGCAGGACCGCGTTCGAGCTGGTGGCCCTGGAGCAGGGCGGCCAGGGCACGTCCTGAGTCCGTCGGCAAGGGTCCTACGCTGGACCGCATGTCAGCGATCCGTCTCCTCGTGCTCGGCGCGGTCCGCCAGCACGGGCGGGCACACGGCTACCAGGTGCGCAACGACCTCGAGTACTGGGGCGCGCACGAGTGGTCCAACGCCAAGCCCGGCTCGATCTATCACGCGCTCAAGCAGATGGCGAAACAGGGACTGCTGCACGCGCACGAGATCGCCCCGTCCACCGCCGGCGGGCCGCCGCGCACGGAGTACGAGATCACCGACGCGGGCACCGAGGAGTTCCTCCGGCTGCTGCGGGAGTCCCTGGTGTCCTACGACCAGAAGATGGACATCCAGTCGGCGGCCATCGGGTTCCTCGTCGACCTGCCCCGTGACGAGGCGGTGGCCCTGCTGAAGGAGCGGATCCGGCGGATCGAGGTGTGGCGGGCGGCCGTCACGCAGCACTACATCCCCGAGGACGGCCCCGAACAGCTCGGCCACATCGGCGAGATCATGAACCTGTGGGTCCACACGGCCGACTCGGACGCGGCCTGGACCCGGGGGCTCATCGAACGGATCGAGCGCGGCGCCTACACCTTCTCCGGCGAGGGCGAGCCGTTCGTCGGCGTCCTCGCCGAGGGTGAGCAGAACCCGTACGCGACGGACGAGCGGCACCCGGACGACCACCGTTAATCAAGTTTGACCAATGCGGAGACGCGCGTTACCTTCGAGCAAGTAGTCAAGTTTGACTAACCGAGGAGATGGGGGAGTGCCCGTGGCCGACACGGCGATCGGCGTCGAAGGAGCACACAAGAAGTACGGCGAGAGGACGGCCCTGGACGGACTCGACCTGCGCGTCGCCCGCGGCACGGTGCACGGCGTGCTCGGTCCCAACGGCGCGGGCAAGACGACCCTGGTCCGCATCCTGTCCACCCTGCTGCGGCCCGACGGCGGCCGGATCGAGGTCGCCGGGCACGACGTGGTGACCGACGCCCGCGAGGTCCGCCGCCGCATCGGCCTGCTCGGCCAGCACGCGGCCCTGGACGAGGAGCTGAGCGGCCGTCAGAACCTGGAGATGTTCGGCCGCCTCCACCATCTGGGCGCCAGGCACGCCCGCGTGCGCGCCGGTGAACTGCTGGAGCGCTTCGGTCTCACCGACACCGGCCGCGCCTCCGTCCGGGCGTACAGCGGCGGCATGCGGCGCCGCCTCGACCTCGCCGCCTCCCTGATCACCGAACCGGAGGTGCTCTTCCTGGACGAGCCGACCACCGGCCTCGACCCGCGCGGCCGCGCCGAGGTGTGGGCGTCCGTCCGCTCCCTGGTCGGCGGCGGCACGACGGTCCTGCTCACCACGCAGTACCTGGAGGAGGCGGACCAGCTCGCCGACCGCATCTCGGTCGTCGATCACGGCCGGGTCGTCGCCGACGGCACCGCCGACGAGCTGAAGACGCTGACCGGCGGCGACCGCATCGACGTCGTCCTGCGCGACGCCGGTCAACTGGGCGCTGCCGTCGCCCTGTTGCCGCTGCCGGCCGCGGACGTCTCCGTGGACGCCGACCGCCGTCTCCTGAGCGCCCCGGTCGCCGACCGCATGGCGGCGCTGGCCGGGGTCGTCCGGGCCCTGGAGGCCTCCGGCATCGAGGCCGCGGACGTCGCCCTGCGCCGTCCGACGCTGGACGAGGTGTTCCTGCACCTCACGGCACGCGACGACCGCACCGACCGGACGAAGGAGACCGTGTGAGCACATATGCGCTGAGCGACTGCTGGACCATGACCCGCCGTGAACTCGCCCACTGGGCACGGCAACCCGTCCAGGTCCTCGTCCTCCTGGTCTTCCCCGTCATGCTGCTGCTGATGTTCGGCTACCTGATCGGTGGCGGCCGGGGCGTCGCGGGCAGCTACGTCGACTTCCTGGTGCCCGGCATGCTCGCGCTGACCATGGCCTTCGGCCTGGAGGGCACGATGCTGGCCGTCACCCAGGACCTCAACAAGGGCGTCATCGACCGTTTCCGCGCGATGCCGATGGCCAACGGCGCGGTCCTGGTGGGCCGTTGCACCGCCGACATGCTCCAGTCGGCGGTCGGGCTGGCCGTGCTGATCGGTGTCGGACACGCCATCGGCTGGCGCGCCCACGGCACGCCCGGCGCCTTCCTCGGGGCCGTCGGCCTGCTGCTTCTCTTCCGCTTCGCCATGCTGTGGATCGGCATCCACCTCGCGATGGTGGCCGGGAAGCCGGAGATGGTGCAGGCGGTGCAGATCCTGGTCTGGCCCGTCGGCTTCCTCTCCAACGCCTTCGCCACGCCCGGCTCGATGCCGTCCTGGCTGGGCACCGCCGTCGAGTGGAACCCGATGTCCCAGACGGCGACGGCGGTCCGTGATCTGTTCGGCGGTCCCGGCGGAGAGCCGGGGCACGTCGGGGCGGCGGTCCTGTGGCCGCTGGCGCTGGTGGCGGTGTTCTTCCCGCTCGCGGTACGAAGGTTCGCCCGGCTGAGCCGGTAGGTGCGTCGACCCGTTCTGCCCCGCGCGGCCGGCCGTCGTCGTCGCGGCGGCCGGCCGCGCGGAGCCGTCAGTGGTGGAAGCTCGTCGCCGCGTCCTTGTCGTGGGTCAGCGGATGCGGCTGGCGGCGCAGGTCGGGCAGCAGGCGCTTCAGGTCCTCGACGAAGAGGTCGGCGAGGTCGGTCGAGAAGCCGTTGCGGCAGACCACGCGCAGCACGGACAGGTCCTCGCGGTTCTCCGGGAAGGTGTACGCGGGCAGCAGCCAGCCGTGTTCGCGCATGCGCCGGGACACGTCGAAGACGTCGTACGAGGTCACCGAGGGCGCCGTCGTGAAGGCGAAGACCGGAAGCTGGTCGCCACGGGTGAGGAGGGTGAAGTCGCCCAGTTGCTCGACGCGCCGGGCGAGGCCCATGGCCACGTCCCGGGTCGTCTGCTGCACGGCCCGGTATCCCTCCCGGCCCAGGCGCAGGAACGTGTAGTACTGGGCCACGACCTGGGCTCCGGGGCGGGAGAAGTTGAGTGCGAAGGTCGGCATGTCGCCGCCCAGGTAGTTGACCCGGAAGACGAGCTCCTCGGGGAGTTCGGCCGCCGACCGCCACAGCGCCCAGCCGACACCCGGGTAGACCAGGCCGTACTTGTGTCCCGAGGTGTTGATCGAGGAGACCCGCGGCAGCCGGAAGTCCCAGACCAGGTCCTCGTCCACGAAGGGCGCGATCATCGCCCCGGACGCGCCGTCCACGTGGACGGGGACGTCCAGGCCCGTGCGCTCCTGGAGCTCGTCGAGCGCGGCGCACAGCTCGGCGATCGGCTCGTAGGACCCGTCGAAGGTCGACCCGAGGATGCCCACGACCCCGATGGTGTTCTCGTCGCACAGCTCGGCCGCTGCCTTCGGGTCGAGATGGAACCGGTCGCCCTCCATGGGCACCTGACGCGCCTCGACCTCCCAGAAGTTGCAGAACTTCTCCCAGCAGACCTGGACGTTGACGCCCATCACCAGGTTCGGGCGCACGTCCTTCGCCGGGTAGCGGTCCGCGTTGCGCGTCGCCCAGCGCCGTTTCAGCGCCATCCCGGCGAGCATGCAGGCCTCGCTGGACCCGGTGGTCGAACAGCCGACCGCGGCGGAGGGGTCGGGTGCGTTCCACAGGTCGGCGAGCATCGCCACACAGCGCCGCTCCAGTTCGGCGGTGCGCGGGTACTCGTCCTTGTCGATCATGTTCTTGTCCCGGCACTCGCCCATCAGGATCCCGGCCTGCGGTTCCATCCAGGTGGTGACGAAGGTGGCGAGGTTCAGCCGCGAGTTCCCGTCCAGCATGAGTTCGTCGTGCACCAGCTGGTACGCCGTCGTCGGCGGCAGCGGGCTGTCAGGGAGCCGGTGGGTGGGCGGCGCCTCGGTCATCCCGCTGACCGGATCCGTCTCCCCGTAGAACGGGTTGACGGACCTCCGGTGCCCGGCGGTCTTCTGGGTGCCTTTGTGGAGCGGCATGCGATCTCCTAACGGATCGAGGTCCCGTCGTCGTGCAGCTGCATCTGCGGCCGGCCGGTCACCAGCAGCCAGGCGGGAAGGGAGGCGATGCACAGCAGGGTGATGATCGTGGGCGAGGCCACCAGGACGGCGGCCGTGAACAGGCTCACCCAGCCCTGCCGGGTGATGGCGAGGAGGATGCCCAGCACTCCCGCGGACACGCCCACCGCGGGGTGGACAGAGGGCACGAGTGCGTGGGCACACAGACCGAAGGCCGTACCGATGAAGACGGCCGGGAAGATCCGGCCGCCGCGGAACCCGCAGGACGCCGCGACGAGCAGGGCGGCCAGCTTCACCACCGTCATCAGGGCGAACTGCCCCGCCGACCAGCCGTCCGGGTTCCGAGCCAGCTCGCCGACCTCGTCCAGGCCCTTGAACAGCGTCAGATGGCCGCCCAGCGCGCCGAGCAGGCCGAGGACGAGTCCGCCGGCCGGGAGGCACACCATCGGGTGCCGCAGCCGGGCGAAGGCGCGGTGGACGTACGGGAAGGCGTAGACGACGGTCATGCCGAGCACGGCGGCGGAGGAGGCGATCACCAGCGCGGCCAGCAGATCACCCCAGCGCGGTGAGCCGATCGGGGGCAGTTGCAGGTCGAACGCCGGATGGTGGATCAGGTCGGTGGTCGCCGCGCCTACCGCGGCCGCGGCCAGCGGAGCGAACAGGTTGTCCCACAGCCGCCCCCTCATCGGCCGTCCGGCCAGCGCCTCGGAGATGACCAGCGCTGCGGCCACGGGCGTGCCGAACAGGGCGCCGAGTGTCGCCGACTCCGCCAGCGCCGGCCACAGGACCCCGGGCAGCGCGGGCCGGAATCTGTGACCGAGCCAGGCCGCGAGCGCCACGTTGGCGGCGATGATCGGGTTCTCCGGGCCCAGGCTCGGGCCGCCCGCCAGCATCAGCGCCGTCGCCACCAGCAGGCCCGGCAGGATGAACGGCTGCATCGGGACCGCGGCGAGGCCCAGGGTGGCCGGGTCGGGGCCCGCGTGTCCCGGAGCCTTCCACACGACCAGACCGACCAGCACACCCGTCACGGTGAGCATGACGATCATCCAGAGCGAGGAGTAGCCGCCGATGCCCAGCGCGTCCGGGATGTCCTTCCACAGCACGTCCTGGAGCTGTTCGGCGGCGCTGCTCACACCCAGCAGGAGGAGGCTCGCGCCCACGCCGACGAGCAGGGCCGGGACGACCATCGGCAGCAGCGTCCGCGCGGGCGTCGCCGGAGTGGTGGCCGGTGCCGTCGGGGCCGCTTCGTGGGTCACGCGATCACCCTAAGCGGGCCAAACAGACACAACATCCCGAAAATGTGGCGTCGTCGCCCCCGGAATCCCGGACCCGTGGCCCCGTGGTCCTTCGGACTTGCACCTCACGTCACGTGAGGGCTCATCGTGAAGTGCGTACCGAGGAAGGAGCGGAAGTGAGCTACTCAGTGGGCCAGGTCGCCGGTTTCGCCGGGGTCACCGTGCGCACCCTGCACCACTACGACGAGATCGGGCTGCTGGTGGCCGGTGAGCGCAGTCACGCGGGGCATCGCCGCTACGGCGACGAGGACCTCGACCGGCTCCAGCAGATCCTGTTCTACCGGGAGCTCGGCTTCCCGCTCGACGAGGTCGCCGCCCTGCTCGACGACCCGGACGCGGACCCGCGCGCACACCTGCGCCGGCAGCACGAACTGCTGACCGCCCGGATCGAGAAGCTTCAGAAGATGGCCGCGGCCGTGGAGCACGCCATGGAGGCACGCAGTATGGGGATCAACCTCACGCCCGAGGAGAGGTTCGAGGTCTTCGGGGACAAGGATCCGGAGCAGTACGCGGAGGAGGCGGAGCAGCGCTGGGGCGGCACCGAGCAGTACGCCGAGTCGCAGCGCAGGGCCGCCCGCTACACCAAGGACGACTGGCAGCGCATCCAGGACGAGGTGGCGTCCTGGGGCGAGCGCTACGACGCCCTGATGGCGGCCGGTGAACCGCCGGCCGGCGAGGCGGCCATGGACCTGGCCGAGGAGCACCGCCGGCACATCTGCCGCTGGTTCTACCCGTGCTCGTACGAGATGCACGGGTGCCTCGGCGAGATGTACGTCTCCGACGAGCGCTTCAAGGCGTTCTACGACGCCATGCGGCCGGGCCTCGCCGAACACCTGAGGGACGCGATCACGGCGAACGCCGCACGCCGTCCCGAGGAGTCCTGACGGTGGGGGCGTCCGCCCGGGCGGACGCCCCCACCGGTGTGCGCTACCGCTTGGCCAGGACCACGGCCGTCCCGTACGCGCACACCTCCGTCCCCACGTCCGCCGCCTCGGTGACGTCGAAGCGGAACATCAGCACACCGTTGGCGCCCCGCATGCGTGCCTGTGCGACGAGCCGCTCCATGGCCTGGTTGCGGGTCTCGACGAGGGTCTTGGTGAGCCCCTTGAGCTCGCCGCCGATCATCGACTTCAGACCGGCGCCGATCTGGCTGCCCAGGTGACGGGAGCGCACGGTGAGACCGAAGACCTCGCCGATGACCTGCTCGACGCGGTAACCGGGTACGTCGTTCGTCGTCACGACCAGGACGTCCGACTGGGGTCCCTGGCCGCCGCCGTATTCATCGATGCCCATGGCTCACAGCTTTGTCCCAGTCGACGCACAGTGCATCCTGGAGCCACTGGTGGAACCTGGCGCGGACACATTGCGTTGATAGCTTTGGTCGGCCGAACAGGACCGCCGCACCCACCTTCACCCCTCAGGAGCCCGGAACCGTGACGACGCTTGCCCTCGGTCCAAGCTGGCTGGATCCGAACACGCTCCTGGACAACTTCGGCATCTGGGGTCTGCTGCTCATCGTCTTCGCCGAGTCCGGCCTGCTCATCGGCTTCTTCCTGCCGGGCGACTCGCTGCTGTTCACCTGCGGCCTGCTGATCACCTCGGGCACGCTGGACTTCCCGCTGTGGGCCGCGATCGCGCTGATCTGCCTCGCCGCGATCCTCGGCGACCAGGCGGGTTACGTGTTCGGCAAGAAGGTGGGGCCCTCGCTGTTCAACCGGCCCGACTCCCGCCTCTTCAAGCAGGAGAACGTGGTCAAGGCCCACGAGTTCTTCGAGAAGTACGGGCCCAAGTCCCTGGTCCTGGCCCGCTTCGTGCCCATCGTGCGCACGTTCACGCCGATCATCGCCGGTGTCAGCGGCATGAAGTACCGCTCCTTCATCACCTTCAACATCATCGGCGGCGTCCTGTGGGGCGCGGGTGTCACCCTGCTCGGCTCGTGGCTCGGCAACATCGACTTCGTCCACAAGAACATCGAGGCGATCCTCATCCTGATCGTCCTCGTGTCGGTGGTCCCGATCGCCATCGAGTTCCTGCGGGCCCGTTCCAAGGCCAGGAAGAACCCGCCGCAGGAGCCCGAGCGCCCGGTCCCGCCCGCCCAGCAGCACGCCCGGTCCGCGCCGCCCGTCATGGACGACGCCACGACCCGGCTGCGCCCCGTCCCGCCGGCCCACCAGGACCAGGCGTACGGCGGCCACCAGGGGTACGGCGACCACGGCTCGTACGGTGACCACGGCGCGTACGGCGACCAGCAGGGGTACGGCGATCAGCAGGGGTACGGCGACCAGCAGGGATACGGCGACCAGGCGCAGGCCTACCCGCAGCAGCACCAGCAGCCCCACGGACCGGACCAGGGCTACTCCCAGGGGTACGGTCAGCAGCCCTATGGCCAGCAGCCGTACGGCCAGGGCGGGGCCTACCCGCAGCAGCAGCCGTACGACCCTCAGCAGGACTACCGGCAGGCGCCGCAGTACCCGTACGACCAGGGCCACCGGGCCCCGTAGGGCGCGCGGAGCTAGAAGCCGCGGGTCCGCTTGGCGGCCCTGCGGCCCCCGGCGGAGGCGCCCGGCACTCGCAGGAACAGCCGGGAGATCTCCGACCCCAGGTTCACGCCGATCGCGATGGCCATCGCGAGCGCCGCTGCCTTGGAGAGGGAGACGAGCCCCTTGTCGACGTCGTTCTGCGCGATCGACAGCAGGCCGAAGTACGTGGCGGAACCGGGGAGCAGCGGACCGATCGCCGCCGTCGTGTACGGCAGCGCGGACGCGAACCGGTAGCGCGACAGCAGCTGCCCGAACAGCCCCACCAGGCCCGCCGCGACGGCCGTGGAGGCGACCGGGGAGATGCCGCCCGCGTAGTGCATCGCCCCGTACACCGACCAGGCGACGCCCCCGTTCAGGGTGACGGCGAGGACGGTGGAGCGTTCCTGCTGGAGCAGCACCGCGAACGTCAGCGACAGCAGCATGGACGCGGCGATCTGGAGCAGCGGCCGCTCGCTGCCGATCAGCGCGGCGTCCGGATTGAGCTCACCGCCGAGCTTCACGCCGAAGTAGAGCACCACCAGGACGCCGACGACGATGCCCACGAAGAAGTACATGACTTCGAGCAGGCGGGCGGAGGCGGTGATGTAGAAGCCGGTCAGACCGTCCTGCACGCCCGCGACCAGCGCCCGTCCGGGCAGCAGCGCGAAGAGTCCACCGGTGATCACCGCGGAGCCGTTCACGTCGACGTGCGCCACCGTGAGCGCCACGCCGATCGCGGCGGGTGGCATCGCGGCCACCGTGAACTGGTAGAACTCGGGCAGCCCGCGCCCCGCGCACAGCCACGCCAGGCGGTCGCCCAGCATCGCGCCGAGTGCCGCGGCGACGAACACGAGCGCGCCACCGCCGACGAGCACGGCGGCGGCACCCGCGAGCAGCCCGGCCGAGGCGGTGAGCGCCCAACCGGGGTACGGGTGGCGGTTCCGGCGGATCTCCGCGAGGCGCCGGTAGGCCTCCTCCAGGGAGATCGCGGTCTCCCCCGCCGGGTCGCTGAGATCGTCGACGAGGCGGTAGACCGCCGCGAGCCGCGTGTAGTCGGTGCCCCGGCGGCGGACGGTCCGGGACGCCGTCACGGGGTCGTCCACCAGCGACGGCTGGTGCGAGATGGACAACAGGGTGAAGGTGACGTTCGGTTCGCAGCGGTCCAGGCCGTAGGAGCGGCAGACGGCGAACATGGCCGCCTCCACGTCCTCGGCGCCCTCACCGCCCGCCAGCAGCAACTCGCCGATACGCAGCGTCAGGTCGAGCACGCGCGGGACGGCGGGCCCCGACTCGTCCTCCTTGTGCACCGGTTCGGGCGCGGGCCGCTCGGCCACCGGCATGCGCAGCATCGTGCGCATCCGGTCCTGCCAGGGCGCGTCCTTGGTCAGACTGACCACCGGGACGCCCGTCGCGGGCGTGAAGGCGGCCGGGGCCTCGCGCGAGCTGTAGGTGCGCGGCGTGCTGAACGCCGAGCCCTCCGACTCGGACACGGGCGCCTGCGGCGCGTCGAGCCCCTTGGGGAGCGCGAACTCCGAGGTCGTCGACGACTCCTCGTCCACCGCTCCGGTGTCCGGCGGGGCCACACCGGCGGGCGGGGTGAACGCACTTCTCGCCTCGTCCGACTGCGGCTTGCGGTCTTCCGCCTCCGGCTCCGCCACCAGCTTCTGCCTCACCTTTCGCGCCCCTGTGCCTCGTACGTACCTCGCGTTGCCTCGTACGTACCTCCGTATGCCTCAGTATGCGTACGGATACACGAACGGGCCGCGCGACCCCCTGGAGGTCACACGGCCCGCCGGGCGCAAGGGCTCAGTGACCGCCCTGGTCCTTGAAGCGCTTGTAGGAACGCTCGATCTCGGCCTCGGCCTCGGTGCGGCCGACCCAGTCGGCGCCCTCGACGGACTTGCCGGGCTCCAGGTCCTTGTAGACCTCGAAGAAGTGCTGGATCTCCAGGCGGTCGAACTCCGACACGTGGTGGATGTCGCGCAGGTGCTCCACCCGCGGGTCGTGCGCCGGGACGCACAGCAGCTTGTCGTCGCCGCCGGCCTCGTCGGTCATGCGGAACATGCCGATCGCGCGGCACTGGATGAGGCAGCCGGGGAAGGTCGGCTCGTCCAGGATGACCAGCGCGTCCAGCGGGTCGCCGTCCTCGCCGAGGGTGTTCTCGACGAAGCCGTAGTCGGCCGGGTAGCTGGTCGAGGTGAAGAGTCGACGGTCCAGGCGGATCCGACCGGTCTCGTGGTCCACCTCGTACTTGTTCCGCGAACCCTTCGGAATCTCGATCGTGACGTCGAACTCCACCGGTGGCTCCTCCATGATCAACACATAGTTCTGGTGGTTAAGTGTCCCTCACGCTGGTGTGTGATCGCGAAAGGGGCTGGTGGTCGTGCCAGAGCTGAGGCCTTGGCGGGCCGCGAGACCGCATGTGGTGCGGGTCGCGCGGACGGTGAAACCGCATGTGGCGCGGGTCACTCGAGCCGTGCGGCCACGTTCCGTGCGGATCACGACCCCGCAGTTCACGGCCGTCGCCGCCACCGTGGGCCTGGCGCTCGCGGCCGGGGCGGTGGCCGCGGCCGGTCCCTGGGACTCCTCCGGTCAGCGTACGGCCGAGCGTGACTGGGCCGCATCGCGGGACGGCGAGGGTGGCACAGATCACGGCCGTACGTCCGCTTCGTCCCGCACCTCGCCCCGGCCCGCCCCCAGCGCCGCCTCCGTTCTCGCCGGAGTCGGCGGCTCCGCGGGCGGCGTGCCCGTACCCACGCAGAAGGCGCTCGCCGACGTCCTCGACCCGCTGCTCGACAACGCGGCCCTGGGCGCCCGGCGCACCGCCGTCGTGGTCGACGTGGCGACCGGCAGGCGGCTGTACGCCAAGGGCGCCGACGAGACCCAGACCCCGGCCTCCACCACCAAGATCGCCACCGCCGTCGCCGCCCTCACGGCGCCCGGTCCCGACCACCGGATCAAGACGCGTACGGTCCTGGAGCCCGACACCAAGGAGGTCGTCCTCGTCGGCGGCGGCGATCCCACGCTGACCGCCCGCAAGAAGGCGGACGGATGGGCCGACCTGCGCACCCTCGCCGACCGGACGGCCGACGCCCTCAAGTCCCGTCACCTGGACCGGGTCACGCTCTCGTACGACACGTCGCTCTACACCGGTCCCGTCCAGCACCCCATCGGCAGGAACGGCAACCTCGCCCAGGTCACTGCCCTGATGGTCGACGAGGCCCGCCCCGGCGTCTCGGTCGCCGGCCCGGTCGACCGGGCCCCCGACCCGGCCCGTGACGCGGCCGGCAAGTTCGCCGACCTGCTGCACGACCGTGGCATCGAGACCGGGGCCCCCGGCCCGTCGAAGGCGACGGCCCGCTCCCAGGCCCTCGCCTCGGTCTCCTCGCCGCCCCTGTCCGCCCTGGTCGAGCGGATGCTGACCAACAGCGACAACGACATCGCCGAGGCTCTCGCCCGCCAGGTCGCCCTCGCCTCGGGGGAGTCGGCCAGCTTCGAGGGAGCCGCCAAGGCGATCCACAGCCGGCTGGACAAGCTCGGACTGCCGGTCTCCGGCGCGAAGTTCGCCGACGGCAGCGGACTCGACCGCGCCGACCGGATCTCGGCCCGCCTGCTCACCGCGCTGCTCGCCGAGGCCGGCGATCCCGCCCACCCCGAACTGCGCACGGTCCTGACCGGCCTGCCCGTCGCGGGTTTCACCGGCACCCTCAGCACCCGCTACGCCGACGACCCCGGCGCCACGGGCGTCGTACGCGCCAAGACCGGCACGCTCACCGGTGTGAACACCCTCGCCGGCACCGTCGTCGACGCGGATGGACGCCTGCTGGCCTTCGCCTTCCTCACCTCCGACGAGGCCCACCCGCCGAACATGGACGCGGCCCGCGCGGTCCTGGACCACACGGCGACGGCACTGGCGGCCTGCGGCTGCCGCTGATCCCCATGGACCCCTTGCGCATCAGGGTCAACGCGGGCCCCATCTCGGGGCCCGCCCGGAGCACGTACCCCTCACCGCAGCGCGACGTGCTCACGTACGGTTGACGCATGACGAGCATCGGTGGTGCCGCATCTACTGGGATGGTCGACTGGAATCTCGCGGTGGCGACCGCGACCCGGCTCGTGCGGCCGGGCCCCGAGGTGAGCCGTGACGAGGCCCGTGCCGTCGTCGCGGAACTGCGCCGGCACGCGAAGGCCTCGGAGGAGCACGTCCGGGGCTTTACTCGTCTGGGTGAGGACGGCGTGCACGACACCCCCGTCCTCGTCGTCGACCGCCCCGGCTGGGTCCGGGCGAACGTCGCCGGGTTCCGGGAGATCCTCAAGCCCCTGCTGGACAAGATGCAGGAGCGGCGCGGCAACACACCGGGCGGAGCCGTCCTCGGAGCCGTCGGCGGCAAGGTCACCGGCGTCGAACTGGGCATGCTCCTCTCGTTCCTGTCCTCCCGGGTCCTCGGACAGTACGAGACCTTCGCCCCGGCCACGCGCGAGCTCCCCGCCGGCGAGCACGGCGGCGGCAGGCTCCTGCTGGTCGCGCCGAACATCGTGCACGTCGAGCGCGAACTCGACGTCCAGCCCCACGACTTCCGCCTGTGGGTGTGCCTGCACGAGGAGACCCACCGCACCCAGTTCACGGCCGTGCCCTGGCTGCGCGACCACCTCGAGGGCGAAATCCAGTCTTTCTTGGGGGAGACCGATGTCGACCCCATGACCGTCCTGGAGCGCATCCGGGAAGCCGCCCAGTCGCTCGCCGGCGGGCGCCCCGAGGGCGAGGAGGACGACGGCGGCCGCTCCCTGGTGGAAATCGTCCAGACGCCCGCCCAGCGCGAGATCCTCGGCCGGCTCACCGCGGTGATGTCCCTCCTGGAGGGCCACGCGGACTTCGTGATGGACGGCGTGGGACCCGCCGTCGTCCCGTCCGTGGGGGAGATCCGCGAGAAGTTCCAGCAGCGCCGCGCGAAGGGTGCCTCCCGCCTGGACACCGCCCTGCGCAAGCTGCTCGGTCTGGACGCCAAACTGAGGCAGTACCGGGACGGCGAGCGGTTCGTACGGGCCGTGGTCGACCAGGTCGGCATGGACGGGTTCAACCGCGTGTGGACCTCCCCGAACACGCTCCCGACGAAGGCGGAGATCGCCAAACCGGCGGACTGGGTCGCGCGGGTGCACCGCAAGGCCGAGTCGTGAACCCTGCGGGAGGGTCGTGAAACGAATCCGGCCGACGGCAGGCAAACGCCCCTCCAATCACCCGTCCGAGGGACCGTGAGCCATGGGTAGGCGTGCAATGCTCGGGGAACGGCCCGGTTCTGTCACCATCTACACACTCTGAGTGACCGACCCCGGGCTCACCCCCCGAAAACTTCATGAAGGGAACCGGACATGGGTCCCCATCCTGCGGTCGCGGCGATACGCCTGGCGGTACGCCGCGTACTCCACGACATCATCACCGAGCACACGCCCGCCTCCGACACCCGGCGCGCGCCCGCTCACGGTGTCACGCGCCCCTCGCCCCCCGACGCCGAGCGCGTGCCCGCCCCCGGTACACGGCGCACCCTCCCGCCCGCGCGACCCCGCCACGAGCAGCCCTCGACGCCGCTCGTCCTCGTCGCGTGCTCCGGCGGAGCCGACTCCATGGCGCTCGCCTCCGCCCTCGCCTTCGAGGCCCCCAAACTCGGCATCCGCGCCGGTGGCATCACCGTCGACCACGGTCTGCAGACCGGCTCCGACCTGCGCGCCGAGGAAGTCGTGCTGCGCCTCACGGAGATGGGACTCGCCCCGGCCGAGTGCATCGCCGTCACCGTCGGCCGCGACGGCGGGCCCGAGGCCGCCGCCCGCGACGCCCGGTACGCCGCCCTGGACTCCGCCGCCGAGCGCCACGGCGCCACCGCGATCCTGCTCGGCCACACCCGCGACGACCAGGCGGAGACGGTTCTGCTCGGTCTCGCCCGCGGCTCCGGCATCCGCTCCCTGTCCGGGATGGCCGCGGTCTCGGGGGCCGACGGCCGTTACCGGCGCCCGTTCCTGCACCTGGACCGGCAGACCGCCCGCAAGGCCTGCATGGTCCAGTCGCTGCCGGTGTGGGACGACCCGCACAACACCGATCCGGCCTACACCCGCTCCCGGCTGCGCCACGAAGGCCTGCCCGCCCTGGAGAAGGCGCTCGGCAAGGGCGTCGTCGAGGCCCTCGCCCGTACGGCACAGCTCTCCCGCGACGACGCCGACGCCCTCGACGCGTGGGCCAGCCAGGCCGAGGCGTCCGTACGCGACGCGGCCGGCCTCCTGGAGTGCGCCAAGCTCTACGCCCTGCCCCCCGCCGTACGCCGCCGCATCCTGCGCCGCGCCGCCATCGAGGCGGGCGCACCGGCCGGTTCGCTCTTCGCCCGGCACATCGAAGAAGTCGACCGGCTGATCACCGGATGGCGCGGCCAGAAGGCCATCAATCTCCCGGGCAAAGTCGTCGCTCAGCGACAGGGTGGCAGACTGGTGATTCGGCAAGGCTGAAATCGCGCCCCCCCCAGTGAGGCGCCCGGTCTCCCCTCGGGGAAGGACCGGTCAGCCGGTGGGACGACCGAAAGTGAATGCGGGTGGACGCGAAAGACATGGGCACCGACCTCAAGTCGGTGCTCATCACCAAGGAAGAGATCGACGCGAAGCTGGCCGAGCTGGCGGCGAAGATCGACGCGGAGTACGCGGGCAAGGACCTGCTGATCGTCGGAGTCCTCAAGGGCGCCGTCATGGTCATGGCGGACCTGGCGCGTGCGCTGTCCACCCCGGTCACCATGGACTGGATGGCCGTGTCCTCGTACGGCGCGGGGACGCAGTCCTCGGGCGTCGTGCGGATCCTCAAGGACCTCGACACCGACATCAAGGGCAAGCACGTCCTGATCGTCGAGGACATCATCGACTCCGGGCTGACCCTGTCCTGGCTGATCTCCAACCTCGGCTCCCGCGAGCCCGCCTCCCTCAAGGTGTGCACGCTGCTGCGCAAGCCGGAGGCGGCGAAGGTCGCGATCGACGTGGAGTGGGTCGGCTTCGACATCCCGAACGAGTTCGTGATCGGGTACGGCCTCGACTACGCCGAGAAGTACCGCAACCTCCCGTTCGTCGGTACGCTCGCGCCTCACGTCTACGGCGGCTGACCGCCCGCACTTCGCGGGGCGGCTCAGCCCTTGTAAGACGTTCGGGAACCCCAGCGGGTTTCGCGCCGTTGGAGCATGCGTAGGCGGGATTGCCAGCAGTCCCCTGCGGCTTCGGGTGACAATGCTGGGGTACCGTCCGAAGAACAGTCTTTATCAAACTCACTATGGCAGGAGGGACGGGGCGGCACCGCTCCGTATGGATGGACGTGAAGCGATACTTCCGTGGGCCGGTCATGTGGATCGTGCTGGCCGTCCTTGCCGTGGTCGTGTTGATGCAGGTCGTCGGCTCGTCCGGCGGCTACAAGACGGTGGACACCGGCCAGGTGGTCCAGGCGATCAATGAGAACAAGGTCGAGTCGGCGAAACTCACCACCGGCGACGAGCAGATCATCAAGGTCTCGCTGAAGGACGGCGAGAAGGTCGACGGCAGCTCCAAGATCCAGGCGAGCTACATCGGCGACCAGGGTGTGACCCTCGCCGGGGTCCTTCAAGACAAGTTCCAGAACAAGCAGATCCCGGACGGCTACACGGTTTCGCCGTCCAAGCAGAACCCGTTCGTCGGCATTCTGCTGTCCCTGCTTCCCTTCGTCCTCATCGTCGTCGTCTTCCTGTTCCTGATGAACCAGATGCAGGGCGGCGGCTCCCGGGTCATGAACTTCGGGAAGTCCAAGGCGAAGCTCATCACCAAGGACACCCCGAAGACGACGTTCTCCGACGTCGCGGGCTCGGACGAGGCGGTCGAGGAGCTCCAGGAGATCAAGGAGTTCCTCCAGGAGCCGGCGAAGTTCCAGGCCGTCGGGGCCAAGATCCCCAAGGGTGTGCTCCTCTACGGGCCTCCCGGTACGGGCAAGACGCTGCTCGCGCGCGCCGTCGCGGGCGAGGCCGGCGTCCCCTTCTACTCGATCTCCGGTTCCGACTTCGTCGAGATGTTCGTCGGTGTCGGTGCCTCCCGGGTCCGTGACCTGTTCGAGCAGGCCAAGGCGAACGCCCCGGCGATCGTCTTCGTCGACGAGATCGACGCGGTCGGCCGCCACCGCGGCGCCGGCCTCGGCGGTGGTCACGACGAGCGCGAGCAGACCCTGAACCAGCTGCTCGTCGAGATGGACGGCTTCGACGTGAAGGGCGGCGTCATCCTGATCGCCGCCACGAACCGGCCCGACATCCTCGACCCGGCTCTCCTGCGCCCCGGCCGCTTCGACCGCCAGATCGCGGTCGACCGCCCGGACATGCAGGGCCGTCTGGAGATCCTCAAGGTCCACCAGAAGGGCAAGCCGGTCGCCCCGGACGTCGACCTGTCGGCCGTCGCGCGCCGCACCCCGGGCTTCACCGGTGCGGACCTGAGCAACGTCCTCAACGAGGCCGCGCTGCTCACCGCCCGCAGCGACCGCAAGCTGATCGACAACTCCATGCTGGACGAGGCGATCGACCGTGTGGTCGCGGGCCCGCAGAAGCGGACCCGGATCATGTCGGACAAGGAGAAGAAGATCACCGCGTACCACGAGGGCGGACACGCCCTGGTCGCGGCGGCATCCCCGAACTCCGACCCGGTCCACAAGATCACGATCCTGTCGCGCGGCCGTGCCCTCGGCTACACGATGGTCCTGCCGGACGAGGACAAGTACTCCACCACGCGCAACGAGATGCTCGACCAGCTGGCGTACATGCTGGGCGGGCGCGCCGCGGAGGAGCTCGTCTTCCACGACCCGACCACCGGCGCGGCGAACGACATCGAGAAGGCCACCACCACGGCCCGCGCGATGGTCACGCAGTACGGCATGACCGAGCGTCTCGGTGCCATCAAGTTCGGCGGCGACAACACCGAGCCCTTCCTCGGACGTGAGATGGCTCACCAGCGCGACTACTCGGAAGAGGTCGCCGCGCTGGTGGACGAGGAAGTCAAGAAGCTCATCGAGAACGCGCACAACGAGGCCTGGGAGATCCTGGTCGAGAACCGCGACGTGCTCGACAACCTGGTGCTCCAGCTGCTGGAGAAGGAGACGCTGGGCAAGGAGGAGATCGCCGAGATCTTCGCCCCCATCGTCAAGCGTCCGGCCCGCCCCGCGTGGACCGGCTCGTCCCGGCGCACCCCGTCCACCCGTCCGCCGGTGCTCTCCCCCAAGGAGCTGTCCCTGACGAACGGCGCGAACGGCGCGACGCCGGCCATCGCCAACGCGACGGAGTCCGTCCCCGCGACGGACGCCGCCCCGGAGGACCGCACCGAGAGCTGATCAGGGCTCCCGGCGCCCCCACCAGGCCCGGAATGAAAGCCGCGCCCTCCAGGTTCTAGCCTGGGGGGCGCGGCTTTCGTTTGATACGCCCGCATGTCTGGACGCGTCGACGTGCACGCGCAAGATCCACAGGAACGAGGACCACATGACCGACCCCGTGACGCTGGACGGCGAGGGTGTGATCGGCGAGTTCGACGAGAAGCGTGCCGAGAACGCCGTGCGGGAGCTCCTCATCGCCGTCGGTGAGGACCCGGACCGTGAGGGCCTCAAGGAGACGCCGGGGCGTGTGGCGCGGGCGTACAGGGAGCTTCTGGCGGGTCTGCGGCAGCAGCCCGAGGACGTCCTGACGACGACCTTCGACCTCGGGCACGACGAGATGGTCCTGGTGAAGGACATCGAGATCGTCTCCCTGTGCGAGCACCACCTGCTGCCGTTCCACGGTGTGGCGCACGTCGGCTACATCCCGGCGGATTCGGGCAAGATCACCGGACTGTCGAAGCTCGCGCGGCTGGTGGAGGTGTTCGCCCGCCGTCCCCAGGTGCAGGAGCGGCTCACCACGCAGATCGCCGACTCCCTCATGCGGATCCTGGACGCGCGGGGCGCGATCGTCGTCATCGAGGCCGAGCACATGTGCATGTCGGTGCGGGGCATCCGCAAGCCGGGCGCCAAGACCACGACGTCCGCCGTGCGCGGTCAGCTCCGGGACGCCACGACCCGTGCCGAGGCGATGAGCCTGATACTGGCGCGCTGACCGGATCCCGGGTGGTGTCCGGTCCCCTGTGAACAGCTCCCCCTTCGATCGGCGAACGACTCGCCGATCGAAGGGGGATCGTGCTGTCGGGGGCTGTCGGCCGGCCGGTGGTCCCGCTCGTCGAGTGGGCGGAGGTCACGCAGCCGGGGCCGTGCCGCCGTCGCTGTCGTCGTCCTCGGGGAGCTTGCAGACCCGCTCCAGGAAGAAGGCGGCCGCTATGACGCCGATCCCGGCGACGACGGACAGCCCGGCGTAGATGGCCTGGTCGCGGATGGCGGGGATCTCCAGGGACTCCAGGAGGAACACGCCCGCGCCGCCGTACATCCCGGAGACCAGGGCGGCGACCAGGGCGCTCGCCTGGCCGAAGACGACCGCGCGGGCCGCCATCAGGGGGTCCACGCCCTTGGCGCCGGGGCGCCGCTCACGCTGGGCCTTGAGGCGTGCGCGCAGTGAGAGCGCCGTGGCCAGCAGGACCACGGCGATCAGCGCGAGGACGATGGGGGCGGCGAGGGGGACCCGGGGGAGCGTGCCCACCGCGTTCCACAGGCGGGCGCCCGCCCAGGACAGGACACCGGCGACGACGAACACGGCGGCCAGCGTCCTGATGCGCAGCTGTTTCACTTTGCCCCTTCGGTTGGCCCGCCGACAGGCGGTCGTCCGGTCCGGCGGTCGGTCGTCGGGCCCGTGGTCGTCTTGACCTTAACGACTACTCGGGCAGCCGGAGTTCCAGGTCGGCGCGGGGCGCGACACCTTCCCGGGTGACCACGGTGAGGAGCTGGGCGACGGGTCCGCGGCCGGGGAGCTGGGCCGTGGGCTCGACGTCGTGCCACGGGGCGAGGACGAAGGCCCGCTCGTGGGCGCGCGGGTGAGGGAGGGTCAGGACCGGGTCATCGGAGACGACATCCGCGTACGCGACGATGTCCACGTCGATCGTGCGCGGGCCCCAGCGCTCGTCGCGCACGCGGTGGAAGGCCTCCTCGATCGCGTGCGCCCGCTCCAGGAGCGAGGACGGGGGCAGGGTGGTCTTGAGGACCACCACCGCGTTGAAGTACGACGGCTGGCTGCCCGGCTCGACGCCCCAGGGCTCCGTCTCGTAGACGGGGGAGACCGCTTTGATGCGGACGCCGGGGGTGTCCTCCAGGGCGTCGATGGCGCCCTGGAGGGTCTCCAGGCGGTTGCCCAGGTTCGAGCCGAGGGAGATCACGGCGCGTTTGGGGTTGCTCAGGGTCGTGTCGGCGGCGTCCACCTGCTCCACCACGGAGGCGGGTACCGGCTGTACGGTCGGGTCGCTCTGACCCTCGGTGAAGAAGGCGGTCATACTCGGCTCCGGGTGATGGTGACGGTCACGTCGTCGAAGGGGACCGTGATCGGAGCGTCCGGTTTGTGGACGCAGACCTCGACCTCCCGGACTCCCTCGTGCTTCAGACACGTCTGGGCGATGCGCTCGGCGAGCGTCTCGATGAGATCGACGGGCTCGCCCTCGACGACGGCGACGACCTCTTCCGCCACGATGCCGTAGTGCACGGTCTTCGCCAGGTCGTCGTCGGCCGCGGCCGGCCGGGTGTCCAGGCCCAGTGTCAGGTCCACGATGAAGGTCTGGCCTTCTTCGCGTTCCTTCTGGAAGACACCGTGGTGCCCGCGGGCCTTGAGGCCGCGCAGCGCGACACGATCCACGCGAATCACTCCTGCAATCGTCGGTAGCGGCGGCCGTGAACCGAGTGCGGTCGGCACACCGGCCTCAAACGAATCTACCTGCGGGCACTGACAGCGATCGCCCACGGGGGCGGGTGCCCGGGCGAAGGCGGCGAGGCTTCACCCGGCGTTTCCCCTGGGGAACGCGGCGGCTCACGGGTTGGTAGCCGCCCCTACCCCGCGACTGGTGATTCCAACCACTTCTTGGTCCCTGCGGGCCGTCCGCCCACTCAACCGGCGGTGTTCTCGTCCTCTTCCTCGTTGGATTCGGCGAGGACGGGGGAGGCGTGGTGCGACCAGAGCTTCCACCCCTCGGCCGTGCGCCGGAACACGTTCGTGGCGACGACGAGCTGGCCGACCAGCGGGCCCAGCTCGTCGCTGTCCTCGGGGGCGGGGGCGCCGCTGAGGATGTTCTCGGTGCAGGTCACCAGCGCCGTGTCGCCGGCCACGGAGACGTGCACGTCGGTGAGGAAGAACTGGATGTACTCGGTGTTGGCCATGATCAGCACGTACGAGCGCAGCACCTCGCCGCGGCCGTTGAGGACCGGCCAGCCGGGGTGGACGCAGGACACCACCGCGCCTTCGCCGTCGATGCCTCCGGGCTCCGTGTCCAGCCACAGCGAGGACAGCTCCTCGAAGTCGCCGCGTTCCATCGCCTCGTAGAAGGCGGTGTTGGCGAGCTCGACCTGCTCGACGTCGGTCCGCGGGGTGCTCACCGGGCTCCCTCGACGGCGCGGGCGACCCGTACGGCGTCGGCGGTGGCCCTGACCTCATGGACACGGACCGCCCAGGCGCCCTGCTGGGCGGCGAGCGCGGAGACGGCGGCGGTGGCGGCGTCCCGCTCGCGGGCCGGGGGCGGGGCGCCCTCGGGGCCCGCGAGGACGCGGCCCAGGAAACGCTTGCGGGAAGCGGCGACGAGCAGCGGGTGACCGAGGTCGCGCAGCCGGTCGAGGTGGGCGAGGAGGGCCAGGTCGTGCTCGGGGTCCTTGGAGAAGCCCAGCCCCGGGTCCACGACGATCCGGTCGGGGGCGACGCCGCCGGCCAGCACGGCCTCCACGCGCGCGTGGAGCTCGTCGACGACTTCGGCGACGACGTCCTCGTACGCCCCCCGCACGTTCCCGCCCTCCAGGAAGCCGCGCCAGTGCATGACGACGAAGGGGGCGCCGGCGGCGGCGACGGCGGGGATCATCGCGGGGTCGGCGAGACCGCCGCTGACGTCGTTGACGAGGGCCGCGCCGGCGGCGAGGGCCTGCTCGGCGACGGAGGCGCGCATGGTGTCGACGGAGACGGTGACGCCCTCGGAGGCGAGGCCGCGGACGACGGGGACGACCCGCTTGAGCTCCTCCGCCTCGTCGACGCGGGTGGCGCCGGGGCGGGTGGACTCTCCGCCCACGTCGACGAGGTCCGCGCCCTCGCTGACCAGGCCGAGGCCGTGCTTGACCGCTGCCGTCGTGTCGAACCAGCGGCCTCCGTCGGAGAAGGAATCGGGGGTGACGTTGACGACGCCCATGACCGCGCAGCGGTCCCACGTCGGCAGCCCCACGACCCGGCCGCGCCCGCGCTCATTGCTCATACGTCCAGCCTAGGCCTCCTGACGGGGGCCGTTTCGCCCGCGGCGGGCGGGGGTGCTTCCGTCCTGCCGGCGGGGGTTTCCTCGGATGGTTCTTATCGGATGCATTCGGGTGTTTCGAGAGGTTCGTGCCACACGTCCGCGGGGACCGGCGGACGTGTGGCACGTGCGGGTCGGTGGCCCGAGCGGGGCCGGCCGGGTGGGACGGCCCACGCCGAGGCGGGGCCACGACAGTTCCTAGGCCGCCCCGATGCGGTGCTCGGCCAGCGCGTGGGCGCACGGCCGGGGTGCGGGGGAGCGTCGGCGCAGCGGGCGGGGCAGGGCCAGGGTCACGAAGCCCTCCGCCTGCATCGCCGCGAACCCGATGCGGGGGAGGTCGCGGGAGGACGCGTAGACGACGAAGCGGGGCTCCCAGCGCGGGCGGAACTTGGCGTTGAACTTGTAGAGGGACTCGATCTGGAACCAGCGCGACAGGAAGACCAGCAGTCCCCGCCAGGCGCGCAGTACCGGCCCCGCGCCGATCTTCTCGCCACGGGCCAGTGCCGAGCGGAACATCGCGAAGTTGAGGGAGATCTGCTCGATGCCCAGCCGGGGGGACGCCTGGAGTGCGGCCACGATGAGGAGTTCGTTCATGCCCGGGTCGGCCGAGCGGTCGCGGCGCATGAGGTCGAGCGACACGCCGTCCGTGCCCCACGGCACGAAGTGGAGGACGGCCTTCAGGTCGCCGTAGGGGCCGGGTTCGGCGTCGGCCTTGTGGGCGGTGGCGATCAGGCAGTCCCCGTCGGCCGGGTCGCCGATGCGGCCGAGCGCCATGGAGAAGCCGCGCTCGGTGTCCGTGCCGCGCCAGTCCTCCGCGGCGCGTCGTATGCGGTCGAGCTCGCCCTCGCCGAGGTCACGGATGCGCCGTACCCGTGTCTCGTAACCAGCCCGCTCGATGCGCTTCACCATCTGGCGCACGTTCCGCATCGCGCGCCCGGCCAGGGAGAAATCCACGACGTCCACCACCGCCTCGTCCCCCAGTTCGAGGGCGTCGAGTCCGGTCTCGCGGGTCCACACCTCGCCGCCCTTCTCCGAACAGCCCATGACGGCGGGTGTCCAGGAGTGCGCCCTCGCCTCGTCCATGAAGCGTTCGATGGCGCCGGGCCAGGCCTCGACGTCGCCGATGGGGTCGCCGCTGGCGAGCATCACCCCGGAGACCACGCGGTAGGTGACGGCGGCCTTGCCGCTGGGCGAGAAGACGACGGCCTTGTCGCGGCGGAGCGCGAAGTGGCCGAGGGAGTCGCGGCCGCCGTGCTTCTCCAGGAGGGCGCGCAGCCGGGCCTCGTCGTCCTCGGTGAGGCGGGCCGCGGGGTGTTCGGGGCGGAAGGCCAGATAGATGGTGGTGACGGCGGTCAGCAGGCCGAGGGCGCCGAGCGAGAAGGCGACCGTCCAGGAGGTGGGCCCGCTGTAGTCGACCGGCCCCTCGAAGCCGACCAGGCCATACAGGACGTGCTGGATGCGGTCGGCCAGGCTCGGGTCGCCGACCATGCGGTTCTCGTGGACGCTGACGATGACGAGCCCGAGGGCGAGGGAACCGGCGCCCATGAGCACGAAGTTGGCGAGCGCGCGCCACCGGCTGCGCGGGTCGGGCAGGGCCGCGAATTCGCCCCGGTGCCGCAGCAGGGGCGCGAGCAGGGCCGCGGAGATGACGACGCCGATGACCGAGTGGCGGTACGCGAACTGCGCGACGGCGCCCGCGGGCAGCAGGACCACCGCGGCGCGCCACGCCCGGCGCTTGCGGCGGCGCAGCCCGTGGGCGAGCAGCAGCAGGAGCACGCCCGCACTGAGCGAGAGCGCGGCGGCGAACGGGCCGAGGGCGCCGGGCAGTACCTCGGCGATGGCGTGCATGCGGCTGCGCCGGAAGCGCGGGAAGACGCCGGCGGCGACGTCCAGGAGTCCGACGAGCGTGCAGGCCCGGGCGACCAGGGCGGGGACGGCTTCGGGTCGCGGACCCCGGAGTATGCCCCGCGTTCCGCCTGTTCGACTCGGAACCTCGCCCGACATTTCCCCATCTATCCTGACAGACATCGCATCCCGTAGTTCCGCGAGAGACCTTGGACCCGGTGCCAAATCAGGCATCCGGCGACATTGCGCCCTCTAGGACGGTGTCTTGGGGAGACAGGTTCACTCCCCTTCGGAAAGCCGTTTCAAAAGGCAAGGAAAGTCCGGGGCAAGCACGCGCGAAGGAGCGATGCGGATCCGGGACGGAAAGCGCAGGCGGAACAACCCATGGGTCTGACGAGCAACAAGGTGCTGGTGGTGGCGGTGTTGTTCGCCGTGCTGCTGTTCGTCGGCACGGTGTGGTGGTGGCCGCGGCTGGCCCGCGGGAACTGGCGGGCCGTCAGCGGACGGATCGGCCTGCTGCTGGCCACGCAGGTGGCCGTCTTCGCCTCGGTCGGCCTCTGCGTGAACCAGGCGTTCGGCTTCTACGCCAGCTGGGCGGACCTCTTCGGGCGGGAGAGCGGCCAGGGCGTGGTCGTCGACCACAACGGCACCGCGGGTGCGGGCGGCGGACCCCTCCAAGTGGTCGACACCCAGCAGGTGAACGTGTCGGGCGGTTCCCGTCCCCGGATCGGGGGCCAGATCCAGAAGGTCACGGTCGTCGGCCGTACGACGCACATCGCCACACCGGCGTACGTCTATCTGCCGCCGGAGTACTTCCAGCCGCAGTACCGTGCCCGCACTTTTCCCGCGGTCACCGTCCTCACCGGATACCCGGGCACCGCCGAGGCGCTCATCAAGGCACTGCACTACCCGCAGACCGCGAACAGGCTGGCGAAGAACGGCAAGATGCAGCCGATGATCCTCGTCATGCTGCGGCCGACCGTCGCGCCTCCGCGGGACACCGAGTGCGTGGACGTCCCCGGCGGCCCGCAGACGGAGACGTTCTTCGCCAAGGATCTTCCGGACGCCGTGTCCGCGCACTACCGGGTGGGCAGGAAACCCGGGAGCTGGGGCGTCGTCGGCGATTCCACGGGCGGTTACTGCGCACTGAAACTGGCTGTCCACCATCCCGGGGCATACGCGGCCGGGGCCGGTCTCTCGGCGTACTACAAGGCGCCGATCGACCCCACGACCGGCGACCTCTTCCGCGGCGACAGGGTGCTGCGGGACAGCGCCGACCTGCGCTGGTACCTGAAGAACAGGCCCGCGCCCGACACCTCACTGCTCGTCAGCAGCAGCAGGTCGGGCGAGTCCAACTACCAGGACACGCTGCACTTCATCGACCTCGTGAAGTCCAATCGGCGCACCCGGATCTCGTCGGTCATCCTCGACAGCGGCGGCCACAACTTCAACACCTGGCGGCGGGAGATCCCGGCGACCCTGCAATGGATCAGCGGACGCCTCAGCGACCGCTGAGGCGGGCCCGAATTCCCCTTCGCGCGCGGGGTCCGGCAGGGGGTCCTTTTCGAACTCCGGAAGTCGAGATCAAGATCGAATACGTTCCCCGGGGCGAATGCTGGACGCTCTCATTCCGCGCGTTCGCGGCCATGCGCTTCGCAGTAGCCGTGTTTTTACCGGGCGGGGCTCCAAGATTCGCCTACGCGCGGTAAGTTTCTGGCCATGCCACGTGGACGTCACCGCCATTCCCCGCCCTTGCACAGGCTGCTGCCTCCTTCGGCGATCGCCGGTGTCTCGCTCGTCTGTGCCGTGGGGCCATGGCTGTTCACGGAGCCGGTGGTGCTCCGTGCGCTGGCCGCCGGTGCCGCGCTGACGGCGGTCGTCGGCGCGGTCGTCATGCGCCGATGGGACGCCGAGGCGGGCAAGAGCGTCGCCGACCTCACGCGCGCGCGGGCGAGCGACGAGTGGCGTCACGAGGAACGCGTCGCCGAACTGGAGGCCGACCTCGACGAGTCCCGCGCGCTGCGCACCAAGCTGGAGCACAGGCTGCGCGCGAAGCGTTCGGAGCTGGCGGGCCTGCGCAACGAGCACGCGGCGCTGCTGCGGCGGTACGCCACGGCGGAGACCGAACGGGCGACCGCGCTGGAGGGCCGTCGGCAGCTCGCCATAGAGGCGACCGTCCCGGCCCGCGCGCTGCCCGCCGCACGGTCGGCGCCGGAGTCGACGGCCCCCGAGACTGCCCCCGAGGCGGCCCCGGAGGCGGTGCCCGAGGAGGGCACGCCCGAGGCGACCGAGAGCCTGGCCGCCGAGGTCCACGGGACCGCGACCGCCGAGCCGGCCGAGAACCCCGAGTCCGCGCCGGACGACGCCGACGCGCCGGAGGCGCCCGAGGTCTTCTCCCCGAAGGGCTCCTCGCTCTTCCTGCGGGCCAACGCGGCGCTGAGCCGCATCGCGAGCGGCGCTTCGGGGACGGGGACCGCGTCCGCGCCGGGCGACGTGACGTCCTCCGAGACGGCGGACTCCGGCTCGGAGGGGTCGGGCTCGGAGGAGTCCGGTGCCGCCGCCGCGAAGAGCGACGTGCCTCGGGGCGCGTCCCTGAAGGCCGTCGGGTCCGCGAAGGGTGAACCGGCCGCAGGCGGATCCGCGTCGCACGCAGTGAGCGCGGAGCCCCCGAAGGCGGGCCCGGCCCGCAGGGAGGCGGGCCCGTCCACGGACGCCGGAGCGGAGGAGGGCGAGGCGCAGGGGAAGCCCGAGGCGGTCGGCGAGCACCAGCACGCGACCGCCGACGCGAAGCAGCCCGTGCCCGCCCAGTCGTCCCCGTCGGCGCAGCAGCCCCGGGCCGCGCTGCCCGCCAAGCCCTCCTCGGGAGGGCACTTCACCGTGCCGACGGCGGTGGCCGTGGCACCGGCCGCCCCCGTGCGGCGCCCCTCGGTCGAGGGCGGCTTCGACTTCTTCGGTACGCAGAAGGAGTCGTCCGCGGAAGCGCTGGAGGCCGTGCAGAACGAGGACCTCGCCGACGTGGTCGGCCAGGAGGCGCTCGCCCTGCACAAGGCCGAGGCGGAGGCCGGGTTCAAGCCGGCGGACGAAGCGGCCCGCGGCGTCGGGCAGGTCATCGACCTGACCGCGCACGACGAGACCGAGCAGATCGACGTGGGCGTGCTGCGCAGCGCGGTCTCCTGACGAGTGCCGCGCGGCGCGGTCTTCCGAAGAGTCCGGCGTGGCGCGGTCTTCCGAAGAGTCCGGCGTGACCCGATGTTCTGAGAGTCCTGCGCGGCGCGGTCACCTGAGAGTCCTGCGCGGCGCGGTCACCTGAGAGTCCTGCGCGGCGCGGTCACCTGAGAGTCCCGCGCGGCGCGGTCACCCGAGAGTCCCGCGCGGCGCGCGGTCCCCTGAGAACGGAGCACCGCCGCCCGTCATCCGCGCGGGCGGCGCGCGTGACGTGGTGCGAGCGGGGCCCGGCGGACGGGTCGGGCGGTACCAGGACGAGGGCAGTGGCCGGGTGCCACTGCCCTCACGCCATCCACCGGTCCGGCAGCGCCTCCCGCCGCCCCGTCCGCGAACGGTCGGCCTGGGACTGGAGCAGCCGCGCCGCCTCCTCGGCGTCCCGCAGCCGAGCCGTCACGGTCTTGTCGGCCCCCGTGTCCACATGGACGTCGGCGACCTTCCTGAGGCGCTTCCAGGGCCCCTGCGTCAGCCGTACGCTCTGCACCTTCGCGTGCGGCACGAGCGAGAGACTGCGGCGCAGCAGTCCGTGCCGGGCGGCGAAGACGGTGTCGGTCACGGCGAGCCCGTACCCCCGCCACCAGACCGGCAGGCACCAGCCGGCCCGGCGCGGCGGCCGGGACAGGGACGACGGCACCGTCACCCCGGGCAGCACCTCGGCGATCACCGACTCGGCGATCTCGCGCGGGGCGACGGGCACGAGCACGGAGTTCGACGACCCGGCGACGTCCAGCTCCACGCGCACCCAGCCGAGCCGCCGCCACAGCAGCGGCTCTACGATCCGCACCGTCTGGACGCGACCCGGCGGCACCGTCTCGTGCGTACGGTCGAGGAGCCCGTGGTCGATGCGGAGGCCGTCCGGCGACTCGCCCACCGTCCAGTCGTACTCGCCCACGAACCGGCCCACGCTGCTCGCGCCCGCCGCGCCGAGCAGCGGCAACCCGGTCGCGAGGACCGTCCACACGCTGTGGGTGGCGAACCACAGCAGCGGCGGCACGACGACGGCGGCGGCCAGCGAGCCCCAGGTCGCGCCGGTGAGGACCAGGGAGACGGCGAGGACGCCGGGCGGTACGTGCAGCAGCCGCCGCACCGGGGCCTCGCCGACCTCGTGGGCGGTCTCCGGCGCGAACCCCGCCGCGCGGGCGAGGAGTTCGGCGCGCAGCGCTCGGGCCTCACCCTCGCCCAGATAGGCCAGTTCGTCCTTCTTGTCCGTGCCGATGACGTCGAGTCTGAGCTTGGCGACGCCCGCGACGCGGGCCAGCAGCGGCTGGGTGACGTCGACGGCCTGGAGCCGGTCGAGCCGGATGTGCGCGGTACGGCGGAACAACAGGCCCGTGCGGATGCGCAGTTCGGTGCCGGTCACGGCGAAGTGCGTGAACCACCAGCTGAGGAAGCCGTAGAGAGCGGCGCCCGGGACGAACACGGCGAGCCCGACGAGCAGCGCGGTCGTGGTGAGCCTGGTCAGCTGCTCCTGCGCCTGGTTGGGGTCGTGCACCGCCCATCCGGCGATCACGGCGACGGGCGCCCAGGCCCGCCGGAAGGGAGTGAACGGATGCAGCCGTCGCTCCGTGGGAGGCCCGCTCCCCGGCGCGGTGCCCTCCGCGCCCTCCGAGCCGTCCCGCGGCACGGCGCTCCCGGCCCCGTCCAGCGGCACGGCGTCCTCGGCCCCGTCCCGTGGCACGGCGCCCTCCGCGCCCGGGAGCGGCGTCGTCACAGCCCCGCCGATCGTGCCTCGCCGAGTTCGGTCAGCCGGTCGCGCAGCCGCTCGGCCTCGGCCGGGTCGAGGCCCGGGATGCACGCGTCGGTCGCCGCGGCCGCCGTGTGCAGCTGCACGCTCGCCAGCCCGAAGTGCCGTTCGACGGGCCCGGAGGTCACCTCCACCAGCTGCATCCGCCCGTACGGCACGACGGTCTCCTCGCGCCACAGCACGCCTCGACTGATCAGCAGGTCGTCGGCGCGCTCCGCGTACTGCCAGGAGCGCCAGTTGCGCCCCAGCATGTGCCAGCCCCATGCCATCAGGGCGAGCGGGAGGAGGGCGAAGGCCACCCAGACGGGGGCGAGGAGCAGTCCGGTCAGCAGGCCCACCGCGATCGTCAGCAGCCCCAGCCACACCACAAGCAGCAGCCGCCGCATCCGCAGCAGCCCGGGAGGCAGTCCGGTCCAGACCGGCTCCGCCCCGGCGATTTCCGTGGTCCCCGTCTCCATACGGCAAGCGTACGTACGAGAGACTGTCACCATGACTCCTACGACGGAGACCATGGTCGGTATCGGCGGCGCCGCGGAGAGCACCGACATGGTGCTCAACATCGGCCCCCAGCACCCCTCGACCCACGGCGTGCTGAGGCTGCGGCTCGTGCTCGACGGCGAGCGGATCCAGCACGCGGAGCCGGTCATCGGCTACATGCACCGCGGGGCGGAGAAGCTCTTCGAGGCGCGCGACTACCGCCAGATCATCATGCTCGCCAACCGGCACGACTGGCTGTCCGCGTTCTCGAACGAGCTGGGCGTGGTCCTCGCCGTGGAGCGGATGCTCGGCATGGAGGTCCCCGAGCGGGCGGTGTGGATGCGCACGCTGCTCGCCGAGCTCAACCGCGTCCTGAACCACCTGATGTTCCTCGGCTCCTACCCGCTGGAACTGGGCGGGATCACGCCGATCTTCCACGCATTCCGCGAGCGCGAGGAACTCCAGCACGTCATGGAGGAGATCTCCGGCGGGCGCATGCACTACATGTTCAACCGGGTCGGGGGCCTCAAGGAGGACCTGCCCGCCGGATGGACCTCACGCGCGCGTGCCTCCGTCGCGGCCCTGCGCTCGCGCATGGACATCTACGACGACCTGGTGCTCGGCAACGAGATCTTCCGGGGGCGTACGCGCGGTGTCGGAGTGCTCGCGCCGGAGACCGTGCACGCGTACGGGGTGAGCGGGCCGATCGCGCGCGCCTCCGGGGTGGACTTCGACCTGCGCCGGGACGAGCCGTATCTCGCGTACGGGGACCTCCAGGACACCCTGAAGGTCGTCACCCGCCAGGAGGGCGACTGCCTGGCCCGCTTCGAGTGCCTCCTGGAGCAGACCCACAACGCGCTCGACCTCGCGGACGCCTGCCTCGACCGGCTCGCCGAGCTGCCGCCGGGGCCCGTCAACCAGCGGCTGCCCAAGGTCCTGAAGGCGCCCGAGGGCCACACGTACGCGTGGACCGAGAACCCCCTCGGCATCAACGGCTACTACCTGGTCAGCAAGGGCGAGAAGACCCCGTACCGGCTGAAGCTGCGCTCCGCCTCGTACAACAACATCCAGGCGCTGACCGAGCTGCTGCCGGGCACGCTGGTGGCCGACATGGTGGCGATCCTGGGCTCGCTGTTCTTCGTGGTCGGGGACATCGACAAGTAGTGCCTCCGGGTGGGGCCCGACGTCGCCGGCCCTTCCCGCCGGGCGGGGCCGGGTCCGTCGGGTCCGGCCTCATTCGGGGCCGCTGCCTCCCGTCGTGCGGGACGCGCCCGCCTCAGGGCGCCCGCGGTTCTCCGGGAGCGAGCAGGTCGTCGAACCGGGCCGTCGGGATCCCGACGGGCTGGAGCAGCCAGCCGAAGTCGCCGAGGCCCCCGGACGCGGTGAGCTCGGCGGCCGCCCCCGCGCCCGCCAGCGCGCGCACGTACGCCGCGGGGTCCGTGGAGGCGAGCGCGAGCGGGGGGCGCGCACCGCTCACGCCCAGCGCGCGCAGCGCCGTGCGCTGCGTCGTCACGCGGCCTCCGGGCACCGCGCACGCGTCGAGCGCCACGTGCGCGGTGATGTCGCACGACCCGTCCGGCACCGGCGCCGTCTCCCGGCCCTCCCGGAAGCCGGTGAGCGTCCCGAAGGGCGGCCGGCCGGGGGCGACGTGCGCGTAGTCGGCGGCGACGGCGAGCCCGCGGTCCAGGCTCGCCACCGCGGCGGCCCAGGCGGTGTCCCTGGGGAGCCCGATCTCGGCCCGCGCGCCCACCGGGGACGGAGCCTTCGCGGGCAGCGGCCACCAGCGCCGCAGCCACCGCTCGTCCGCCCCCGTCACCGGCTCGCCGAGACGTTCCGTGCCGTCCTCCCGTACGAGGACCAGGCGCCGTACTCCCTCGGCGTCGACCTCGGCGACGTCCACGGGCACGTTGTCCAGCCACTCGTTGGCGAACAGCAGCCCGGTGATCCCCTGCGGGGGCCCGGCCGACCACTCGATCCGGTGATCGAGGCCCGCGGGGCGGTCGGCGCGCTCGACCGCGTACCCGCGCGCGCGGGCGGCCACCTCGGCGGGTAGCGCGGCGAGCACGCCGGTCACCAGCTCGCCGCGGCCCGCCGCCATGTCCACGAAGTCCAGGTGGGCGGGGCGGCCGAGCGCCTCGTCGACCCGGCACAGCAGCCGGGCCACGGCACCGGCGAAGAGCGGGGAGGCGTGCACGGAGGTGCGGAAGTGGCCGGCGGGACCCTCGGGCCTGCGGTAGAAGCCGGACGGCCCGTACAGCGCCTCCTCCGTCGCCTCGCGCCAACCCCGCCACTCGCCCGCCGCCTCACGTCTCACCGGGCCAGGCTAGGGCCTGGCCCGGCCCCTGGGCGGACCCGGCCAGTGGGGCCCGGCCCGGCGGGAATTCCCGGCGAGAGGCGCCGCGACGGTACGGACACCCGTCCCGGCCGACCGGGTCCGGGACCGGGCCGCCAGGGGGCTTCAGCCGTCAGGAAGGGGTGAGCCTCCACCTTGGGGAGTACGAGCACCGGTTGCGGATCGACCCTCCGGTTGACCCCTGCACACTGCACGCTTCCCTACTCTGGGTTACGTGCAGCGCCTCTATGACTTCCTCCGCAGGCACCCGACATGGGTCGACAGCTTCTGGGCCGTCGTCCTGTTCGGGATCACCTGCGCGAACCTCGTGAGCGTCAACGGGGCCCCGGAGCAGCACGGGGCGCCCGCCGTGGCGTTCCCGATCGCCGTGCTCCTGTGCGTCGTCGTCGCGCTGCGCCGCCGCATGCCCGAGAAGATGCTCGTCCTGGCCGCTGTG
The DNA here is from genome assembly GCF_039543605.1 of Streptomyces siamensis. Lineage (NCBI taxonomy): Bacteria > Bacillati > Actinomycetota > Actinomycetes > Kitasatosporales > Streptomycetaceae > Streptomyces > Streptomyces siamensis. Next base: position 57,170 of record NZ_BAABKB010000001.1, on the reverse strand, counting down.
CTGGGCCTTCTCCAGCTGATCACCGACGTCGAGGTGATGCCCGCCGACTTCGCCATGATGGTGATCATCTTCACCGTCGCGGCGGACGGCGCCCGCTGGGCCTCCCGGTTCGCGCTGACGGGCGGCCTCTGCGCGGGGTTCCTCTCGCAGCTGCGGTGGCCCGCCCAGGAGGCGGGCGGCCTGAATGTCGTCCTCATAGCCGTCTTCCAGACCGTGCCCTTCGCACTCGCCTGGGTGCTCGGTGACTCCCTGCGCACCCGCCGCGCCTACCTCGCCCAGCTGGAGGAGCGGGCCGCGCGCCTGGAGAAGGAGCGCGAGGCGCAGTCCAAGGTCGCCGTCGCCGCCGAACGCGCCCGGATCGCACGCGAGCTGCACGACGTGGTCGCGCACAACGTCTCCGTGATGGTCGTCCAGGCGGACGGCGCCGCCTACGTCATGGACACCGCGCCGGACCAGGCCAAGAAGGCGCTGGAGACCATCTCCGGGACCGGCCGCCAGGCGCTCGCCGAGATGCGCCGGCTGCTCGGCGTGCTGCGCACCGGCGAGCACCAGGAGAGCGGCGAGTACGTGCCGCAGCCCGACGTCGAACAGCTCGACGACCTCATCGAGCAGTGCCGCACCGCGGGCCTCCCCGTCGACTTCAAGGTCGAGGGGACCCCGCGCCCGCTGCCCAGCGGTGTGGAGCTCACGGCGTACCGGATCGTGCAGGAGGCGCTCACCAACACGCGCAAGCACGGCGGTCCGAACACCGGTGCGAGCGTGCGCCTGGTCTACTTCGACGACGGCCTCGGCCTGCTCGTCGAGGACGACGGCAAGGGCGCGCCCCACGAGCTGTACGAGGAGGGCGGCGCCGACGGCCAGGGCCACGGTCTGATCGGCATGCGCGAACGCGTCGGTATGGTCGGCGGCACCCTGGACGCGGGACCGCGGCCTGGTGGAGGCTTCCGCATCAGCGCGCTGCTGCCGCTGAAACCGGCTCACTGACCACGGGCCACTGACACCTGTAACGACCGTTTCCGATTGTTTCCAACTGTTTCTGGCTGTTCCCAAAGCTTTTCGGCCTTTGGTGGAGAGGGAAGAGGACCCCGATGGCGATCCGAGTCATGCTCGTCGACGACCAGGTGCTGCTGCGCACCGGTTTCCGGATGGTGCTCGCCGCCCAGCCGGACATGGAGGTCGTGGCCGAGGCGGGCGACGGGGTCGAGGCCCTCCAGGTGCTGCGCGCCACCGCGGTCGACGTGGTCCTGATGGACGTGCGCATGCCGAAGCTGGACGGTGTCGAGACGACCAGGCGGATCTGTTCCGATCCCAACCCGCCGAAGGTGCTGATCCTGACCACGTTCGACCTCGACGAGTACGCCTTCTCCGGGCTGAAGGCCGGCGCCTCCGGTTTCATGCTCAAGGACGTGCCCCCGGGAGAACTGCTCACCGCCATCCGGTCCGTGCACAGCGGCGACGCCGTGGTCGCCCCCTCCACCACCAGGCGCCTGCTCGACCGCTTCGCCCCGATGCTGCCCAGCGCGGGCAAGCAGCCGCAGCACAAGGAACTGGAGCGGCTCACCGACCGTGAGCGCGAGGTCATGGTCCTGGTCGCGCAGGGCCTGTCCAACGGCGAGATCGCGGCCCGCCTCGTGCTGTCCGAGGCGACCGTGAAGACGCACGTCGGGCGCATCCTGACCAAGCTGGGGCTGCGCGACCGGGTGCAGGTGGTCGTGCTCGCCTACGAGACGGGGCTCGTGCGCGCGGGCGGACACGGCTGACCCGGTCGGACCGGGGGCGTGACCCCGGCGTGACCGGCGGCCACTAGGGTCTGCGCATGCTCCTGTGGATCAACGGCCCCTTCGGGGGCGGCAAGACACAGACCGCACACGAGATCCGGCGACGGCTGCCCGGCAGCGTCATCTGCGATCCGGAACACGCCGGTTTCGGCCTGCGTCGCATGCTGCCGCCCGAACTGCGCGGCGATTTCCAGGACTTGGCGTCCTGGCGGGAGGGCGTGGTCGAGGTGCTGGATCTCGCCCTCGCCAAGCACGACGGCGTGGTCATCGCCCCCATGACGGTCACGAACTCCCGCTATTTCGAGGAGACGGTCGGCCGGCTGCGCGAACGGGGCCACGACGTACGGCACTTCGCGCTGCTCGCCGAGCGTGAGACCGTGCTCCAGCGGCTGCGGGAGCGCGGCTTCGGGCACCTCCTGCGGTACGTCGCGGGCAAGGACGCCCCGCTGCGCCGCGAGAGCTGGGCCGTGCAGCAGCTCGACCACTGCCTGGAGCGGCTGCGCGAGCCCGAGTTCGCCGAACACCTGTGGACCGACCACACGACGGTGGCCAGGACCGCGGACCGGATCGCCGTACTGGCGGGGCTGACGCTCACGCCGAACCGGGACGGAGCGCTGCGGGGACGGCTGCGCAGGGCGTGGACGAGCGTGCGGCACATCCGGTTCGACTGACCCGGGCGGAACGGCTTCCCCCTCCCGGCGCGGGTCCCGACAGGCCGGCGGGCGGCGCGTGCCCTGCGGGGTCAGCGCAGGACGCTCTCCAGGAAGTCGCTGCCCAGGCGGGCCACCACGGTGACGTCCAGCTGGTGCAGCACGTACCGGCCGCGGCGGCGCGTGGAGATCAGGCCCGCCTTCTTGAGCACGCCCAGGTGACGGGATATCTCGGGCGCCGTCATCCCGTGCACCTGCGCCAGCTCACCGGTGGTGTACGCGCTGCGGGCCAGATGACGGCAGATCCGCATCCGGACCGGGTGGGACAGCGCGGTCATCCGCCGGGACAACTCCTCGACGGAAGGCGGCGCGGCGAGCTCGGGCGAGCCGACGGGATAGTGCAGCACGGGCTGCCAGCCGGGCCGGTGCAGCACCATCAGATGCGGCCGTCCGAGGCTGGTGGGGACGAGGAGCAGACCGCCGTCCGCCGTGACCGTGTGCCCCTCCGTCAGCTTGTCGACGGTGAGCCGCCCGGCCGCCTCGTCCAGCGACACCGCGGGGGAGACGGACGTCAGCGCCTCGGCGGGGCCCTTGTGCCGCAGCAGGTCCGTCTTGTGGCGGGCCTCCGCGGCGAGCTGGTGGCGCAGCCGGGACCAGGTCTCCGCGAAGAACGCCTCGTCGCAGTCCTGAAGGAACTGCCTCAGCCAGGCCCGCACACGCGGCGGATCCTCCAGGAGGCGCCGGGTGAAGCGGGTCTGCTGCGGTCCGCGCGAGGCGGCCAGGTCCACGGCGCGGCGCCGCACCTCGGGGTCGGAGAGATAGCCGGGCTCCTGCGAGCCGTACGCCAGCGCGCAGGTGAACTCCAGCGCCGCGTCCACGAACTGCTCGTCCGTCAGCTTGTCCAGCAGGTCCAGGTCGTCGGCGAGGGTCGCGCCCGGCAGGGTGTTCCCGCCGGGGATGCCGGCGAAGGGCAGGAACAGGTCCGAGAACGTCGTCCGCCACAGGAAGTCCGCCTCGCACATCCGGTCGGCGAGATGCGGGTCGAGTCGGGCCGTGACCCCGGTCGCCCAGGCCTGGAGGCCCGGGTGGTGCCCCGGCTCGGCGAGGGCGTGCAGCGCCATCCCGAGCTCGGCCAGCGGGGACGGCACGACGGCGATCCGCTCCCGTCGCAGCCCGGAGATGTCGATGTGCACGCTCATGCCCCCTATGGTGCACCCCGCCACCGACAACGCCGCCGTCGTTTGACGCCGCCCGTCAATCGGGGCGACATGTGCCTTGAGCGGGCGCAGCCTGGGAGGACACCGGGGCAACCGCGGGCCTTCGGATCCCATCTCCCGTCCCGAGAGGCGATCGGCCGTGAGCAGCACCCAGCAGTACCTTCTAGACACCTACCGGTCCCGGCAGCACGGCGAGCCCCTGCCGCCGGCGCCCGGCGCGCACGACCTGCGGCTCGTGCGCGAGCTGCGCGTCCGGCGGCAGTTCCGGGCCGTACTGGCGGGACACCCGGCCCGCGGGCGGATGCGGGAGGCCTTGGCCCGTCTGCTGCACGGGCGCCGCCGTCAGGCCGGTTGCTGACCCCCTGCGGGGGCGCGGGTGCGGCGCCGGGCGAGCGGGCGTGCCGGCTCGGCCGCGCCCGCCGTACACGTCGGCGCGGCAGTGGTCCCGCGGGCTCGGCGGCGCCCGCCGCGCCCGGTCATGGCGGCGGCGGGCCCACTCGCTCGGCCGCGCCCGCCGTGCACGTCACCGCGGCAGCCGCTCCAGGAGGTCCTTCACGACCGACCTGACGTCCTCGGCCGTCCACTCCAGCCCCGCCGCGTCCACCGTGACCTCGGTGGACGCGAGGCCGGGACCTGCATGCCCCCACCGCTGCCCGAAGAGGCCGGCCCCCGTCTCCTCGACCTGTGCCGTGCCCACCTCCGTGAGGACGTCGGCGTCGTACGGCAGCCATACCTGGAACTGGTGGGTGTGGGGCTGCTCGGGGTGCACGCGGGCCCAGGGCACCCCGGCCTCCGCGAACCCCTCGCGCAGCGCGGCGGCGACCACACGCGCGTGCGCCACGTACTCGGGCAGCCGGGGCAGCTCCCGCTCCAGGCCGACGAGCGCGGCCAGGGCCGTCGGGAACTGCTGGAGGACCATGCCGCCGTACCGGTGCCGCCAGGCCTTCGCCTCGTCGACGAGTGTCCGGGGTCCCGCGACCGCCGCCCCGCCCAGGCCGCCGAGCGACTTGTAGAACGACACGTACACGCTGTCCGCGAGGCCCGCGATCTCCTCCAGAGGGCGGCCGAAGTGCGTGGTGCACTCCCACAGCCGGGCCCCGTCGAAGTGGACCACCGCGTCGCGCTCCCGGGCGGCCTCCACCGTCTCGGACAGCTCCTCCCAGGAGGGCAGCACGAAACCGGCGTCCCTGAGGGGCAGCTCCAGCATCAGCGCCCCGAAGGGCTCGTCGAAGTCCCGTATCTCCGCCGCGGTCGGCAGGCGCTGCCCGTCCGTCACCCGGACCGGACGCAAGCCGCTGACCTGGCTGAACGCATGCCGTTCGTGGACCTCGGGATGGCTGAGCGCGTGCACCGCCACCGTGGTGTTCCCGGTGCGGCCCGCCCAGCAGCGCAAGGCGACCTGCTGGGCCATCGTGCCGGTGGGGAAGAAGACCGCGGCTTCCTGGCCGAGCAGGTCCGCGACCCGTTCCTCCACGGTCTCGACGATGCCGTCGCCGTACATGTCGACCGGCCGGTCGAGGTCGTACACGCCCTCGGCGTTCTCCGCCAGCCACGTCAGGCGCTCGCGGACCGTGTCGCGGAAGCTGGGCCGCCACAGCACCCGACGCGCCGCTCGCCACGCGGCCGCCCGCCGTTCCTGCCCCCCGTCCGCCGGCTCCGCGCCGGCCGTCGCTCCCGCCTCCGTGTCCGTGGCCGTCCCGTCCCCGTGTCGTTCCGCCGCCTCTTGCGTCCTGTCACTCATGACCGGATCATCCCGCGGGCCGACCTGACGAAGCACCCCGATTTCGGCACCCGTGTGACCTGCGGAAACCCACAGGCTGTGGACAAGGAAACAGCCGCTCGGACCAATCGCGTTAACATGACGAGAAATCGTCCGGTACCCCGAGCGGACTGGAACGGAAGGCCGCCGTCGAGTGAGTACATCCCCACAGCAAGATCCAAAGGACCGCCCCGCCAGACTGGCCGTCGGTGTCGTCGGGGCCGGCCGGGTCGGCCCCGCGCTCGCCGCGGCGCTCCAGCTCGCCGGGCACCGGCCGGTCGCCGTCTCCGGGGTCTCCGACGCCTCCAGGCGGCGGGCCGCCGAGATGCTGCCCGACGTGCCGCTGGTGTCTCCCGCCCAGGTCCTGGAGCGTGCCGACCTGGTGCTGCTGACCGTCCCCGACGACGCCCTGCCCGGTCTCGTCGAGGGGCTCGCGGAGACCGGAGCCGTCCGGCCCGGCCAGTTGCTCGTCCACACCTCCGGGCGGTACGGCGCGCGGGTGCTGGACCCCGCGCTCCGGGCCGGCGCGCTGCCGCTCGCGCTGCACCCCGCGATGACGTTCACCGGCACCCCCGTGGACGTCCAGCGGCTCGCCGGATGCTCCTTCGGGGTCACCGCGCCCGAGGAACTGCGGCTGGCCGCCGAGGCCCTGGTGATCGAGATGGGCGGCGAGCCCGAGTGGATCGCCGAGGAGTCCCGGCCGCTGTACCACGCGGCCCTCGCGCTCGGCGCCAACCACCTGGTGACGCTGGTGGCCGAGTCCATGGACCTGCTGCGCGCCGCCGGCGTGGAGGCCCCCGACCGGATGCTCGGCCCGCTGCTCGGCGCCGCCCTGGACAACGCGCTCCGCTCGGGCGACGCCGCCCTCACCGGCCCCGTCGCCCGCGGTGACGCCGGCACCGTCGCGGCGCACGTCTCCGAGCTGCGCAGGCACGCCCCGCAGACCGTCGCGGGCTATCTGGCGATGGCCCGCGCGACCGCCGATCGCGCGCTCGCCCACGGACTGCTCAAGCCGGAGCTCGCCGAGGACCTCCTCGGGGTGCTCGCCGACGGGACCGCCGGAACCGCCGGGCCCGGAAGCGCCGAGGGAGACGCCCGATGAGCGGGGTGCGCGACGCTGCGCCCGTCCGGGCACGGAGCGGGGCCGCGGACCGCGCCCGCCCGGCGAACCCGGCCGCGGCCGGGACCGCAGACGAAGGCCGCCCGACCACGCGCGTGCCGGAGAACGGAGACGCCCGATGACCACCGCCCTGCTGCGCACCGCCGACGAACTGCACGCACGCGCGCGTGCGGGCCGCCGAGCCGTCGTGATGACCATGGGCGCCCTCCACGAGGGGCACGCCACGCTGGTCCGCGCCGCCCGCGAGATCGCCGGGGACCGGGGCGAAGTGGTCGTCACCGTCTTCGTCAATCCGCTCCAGTTCGGCGCGGGAGAGGACCTCGACCGCTACCCGCGCACCCTGGACGCCGATCTGAAGATCGCCGAACTGGCGGGCGCCGACGTCGTCTTCGCCCCCTCCGCCGACGAGGTCTACCCGGGGGGCGAACCCCAGGTCCGTGTCAGCGCGGGCCCCATGGGCGAGCGCCTGGAGGGCTCCTCGCGGCCCGGGCACTTCGACGGCATGCTCACCGTCGTCGCCAAGCTGCTGCACCTCACCCGGCCCGACGTGGCGCTGTACGGGCAGAAGGACGCGCAGCAGCTGGCCCTCATCCGCCGCATGGTCCGGGACCTGAACTTCGGCGTGGAGATCGTCGGGGTGCCCACGGTGCGGGAGGAGGACGGACTCGCCCTCTCCAGCCGCAACCGCTACCTCTCGGCCGAGGAGCGGCGCACCGCGCTCGCCCTGTCGGGCGCCCTGTTCGCCGGCCGCGACCGGCACGCCGCCCAGGAGGCGCTGCGCGCGCGGGCCCGCGAAGTGCCGGCCACGCGCGCGCGTGCCGAGGCCCTGAGCGCCATAGGCGAGTCCCGCGCCGCCGCCGACGCCCACGCCGTGGCGAAGGCCGTCCCCGGCGGTCCCGCGGGCGTCCGCGCGGCGGCCCGGCTCGTCCTCGACGAGGCGGCCCGCACGAAGCCGCCGCTGCTTCTCGACTACCTGGCCCTCGTCGACCCCTCCGACTTCACCGAGGTCGGGGACGACTTCACCGGCGAGGCGGTCCTCGCCGTCGCCGCGCGGGTCGGGACGACCCGGCTGATCGACAACATCCCCCTCACCTTCGGAGCCGCCTCGTGACCGGCACAGGCACAGGTACTGGTATACGACTGCACGCGCCCGCCCCGGGCTGGGCCCTCACCGCCGACGTCGTGGTCGTCGGCTCCGGAGTGGCGGGCCTCACCGCGGCCCTGCGCTGCGAGGCGGCGGGCCTGCGGACCGTGGTGGTCACCAAGGCCCGTCTGGACGACGGTTCCACCCGCTGGGCGCAGGGCGGCATCGCCGCGGCCCTCGGCGAGGGCGACACCCCCGAGCAGCACCTCGACGACACGCTGGTGGCGGGCGCGGGCCTGTGCGACGAGGAGGCCGTCCGCATCCTCGTCACCGAGGGCCCCGACGCCGTACGCCGTCTCATCGCGACCGGCGCCCACTTCGACGAGTCCTCCGAGGGCGATCTGGCCCTCACCCGCGAGGGCGGCCACCACCGGCGCCGCATCGCGCACGCGGGCGGCGACGCCACGGGAGCCGAGATCTCCCGCGCCCTGGTCGAGGCGGTCCGCGCGCGTGGTCTGCGCACCGTCGAGAACGCGCTCGTCCTGGACCTCCTCACGGACGCCGACGGCCGCACCGCGGGCGTGACCCTGCACGTGATGGGAGAGGGCCAGCACGACGGCGTGGGGGCCGTGCACGCCCCCGCCGTGGTCCTCGCCACCGGCGGCATGGGACAGGTCTTCTCGGCGACCACCAACCCGTCCGTGTCCACGGGGGACGGCGTCGCGCTCGCCCTGCGTGCCGGGGCCGAGGTCAGCGACCTGGAGTTCGTGCAGTTCCACCCGACGGTGCTCTTCCTCGGCCCGGACGCGGAGGGCCAGCAGCCGCTGGTCTCCGAGGCGGTGCGCGGCGAGGGAGCCCACCTGGTCGACGCCGACGGCGTGCGCTTCATGGTCGGGCAGCACGAGCTCGCGGAGCTGGCGCCCCGGGACATCGTCGCCAAGGGCATCATGCGCCGCATGCAGGAGCGGGACGCCGAGCACATGTTCCTCGACGCCCGGCACTTCGGCGCCGAGATGTGGGAGCACCGCTTCCCGACGATCCTCGCCGCCTGCCGGGCCCATGGCATCGACCCCGTCCACGAGCCGATCCCGATCGCCCCGGCCGCCCACTACGCCTCCGGCGGAGTCCGCACCGACTCCCGGGGCCGCACCACGGTCCCGGGTCTGTACGCGTGCGGAGAGGTCGCCTGCACCGGCGTCCACGGCGCCAACCGGCTCGCCTCCAACTCGCTCCTGGAGGGCTTGGTCTACGCCGAGCGGATCGCCGCCGACATCGCGGGCAGCCACGCGGAGAACGGCCTGCACGCGCGCGTGCCCCAGCCGGTCCCGCACCCGGAGAAGCCCGCGCACCCGCTGCTGGAGCCCGAGGCCCGCTTCGCGATCCAGCGGATCATGTCGGAGGGAGCGGGCGTACTGCGCTCCGCCGAGTCCCTCGCCACCGCCGCCGGCCAGCTCCAGCGGCTGCACACCGACGCGCGCGACGCCCTCGACGAGAACGGCAAGACCTCCGAGCCCGGCGTCGACACCTGGGAGGCCACCAACCTCCTGTGCGTGGCGCGCGTCCTGGTCGCCGCCGCCCGGCTGCGCGAGGAGACCCGCGGCTGCCACTGGCGCGAGGACCACGCCGACCGGGACGACGCACAGTGGCGCCGTCACATCGTCGTACGGCTGAATCCCGACCGGACGCTCGCGGCGCACACCACCGACACAGCAGACTTCCCCCCGACCCTCCCAGGGGGGTCCCCCGAGCCCCAGCCGGCGCTTCGGCATCGTTCTCAGGAGCAGTGACAGCAGTGAGCACCCCCGACCTTCCCCTCGCCCAGAGCGGCGGCTGCGGCGACGGCTGCGGCTGCGGCGCCGAATCGGACGACGCGTACCTGGAGTGCGGGCTCGACCCCGCGCTCGCCCAGCTCCTCGCCGACGCCGGACTCGACCCCCTGGAGGTCGAGGACGTCGCGAACGTCGCCATCCAGGAGGACCTCGACCACGGCGTGGACGTGACGACCGTCGCGACCATCCCCGAGGACGCTGTCTCCACCGCCGACTTCACCGCCCGGGACGCGGGCGTCGTCGCCGGACTGCGGGTGGCCGAGGCGGTCATCTCCGTGGTCTGCACCGACGAGTTCGAGGTCGAGCGGCACGTGGAGGACGGCGAGCGCGTCGAGGCCGGCCAGAAGCTGCTGAGCGTCACCACCCGCACCCGTGACCTGCTCACGGCCGAACGCAGCGCGCTGAACCTCCTGTGCCGCCTGTCCGGCATCGCGACGGCCACGCGCGCGTGGGCGGACGCCCTGGAGGGCACGGGCACCCGGGTCCGCGACACCCGCAAGACGACGCCGGGTCTGCGCTCCCTGGAGAAGTTCGCCGTGCGCTGCGGCGGCGGCGTCAACCACCGCATGTCACTCTCGGACGCCGCGCTGGTCAAGGACAACCACGTGGTCGCCGCCGGCGGTGTGGCACAGGCCTTCGAGGCCGTACGGGAAGCCTTCCCCGAGGTTCCGATCGAGGTCGAGGTCGACACGCTGCACCAGCTGCGCGAGGTCGTGGACGCGGGTGCCGACCTCATCCTTCTGGACAACTTCACGCCGGTCGAGTGCGAGGAGGCGGTCGCCATCGTCGACGGCCGGGCGCTGCTGGAGGCCTCCGGGCGGCTCACCCTCGACAACGCCGCGACGTACGCGAAGACGGGCGTCGACTTCCTCGCGGTGGGCGCGCTGACCCACTCCTCCCCGATCCTGGACATCGGCCTCGACCTGCGAGCGGCGGAGTAACCGGGACCATGCTGCTGACCATCGACGTGGGCAACACCCACACCGTCCTCGGCCTCTTCGACGGCGAGGAGATCGTCGAGCACTGGCGCATCTCCACCGACTCGCGCCGCACCGCCGACGAGCTCGCCGTGCTCCTCCAGGGCCTCATGGGCATGCACCCGCTGCTCGGCGAGGAGCTCGGCGACGGGATCGACGGCATCGCGATCTGCGCCACGGTCCCCTCCGTGCTGCACGAACTGCGCGAGGTGACCCGCCGCTACTACGGCGACGTGCCGGCCGTCCTGGTCGAGCCGGGCGTGAAGACCGGCGTGCCGATCCTCACGGACAACCCCAAGGAGGTCGGCGCCGACCGCATCATCAACGCCGTCGCGGCCGTCGAGCTGTACGGCGGGCCCGCGATCGTCGTCGACTTCGGCACGGCGACGACGTTCGACGCGGTCAGCGCCCGCGGCGAGTACGTCGGCGGTGTCATCGCCCCCGGCATCGAGATCTCCGTCGACGCGCTCGGGGTCAAGGGCGCGCAGCTGCGGAAGATCGAGGTGGCCCGGCCGCGGGCGGTGATCGGCAAGAACACCGTCGAGGCCATGCAGTCCGGGATCATCTACGGCTTCGCCGGACAGGTCGACGGGGTCGTCAACCGGATGGCCCGCGAGCTCGCCGACGACCCCGACGACGTCACCGTCATCGCCACGGGCGGGCTGGCCCCCATGGTGCTCGGTGAGTCCTCGGTCATCGACGAGCACGAGCCGTGGCTCACGCTCATCGGGCTGCGCCTGGTGTACGAGCGGAACGTGTCGCGCATCTGAGGGGCCTCGCCGCCCCGGCGGCGCCCCGCACCGTCCCGATCCGTGGGCGGCGGCCCCGTGTCCCTGGGCTGCCGCCCGCGGCCGTTCGGCGCCGGTGCGATGCGGACGCGCCGCGATATGCCCGCTATGCGGATTTTGTCTGATTAGCGCGTATCGTCGGCGCATGCCCACGCCATACGGATCCCACGGCGGCATGGCGTTCGGTGCGGAGGAGCTGCGTGTGCTCCGCCGCGCTCTCGCCCTCGCCCTGCAGCCCAGCCCCGCCTCGGCCGAGGACGTCCAGGACTGTCTCCGCCTGGCCGAGTCCGTCGACGAGGCCGCCCGCGAAGGTGCCAGGCTGCGGGCCTTCCTGCTGGCCGACCTGGGCCGCTACCGGTCCGCCCTGCCGGGCTCGGTCGCCGGCTACCTCGCCCTCCTGGAGGAGGTGCTCGTGGCCGGCTACCGGCCCGTCCCCGACGACCTCGCGGCGCTGCGGGCACTGCGCGGCAACCCCGCGGCCGCCGCCCTCCTGGACCGCTGCCGGACTCTCGCGGAACAGGACGTGCGCACCCGCCTCGCGGGCCGCGCCGCCGCGGTGGTCCCGCAGTCCCGCACCCGTCTGCTGGCGCTGCCCGGCGGCCGGGCGGCCGACGAGCCCGCGAAGAAGCCTGCGGAGCGGCCCGCCGCGGCGCCGAAGCCGCAGTCCCCGGACAGGTCGCCGCGACCGGACAGGCCCATCCCCACCCCGGGCGAGGTCTTCCCCCCGAGGCGCAAGCCCACGCCGCCACCGGCGAACCCGCCGCAGCAGCTCGCGGCGGGCTAGCTACCCTGGGGGCATGGACTACGTCTCCGCGCTCGTGCCCCCGGTAGTGATGGCCGTGTTCTTCATCGGGCTGATCGTGACGATCGTGAAGGCCCAGGGCGGGGCCAACAAGGCCAAGGAGGACGCCGTCGTCGACGCCGCCCTCGCCCGGGCGGAGAGTGCCCCCCGGCCCGCGAAGGACACCGGGGCCTGACCTCCCGGCGCGGTTCCGGGCGGGCCCGTACCCGCCCGCAACACGTCCCACCTGCCCCTCCCGACCTGCCCCCGCCCCTTCGGCGGGACACCAGGGCGTACGACTCATACGTTTTTCGAGTCGTACGCCCTTTTTGTCGCCTATCTCCCACTATTGTGCTGAGCGTGCCTCGCCCATTGGGAGAACTCGAAGACGCGGTCATGACGCGGGTGTGGAAGTGGAACCGCCCGGTGACCGTTCGGGAAGTCCTGGAAGACCTTCAACAGGAACGGTCCATCGCGTACACGACGGTGATGACCGTTTTGGACAATCTCCATCAGAAGGGCTGGGTGCGCCGCGAGGCGGAGGGCCGGGCCTATCGATATGAGGCGGTCTCCACCCGGGCCGCCTACGCGGCCGCACTGATGAACGACGCGTGGTCGCAGAGCGACAACCCGGCGGCCGCTCTCGTCGCGTTCTTCGGCATGATGTCGGCGGAACAGCGCGAAGCCCTGCGGGACGCCGTGCGTATGGTCCAGGGCCCGGAAACCCCCGCCGGGCAGAACCCGCCGCAGGGTCCCGCGGACGAGAGCCCCGCCGCCCCCGAGGGCGACGACGGGCGATAGCGTCCGTTCATGCCAGCAGAGCATCCCGCAGAGCATCAGGCAGGGGTTTCGGCGGAGCGTCCGGAAGCCGCAGCAAAAGCCGTCACCGTCCGGCGGGCCAGGACCAGCGATGTCACGGCCGTACGACGCCTCCTGGACCAGAACGTCCGGCGCCGCATCCTGCTCGACAAAGCGACCGTGACGCTTTACGAGGACATCCAGGAGTTCTGGGTCGCGGAACGCGACGACAACGCCGAGGTGGTCGGCTGCGGTGCGCTGCACGTCATGTGGGAAGACCTCGCGGAAGTCCGCACTCTCGCGGTGAACCCGGCGGTCAAGGGCCTCGGGGTCGGACATCAGTTGCTGGAGAAGTTGCTGCAGACCGCGCGCTGGCTCGGCGTTCGACGCGTTTTCTGTCTGACCTTCGAAGTCGACTTCTTCGCGAAGCACGGCTTCGTGGAGATCGGGGAGACACCCGTCGACACCGATGTGTACGCGGAGCTCCTTCGTTCCTATGACGAGGGTGTCGCGGAGTTCCTCGGTCTCGAACGAGTGAAACCGAACACCTTGGGCAACAGTCGGATGCTTCTGCATCTGTGATCGCCCGCCCGGTATTCCGGCGGAGTGCGCTGCCCAGGTTCCCTATGTCCGAAACGCGCATCTTTCCGGGCCGTCGGACCGCTGTGAGTCTCCTCCAGGGGTTTGTGTTTTTCCAGCAAAAGCGGTTTGCTTTCCGACGTACTGCAGTACTGCATATAACAGGGGACGGCGAAACGGGTGGACGCCGCAGACCCCCGGCCCTGAAGTTATCGATGAAAGGAAATCCGGTGGCACAGAAGGTTCAGGTCCTTCTTGTCGACGACCTCGACGGTGGCGAGGCGGACGAGACCGTGACGTTCGCGCTGGACGGCAAGACGTACGAAATCGATCTCACGACCGCCAATGCGGACAAGCTCCGTGGCCTTCTCGACCCTTACGTGAAGGGTGGCCGTCGCACCGGAGGCCGCGCTTCTGGAGGCCGCGGAAAGGCCCGCGTCGCTTCCGGTGGTGGCAGCCAGGACACCGCGCAGATCCGCGCTTGGGCGAAGGAGAACGGCTACGAGGTCAACGACCGTGGCCGAGTTCCCGCGTCCATTCGCGAGGCCTACGAGAAGGCCAACGGCTGAGCGCACGCGCGCCGCAGCCTCACGCGATGGCAGTGTGTCGCCATCGTGTCCACGAGTCGTACGAGATCGGGGGCGCCCCCACCGCCCCCTCCGACCGCTCGGCCGCCCAGGGCCGACAGCGTCGGCAGGGTCGGCTCGACCTCGCAGCCGGGCTCCGGGGGCCGCAGCCAGACGGCGGCCCTTCGTGAGCCCAGGCCTGTTCGCGCCCCCGGCGCGGGCCCTGCGGCGGCCCCGGTCGGCCGCTCCTCCGCCGGTGCCGCGGACGCTCCGGAGCCGTGCCCGGGCGGCGGCCCGGCCGTGCAGCCGGCGGGCGGCCCGGCGGCGCCCCATTCGGGCATCGGGGCCTCGATGCTCCCGCCCGCACCGACGGCCGTCAGGTCCAGCGGCAGATCCCCCCACTCCAGCCAGTCGAGCAGGCCGGGCAGCTCGTCCGCGCTGCCCGCGGCCGCCAGCAGCAGCATCCGCCCGCCGCGCAGGGCCACCGGAGACGTGGGACCCAGATGCCGCAGCGCCGCGTACCCCGCCTCCGCCGGGACCTCCAGGACGTCGAACCGCAGCCCGGTGACGAGCCTCAGCGGTGGGCCGGGCACTGCCGTCCACCCCAGTTCGTTCTCGTACCAGTGCCGCACCGGATCGTCCGGGCCGAGCGGCCGGCGAGGGAGAGGGACGGTGGGGACCATGCCAGAAGCAACCGCCGAAAGCCGCCCCGGGTTACGCTGTGTATTCCTGTGCATGCGCAGAGTGCCGGTTCGGGGGGCGCGCGAGGCCGGTCGGCGGCGCAAGGATGTTCGCCCATAGCGGAGCGAACCGGTGCGCGCGGCATGGAGTGTCAGTGCGTACGGGTAAGACATCCCTAGTGGGAGGGGCGACACGCATGGCTCGGGCATCTCACGTTCGCCATCGGCGTACAGCTGGAGAGGGTATCTGCCTGGCCTGCGGGAACATCGTCTCGCACCATCGGGTTGGAGCATATGTCGGCGTTCAGGGTCAGGAGGCAGTGCTGGTTCTCGGTCCGGTGTCGGCAGTTGGAATGAGCGGTCCCCGCTTGCGGGACTAAGCTGCGGAAGGACAGGGAGGGGAGCGTCCCCTTACTGCCTGACCGCTCTGAGGAGCGATTAACGATGTTCGAGAGGTTCACCGACCGCGCGCGGCGGGTTGTCGTCCTGGCTCAGGAAGAAGCCCGGATGCTCAACCACAACTACATCGGCACCGAGCACATCCTCCTGGGCCTGATCCACGAGGGTGAAGGTGTCGCCGCAAAGGCCCTGGAGAGCCTCGGCATTTCGCTTGAGGCGGTCCGCCAGCAGGTGGAGGAGATCATCGGCCAGGGCCAGCAGGCTCCGTCCGGTCACATCCCCTTCACCCCCCGTGCCAAGAAGGTCCTGGAGCTGTCGCTCCGCGAGGCCCTTCAGCTGGGCCACAACTACATCGGCACGGAGCACATCCTGCTCGGCCTGATCCGTGAGGGCGAGGGCGTCGCCGCCCAGGTCCTGGTCAAGCTGGGCGCAGACCTCAACCGGGTGCGGCAGCAGGTCATCCAGCTGCTCTCCGGATACCAGGGCAAGGAGACCGCCGCGGCCGGCGGTCCTGCCGAGGGCACCCCCTCCACGTCCCTGGTCCTCGACCAGTTCGGCCGGAACCTCACCCAGGCCGCCCGCGAGTCCAAGCTCGACCCGGTCATCGGGCGCGAGAAGGAGATCGAGCGGGTCATGCAGGTGCTGTCCCGCCGCACCAAGAACAACCCGGTCCTCATCGGTGAGCCCGGCGTCGGCAAGACCGCCGTCGTCGAGGGCCTCGCCCAGGCCATCGTCAAGGGCGAGGTGCCCGAGACCCTCAAGGACAAGCACCTCTACACCCTGGACCTCGGTGCGCTGGTCGCCGGCTCCCGCTACCGCGGTGACTTCGAGGAGCGCCTGAAGAAGGTGCTCAAGGAGATCCGCACCCGCGGCGACATCATCCTGTTCATCGACGAGCTCCACACGCTGGTCGGTGCGGGTGCCGCCGAGGGCGCCATCGACGCCGCTTCGATCCTGAAGCCGATGCTGGCGCGCGGTGAACTCCAGACCATCGGTGCGACCACGCTCGACGAGTACCGCAAGCACCTGGAGAAGGACGCGGCCCTGGAGCGCCGCTTCCAGCCCATCCAGGTCGCGGAGCCGTCCCTGCCGCACACCATCGAGATCCTCAAGGGTCTGCGCGACCGGTACGAGGCGCACCACCGCGTCTCCATCACCGACGAGGCACTGGTGCAGGCCGCCACCCTGGCCGACCGGTACATCTCGGACCGCTTCCTGCCGGACAAGGCGATCGACCTGATCGACGAGGCCGGTTCCCGGATGCGCATCCGCCGGATGACCGCGCCGCCGGACCTCCGCGAGTTCGACGAGAAGATCGCCGGCGTCCGCCGCGACAAGGAGTCCGCGATCGACTCGCAGGACTTCGAGAAGGCCGCGTCCCTGCGCGACAAGGAGAAGCAGCTCCTGGCCGCCAAGGCCAAGCGGGAGAAGGAGTGGAAGGCCGGCGACATGGACGTCGTCGCCGAGGTCGACGGCGAGCTGATCGCCGAGGTCCTCGCGACCGCCACCGGCATCCCGGTCTTCAAGCTGACCGAGGAGGAGTCCTCGCGTCTGCTCCGCATGGAGGACGAGCTCCACAAGCGGGTCATCGGGCAGAAGGACGCCATCAAGGCGCTCTCGCAGGCGATCCGTCGTACGCGAGCGGGTCTGAAGGACCCGAAGCGTCCCGGTGGTTCGTTCATCTTCGCGGGCCCGTCGGGTGTCGGTAAGACCGAGCTCTCGAAGACCCTCGCCGAGTTCCTCTTCGGTGACGAGGACGCACTGATCTCCCTCGACATGTCGGAGTTCAGCGAGAAGCACACGGTGTCGCGTCTCTTCGGTTCGCCCCCCGGATACGTGGGCTACGAAGAGGGCGGCCAGCTGACCGAGAAGGTCCGTCGCAAGCCGTTCTCCGTCGTCCTGTTCGACGAGGTGGAGAAGGCCCACCCGGACATCTTCAACTCGCTGCTGCAGATCCTGGAGGACGGTCGTCTGACCGACTCCCAGGGCCGGGTCGTGGACTTCAAGAACACGGTCATCATCATGACGACCAACCTCGGCACCCGGGACATCTCCAAGGGCTTCAACCTCGGCTTCGCGGCCGCGGGTGACGTCAAGACCGGCTACGAGCGCATGAAGGCCAAGGTCAACGACGAGCTGAAGCAGCACTTCCGCCCCGAGTTCCTGAACCGTGTCGACGACACGGTGGTCTTCCACCAGCTCACCGAGGAAGACATCATCCAGATCGTCGACCTCATGATCGCCAAGGTGGACGAGCGGCTGAAGGACCGGGACATGGGCATCGAGCTCAGCCCGACCGCCAAGTCGCTCCTCGCGAAGAAGGGGTACGACCCCGTCCTGGGCGCCCGGCCGCTGCGCCGGACCATCCAGCGCGAGATCGAGGACGTCCTCTCCGAGAAGATCCTCTTCGGGGAGCTGCGTCCCGGCCACATCGTGGTCGTCGACACGGAGGGCGAGGGCGAAGCCAAGACCTTCACCTTCCGGGGCGAGGAGAAGTCCGCGCTCCCCGACGTCCCGCCGATCGAGCAGGCGGCCGGCGGTGCCGGACCGAACCTGAGCAAGGACGCGTGACACCGCGCCCGCGCGGAGCATGACAGCGGCGCCCGACCGGGCGTCACAAGGGTGGCCCCCCGGAACCACGGTTCCGGGGGGCCACCCTTGTGTGCGAGAAGGGCCCTAGAACTCTCCGGGCCTCAGCACCCGCCCGTTGGCCTCGATCACCAGCCCGGGGTGATGGCCCAGCGGGGACAGGTCGAGCGGCGCGTTCCGCGGGTAGTGGAGGGTGAGGCGGACGAGTGAGGGAAATACCCGGGCGAGATCCGCCGCGGAACCGCCACGGCCCACCGATCTCAGCGTCAGACTTCGAATTCCCGGCAAGGGGTCGAGTTCGCGCGGTTTGCGGGGAAGCAACTCAAGACCTTCGATACTGGGCGGCTCGATCTGCCGCGGCAGGTACAGAGAAGGCAGCGAGAAGTCCAGGCTGTGCAGTGAAGGAGCTCTCGAAGCCGCGAGGAGCAGTGAGTGAGCGTCGCAGTCGCCCTGTACGACGAGTTCCTCCAGCAAAGGCCACTGGCCGAGTTCGTTGATCACTATCGGTATCTGACTGGCGACGCGCAGATTCCGTACGTTCGGATGTCCGGCGGGCAAAGGGATATCGCTGTCGAGAAGACTTCCCACCAAGGACAGGGACGTGAGCCGGTCGAGGCGCTGGAGGGAAGCCAGATCCGCCTTCCGCACTTCGTGGAGTTCCAGACCCAGTGAGGTGAGCGCCAGTCCTTCCAGCGCGGACAGGTCCCGTACCCGCGGGCAGCCGGTGAGCCGCAGGGAAGTCAGCCCGGACAACTGCCGCGCGAAGGAGAGGGAGACCAGGCGTGGATTGTCGACCACTTCGATTTCCCGGATGCCTTCGTGCGGCAGGAACGCGCGGAGTTCTCCGTCGTCCAGCGGTGTGTCCACGACCAGTCGGCCGATGGGCCCGCAGTGACGCAGCGCCGCCGTCATGCCGTTGTCGACGACGACGACCCGGTCGTCCGCCAGGTCCATGTGGGCGAGGACCTCACGGGCGTAGTCGTCCGCCGGATAGCGCGGCCACGCCGTGGTGAGGACGGCGCGGACCTCCCGGGAGGGGTGCGGGGCGAACCGTCGCAGCAGGGGCATCGACGCGGAGCCCCCGATGTCGCGGGCCAACTGCACCACGGTCTCGGCCTGTTCGACGCTCAGTTCCTCGGGGCCGGGGACGAGCGGCAGTACATACGGGCCGAGGGATGTCAGCTTGGCGGCCAGCGTGGCGTCGGCCGGCGGGATCAGCGCCCGGACGCGGTCGGCGATCTCCTCCCGCACCTCCTCGTCCAGTACCACCGCGCTGATCGCGCACCGGGCCGCCAGGACATGGATGTCGCCGCGGGTCCTGCCGTCCTCGGCCCGGTCGCCGCGTTCCACCAACCCCTCGACCAGACGCCGGACTTCACCGCGATGGCAGTGGCCGACGGCCAGCAGGACGATGTCCTGCCACTGTTCGTCGGCCGCGTGCTGCAGCAGCTCGCCGAGGCCGTCGCTCTCCTGGAGCTCCTTCGCCGCGAGATAGTCCTGGAAGGTGCGGTGGATGAACTGGACGACCTTCTCGTTGCGTTCCTGGAGGAGGCCGCTGCGGTTGAGCAGGTGGACGAGTACGTCCTGCGGGGTGCCCTGGTCGCGGACCTGGGGCATGCCACGCATCGCGAGTTCGATCTGCCGTGCCGCCTGGGCGTGGGTGAACTCGACGTGCCCGCTGCGCGCGAGCCACGCCGCGATGGTCTGGAGGAGCTGCTGATGCTCCTCGACGCCCAGGCTGATGCCCTCCGGCGCTCCGACCCTGCGCAGGGTGTCCCGGCCGCCGAGGAGCATGGTCAGGGCGGCGTTGTAGAGGGACCAGCGGGATTCCGGCAGGAACCCCCTGCGGCGGCGGTGCAGCGCGCAGACGACGCCGGCCAGCAGCGGGGTGCGGGCCAGTGAGCGCAGCGTCGTGTTGTGCCGCAACTCCCGTTCCAGGGCCTGTTCCAGGGCGCGCAGATTCTCGTCCTCGGCGGCGGCCCGGTGGGCGTCGCGGAAGCCCGCGCATTCGAGGCGGGCCGCGTTGTGCCAGGCCTTGGAGAAGGCCAGGATGTCGTCGTCCCGCATGGGCAGCAGGCGGAGTTCCTCGAAGTGCTCCGAGGCCAGCCAGTCGCTGGCGACGGCGAGGGGCCGCACGGTGACCAGGCAGCGGTTGTGCGGGTACATGCCCAGCAGGTCGGTGAGACGGCGTCGTGCCGCGTCCCGCTCGGCCGGCGGCACCTCGTCGATTCCGTCGACCAGGATGAGGGCGCGGCCGGCCTCCAGCACGCGGCGCGCCCATCCCTCGGGGACGCCGTCGAGGGGGAGTTCGGCGACCGAGGGAAGTTGCTGGGGCGAGGGGAAGGCCATGCCGAGGGTGGGCAGGCTGCGCATGGGGACGACGAAGGGCACCAGGTCGTTCAGCTCGGCGAGTTCGTGACCGAGTGCCCCGCAGGCCGCGTGGGAGGCGAGCCACCACACCAGGGTGGTCTTGCCGGCTCCGGCCTCACCGCGCAGCAGGGTCTTCGGGCGGCCGGCGAGCAGGTCGTTCACCCGGCGCGGCACGGCGACGGAGCCCTGCGCGGGTGTCGGGCCGGAGGGGCGTGCGGTGGGGACGGCCTCCAGGCTCAGATACGCGGTGTCGAGGTCCCAGGTGGTCTCGGTGGTGCCGAGCTCGTCGATCCCGAAGATCTCGATCTTGCGGTAGCGGGTCCGCAGCGCGCGTGCGTAGTGCCGCTCGAACTCCTCGTCCCGGAGGTGGAATCCCGACACCGGCTCCAGGACGGGCGGCACATGGCCGGGTTCGGCGCCCATCACATGGCGGGGGAAGTCCGGCGCGTCCAGGATGCGTGACACGGGTACGGCCTCGACGCGGCGGTGGTCCCGGCCGTCCGGGACCTCCGTCACCACGCCGATGAGGACGGCCCCGGCGAACACGGGCGCCCCGGACAGCCCGGCGAGCGGTGACTCCCCGCGCCGGGGCGGGGCGACCGGCGGCCTGTCGAACTCGCACACCAGCGTCGACCGGATCCGCCCTGCCAGGGGGAGCACGGTCCCGGTCAGCTGGTCGAACTCCAGATGCTGTTCGGGCCCGTACCGCCCTACGGCGGGGAAGCCGACGGTCTGGCAGCCGGGCAGCGGGTCCGTGGTGTCGAGGACGCCCCAGCGCAACCGGGCGAGCGCCCACTTCTCCGGGGCGACCAGTTCCTCCCCGGTGAGCAGCAGCGCGACGTCACTCTCCTCGTCCCGCCAGATCGTCCGGCCCGGGATCGGCCGCTCGCTGTCCGGGTGGACCGTGCGGATCCATTCCTTGTCGCGCAGGACGTGCGCGCTGGTCAGCACGAGGCGCGGGGACAGCATCACGCCGCTGCCCTGCGAGCCCGCCAGGACCACCACGGTCCGTTCGGCCGCCGAGCGCAGCATCACGGTGCCGTGGAGGAGCCGCGGCCGAAGGCGTCGACACTTCCCTCGGTCTCGTTGCTCACCTTCAGCGGCGCGCCGGTACGGGCGTCCTGGGCCCGCAGGGTGAAGGACACCTTGTGCGTACGGCTGCCGGCACGGGTGCCGTCGATGTTCGCGTCCACCACCCAGGCGCGCACCTTGGCGCCGGCCTTCACCTCCTTGCGCAGCTCCACGGTGAACTCCATCTGGATGTCGCCCAGTTCGAAGACGATGTCCTGTCCGGCCGCGTTGCGTGACGCGAGCAGCAGCTCGTCGCGGATGCTCCGCACGGCGTCGGACAGTCCGATGCGCGTCTCGTCGGGGTTGCGCATGGTCTCCCTCTTGCTGGTTCGGACAGGACGCCGGTGACGTGCGGCTCCTCGTTCTCCGGGCCGCTCCGCCCACCGGGCGGCTACGTCTGCTGGGTCCAGGTCGTTCCGCCGAGGTGGCGCTGGGGCTGATGGACGACGGTCCGCTCCGGGAGCTGGTCGGCGCCGCACAACTCGCCCTCCCCGCCCGGGACGACGAGCAGTTCCCGCAGGCCGTGGGCGGCCTTCAGGGGGGAGACGTCCAGGCGGGCGCGGGTGGTGACGTCACCGATGATGTGCAGCTTCGTCAGGTGCGGGAAAACGGCCGGGACTCTCTCCAGGTCGAGGGTCCCGGCCATGTCGTCGAGGAGGAAGAGGTCGGTGACGCCGGGGAGTTCCAGGGAGTCCGGGCACAGCGCGAACAGGCTCACGCTCATCTGGAGATGGACGAGTTCGGGCAGTGCGGCGACGGCCGACCAGCCGTGCAGGAACCGGGTGTCCGCCGGCCAGCCGCTCGCGAGCAGGAAACCGAAGGTCAGTTCCTTCAGATGGTGCAGCGTCGCCAGCGGGCGCAGGTCCGGCTCGGGGCCCAGGTCGCTGAGGATCAGTGCCTCGATGCTCTGTCCGGTCAGGGCCGACAGGTCGGTCAGGTGCGGGCAGGCGTCGATCTCCAGGCGGGTCAGCGTCGTCGCCCCGCCGAGGAAGGAGACGTCGGTGAGGGTGCTGTTGCTTCTGATGCACAGATGGGTGGGCGGGACCTCCGTGACATACGCGCGTAACTGGTCGGCGGGCAGGTCGCCCTGGACGTCCACCATGGGGCGCCCGCCCAGCGCCCGCAGCGCCCGCAGCTGTGCGGCTTCGGTGATCAGGAAGTAGACCTCGTGCGGGTCGACCTGGGCGATGACCTCGCGGGCGAAGCGCTCGGTGTCGAACCGGGACCAGCTCCTGACGATCCGGTCGCGGACCCGCGGGGAGTCGTGGCAGGCGAATCGGGTGAGGTACGGGATCGCCGCGTCCGACGCCAGGTGCAGCGCGGTCGCGACGACGGCGCCGGCCTCCTCGACGCTGAGTTCCTCGGGCCCCGGGAGCAGGTCCAGGACGAGGGGGCCGACGGTGGCGAGTTCGACGGCCTCCTGCGAGGTGGACGGCGGGATGAGCGTGCTGGTGCGTTCCTTGACCGCGAGCCGGACGGCGGGGTCGAGTTCGGCGGCGTGCTCCAGGCAGGCGGCGGCCAGCAGGAACACCCGGTTGCGCACCGGAACGTCCGTGGTCCGGTCGCCCACGGCGAGCAACTCGGTGAGGATGTCGGCGCGTTCGCGCGGCCTGCTGTGGGCCACGGCCATCCGGATGACGTCCTCCCACTGGTCGTCGGCCGCGTGCTCGATCAGCAGGCCGATGTCCCACACCTCCACCGCCGCTCGTGCTCCCAGATAGTCCTGGAAGGTGCGGTGGATGAAGTCGACGGCGCCGGGGGCCGGTTCGCGCAACAGGCCGCTGCGCAGAAGGAGATGGCGGAAGACGGCCGCCGCGTCGCCCAGGGCCGCCGCGGCGGGCACCGAGGGGAGGGCCTCCTCGATGATCTGCTCGGCGCGTTCGCGGTCGAGTTCGGTACGGCCGTTGCGGATCAGCCAGTACGCGAGCCGCTGGAGCAGCTGGGTCTGCGGCTCCTGCTGCAGTTCGAGCGTCAGGATGTCGCGCTCCCGGTCCCGCCGCGTCAGCAGCATGGTCAGCGCGGCCTCGTACAACTCCTTGCGTCCTTGGGGGAGATAGCCGCGCCGGTCGCGGTGGAGCGCGCAGATGAGCCCGCACATGAGCGGGTTGGTGGCGAGCCGGCCGAGATCCCCCTTGCTGCGTACGGCGGTCAGCAGCTGGCTCTTGTACGTGGTGAGGGCCTCGTCCTCGTCCGGGCTGCCGATCCGTGCTGCGGTGTGCCAGCGCTCGATGAACGCGGCGACGTCCGTCGGGCTCATCGCGGAGAGGGTCAGCTCGGCGAAGTCGTCGTCCGTGAGCCAGTTCTCGCGCACCGCCGAGGGCCGTGAGGTGACCAGCCAGCGGTTGCCGGGATAGGCGCTGATGAGGTCGCTGAGCCAGACACGGGTCCGCTCCCGTTCGGCGTCGGGCACCTCGTCGATGCCGTCGACGAGGACCAGTCCGCGCCGGGAGCCGAGGACCCGGTCCGCCCAGCCCTCCGGCTGGCCGGCGGCGAGCGGGCAGCCGGTGGCCTCCAGGAAGCGGTCGGGCACGGGGAGCCGCTCCCCGTGCCGGGTGAGGGTGCGCAGGGGGAGTACGAAGGGGACCCGCTCGTGCAGGTACGACATCGGGCCCTTCGGTGCCGAGCGGGCGGCGGAGACGGCCAGCCACTGGACGAGGGTGGTCTTGCCGGAGCCGGCGACCCCGCGCAGCAGGACGCGTTCGTGGGCGGCGAGGGCCTGGTCGGCGGGGCGCGAGTCGAAGCGTTCGAGGTGACGCCGGCCTGCCTCGGTCTTCGCCGGGGCCGGGACCGCACGCGTGCCGCGGGTGTCCGTGTCGGCGGGCTGCCGGTAGGGGGCGGTCGTGGGCGGCTGCGTGCCGGGCGCCTCTTCCGCGGATGCGGTGCCGGCGGTCTCCCCGGGTACCGGGCCGGCGGTCTCCTCGAGTGCCGTCCCGTCGTTCCGCCCGAGGCCCGGGCGGGAGGCGGTGAACGTGCCGGGCCGCACATAGCCGAGGAGTCGCTTGCGCGGGGCGGTCGCCTCCAGGCTCAGGTACGCGGCGTCCAGCGGCCACTTGCCGGGGGAGTTGGTCAGGTCGATCCCGTAGATCGTGAGCTGCCCCTGCTTCTTGGCGACATAGGCGAGGTAGCGGCGCTCGAACGAGGTGTCGCGCGCGTCGGGCCGCGGGACGCGGGTGATCAGCTCGTCGAGTTTCGCCACGAGCTCGGCCAGCAGGCGGGTCTGCTCCACCAGCGTGCGCGCCACGAACGTGGAGCGCTGGGTGAAGAAGTGCATGACATGGACGCAGGCCCACTCGGTCAGGGAGTCGAGGAAGAAGGAGGCGTCGGCGGAGAGGTCCCCGGTGGGGGCCCGGTGGTGGAGCTTGCGGGCCAGTTCGCGGTGGCCGAGCCGGACGGCCTGGACGTCGTCCATGTCGAGGTCGCCGAGGGCGAGCAGCTTGCGGGACAGCGCGTCCGTGACCGCCGTCTCCTCGTCGGGCGGGAAGGGGCGCTCGCCCGGTGAGTCGAGCGCCGCCCGGACCAGCTGGGCGGCGAGGCGGTGGACGTCCTTCTCGGTGAGCGTGCGTTTCTCTCCGCGGAAGGAGACCAGGGCCGAGAGGCGTACCGGCTCGTCCACGAGGCCGGCTCCCGGGCCGTCGCGCCGGAAGAGTTTCTTGACCAGAGGCGCGATGAGGCTCGACGCCAGTTTCGTGCCCAGTACCGACGGATCCATACGGCCTCCCCCAAGAGCCCTGAACCAGGCAAGCAGCGTAGCCCCGGTCACATTCCCGGGGGGCTTGATCTTGCCGTCCGGTGACATGGCGCACAGGCGTTTTGTCCGGTACTAACCTGCCTAGTGGACAGAGCGAAACGGACATTCAGGACCTTTGGCCCAAGGCTCTCGGGACGGTCCGCACGCCGGGGGGTCGAAGGGTCGCGAGGGGCTTTTTCCCGTGGGCACAGCCCTCCGAAGTGCGGTTAAACCGTGTTTCGGGCGAGGAGAACGACAGATCCGGTACGACATGTCCGAACTGTCAAGGTTCATTAAGTTTTCGGGTGAAGTACGACCTAACGTCGTAGGTCACACTGTTTGGGGGTCTGTGGGGTGGCGGGTTACCAAGGTGATGGGCCGCTCGCCGGACGACATGTCCACCGGGCGGTTTCCCGAGTCCCAGTCCCCGTTCTCGCGAGGTCCTCACATGTCGAAGCGCGTCACGTCCCGTCAGTCCCGTACGTCCCTGATTCGCACCCGGGCCGCCGTCCTGGCCGTGGGCCTCGGAGCCACGGCCGTACTGGGCGCCGGGGTCGCGAGCGCCGCCGAGACGGGCCTGAACAGTGCCGGCACCGTCAAGGCCGCGAACACCGTCCAGGCCAAGTCCGCCACCGCCAAGGCGGGCGGCTCCTGGGTCGACCCGGTGAAGCGGTACGCCCTGTCCGCCAGCTTCAACCAGGCCGGCGGCATGTGGGCCCACAAGCACTCCGGCCAGGACTTCGCCGTGCCGCAGGGCACCCAGGTCGTCGCCGCGCACGGCGGCACCGTCGTCAAGGCCGGCCCCAACGGCGCCGGTGACGGTCCGGCGTACGGCAACGCCATCGTCATCAAGCACGGCAACGGCACGTACTCGCAGTACGCCCACCTGTCGCGCATCGACGTGCGGATAGGCCAGGTCGTCGGCACCGGTCAGCACATCGCGCTGTCCGGCAACACCGGCAACTCCAGCGGCCCGCACCTGCACTTCGAGATCCGTACCACCCCGAACTACGGGTCCGCGATCGACCCCGTCGCCTTCCTGCGCGCTCAGGGTGTCGTCGTCTGATCACCTGACCCCCACAGGGTGATCACCCCGTAGGTGTGGCCGGGCGTCCCGAAAGGGGCGCCCGGCCTCATGCGGTGGCGCCGCCGTTGGCCTGCGTCACCAGGTCGATCGCGACCTCCAGGACCGCCTTGCGCTTGTCCTCGGGGTCGCCTTCGACGTCCCTGAGGACGAACATCCCGGCGTGCATGGAGAAGAGCGCGCTGATGCACCGGACCTGGTCCTTCAGGTCGGCGTCCGGCTCCTTGAGCAGGTCGACCATCCGGATCATGCGGTCCTTGAAGTCCTCGCCCGTGCGCAGCTCGCGTACCGTCGCCTGGTTCTCCTGCATGAAGCGGAAGAGCGGGGCCGCCTCGGCGAGGGCGTCGCTGTAGCGGTGCAGGATCTCCTGCTTCGTCGCCAGCGTGCGCGGCTGCTGCGCCCCCCATTCGATCAGCTCGTCCATGGGCCGGGACAGGTCCTGGAAGAGGCTGATGAGGATGTCTTCCTTGGTCTTGAAGTGGTAGTAGAGCGCCGCCTTCGTCACGTCGAGGTGCTCGGCGATCTCGCGGAGCGAGGTCTTCTCGTAGCCCCGCTCGGAGAAGAGTTCGAGGGCCACGTCCTGGATGCGCTGGCGGGTGTCGCCGCGGCGCTGTCGCTTGGTGCCGTCCATGGTGCCGCCCATCCTCTTACTCCTCGCGCTCCCTGAAAACTTACCTGTCGACCGACTGGTAAAACTACTTAAACTTACTTGACGCCCGGCTAGTTCGGGGTCTAGTTTCCCTGAGTGTAGTCAACTTGCCGGTCGGCAAGTAAGTAGTCGAGGGGCGGCGGCCGCACCAGAGGCCGGCGGCGGTACTCAGGGGAGTGGGAAAACGATGGCGGACAACACGGCAGCGGCCGCACCGGTCGCCGAGGACGGCGGGAAACAACCGCGCAGCGTACGGGTCGTACTGCTCGCGCTCATGATCGCGATGCTGCTCGCGATGCTCGACAACATGAT
Organism: Streptomyces siamensis; assembly: GCF_039543605.1. Lineage (NCBI taxonomy): Bacteria > Bacillati > Actinomycetota > Actinomycetes > Kitasatosporales > Streptomycetaceae > Streptomyces > Streptomyces siamensis. The sequence goes on along the minus strand of NZ_BAABKB010000001.1, from coordinate 30,363 downwards.
CGTCGGCACGGCGATGCCCACGATCGTCGGTGAACTGGGCGGGCTGGAGCACCTGTCCTGGGTCGTCACCGCGTACACGCTCGCGACCGCAGCCTCCACCCCGATCTGGGGCAAGCTCGGCGACATGTACGGGCGCAAGGGCGCCTTCATGACCTCGATCGTGATCTTCCTGATCGGCTCCGCGCTCAGCGGCATGTCCCAGGACATGGGGCAGCTCATCGGCTTCCGCGCCGTCCAGGGTCTCGGCGCCGGCGGTCTCATGGTCGGTGTCATGGCGATCATCGGCGACCTGATCCCGCCGCGGGAGCGCGGCAAGTACCAGGGCATGATGGCCGGCGTCATGGCCTTCGCCATGATCCTCGGCCCGCTGGTCGGCGGCTCCATCACCGACCACTGGGGCTGGCGCTGGTCCTTCTACATCAACCTTCCGCTCGGCGTCGTCGCGCTCCTCGCGGTCAGCGCCGTGCTGCACCTGCCCAGGAAGCGGGTCCAGGCGAAGATCGACTACCTCGGTGCCGGCCTGCTGGCGCTCGGCATCTCGTCGATCGTGCTGGTCACCACCTGGGGCGGCACCGAGTACTCCTGGGGCTCCGCGCGGATCATGGAGCTCATCGGCATCGGCGTCGCCGCGCTCGTCGGCTTCGTCTTCTGGCAGACCCGCGCCGCCGCGCCGATCATGCCGCTGCACATCTTCCGCAGCCGCAACTTCACCCTGATGTCCGTCATCGGCTTCATCACCGGCTTCGTGATGTTCGGTGCGGTGCTCTTCCTCCCGCTGTACCAGCAGTCCGTGCAGGGCGCGTCCGCGACCAACTCCGGTCTGCTGCTCCTGCCGATGCTCGGCGCGATGCTCGCCGTGTCGATGGTCGCGGGCCGGGTCACCACCAACAGCGGCCGCTACAAGGTCTTCCCGCTCGTCGGCAGCGTCCTGATGATCGTCGGGCTGTTCCTGCTCGCCCAGATGGACACCGGGACGACCCGCCTGACCTCGGGTCTGTACATGGCGGTGCTGGGCGCGGGCATGGGCTGCCTGATGCAGATCACCATGCTGGTCGCGCAGAACAGCGTGGAGATGAAGGACATGGGTGTCGCGTCCTCCTCGACCACGCTGTTCCGGACCCTCGGTTCCTCCTTCGGCGTCGCCATCATGGGCGCCCTGTTCAACCACCGGGTGCAGGACGTGATGGCCGAGCGGGCCGGCGCACTCGGCTCCAAGGTGACGGAGCAGTCCGCGCAGCTCGACGCGGCCAGCCTGGCGAAGCTGCCCACCGCGGCACGCGAGGCCTACCAGTACGCGGTGTCCTCCGGTACGCACTCCGCGTTCCTGCTCGGCTCCGTGGTGGCGGTGGTGGCGCTGGTCGCCGCGGTGTTCGTCAAGGAGGTCCCGCTGAAGGGGGCGGGCGCGCCCAAGCCGGACGACGGCGCGGTGCAGGACGCGGCCCCCGCGGCGAGCATCGCCGAGGCGGTCTGACTTCCTCCGCGAACCCCGCGAGCTCCGGAGTCCGGCGAACTCACCCCGAGATCCGCCGGCTCCGGAGTCCGGCGAGATCCACCCGAGTTCCGCGCGTACTCGGACCGAAGGCCCCCGGCGTTGTCCGCCCCGGGGGCCTTCTCGCGTCCCCGGCCCCGGCCCGCGACGGAGCGGGCGTTCCGGCCCCGCCGGGCGACGGCCGCGGCGGTGTCAGTGCCGCGTGCCACCATCGGGAGAGTGGACAGGATGCGGCAGCTGCGGCTGGCCAAGGACGCGATGGACCGGGACTGGGCCGAGCCCGGCCTCGATCTCGACGCGCTGGCCGCGCACGCCGGGTATTCGCGCTATCACTTCATCCGCGCCTTCAAGGCGGCGTACGGCGAGACGCCCGGCCAGTATCTGACGCACCGCCGCATCGAGCGGGCGGAGGAGATGCTGCGCACGGCGAACCTCTCGGTCACCGACATCTGCCACCTGGTCGGGTTCAGCAGCCTCGGCACCTTCTCGGCGAGCTTCAAGACGTGGACCGGACTGACACCGAGCGAGTACCGCGCGAAACACGTGCGGAAGGGGGCCGCCCTCATCCCCGGCTGCTACGCCATGTTGTGGGCGGGCGGCTTCCGGAGCAGGGCCGCTTCCCCGCCCGCCGAGGACCGCAACTCTGAAGAAGCACCCTGAGCCGGCCCGCACCTACGGTGGCGAGCAGGAGCTGGTGCCGGACGGGCAGCAGTGGACGACAGGAGAGCAGAGCCATGATCAAGGGCCTGGGCATCACCACCGTCTGGACGTTCGACCAGGAGCGGACCAAGGCCTTCTTCACCGAGAAGCTCGACTTCGAGGTGCGCAACGACCTGGCCATGGGCTCCATGCGGTGGATCACCGTGGGGGCCAAGGACCAGCCGGACGTCGAGCTCGCGCTGATGAGTCTGGACGGCCCGGGGCTCGACCCGGAGTCCGCGGAGGCGCTGAAGAAGCTGGTCGGCAAGGGCGCGCTGGGCGCGGGCGCCTTCCGCACCGACGACTGCCGCGGTGACTACGAGAAGTTCAAGGCGCGCGGAGTGGAGTTCCTCCAGGACCCCCAGGAGCGGCCGTACGGAATCGAGGCGATCTTCCGCGACGACAACGGCAACTGGTACTCGCTCACCCAGCGCAGCGAGGAGCTCGACTTCTCCAAGGACTTCGGCCGCTGAGCGTGCCCTCGCGCACCGCGGCAGCCCCCGGTCGGTGAGGGGTCCGGGGCCGCCGGATCCTCACTTGCCGGAGGCCGACGGCAGCATGGGATAGCTCCCGGTGTTCGTCGGGGCGTGCTCCGGCAGCCACAGCACCGCGACCGCACCCTCCGCGGGCACCTCGTCCGGAGCCCCGGCGGGCCGTACGTTGCGGAACGTCAGCCGGGCCCCGAGCACCCGGGCCTGCCCCGCGGCGATCGTGAGGCCCAGCCCGTGCCCGTGTCCGGCGCGGTCGGTGCTGCCCGTACGGAACCGGCTCGGGCCCTCGGCGAGGAGCTTCTCCGGGAAGCCGGGGCCGTGGTCGCGGACACGGATGACACGGCCCTCGACCGTGACCTCGACGGGCGGCCTGCCGTGCCGGGAGGCATTCGCCAGGAGGTTGAACAGGACACGCTCCAGGCGCCGCGGGTCGGTCGTGACCTCGGACTCGTGGACCACGCGCACCTCGACGCCCGCGTCCTTCGCGGCCACGCGCCGCGTGACGAACTCGCCGAGCATGATGTCCTGGAGCTCGGCCCGCTCGGAGGCGCCGTCGAGACGGGCGACCTCCAGGACGTCCTCGACGAGCGTGCGCATGGCCTGCGCCCGGTCCCGGACGAGTTCGGTGGGACGGCCGGGCGGCAGCAGCTCCGCCGCCGTCAGCAGCCCGGTCACCGGCGTGCGCAGCTCGTGGGCGATGTCGGCGGTCACCCGGCGCTCCGCCTCGATGCGCTGCTGGAGCGCGTCCGCCATCGCGTCGACGGCCCGCGCCAGGTCGTCGGTCTCGTCGCGCACGACACCGCCGATCGCGTCCCGCACCCGCACGTCGGTGTCGCCCTTGGCGACCTGGTTCGCGGCGGCCGCGGCCTTGCGCAGTCGGCGCGACAGCTGGCCGCCGATGAGCACCCCGAGCGCGCTGCCGCCGAAGACGACCGCGATGGATCCGATGATCAGGGCCTGGTCGAGGTCCTTCATGACGTCCGCGTTGCGGTCGGTGAACCGCTCGTGCCAGGACAGCACCCGGCCGTCCCTGAGCGGTACGGCGGCCCAGATGTCGGGCACTCCGTGCGTGCCCTCGGAGATGTAGGTGGCCCGCCGGCCGTGCGAGACGCTCTCCAGCAGGTCACTGGGTATCGACGGGTCGTCGATCTTGGCCCCGAAGGGCGGCGGCCTGCCGGGTCCGTACATGCGCTGGGCGAGCTGGATGCGCTCGTCCGCGAGGTCCCGCGAGTTGTCGAGCATCGACACCCGGGCCGCGTTGTGCACGACCAGGCTCAGTGCGATCGCGACGAGCGCGCCGACCAGGGCGATCGCCGTGCTCAGCTTCCAGCGGATGCCGGTGCGGATGTTCGTGCCCGAGTCGGAGCCGTCGTCCGCGGCACCGCCGGGACCCGGGCGCGCACCCGCACCCGCCCGTCCGCCCGGAACCGCGCCGGTACCCGCCCGTCCACCCGGCACCGCGCCGGTACCCGCGCGTCCGCCCGGAACCGGGCCCGCATCCGCCCGTCCGCCCGGAGCCGGGCGCCCGGCCGACTCACCGGACCCCGGACGCCGAAATATCCCCCGCATACCCCTGCTCAGGCCTTCAACTTGTAGCCGAAGCCACGGACCGTCTCGATCCGGTCCTGGCCGATCTTCGTACGCAGCCGCTGCACGTGCACGTCGACGACACGGGTGTCACCGCCCCAGCCGTAGTCCCACACGCGTTCGAGCAGCTTGTCGCGGCTCAGCACCGTACCCGGCGCGGCGGAGAACTCCAGCAGCAGCCGCATCTCGGTGGGCGTCAGTGCCACGTGCGCACCGCTCCTGCGCACCTCCATGCCCTCGGTGTCGATCTCCAGATCACCGAAGGCGAGGACCCCGCCGTCCACCGGGGCCGGATCGTCGGCCGCCGCGGCCCGCCCGCCGTTGGCGTGCCCGAAGCGGCGCAGTACCGCGCGGATACGGGCGACCAGCACGGCCCCGTCGAAGGGCTTGGTCACATAGTCGTCGGCGCCGGCCTCCAGGCCGAGCACGACGTCGATCGAGTCGGCGCGCGCGGACAGCATGATCACGGGGACGGTCGACTCGTCCCGGATGCGGCGGCACAGCGAGACGCCGTCGAGCCCGGGGACCATCACGTCCAGCAGGGCGATGTCCGGGCGGTCGGCACGGAACGCCTCCAGGCCCGACAGTCCGTCGGGCATGGCGGTCACCGCGAAGCCGTCGCGCTCCAGGGCGAGTTGCGTGGCCTCCCGGATGACGTCGTCGTCCTCGACGAACAGGACGTGGGTCTGCTCTGCCATCCGTCTGCTCTCAGTTCGCCTCGGGCGAGGGCGAGTCGGCGCCGCCCACCGCGTTGCTGTAGTCGTTGTGGATCCGGGACTCCTCGGTGAAGTGGGTCGCGGACCAGCCGTAGGTGATCACTTCTTCGCTGGAGGGGTACGACACCGGGTCGCCCTTCTTGTACAGCTGCTGGGTGACCACCAGATCACCGCGGTCTATCTCCGCGTAGACCGGCGGTTCCTCGGCCTTGAACACATTCTGGTACCTGCCGTTGGCCTCGCGGTACACGTACGAGCCGATGCCGACGGCGTCGCCGCAGGTCATCACGTTGACCACGACGTCGTTCGAGGAGCTTTCGGTGAGGTTGCCGTACGACACGTCGACGGGGTACTCGTCGCCGACGCACGGCTTCAGGTCGCGCTTGACCACCGCGCTGACCCCCGGGTCGTTCTTGACCAGCCGGACGGCGTCGACGCGCCGTGCCGCCTTGCTCGGCGAGGCGGCGGCCGTGGGCGTGGCGGCGCCCTTGGCGACGGCGTCGCCGCCTGCCGGGCCCTCGTCGCGGGCGCCGGTGCCACCGGTGGCGCAGGCGCTCACGAAAAGGCCGAGGGCGGTGAGCACGGCCGTGGCCGTACTCCCCGCCTTCAGGACCTGACTGGCCCGACTTTCTAGGCCGCGCAACGCTCCCGCTCCTCACCCGGTTCGAGCGCGCGGGCGCCGCGCTCCGCGAGGTCGCGGCTCTCCAGCTCCTCGCGGAGCCGGGCCAGCGCCCGGTGCAGCGTGCTCTTGACCGTTCCGGCCGACATGCCGAGGGCGGCGGCCGTCTCCTCCGTGGACATCTGCTCCCAGTGTCGCAGCACCACGACACTGCGTTGCTTGGGAGCGAGGACCTTCATGATGTCCATCAGCAGCGCGCGGTCCGCGTGCTGCTCGGTGGAGTCGTCGACGCTGGCGTCCGGAAGCTGCTCGGTGGGCACCTCTTCGAGCTTGCGGGCCCGCCACCACTCGGTCCGGGTGTTGATCATCACGCGGCGCAGGTAGGCGTCGGCCAGCCGCTTGTCCGCGATGCCGTCCCAGCGGCCGTACGTCCGCACGAGCGCGGTCTGCAGCAGGTCCTGCGCGTCGACCGGGTCGGGGACCAGGCGGCGGGCACTGCGCAGCAGCGCGTCCTGCCGGGTACGGACGTACTCCTCGAATTCGAGCACCTCGCCCTGCGCCATGATCAACCGCCTCCATCCCCGTTTCCGACCTGCCTGCTGCCGGTTGTCCGTCTGCTGTCGCACCGCCGGCGTGCCGCGGTCTGTGCGGCCGCTCCTGCGGTACGGCAATGAAGCTACGGAGGCGTTGTCACGGGGTTGTCCGAGACAGCCTGCGGCAAGCAATCGGCTGTCCGTCGGTTGTGTAACGGATGTAGGCGCGGGGTAAGAGAGAGGCTGCTTTCTGCCCGTACTGGTCCCGTTGTGGGTTGTTTTGTCAGGTCAGGGGGAGTCGATACAGAGCGCCGGGGAGCGGCTCCACCAGTCCGTCGGCGACGAGCCCGTCGAGCGCGCGCGCCCGCTGCACCGGTTCGCCCCACACACGGTCAAGTGCCGCCTGCGGCACGGGCGCGACCGCTTCCCGCAGCACGGCGAGCAGCTTTCCGCGCACCTGCCGGTCCGTGCCGGCGTACGTCTGGCCGCGCCGCGGCGGGCCCTGGTGCTCCGGCTTGCCCGCCAGCTGCCACGCACACTGCGAGGCGATGGGGCAGCGGTGACAGGCCTCGTTCTTCGCCGTGCAGACGAGCGCGCCGAGCTCCATGGAGGCGGCGGCCCAGCGGGACGCCGTGTGCTCGTTCTCGGGCAGCAGCGCCCGCGCGAGCTTGCGCTCGGCCGCGGTGGTGGCGTTCGGCGGGTACTGGACGCCGGTGACGGCCCGCGCGAACACCCGTCGCACATTCGTGTCCAGCACGGCGTGCCGCTGGCCGTAGGCGAAGGACGCGACCGCCGCCGCCGTGTACTCCCCGATGCCGGGCAGTGCCAGCAGCTGGGCGTGCTCCGCCGGTACGTCGCCGCCGTGCCGCTCCGTTATGGCCACCGCGGCGCCGTGCAGGCGCAGCGCGCGCCGTGGGTAGCCGAGCCGGCCCCAGGCGCGGACGGCCTCTCCCGGGGCCTCCTTGGCCAGGTCGGCAGGGCGGGGCCAGCGGGCCAGCCACTGCTCGTACACGGGGAGTACGCGGTTGACCGGGGTCTGCTGGAGCATGAACTCGCTGACCATCACTCCCCAGGGACCGGCGTCGGGGCGCCGCCACGGGAGGTCACGGGCGTGCTCGTCGAACCAGGCGATGACGGGTGTGTGGAGCGTCTCGCCGGAGGCGTTCTGGGTGGGTTTGGTGGGTGCAGTCATGGCTCTGTCGATCCTGCCAGATCTTTGCAGCCCGTCCGGCGATTGAGCGCGGACCCGTCCGGGCCGTCACGGTGTCCGGGCACGAAGTCCGCAGGTACCGGACGGGTGGGGGCGGAGGGGGTGAAAACTGGCCATGTCCCGGGATGATGATCCGGAAAAGTTGCCGACAGGGCGGCGGGTGCGGCAAGCCGAGGCGCCGATCTCTCGTACAGTTTGCGCCGTGGGATCTCTGCGCAATCCTGTCGGGCCGCTTCCCTCCACCATCTACTGGCGTCGGAGGGCCGTTCTGCTGTCTGTGGTAGCGCTGTTGGCGCTGCTCATCGTGTGGGTGGTCGGTTCCGGCGGCGGAGGCGGAAAGCACGACAACGGCGGGTCCAACGGCAAGAACCCGGCGCCCACCATCACTCCCGGCCCCTCCGGCTCGGGTCCCGCGATCAGCCAACACCCGGGCGGGCGCGACGAGTCGAGCGGCAGCGGCAGCGGCAGCGGCGGAGACGAGGGCGGCGACGGTGACGGCGACGCGAGCGGCGGCGGTTCCGCCGGCGGTGCCGGTTCCGGCGGCTCCGAGGAGAGCGGCGGCGGGACCGGAGGCGGCTCGGACGACGGGTCCAAGAACGGCGGTGGGTCGGGGGACCGGCTCCCGGCCGGCTCCACTCTCCCCAACTGCACTCCCGGCAACGTGAAGTTGACGCTGCACAGCGAGCACAACAGCTACGCCCCCGACGAGACCCCCACGATCGATCTCATCGCCAAGAACTCCTCGGGCGGCGCCTGCAAGCTCGATCTCGGCCCCGAGAAAACCGTACTGACGATCACTCAGGCCGGGAGCGACGACGACATCTGGTCCTCCGACGACTGCCCGAAGGGCGGCGGAAATCAGCTGTACCGCGTGCCCGCCGACGACCAGGTGATCTACAAGGTGAAGTGGGACCGCAAGGCCAGCGCCCCCGAGTGCGCCACGCCTCCGGCGGGTTCGGCGTCCGCGGGCACGTACCTGGTGGAGGCGAAGGCGCCCGGACTGGCCAAGGCGCAGACGTCGTTCGTCCTGGCCAAGGACTGAGCGAGCACTGAGCGAGGGTCGAGCGGGAGCTGGGCGAGGACTGGGCCCGGGCGGTGCGCCCGGGCCGGGAACCCTGGCCGGGCGAAGAGCCGGAGGGCCGAGGGTCCGGTGATCCGCCGGACCGGCTAGACGTACCGCTCCAGGATCGACGACTCGGCCAGGCGGGACAGGCCCTCGCGGACGCTGCGCGCCCGCGCCTCGCCCACGCCGTCGACCGTCTGGAGGTCGTCCACGCTGGCCGCGAGCAGCTTCTGCAGCCCGCCGAAGTGCTCGACGAGCCGGTCGATGATCGCGCCGGGCAGCCGGGGCACCTTCGCGAGCAGCCGGAAGCCGCGCGGCGAGACCGCGGAGTCCAGCGCCTCGGGGGAGCCGGTGTAGCCCAACGCCCTCGCCACGGTGGAGAGTTCGAGGAGCTCCGCGTGGGTCAGCGCGTCCAGCTCGGACAGCGCCTCGTCGACCGTGCGGGAGCGCTTCGCGGTCGGCTCCGGCACGTAGTCCCGTACGACGAGCTCGCGCTCGGGCTCCACGCCCGCGATCAACTCGTCCAGCTGGAGCGCGAGAAGACGCCCGTCGGTGCCCAGTTCGACCACGTACTCGGCGATCTCGGTGGCGATGCGGCGGACCATCTCCAGACGCTGGGCGACCGCCGAGACGTCCCGGACGGTGACCAGGTCCTCGATCTCCAGCGCGGAGAGCGTGCCCGCGACCTCGTCGAGGCGGAGCTTGTAGCGCTCCAGGGTCGCGAGCGCCTGGTTGGCGCGGGAGAGGATCGCGGCGGAGTCCTCCAGGACCCGGCGCTGACCGTCGACGTACAGCGCGATCAGGCGCATCGACTGGGAGACCGAGACGACGGGGAAGCCGACCTGCTTGCTCACCCGGTCCGCGGTGCGGTGCCGCGTGCCCGTCTCCTCCGTGGGGATCGTCGGGTCGGGCACCAGCTGCACGCCCGCACGGAGGATCTTGGTGATGTCCTTGTCGAGGACGATGCCGCCGTCGAGCTTGCACAGTTCACGCAGCCGCGTGGCGGTGAACTCGACATCCAGGACGAAACCGCCCGTACACATCGCTTCGACGGTCTTGTCGGAGCCCAGCACGATGAGTCCGCCCGTGTTGCCGCGGAGAATCCGCTCGAGCCCGTCGCGCAGGGCCGTGCCGGGTGCCACGGCGCTCAGTGAGGCGCGCATCAGGCCATCGGCACCGGAGCTCCCACCGGACTTTCCGGGAGCTGCTGCCCGGTCGTTGGCTGCCACTGCACTCCTCCGGTCGCAGGTTTCCGGTCGCCCTCGGTTCGTACGGACGGGCGAGACCAGGGCAAAGTCTACCGGCGCTCTTCCTCCTCCCGTGGGGCCTCTCGACGACGGGAGCGAGGAAGGACCCGCAGCGCGTCGCCCATGTCGGCGACTTCCAGGACCTTCATACCGGGAGGGATCTTGCCCGGGTCGGCCGGTACGAGGGCGTGCGTGAAGCCCAGGCGGTGCGCTTCGGCGAGCCTGCGCTGGACGCCCGTGACCCGTCTGACCTCGCCCGCGAGCCCCACCTCGCCGATCGCCACGAGATTCTTGGGCAGCGGGGTGTCACTCGCGGCCGAGGCCAGCGCGAGCGCGATCGCGAGGTCCGCGGCGGGCTCGGAGAGCTTCACGCCGCCGACCGTCGCCGAGTAGATGTCCCGCTTGCCGAGAGCGCTGATCCGTCCGCGCTGCTCCAGGACGGCGAGCATCATCGAGACCCGGGAGGTCTCCAGGCCGGACGTCGTCCGGCGCGGGGAGGGGATCTGCGAGTCCACGGTGAGGGCCTGCACTTCGGCGACCAGGGGGCGACGGCCTTCGAGCGTCACGGTGAGGCAGGTCCCGGGCACCGGCTCGTCGCGACGCGTCAGGAACAGGCCCGAGGGGTCCGCGAGGCCCGTGATGCCCTCGTCGTGCAGCTCGAAGCAGCCGACCTCGTCCGTCGTCCCGTACCGGTTCTTCACTCCGCGGACGAGCCGGAGGCGGGCGTGCCGGTCGCCCTCGAAGTGCAGCACGACGTCCACGAGGTGTTCGAGCAGGCGGGGGCCCGCGATGGCGCCGTCCTTGGTGACATGGCCCACGAGGAGGGTGGACATGCCCCGCTCCTTGGAGGCGCGGATGAGCGCTCCGGCGACCTCGCGCACCTGCGCCATGCCACCGGGGGCGCCGTCGATCTCCGGGGAGGCGACGGTCTGCACCGAGTCCATGATGAGCAGGGACGGCTTCACCGCGTCCAAGTGGCCGAGGACGGCGGCCAGATCGGTCTCCGCGGCGAGATAGAGGTGGTCGTCGATCGCCTTGATGCGGTCGGCACGCATCCGGACCTGGCTCGCCGACTCCTCGCCGGTCACATACAGCGTGCGGTGTTCGTCGCTGGCCGACTTCGCGGCCACGTCGAGCAGGAGGGTGGACTTGCCTACGCCGGGCTCGCCCGCGACCAGGACGACCGCGCCGGGCACCAGGCCGCCGCCGAGGACCCGGTCCAGCTCGGGCACGCCGGTGGAGCGGGCGGTGGCCTGACGGCCGTCGACCTGCGCGATCGGTACCGCGGAGGTGGTGACGCGGCCCGGCGCCGTGGTGCGCACGGCGGGCGCGCCGTACTCCTCGATCGTCCCCCATGCCTGGCACTCGGGGCAGCGGCCGAGCCACTTGGCCGTCTGCCAGCCGCACTCGGTGCAGCGGTAGGACGGCCGGTCCTTCGCGGTTTTCGTACGGGCAGCCATGACGGAACCGTAACCGAGCCCACTGACACCCCGGCCTCGGCCGGTGGGGGAGGCCGGGAGGCGGGGCCCGGACGGTGAGCAGGCGCTCGGCCGGGGCGGGTGGCCAGGCGCTCGGCCGGGGCGTCCGCCGGGCCGGTTCTTCCCGGTCCGCCGGCGCACCCGGCAGGGGGATCTGCCATGGCCTGCCATCGCCGCCCGTGACGGCCTGGGCCACGGGATCGGAGGTTCGTGTACCCGATTGAGGGATCGTTTCACCCGTACGGATTAAATGTGCTCAAGGGGGAAGAAGGGGCCACCTCGGGGCGCCTACGGTCGCACGGGTGATGAGCAGCAGTCCGGAGACCACCACGCACACCACCGGCGCACACCGGGCGCATGGACCCGCCCGCAAGCGGGTGGCGGCGCCCCGTGGCGCGAGCACCCGCACCCCGGCCCAGCGCCCTCCCGCGCGCTACGAACCGTACCTGGACGGCCTGTTCACCTACTGCCTGAGCGTGCTGTGCGACCACGACTCGGCCACCGCCGCCCTCGGTGACGTCCTCGCGCTGGCCGAGCGCCGGGGCCCGCGCGGGCCCGAGTCCGCGGCCGACCGCCGCGCCTGGCTGTACGCGCTGGCCCGCTGGTCCTGTCTGCGCAAGCTCACCGAAGCCCGGCGCAGACGCCAGGCGGCGCACGCCTCCGGGCGGCGCGCGGCCCACCGGTCGCACCAGGACGCCGCCGACCGGCGCGCGGCCGAGGCGCTGGGCGGCACCGTGTCCGAGGAGGTCAGGGCAGGGCGCCAGCGCGAACTCGCCCTGCTGGCCTGGCCGGAGGCCGCCGGCACCACTCCCGAGCAGCGCGAGGCGCTCGAACTCGCCGTGCGTCATCAGCTCGCCGCCCACGAGGTCGCCGCCGTCCTCGGCATGGAACTCGCCGCCGCCCGCGAGCTGCTCGGCTCCGCCGCCTGCGAGGTCGAACGCACCCGCGCCGCGCTCGCCGTCGTCGAGACCGGCGCCTGCCCCGGCGTCGCCCGCCTCACCGGCGACAACCAGCTCGTCCTGAGCGCCGCCCTGCGCTGCGAGCTGGTCCGGCACGTCGACGACTGCCCCCGCTGCCGCCGCACCGCCGAGCGCGCGGTCCCCGGCGCCTGGCCCGGCACCAGCGTCACCCCCGCCGCCCTGCCCGTCCTGGAGGCGCCCCGCCGGGCGCTGCACACCGCGATGGCCCACGCACCGCGCGCGCGGAGCGGCGCGCCGCGCTTCGACCGGCGCGGCTTCCCGATGGATCCCAAGGACCACGCGGCCCGCCGGGACCGGCTCCGCGCGCGTGCCGTCACGACGACGGTCGTCGCCACCGTCGTCGCCGCACCGGTGCTCGCCCTCTGGGCGGCCTACCGGGGCGCGCCCCTCACCGGTGAGGGGACCGACGGACGTCCGGTCACCGCGAGCGAGGCGCACGGCCCCGACGGCATGGACGGCGACGGGTCGGGCGGCTACGAGAACGCGGGCAACGCCAGCGCCCGGCCCGACGCGCGCTTCACCAAGGGCAGCCGCTCGCCGGACGTCTCCGTGGAGGTCGTCAGTGCCCCCGGAAGCACTCCTGGGCAGGGTGCCGGGCAGCTCGCCGTGACGGCGGGCAACAGTGGGGACACCACCCTCGTCACGCTGACCGCGTCCGGGAGTTCACCGGTCCACTGGTCCGCCCGCACCGGAGCCTCGTGGCTGTACCTGAGCCAGTCCGCGGGGACCCTCGACCCGGGCGAGTCGGTGACGGTCAAGGTGTACGTCGATCATCTCCGGGAGCCGGTCGGCCACTGGAGCGCGCAGGTGGCCGTCGCCCCCGCGGGTGCCGTGGTCACGATCGCCGGCTACGGCAACGCGGGGCCCTCCGGTCCCGGGGGCCACGACCCGGCGCCGACGCCCAGCGACCCGGTCCCGACCGGCCCCGGCTCGACCCCGCCGCCGTCCGACCCCGACCCGTCGCCGACGCCGTCCGACCCGACGACCTCCCCGACGCCCACCGACCCGACGCCGTCGGACCCGGGCGGCTCGACGCCGCCGCCGAGCGACAGCGGCGCGCCGACCCCGTCGTCGTAGGGCGACGTGTCCATACGGCCCCGGGGCCGTCGTCCGGGCCCGGCGCACCGGGCGTGGACGCTCTTCGGCCCCGCCGTCCCGGCCCGCCGTGCCCGCGGGCGTAGACGCGCCCCGTGCCCCGTCTCAGTGCGTCGGGTCCGCCGGGTGCGGTGCCAGCAGCGGCAGCTGCGACGCCAGCCGCTCCTCGCAGAGCTCGACGAGGCGGTCGTACCCCTCCTTGCCCATGAGCTCGATCAGCTCCGGGCGGTAGGACACGTACACCGGGTCGCCCGCGCCGTGCGCGGAGGTCGCCGAGGTGCACCACCAGTGCAGGTCGTGGCCGCCGGGGCCCCAGCCGCGGCGGTCGTACTCGCCGATGGAGACCTGGAGCACCCGGGTGTCGTCGGGCCGGTCGATCCACTCGTAGGTCCGGCGGACCGGCAGCTGCCAGCAGACGTCCGGCTTGGTCTCCAGCGGCTCCCGGCCCTCCTTCAGGGCGAGGATGTGCAGCGAGCAGCCCGCGCCGCCCGCGAAGCCCGGACGGTTCTGGAAGATGCACGAGCCCTGGTACGGGCGCGTCTGGCGGTCGCCGTCCTCGTCCTCGGAGACCCAGCCGGTCTTCGTGCCCACGTCATGGTGCTGCCAGATGTCCGGCGTGAGGCGCGCCACGTGCTCGGCCACCCGCTTCTCGTCGTCCTCGTCCGAGAAGTGCGCCCCCAGCGTGCAGCAGCCGTCGTCGGCGCGGCCCGCCTGGATGCCCTGGCAACCACTTCCGAAGATGCAGTTCCAGCGAGAGGTCAGCCATGTCAGATCGCACCGGAAGACCTGCTCGTCATCGGCGGGATCTGGAAATTCCACCCATGCGCGAGCGAAGTCGAGTCCCTTCTCGTCGGACACGGCGTCCTTCGTCGGGGACTTCTTGGGCTTGGGCGCCTTCGTCTGCGAAGAACCCTTGGCTGATTTGTCGGGCTTCGCCTTTTTCGTCTTTGGCACCCGTCCAGGGTAAGTCGCTTCTGCCCGCTCCGGGGACGGCCGACGGCCGTGGGGGCAGTAGCGTTCCGTATATGAGACTCGGTGTCCTCGACGTGGGTTCGAACACGGTGCATCTGCTGGTGGTGGACGCCCACCCCGGCGCCCGCCCGCTGCCCGCGCACTCGCACAAGGCCGACCTGCGGCTCGCCCAACTGCTCGACGGGAGCGGGGCGATCGACCCCGCGGGTGTCGACAAACTGGTCGAAACGGTCCAGGACGCGCTGGAGGCCGCCGAGGACAAGGGTGTCGAGGCGCTGCTGCCCTTCGCCACGTCCGCGGTCCGCGAGGCGCGCAACGCCGACGACGTCCTGGCCCGGGTCCAGGCCGAGACCGGCGTCGAGCTCCAGGTCCTCACCGGCGAGGAGGAGGCCAGACTCACCTTCCTCGCCGCCCGCCGCTGGTTCGGCTGGTCCGCGGGCAAGCTCCTCGTCCTCGACATCGGCGGCGGCTCCCTGGAGATCGCGTACGGCATGGACGAGGAGCCGGACGCGGCGGTGTCCCTGCCGCTGGGCGCGGGACGGCTCACCGCCGGCTGGCTGCCCACGGACCCGGCCGATCCGGCCGACGTGAAGGCGCTGCGCCGCCATGTGCGGGCGCAGATCGCCCGCACGGTCGGAGAGTTCAGCCGCTTCGGCGCACCCGACCATGTGGTCGCCACCTCCAAGACGTTCAAGCAGCTGGCCCGCATCGCCGGCGCCGCACGCTCCACGGAGGGCCTCTACGTCCAGCGCGAGCTGAAGCGGCGGGCCCTGGAGGACTGGGTGCCGCGTCTCGCCTCGATGACCGGGGAGGAGCGCGCGGAGCTCCCGGGCGTCTCCCCCGGCCGCTCGGGCCAGCTCCTCGCGGGCGCGCTCGTGGCCGAGGGCGCGATGGATCTCTTCGGCGTCGAGACCCTGGAGGTCTGCCCCTGGGCCCTCCGCGAGGGCGTCATCCTCCGCCGCCTGGACCACATGGCCTCGGAGTAACCCCCCAGGTGGCCCCGGGCCTGTGCGGGTGAGCGGGGTCCGAGTCCGCCGGCCCAGGGGCGCGGGGAACCGCGCACCCAGCGGCAGCCGGCCTGTGCGGGTGGGCGCAGGTCACGACCGCCCGACCGAGGGCAGGACGGCGGATGCGGCGCGACCGCGGGTCGGTGGGGTCTGGGCGCGCAGTTCCCCGCGCCCCTGGGCGGGGTGGTCCTGGCCCGCGCCCACCCGTGCGGGCCGGTGGGGCTGGGTGGAGTGGTCCGTACCTGCGCCCACCCGTGTGGGCGGGTGTGCCGGGACCCCGAGAACCGGACAGAACGACCCCGCGCCACCGAGAGCCCCACCACGTGACGGAGCCCACCCCCGGCGCGAAAAGGCCGGAAGACCGCGGGCCGCAGCCCCTGACGCCCCCGGCCGGAAGCCCACCACCCACGGCCCTGGGCCGAACCCAACCCGTACTCTGTCCCTCGTGGCAGAACCAGTCGTACGCATCCCGGATGCGAAGGTCGCGTTGTCCACGGCCTCCGTGTATCCGGAGTCGACGGCGACGGCCTTCGAGATCGCCGCACGCCTCGGCTACGACGGAGTCGAGGTCATGGTGTGGACCGACCCGGTCAGCCAGGACATCGAGGCACTGCGCAGGCTCAGCGACTACCACCAGATCCCGATCCTCGCCGTACACGCCCCCTGCCTGCTGATCACCCAGCGGGTGTGGTCCACCGACCCGTGGGTCAAGCTCCAGCGCGCCCGCGCGGCGGCGGAGAAGCTGGGCGCGTCGACCGTCGTGGTGCACCCCCCGTTCCGCTGGCAGCGCCAGTACGCGCGCGACTTCGTCAGCGGGATCTGGCGGATGGCGAACGAGACGGACGTACGGTTCGCCGTCGAGAACATGTACCCCTGGCGCTACCGCGATCGCGAGATGCTCGCGTACGCCCCCGAGTGGGACGTGACGAAGGACGACTACCGGCACTTCACGATCGACCTCAGCCACACCGCGACGGCCCGTACCGACGCCCTGCAGATGATCGACCGCATGGCCGACCGCCTCGGCCACGTCCACCTCGCCGACGGCAACGGCTCCAACAAGGACGAGCACCTGGTCCCGGGTCGCGGCACCCAGCCCTGCGCGGAGCTGCTCGAACGCCTCGCGCTGTCCGGGTTCGACGGCCATGTGGTCATCGAGGTCAACACCCGCCGCGCGATGTCCGGGGCCGAGCGCGAGGCCGACCTGGCCGAGGCCCTGGCCTTCACCCGGCTCCACCTCGCCTCCGCCGTGAAGGTGCCCCGCCGGTGACGGACGCCACGCCCCGCCGCGGCCGGGGGCGCCCCTCCCGCACGCAGACCCAGGCGGCCCCCGCCACCCGCGACCAGATCCTGGAGGCGGCCCGGGCCGAGTTCTCCGAGCGCGGCTACGAGAAGGCCTCGGTTCGGGGCATCGCGAAGGCCGCCGGGGTGGACTCCGCGCTCGTGCACCACTACTTCGGTACCAAGGAGCAGGTCTTCGAGGCGGCCATCGAGGTCGCCTTCGCACCCGCCCTGGCCGCTCCGGCCGCCATCGAGGACGGCCCCCTCGAAGGCGTCGGCGAACGACTCACCCGCTTCGTGTTCGGTGTCTGGGAGAACCCGGCCACCCGCACCCCGCTCCTCGCGATCGTGCGCTCCGCCGTGAACAACGAAGCGGCCGCCGCCGTCTTCCGCCGTCTCGTGGCCGCCCAGCTGCTGCGCCGCATCGTCCAGCAGCTCGACCTCCCCGACGCCGAGCTGCGCGCCGAGCTCGCCGCCGCCCAGCTCGTCGGCGTCGCGATGCTGCGCTACGTGATCAAGATCGAGCCGCTGGCGTCGGCCGACCTGGAGCGGATCGTGGCGCGGGTGGCGCCGGTGGTCCAGGGACACTTGACGAACCCCTGAGCGATCGGCCCCCCGGGCGGCGTACCGCTGTTCCACTGGACGTACGCCGATGTCCGGAACCGTCGGTCGGCGTGCGGCCCACGACCGAGATGTGCGTCCCGTATTTCGGACCGCATGTCCGGATCCTGGAGCACCGGCGTACGCTCGACCCAGTCATAACTCTCCGAAGGAGCGAGCGACGATGCCCGAGCTGAGGTCCCGCACAGTCACCCACGGCCGCAACATGGCGGGCGCCCGCGCCCTTATGCGCGCCTCCGGTGTACCGGGCGCGGACATCGGGCGGAAGCCGATCATCGCGGTCGCCAACTCCTTCACGGAGTTCGTGCCGGGCCACACCCACCTCCAGCCGGTCGGCCGGATCGTCAGCGAGGCGATCAGGGAGGCGGGCGGCATCCCGCGTGAGTTCAACACGATCGCCGTCGACGACGGCATCGCCATGGGCCACGGCGGCATGCTCTACAGTCTGCCCTCCCGCGACCTGATCGCCGACAGCGTCGAGTACATGGTCGAGGCCCACTGCGCCGACGCGCTGATCTGCATCTCCAACTGCGACAAGATCACCCCGGGCATGCTGAACGCCGCCCTGCGGCTGAACATCCCGACGGTCTTCGTCTCCGGCGGCCCGATGGAGTCCGGCCGTGCGACCCTCGTCGACGGCACGGTCCGCACGCTCGACCTGGTCGACGCGATCTCCGACGCCGTGAACGACAAGATCTCGGACGAGGACATCCTCCGCATCGAGGAGAACGCCTGCCCGACCTGCGGCTCGTGTTCCGGCATGTTCACCGCCAACTCGATGAACTGCCTGACCGAGGCGATCGGCCTCTCCCTCCCGGGCAACGGCTCGGTCCTGGCCACGCACACCGCCCGCAAGGCGCTGTACGAGAACGCCGCCCGCACGGTCATGGACATCACCCGCCGCTACTACGAGCAGGACGACGAGACCGTCCTGCCCCGCAACGTCGCCACCTTCGCGGCCTTCGAGAACGCGATGGCCCTCGACATCGCGATGGGCGGCTCGACCAACACGATCCTGCACCTGCTGGCGGCGGCGCAGGAGGCGGGCGTCCCCTTCGGCCTGGAGGAGATCAACGAGGTCTCGCGCCGTGTGCCCTGCCTCGCCAAGGTCGCCCCGAACGTGGCGAAGGACCGCACGTACTACATGGAGGACGTGCACCGCGCCGGCGGCATCCCCGCGCTGCTGGGCGAACTGCACCGCGCGGGCCTGCTGAACGAGGACGTGCACGCCGTGCACAGCCCGTCCCTGGCCGACTGGCTCAAGACGTGGGACGTGCGCGGCGGCTCCCCGTCCGCCGACGCGGTCGAGATGTGGCACGCGGCCCCCGGCTGCGTCCGCTCCGCCGAGGCCTTCTCCCAGTCCGAGCGCTGGGAGGCCCTCGACGAGGACGCCGAGGGCGGCTGCATCCGCTCCGCCGAGCACGCGTACTCCAAGGACGGCGGCCTGGCGGTCCTCAAGGGCAACCTCGCCGTCGACGGCTGCGTCGTGAAGACGGCCGGCGTGGACGAGTCCATCTGGACCTTCGAGGGCCCGGCGGTCGTCTGCGAGTCGCAGGAGGAGGCCGTCCAGAAGATCCTCACCCAGCAGGTCAAGGAGGGCGACGTCGTCGTCATCCGCTACGAGGGCCCCAAGGGCGGCCCGGGCATGCAGGAGATGCTGTACCCGACCTCGTACCTGAAGGGCCGTGGCCTGGGCAAGGCGTGCGCCCTGGTCACCGACGGCCGCTTCTCCGGCGGCACCTCGGGCCTGTCCATCGGCCACGCCTCCCCGGAGGCGGCCGCGGGCGGCACCATCGCCCTGGTGCGTGACGGCGACCGCATCCGCATCGACATCCCGAACCGCACGATCGACCTGCTGGTGGCGGACGAGGAGCTGGACGCCCGCCGCGAGGCCCAGAACGGCGTGTACGCCCCCGCCGACCGCGACCGCAAGGTCTCCGCAGCCCTGCGCGCCTACGCCGCGATGGCGACCAGCGCGGACAAGGGCGCGGTGCGCGACGTCTCGAAGCTGGGCTGAGCCCGGCCGGCGGCCACGACGGCCGCCCGGACCGACAGCCGTGCCAGGGGCCGCTCCATCAGGAGCGGCCCCTTCGCTTTCCCTCACGCCCGGGTGGCCCCTTCGCGACCATTTCCCCTCACGCCTGGGCGTGCCGGCATCACGAGGTGGCCGCGTCGGAACCTCGGGGCCCGTACCTCACCACGCCGACGGATCGCGGGCGTCGACCGCGAACAGTGAGCCGTCCGGGGCGGTCCCGTAGACCCTGCCCGGGGCGGCGACCGGAGCGGGAAGCACGTTGACGAGGGAGCCCCGCCGGTCGCCCAGGCGCGCCTTCGTCTGGCCGAGCAGGGTGCCGCGCGCCGTGTCGACCGCGAGGAGCCTGCCGTCCACGGCGCTCAGGTACAGCCGGTTCCCGGCCACGACGGGCGCGGACGCCCAGCTGACGGACGTCTCCGCCCGCCACAGCTGCTTCGACGTCCTGGTGTCGACGGCCACCAGCGCGCCGCCGTCGGCCAGCAGATAGACGGTGTCGCCCGCCACGGCGGCCTGCGCGCCGGGCAGCGGGAAGCGCAGCGCGACCCGCTCGGCCGTGCGGTGGGCGACGTCGTAGCGGACGACGGCGTCGGTGTAGCTGTCGGTGGCCGTCGAGGTGAACCACACCGCCCCGTCGTGCGCGCCCACGACGCTCAGCGTCCCGGCGAGGTGCCGCTGCCAGCTCATGGCACCGGTCTGCGGGTCGACCGCGGCCACCCGGGTCTCCTTCCCGGCCGCCGTCACCGCGTAGGCGACTCCGTCCCCGTACGAGGAGAAGCTCGGCATCGTCTGCCCCGGGAGGGTGTGCTGCCACTTCTCCTTCCCGGTCGCCGCGTCGAGTGCGGTGACCCGGGAATCGGGGCCGGTGAGCAGGACGACGCCACCGGCGTGCGCGACGCGCCCCTCGTAGCGGGTGACGTCGCGGCTCCAGCGGGTTCTGCCCGTGGCCGGGTCGAGCGCCGACAGCTGCTTGCCGCCCCGGCTGAGGACGTGCAGGAGCCCGCCGGAGAGGACAGGCTCCTGGGCGACGTCGGTACCTCGCCGGGCGGTGTCGTCCCGGGACCACAGCACCCGGCCGTCCGTCGCGTCGACGGCGGCGGCCAGCACACCGGGCCTGATGCAGTACAGGGTGTGCGGTGTGTACGTGCAGTGCGGCTGGCCGGTGGCCTCGGCGCCCCGTGCGGTCAGCTCGATCTCCCACGGGCGGAAGGCGCTCGCCGACCGCTGCCCGGTGTCCTCCTTCTGCGGTGCCGGGTCGTCCGATCCGGCGAGGAGGACCGTGGTGCCGACGGCCACCGCGACCGCGAGCCCGGCCGCCGCCACGGCGAGGAGCAGACGCCGCCGGGCCGACCGCGGCGCGGCCGGGTCTGTAGCCGTCCCCGACGTCCCGGGCGTCCCCGACGTCCCGTGCTGCGCGGGCCCGTTCTCGGGAGCGGGTGCCCCGGGACGCGCCGGACCGCTCCCGCGCGCGTGCGTCTCGTCGTCGGCCGCCGGACCGCTCCCGGCTCCGGACAGCGCACCGCTCCGGGCGGCGGACACAGGTCCGCTCCCGGATGCGGGACTCTCGTCGTCGGCCGCCGGGTCGGTCCACGGCGAGGCGGCCGAGGGGGACGGTGCGTCCTCCCGTTCCACCTGCCCGGGCCGCGCCGATTCCCCGTTCCGGCTGCGCTGTTCGGGTATGAACGCCTGGGTGTCGTACGAGGCCGACACCGAACGCAGCGCGGTCATCAGCTCGTCCGGTGTGGGCCGGTCCTCGGGCTCCTTGGCGAGGCACCGCGCGACCAGACCCGCGATGTCCTCCGGCACTCCTGTCAAGTCCGGCTCGTCGTGCACGACTTGATACGCGACGAGATACGGACTGTCCGAGTCGAAGGGCCCGCTCCCGGTGGCCGCGTGCACGATCACCGAGCCCAGCGCGAACACGTCGGCGGCCGGCCCGACCTGCCGTGGCCTGCGGAACTGCTCGGGAGCCATGAACGGCGGCGTGCCGATCAACTTGCCGGTCTCCGTGCGCAACTCGCTGTCCGAGGGCCGGGAGATGCCGAAGTCGATGACCTTGGGACCGTCGCCCGCCAGCAGCACGTTGCTCGGCTTGAGGTCGCGGTGCACGACACCTGCCCGGTGGATGTCGCGCAGCGCCTCGGCCAGCCCGGCCATCAGATGGCGCAGCCGGGCGGGCGGCAGCGCGCCGTTCCGTTTCACATGCTCGGCAAGGGTCGGCCCGGGGATGAACAGGGTGGCCATCCACGGGTGTTCGGCCTCGGGGTCGGCGTCCACCACGGGCGCGGTGAAGGCGCCGCTGACCCGTCGGGCCGCCGCGACCTCCTGCCTGAACCGCCCCCGGAATTCCGGGTCTTGAGCGAACTCGGCGTGGACGACCTTGACCGCGAGTCGTAGCCCGGAGGCGGACCGTGCGAGATGCACGATGCCCATGCCACCGGATCCGAGTTCCGCCTCCAGCAGGTACTGCCCGGCGTACCGCGGATGTTCCGCTTCCGGGTCCGTACCGGTGCTGCGCCGTGGCGGCATCACTCACCCCCGTGTGTTCGTCCGCACGCGCGACGCGCAGAGCCTAGTCGATGCTTCGTGCGAAACCTCGGCGGCTTGCTAGCCTCGGCGCTCAGCATGAACTTGGCGTGAACCATTCACGGGGGGAGGCCAGAATGGCCACGGAGGACATCGAGATCACGGGCGCGGGGGAGACGGCGGACGCCGAGGCTCTGAGCGCCGGGACACTGAGCGCCGAGGCGGCGCGGACGTACCCGCTCGCACCGGGGTACAGCGTCAACGTCCGCAGCGGCCCGGGCACCCACTACAGCGTCGTCCGCACCCTGCCGGCGGGCTCCAGCATCCCGATCCGCTGCCAGTGCCCGGGCGAGACGGTCACCGGCCCGTACGGGACGTCGAAGATCTGGGACAACATCGCCAACGCGCAGTTCGTCGCGGACGCGTACGTGAAGACCGGCAGCGACGGATACGTCGCCCCGCGCTGCTCCTGACCGAGGACGGTCCCGGCCGTCGTCCGACGACGGCCGGGAATCCCGCGGCGGAGCGCCGGAGCGATAATCGTCGGGTGAGCGACGAGACAGAGACCGGCACCCCGGCAGGCCCCCAGCCCGAGCCCCTGCGTTTCTTCGGGACGACCTGGGTGGCGCACGAGGGCGGCTACGCGGCCCGCCGTGTCGGTGTCGCCGTGGGGTCGCTGGCCGCCGCGGTGGCCTCCTGTTTCGTGCTCCGATTCGCCTACCAGGGCCTTGCCATCGCGGACGTCGGCAAGCCGGTGACCGTGCTGGTCGTGGTGATGTTCGCGGTGTGCAGCGCGCTCGCGTTCCGCCACACCTGGGACTCGTTCGCCAAGCGCCCCGACGCCGAGCGTCAGGCCTCGCTCCGCGGTCTGCTGGCCATCGGCTTCATCGGCTCCCTCTTCGCCTACTTCTTCCGCTCCCTCACCGAGGCCCCGGGCGAGCGCCTGCACCGCGAGGAGTACGAGGAGGCACGGCAGCAGTACGAGCGGCGCAGCAAGCGCCGTACGGGCAACCCGTCGAAGAAGCGGAGCCGACGCTCCTGACTCCTGACCTCGGATCGCGGCCGGCACCCTGGGAGCCGGGCCTCGTTCGTGGTTCCTGCGCGTGCTCCTGGGCGCGGGATCGGCCGCCCGACGGCGGGCAGGGCCGAGCAGCCGCCGAGATACCGGGCCGCCGAGGCGCCGGGTGCTGGGGTGCCGGGATGGCGTGATGCCGGGGTGCCGGGCTGGCGGGGTGCCGGGGTGCCGGGATGGCGTGATGCCGGGGTGCCGGGGTGCCGGGGTGCCGGGGTGCCGGGATGGCGCAATGCCGGGATGGCGAAGGGCTGGGGCGTCAGGCCCGCCGGGGCGTGGTCCGCAGCCGCGGCGGTCTGCAGCTGCGGCGGTCCGCAGCTGCGGCGGACCGAGCCGGAACCCGGAGGTGTCCCCCCGGGAGACGTACCGGACGACAGGCGGCGGCGCTCAGCCGGAGGCACCCGCCGAGGCCCCCTGCCTCGGGCTCGCACCACCCGCCACCATGGACACATGACCGCTTCCGCCGCCGCGTCCTCGCACGCCAGCCGAGCCCACTCCTTCAACGCCGCCGCGGCCCAGTACGCCGCGAACCGCCCCTCCTACCCGCCGGCCCTCTTCGACGCGATCGAGGACCTGGCGTCCCGCCCGCTCGCGGGTGCGAGGGTCGTCGACGTGGGTGCGGGCACCGGCATCGCGACGGCGCTCCTGCACGCGCGGGGCGCGGACGTGCTCGCCGTGGAGCCTGGCGAGGGCATGACCGCGCAGTTCCGCCGCACCCTGCCCGGCGTCCCCATCGTCCGAGGCACCGGCGATGCCCTGCCGCTGGCCGACGCCTCCGTCGATTTCCTCACCTACGCCCAGGCCTGGCACTGGACCGACCCGGCCCACTCGGTGCCCGAGGCGCTGCGCGTCCTGCGTCCGGGCGGCGCCCTCGCCCTGTGGTGGAACACCGACGCCCTGGACGTGCGGTGGATCGCCGAGGAGGCCGAACGTGTCCAGCGGCACTTCGGCATCGACCCGGTCGTGGAGAAGAGCGGCAGCGGTGCCCGGGCCGCCGCCGCGCTCGCCGCCGACCCGAGCCGACGGCTGGACTTCGATCGCCGCCAGGTCCGCTGGAGCCGCCGCGTCCCGCTCGACACGCATCTCGCCAATCTCGGCAGCCACTCGGCGTTCCTGGTCCTCGGCGAGGAGGCCACCCGGGCGTTCCTCGCCGAGGAGCGCAACCACCTCCTGCCCCTCTTCCCGGACGGAATCGTGGAGGAGACCTACGTCGTGGACCTGCTGGTGGCGACCCGCTCGTGATCCCGCCCGGCGGCCCAGCCCTCCAGGGCCGCCGCACACGCGTGGTCCACATGCCGGAGCCCGCCCAACTCCAGCCGTACGTCACGGTCGTGAGGCAGCGCCTCCAAGGCGTCCAGCAACTTCGGCAGCCGCAGGAAGGTGGCGTTGCCGACGACCCGTACGACGATGCCCGCGGCCCCGTGGTCCTCCGTCTCCACGTGCACATGGCTGATGTCCCACGCCGTCTTCGCCACCGCGAGCGCCAGCCCGGCCAGCACGCCCTCGAACAGGTTCCCGACCACGATGGCCACGGCTGTCACCGTGAGCACCACCAGTTCGCCCCGGTGCGCCCGCCACAGCGGCCGCAGCTCCCGCACCGGCACGAGCTTGCAGCCCGCGTGCACCAGCAGCCCGGCCAGCGCGGCCACCGGGATCACGCCGAGCACGCCCGGCACCACGGCCGTGAAGAGCAGCAGCCACACCCCGTGCAGCACCCGCGAGGCCTTGGTCCGCGCCCCGGCCTGCACGTTCGCCGCGCTCCGCACGATCACCGCGGTCATCGGCAGCGCCCCGAGCATGCCGCACACGGTGTTGCCCGCGCCCTGCGCGATCAATTCACGGTCGTAGTCGGTGCGCGGACCCCGGTGCAGCCGGTCCACGGCCGCCGCGCTGAACAGGGACTCCGCCGAGGCGATCAGAGCGAACGCCAACACCGTCCCGATCACGCCCACTTCCGTGAGCCGTCCCAGATCGTCGGCGGACGGCGGACGGACGGCATCGAGCAGGCCGCGCACCTCGACGCGCCGCACCGACAGGTCGAACAGCCCGGTCACCAGCGAGGCGAGTGCCACCGCCACGAGCGGCGCCGGCACCAGGCGTGCCCCTCGCCGCCACCGCGGCCACAGCAGGAGTACGGCCACGGTGGCGCCGCCGACCGCCAGGGCCACCGGGTCCGCGTCACCCGCCAGCGACACCAGCCCGCCGATCTTCCCGAGCCCGCTGCCGGGCGCGGTCGCGTCACCCATCGCGTACACCTGGCCGGCGATCAGGACGAGCCCGATCCCGGCGAGCATGCCCTGCACCACGGCCACGGACACGGCCCGGAACCACCGTCCGAGCCGCAGCACTCCGAGCGCGAGCTGCACCAGCCCGGCCGCGAGCACCAGCACGCCCAGCGCCTCCACGCCGTACGCACGCACCGCCTCGTACACCAGGACGGTCAACCCGGCGGCGGGCCCGCTCACCTGGAGGCTGCTCCCGGGCAACGCCCCGGCCACCAGCCCGCCGACGATCCCGGTGACCAGCCCCAGTTCGGCGGGCACACCGGAGGCCATGGCGACCCCCACGCACAGGGGCAACGCGACGAGGAACACGACGAGGGACGCGAGTAGATCGGCTTTACGCATGACAACGGCACCTCCGGTCGAAGAGCGGGAGATGCGTGGGCGCCGGGCCGGGGGAGGGCACGGCGGACCTGCCGGCGCGTCACACAGTCACACGGCACCCGTCGTCCGGGCGCCCAGCGGCATATGTCCGCGCACTGAAATCCATTGTCAGGAAGGGGCGTTGATCGCGCACCCCTTCCGCGGAACAGCCACGTGGACACGGAAGCGCACCGTCCCGCGCATCCCCGGAGCGCTCCCTTCCGATCGCGCCGACGCGCGCTTGCGCCGCCTCGTGCGACCGGGGTTGACCGACACGTCACGCAGGAGGAATATTCATCGCATGATGATTATTAGGTCGCGTCCGCCCGACCCGTCGGACCCCTCCACGCCCTGTGACCAGCCCGCTGTCCGCGCCCAGGAACTCACCGTCGTCCGAGGAACGCGCACCGTCCTCCGCGGACTCGAATTCGCCGTGCCCCGTGGCCAGATCACCGGACTGCTCGGCCCCTCCGGCTGCGGCAAGTCGACACTCATGCGCTCCATCGTCGGCACCCAGGCTAAGGTCGCCGGCACACTCGACGTCCTCGGCCGCCCCGCCGGCGACCCCGCACTCCGCTCCCGCATCGGCTACGTCACCCAGGCCCCCTCCGTCTACGACGACCTGACCGTGCGCCAGAACCTCGCCTACTTCGCCGCGATCCTCGACCCCGGCCGCGCCGCCGCCGAACGTCGCCGCGCCGACGTCACCCAGGCCATCGCCGACGTCGACCTCACCTCCCACGCCGACGCCCTCGCCGGCAACCTCTCCGGCGGCCAGCGCAGCCGCGTCTCCCTGGCGGTCGCCCTCCTCGGCACCCCCGAACTCCTCGTTCTCGACGAACCGACCGTGGGCCTCGACCCCGTCCTGCGCCGCGACCTGTGGAACCTCTTCCACACCATCGCCGCGGAGCGGAACGCGACCCTGCTCGTCTCCTCCCATGTCATGGACGAAGCCGAGCGCTGCCACCGCCTCCTGCTGATGCGCGAGGGCCGGATCCTCGCCGACGACACCCCCGACGCCCTGCGCGCACGCTTCGACTCCGACACCGTCGAAGCCGCCTTCCTCCGCCTGGTCGACGAGGCGACAGCGGCCGGCAACCAGCCGGCCAAGGACGCCGAGCCGACGCCGGACGCCACATCGGCTTCGGACGCCACGTCGGCTTCGGACGACAAGACCGCGTCGGACGCCAAGACCGCGCCTGGCGAAGCGTCCGCGACGGGCGACGGGCAGGGAACCGACTCCCGCACCGGCGACCCGACCCGAAAGGAGACCGCCCGATGAGCACCACCAGCACCACCAGCGGCACGTCACCCGCGAGCCCCGGCACCAGCACGTCGGCGGCCCCCGCACCACGCCCGAGCGCACTCAACCTCTCGCGCACCACCGCGACGGCGACCCGCGTATTGCGCCAGCTCCACCACGACCCGCGCACCATCGCCCTGATGATCCTCATCCCGTGCGTGATGCTCTTCCTGCTGCGCTACGTCTTCGACGGGAGCCCCGCCACCTTCGACTCCATCGGCGCCTCCCTCCTCGGGATCTTTCCGCTGATCACGATGTTCCTGGTGACCTCGATCGCCACACTCCGCGAACGCACCTCGGGCACCCTCGAACGACTCCTCGCCATGCCCCTCGGCAAGGGCGACCTGATCGCCGGCTACGCCCTGGCCTTCGGTGCCCTGGCCATCGTCCAGTCCGCCCTCGCCACGGGCCTGGCCGTCTGGTTCCTCGGTCTCGACGTGACCGGCTCCCCCTGGCTCCTCCTGCTCGTCGCCCTGCTCGACGCGCTCCTCGGCACCGCCCTGGGTCTCTTCGTCTCCGCCTTCGCCTCCTCCGAATTCCAGGCCGTCCAGTTCATGCCGGCCGTGATCTTTCCCCAGCTCCTCCTCTGCGGCCTGTTCACACCCCGCCCCAACATGCACCCCGTCCTCGAAGCCATCTCCGACGTGCTGCCCATGTCCTACGCGGTCGACGGCATGAACGAAGTCCTCAAACACACGGACATGACGGCCGACTTCGTCCGCGACGTCGTGATCGTCGCGGGGTGCGCCCTGCTCGTCCTCACCCTCGGAGCCGCAACGCTCCGGCGCCGCACCGTCTGACGGCCCGCACCGTCCGCACACCGGACACACCGACCCGTCCGCCCCCTTGAGTGCGAGGATGAGCCCAGGACGACGCACCCCGGAGGGCACCCGCACATGACGCAGAAAGTCGCAGTCCTCGGCACCGGCAAGATCGGCGAAGCCCTGCTCAGCGGAATGATCCGAGCGGGCTGGGCTCCCTCCGACCTGCTGGTCACCGCCCGGCGCCCGGAGCGGGCCAGGGAGCTCCAGGAGCGCCACGGAGTCACCCCGGTCACCAACCCGGAAGCGGCGAAGACCGCCGACACCCTGATCCTCACGGTCAAGCCACAGGACATGGGCACCCTCCTCGACGAACTCGCCCCGCACATCCCCGCCGACCGCCTGGTCATCAGCGGCGCGGCCGGCATCCCCACCTCCTTCTTCGAGGAGCGCCTGTCCACAGGCACCCCGGTCGTCCGCGTCATGACGAACACGCCCGCCCTCGTCGACGAGGCCATGTCCGTCATCTCCGCCGGCAGCCACGCCACCGCCGACCACCTCGCCACCGCCGAGGAGATCTTCGGAGCGGTCGGCAAGACGCTCCGCGTCCCCGAGAGCCAGCAGGACGCCTGCACCGCCCTGTCCGGCTCCGGCCCGGCGTACTTCTTCTATCTGGTCGAGGCCATGACCGACGCGGGCATCCTGCTGGGCCTGCCCCGCGACAAGGCCCACGACCTGATCGTCCAGTCCGCGATCGGCGCCGCCGTGATGCTCCGCGACAGCGGGGAGCACCCCGTGAAGCTGCGCGAGAACGTCACGTCCCCCGCGGGCACCACGATCAACGCGATCCGCGAGCTGGAGAACCACGGCGTGCGCGCCGCACTCATCGCCGCTCTGGAGGCGGCTCGCGACCGCAGCCGCGAGCTGGCCTCGGGCAACAACTAGCCGAGCAGCTCCCGACTGCTCGGGGGTCCGGGCACCGCCCCGGCACACCGGGCAGCCTCCGCGCCACGGCGGGAAGACGGCGGGCCGACCTGGACCGGCCCGCCGTCCCTCAGCTCAGGCCGACCCCGCCCGCCCGGCCCCCGCGTCTTCGTGCCCGGCCCCCGCCGAGCCCTGTCGACGCCCCCGGGACCGCATCAGCCGGCCGGCAGCAGCCCGATCGCCCGATAAGCGGCATCGACTCTCGGCCTCGCCATGCCCCTGGCCTTCTCCGCCCCACTTCGGAGCACCCCCTCCACATACGCAGGATCCGCGCACAACTGCTTGTGCCTCTCCTGTACGGGCCTGAGGACCTCGACCACGGCCTCGGCGGTGTCCTTTTTCAAAGCGCCGTACGACTCATATACACCGGCCAAGGCCTCGGGGTTCCCACCCTCACAGGCCGCGAGGATCTCCAGCAGATTCGAGACCCCCGGCCGCGCCTCCCGGTCGTACACGACGTCCTGACCGCTGTCCGTCACGGCACGCATGATCTTCTTCCGCACGACATCCGGCTCGTCGAGCAGATAGACGACCCCCGGTCCCACGTCGTCGCTCTTCCCCATCTTCGACGTCGGCTCCTGGAGGTTCATCACCCGTGCGGCGACCTCCGGACGGGTGGCCCGCGGCACCACGAACGTGTGGCCGTACCGCTGGTTGAAGCGGACCGCCAGATCCCGGGTCAGCTCGACGTGCTGGGTCTGGTCCTCCCCGACCGGCACCTCGTCGGTTCCGTACGCCAGGATGTCCGCCGCCATCAGCGCGGGATACGTCAGCAACGACAGCCGCACGCTCCCGCCGCGCTCCCGCTCCCGCGACGCCTTCTCCTTGTACTGGATCATCCGACGCATCTCCCCGTCGGTCGCGACGCACTCCAGCACGTACGACAGCCGGGCGTGCTCGTCCACATGGCTCTGCACGAACATGGTGCACAGGTCCGGATCGAGCCCCGACGCGAGCAACAGCGTCGCCGCCTGCCTGCTGAGCCTGCGCACCCGCGCCGGATCGTGGTCCACGGTCAGCGCATGCAGGTCGACGACGCAGAACAGGGCGTCGGCCCGGTGCTGATCGACGTCGGCCCAGCGCCGTACGGCCCCCAGATAGTTCCCCAGCGTCAGATGCCCGGTCGGCTTGACCCCGCTGAAGATCCGCGTCATCTCTCCACCTCCTGGTCGAGGCCGCCGCGCCCGCCGGCCGGCTCTCCAGGAGGGAGATACAAGAACGGCCGCCGAGGCGGCGGCCGTTGAGTACATACGTGAGTACGGCCGCCGTCAGGCGGCCCACCACAGCTGGGTGCACGTACGCGTTGTCATGGGGACGAGCGTACGCCTCCAGGGCACCGTCCGGGCTCGAGTTGACACACCCTGGCCCCGTCCGTAGTGTTCTCCGAGTTGTCCGACGTGAGCGCCGACTCCGGTCGGTCCCCGGACAGCCATTCCGCACCAAGCACTCAACGATCGACGACCTCGTCGTCGACGCGTTTTCATGCATGTTTGCGAAATGAGGAATCCGCGTTCGAAAGAGCGCGACCCCGATTAGCTCGGGGGCCGCGATTCCGCTAAAGTCTCACTCGTCGGAACGGCCCAACAGCCGCGAAGACAAGCCCCGCCGACAGGGAATCGGACACGAAAGAGTCTGATAGAGTCGGAACCGCCGGAAAGGGAAACGCGAGAGCGGGAACCTGGAAAGCACCGAGGAAATCGGATCGGAAAGATCTGATAGAGTCGGAAACGCAAGACCGAAGGGAAACTGCCCGGAGGAAAGCCTGAGAGAGTCTCTCGGGTGAGTACAAAGGAAGCGTCCGTTCCTTGAGAACTCAACAGCGTGCCAAAAATCAACGCCAGATATGTTGATACCCCGTCTCCGGCTATTCGGCTGGGACGAGGTTCCTTTGAAAAAGTCCTGCCGGGCACTGCCTGGTAGGCGCACAGCGAGGACGCTGTGAACCGGGAGAT